>JAJZBX010000047.1 GCA_021846325.1 Actinomycetes bacterium | reverse complement strand
GCGGACTGGCTAACCTGCCTTGGTATCAGCGAAACGCACCCTCGCGGTGCCAGCACTCGAAAGGCTCACCATGTCGATCGTCTCTCGTCTCAACGCCCTGCTCGACGCCACCACGGCACCGCTGTCGGTCTACGCCCACTGCGACCTGCCCTGCGGCGTCTACGACCCCGCCCAGGCGCGCATCGAAGCCCAGTCGGTCAAGGCCACGATGGAGAAGTACAACGCCTCGAGCGACCCCGACTTCAAGGTCCGCGCGACGATCATCAAAGAGGAGCGCTGCGAGCTCGTCAAGCACCACCTCTGGGTGCTGTGGACCGACTACTTCAAGGTCGAGCACCTCAAGCAGTTCCCGAACCTCCACGACCTCTTCTGGATGGCGACCAAGTCCGCCGGGGACGCGAAGAAAACCAACGACGTCGTCGTCGCCGACCGGCTCCTGAGCGAAATCGACGCCATCGCCGAGATCTTCTGGGCGACCAAGAAGTAGCCCGTCGCTCCGAACAGCCCTAAGCGAGTTCGGGGTGCTCCGAGCAGTGGCTGAGTAGGGCGTCGGCGATCAGGTCGGCGTCGTCGATTGCGCGCCCGCACACCTGGCACTGCCGGTAGGTGCCCGCGCGCAGCCGTTCGAGGGCGCGGTCGACGCTGCTGAGGGTCATCTCGATTGACGCCACGGTCTCGTTGGTGATTTCAGCCACGAGGAGAATCTACTCGGCGCCCCGTCGCGCGACGAAGTCCGGGCATCGAGCGCGCGGTCGAACTCACCGCGGCTGCATCGTGCCGTCGCGCAGGTAGCGCGCGTGCCACGAGAGCGACTCCTCGATCAGGTGCGGGGTGTGGCGCCCGGCACTCGATGCGTTAGCGCGGTCGAAGTAGTCCTGGAGCATCGGCCGGTAGTCCGGGTGCGCGCAGCGGTCGATGATCATCTGAGCGCGCCGTCGCGGCGCGAGGCCGCGCAGGTCGGCGACGCCCTGCTCGGTGATGAGGACGTGCACGTCGTGCTCGGTGTGATCCACGTGGCTCACCATGGGCACGATCGAAGAGATAGCGCCGTCCTTGGCGGTTGAGTGCGTGAGGAACATCGCGATGTAGGCGTTGCGAGCGAAGTCGCCCGACCCGCCGATGCCGTTCATGATGCTCGTGCCCATGACGTGGGTCGAGTTGATGTTGCCGTAGATGTCGGCTTCGATCGCGCCGTTCATCGCCAGGCAACCGAGGCGACGGATCACCTCGGGGTGGTTGCTGATCTCCTGGGGCCGCAAGACGATTCGGTCGTGATAGTCGGCGATGTTGGCGTGCAGGTCCGCCGAACCCTCCTCGCTCAGCGAGAAGGCCGTCGCCGAGATCGAGTCCATCGTGCCCGAGCGAAGCAGCGCGAGCATGCCGTCCTGGATCACTTCGGTGTAGGCGGTCAGGGGACGGAACGGACCGCCGTCCAGCCCACGAAGCACCGCGTTGGCGATATTGCCGACCCCCGACTGCAGGGGCAACAGACCCGCGGGCAAGCGGCCACGCTTGACCTCGTGTGCGAGGAACTCCAGGAGATGCTGGGCGATGAGCTGGGAGGTCTCGTCGACCGGCTTGAACACCGTGTTGCGGTCGGGAGCGTTGGTCTCGACGACGGCGACGATCTTCTCCGGCGGGCACAGAAGGTAGGGTCCGCCGATGCGGGCCGAGGCCGAGACGATCTGGACCGGCTTGCGGTTCGGCGGCAGCGCGGTGCCGTAATAGACGTCGTGCATGCCCTCGAAGGCGGCGGGCTGCCAGGAGTTCACCTCGAGGATGACGCGGTCCGCCTGGTCGATCCAGGTCTTGTTGTTGCCCACCGACGACGACGGGATGAGCGCCCCGTCGGCGGTCACGCCCGTGACCTCGACGACCGCGACGTCGAGGTGACCGAAGGCCCCCTCCCAGACCGCCTGGGCGACGTGGGAGAGGTGCAGGTCCAGGTAGTCGACGAGACCGGCGTTAATCTTCGCGCGGCTGACCGGATCCGACTGGTAGGGCATTCGCAGGTCGATCGCGTCGACCGCGGCGAGAGCGCCGTCGAGCTCGGGGGCGGTCGACGCGCCCGTCCACACACTCACCGCGAACCGATCGCCGACCGCGGCCGCGGCCTCGACGCGTCGCACCAGCGCGCCGGGCACCGATTTGGGGTAGCCCGCACCGGTGAAGCCGCTCATGCCGACGTTGTCACCGGGCCGGATGAACTGAGCCGCTTCATCGGCGGACATCACCCGCTGTGCAATCGAGGCGTTCTGGATTCGAGACGGGTCCGATGGAGTCACTCGGAGAGCCTAACGCTGCCCTTGGGCCCCTCTTTATGCCACGTCCGCACGTGGGACTTCGGGCAGGTTCGGCGTCGACGCTCGGTACCGCAATCTTGCCCAGCGACCGTCGCAGTGTGATGTCCGTCGCGATTCTCGACGGGGCTTCGCTCGTGGCCAACGCCACGCTAGCCATTGCGTGATTCGCGCGGGCCCGTCATCGCCGGAACCTTCGACGTGAGTCGCTCGTTGTCCGGCACCATTCGCTCCCCGTAGCGATAGATCAAGCCGCGGGCAGAATGAGTGACGTGGTCGGCCGGAGCAACGTCGTGAAGTCGGCCGCCACCGGTCGATGGTTAATCGACGTCAACGTCGCGCTCGACGAGTAGCCCGTGCCACTCTGGTCGAGCCACGAGACGATGAATCCCGCTCGGTCGATGCAGGTCGTCTGGGTCGTAGGTCCCGAATATTGGACCAAGCACCGCACGGGACCAAATCGACGTGAGGACCTCGTGGTGATGACTGCCCTCTTCTGCGAGGGAAACCCGTCAAATTCTGTGACCTGCTGCAACACGTACGCCGGAACGAATCCCACGTCCTGTTGAGCGAAACCGTTTGACGGAATATAGGGACTCGGTCTTGAGCATCGCAACTTTCCGAACGTTCCGGTCTGGTAGTTGCCGGTTACGGGGACGTTGGCGCACGCACTGACGTTTGTGCCGATCTTGATCCACTGGATGATTTTCCCGGTGAGCCCCCGAAGGACATAGGCGTAACGACCCGTGCCCGAGTAACCATCGACATTCGTCGTGGCTTTCGTTCCCGGTGGACTGGGAATCTGGGCAATGACAATCGTCCCGTTTGGGAAGTACAGATAGCCGTGAAGACGGTAGGTCGCAACGAAGCGGGTGCCAGTGGCGCGCTTGATCGAGTTAATTACGTTGGCCGTCGTCGTCTCAGTCCCCATGTCCCTCGGCGTCAACTTTGGTTCCCGACTCGCGGCGGTCGCCGCCCCGCCCATCGCCGTCGCGACTACCGCGACGATGGTAACGGCGAAAACAGGGAGCTTTCCCTTCATGCGGGTGAGGCTAGCGTCAGCGCTCACCCATCGGGCATCGTTCTGAAACGGCCAACGGTGTCGTGTTCTCGTGGCATCGGTTCGCCGACACGGGCCCCGCGAAGGAAGTTTTCAGACGACGATATTGCTGGATCTGAGCAGCGCTCACCGAATTAAGCGTGTCACAGTGGGGTGTGGTCATCGCCCGACGAATCGTTGTCGCCCTCGCGCTGTTCGGGGTTGGTGTCACGTCTGGGACACCGTTGCTCGCCGCGACGAGTACCCATTCGGTTCCGTGGGCGTCACTCGGGATTGTCCGACCCGCGCTGACCCAGCCCGCAGAAGGGGGAAGTCCAATCGCGGCCCAGCCCACCAGTGCGACCGTCGGATGGTGCACGCAGAAGGGCGTGGAGGTCTCCTCGAGCACCCGCCGATCGACGCTCGTCTCGGACAACCTCGTCGGTCCACTGCTCAAGCGTGCGCACCTCACACTGGCCAGTCCATCCGGGAAGGCATCGAGCATCGCGACCTGTGAGGACGTGGCCCTCGATCCGAGCCATCCAGAGACCGTCTACGCCGCGTTCCAAGCGAGTCACGGCGGTTCGATTCCGCCCGCCTACGGTGTGGCCCTGGTGACCACGAACCTGGGTAGGAGTTGGCAGTTCGTTCCCCCGCCGAAGGGTTACACGCTGACCGACTTCGCCGGCTTCGTCGAACGTCGTAACGGCGTCGAGCTGCTCTACTCGTCCAACTACTTCTTCCCCCTGAAACCGGGACAGTCCGCCGCCTTCGTCGCGGCGAGGTCGGCAACGGGCGGACGTTCGTGGACCGACGTGAGTCTCGAGTGTCCAAACGGATCACCCTGCGTGATCTTTGGCCCCGAGGCTCCCCAGGGAGCGTGCGGGATGTCGCAGTGGCAACAGTCCGTCCTCGTCGGTGCGATCTACTACTTGCGGGGGGCGACTCGGTGGCGCGCGGCCGGTGGCGCCGCGTCAGTGAGCCAGTGCGGCAATCAACAGCTCGTCGCCACGGCCGCCCGCAACGAATTCCTTGTCGATCGCACGCGATCGAATGCGCTCCTCCACACCGATGACGGAATCCACTGGACCGCAGTGTCACTACCGAAGATCGACGGGGCACCGGTCGGAGGGAGATTCGCCCCACTGGGACAGATGATGACGCTCGCAGCGAACGGGGCCCTCATTGCGGTCGCCGGCTCGCCCTCCTCAACGGCCGAGCGACTAGTAATGCTGAGGCCGCGATCCACCGCGTGGTGCGCCACGAATGCGGTACTGCCGACGGCAACTCGACAAGACCCCGTTCTCGCACTTCAGTCGAGCAAGTCGGCGTTGATCGTTGCTTTCGAGTCACCGATTCCGACGAGCGGCGGGACGAACGTCACGGCGTTAACCTTCCAGCTCGCTTCGTTGCGGTGCCGCAGCTAGTCCTGGTCATTGCCTAGCTGGCCATCCATCCACCTATGTGTCGAACAGGTCCGCCGACACGATCAATCGCCACCGTGACGACAACTTCGGCACCGACCTGAGGTCGCCGGACCCTCTCTGTAAATCAATGCCCGTGAGACTTCTGACGCCCGCGGCCCGGCGCTACCGGTGAACCCAGAGGACGGCGATGCTGTGATCGGGGTAGATGGCGATCACCCCCCTGTCGTTGGAGAACCCATTGCCCGTAGCGTCCGCATAGAGAGGGCTTCGAGGATACGTCGACGCGGCCACGTAGCTGGGGGCAAAGGTGCCGCTAAAGCCTTTCACCGCACCTTCGGAAAACGATAAATACACCCCGATCCGTCCTTGGCTGACCCACAGGATCGCGTTCTGAACCCCGAGAAACACCCGACCATCAGACCCTGTTGTTAGCGAAGACGGGATTCCGTGGGCGCTTCGAGCGGGGCTCAAGTAGCGCGCGCGACCGCGGCTCGTAACCTCGAAGAGGCTATTGCCCACTCCTCCGGCAGTGATGTACGTAGTTCCCGATGCGTCGATGGCCACGTTCGCGAAACCAATTTCGCTCGGGTTCGACGGCACGCGCGCGAGACCAACGAACTGAGCAGCACGAATCACAGGGACCAGTCGACGTCCCACCAAGCGGTCAATCATGCCGTTCGTCACCACATAGATCGATCCATGAGGACCTTGACCCACGCCGGTAAGACCGACGTGGATGACGGTGGAGATCGCACCGTCGGGCATCACTCTCTGCAGGATGCCCGTTTCTCCGATGAAGATCGAGCCGTCAGAGGAGGCAACTGCGCAGCGAATCACTCGTGCCGCTCGGGCCACCGGCGTGAAGGTTCGACCATCCAGGCGAAACAACTCTCGGCCACTGGCAACATAGAGGACTCCCGTTGACGTAACTGCCATGGGACCCGGGTTAGTCATCGCCACGGACGTGTTCGCGGCGTCCGCCATGACTGCCCCTCCGAAAGTCATCGGAAGAATAATCGCCATCATCGTCGCGAGGAAAAGCGATAAGGACCTTGAGTACCGAGAAATCGAACTCATGTCCGGAATGTAGCCCTCATTGGTGGCGGAAGTTCGACAGTGAGATGTTGAAGTCGAGGGCGACCTCTTCGTGGGTGAACTTGCCACTGCGAGCCACCCGCACGACGTCATCTCGGAACTCCTTCGGGAATCTGTTGGGCATGGGGGCATCCCTCCAGCGCGGGAGCTCCACACAAGAGGGATGTCAGGATAAGTGAGGGCAGACGCGAACGCTCACCACAAGGCCACTTACCCCCACAAGCGTGCTCAGGCGGTCGGACGTATCCCCATCCTGCTCGACGTGCACCTCTACTTCATCTACGACAATGCAAAGTCGTGGTACTTCCAAACGGGTTGGAAGGTCGTGG
>JAJZBX010000016.1 GCA_021846325.1 Actinomycetes bacterium | reverse complement strand
CGTCGCACCTCGTCTTTGGTCAGCTCACCAATGGGCAGGCGAAGCATCGCCAGCTGCGCTGGCGTGAGGTAACCGAGCACGTAGCTCTGGTCCTTGGCCGTATCGACACCTCTCGCGAGCGCCGGCGCGCCGCGCCGCGTGACGACGCGGGCGTGGTGACCGGTCGCCACGGCGTCAAAGCCGAGTCGACGCGCTCGCTCAATCAGCAGGTCAAACTTGATGTGCCGATTGCACTCGATGCACGGATTGGGGGTGAGGCCACTGGCGTGGCCGGCGACGAATGGAGCGACCACGGCGCGCTCGAACTCATCGGTGTAGTTGAAGACGTGGTGGTCGACCCCGAGTACCTGGGCGACTCGACGGGCGTCGTCGACGTCAGCCACCGAGCAACAACCGGAGTCCGACGCCCCGCCCCAGAGTTTGAGCGTGGCGCCAACGACCTCGTGACCGGCATCGCGCAAGAGTGCGGCCGCCACCGATGAATCGACCCCCCCGCTCATCGCCACGAGTACTTTCACGCCACCAGTCTGCCAGGCGTATCGACTCGTCGATCAGCGCAGGCGGCGTACTGAATCGGCGAGGATCCCAAGTACGGCGTCCACGTCGGACTCGGAGGTCTCACGTCCCATCGAGAGGCGAAGCGAGCCGCGGGCGCGATCCGCCGCGACGCCCATCGCCTCGAGCACGTGGCTCGAAGCGCTCGCGCCACTCGAGCAACTCGCGGCCGCCGAGGCGTACACGCCAGCCTGATCGAGGAGAAACAACAGCTCGTCGCTGGCCAGTCCATCGAACGTCACGTGCACCGTACCGGCCACGCGGGGTGACGCCACCGCCGTGACTTCCGCACCGGTCAGCTTCGATACCCCATCGATCAACTTGGCCTGCAACGCGACCACGCGTGGGTTGACTTGCGCTCGGTCACGGACCGTGGCCCGCAGCGCGGCGGCGAGTCCGACGGCGGCGGCGACGTCGACGGTGCCCCCTCGGCGGCCCTGCTCCTGGCCGCCACCCGGCACGACGGCGTCGAAGGAACGATCGCCGCGCACCACCAGCGCACCGGCGTTGACCGGTCCGCCCAACTTATGAGCGCAGACCGAAACCATATCGACAGCGCCGGTCGCGGTGGGCAGGTCGAGCCACGGCGCGGCGGCAATCGCGTCGGTGTGCACCACGCTCGCGCCGTGCGACGCGGCGCGAGCGATCCGCGCCACGTCGTCGATCGGCTGGACCACACCGGTTTCGTTGTTCACCGTCATCACGCTGACGACGGCGGTGTCGCTCGCCACGGCCGCGCGAAGCGACTCGAGGTCTACGACGCCATCGTGTCCGACGTCGACGTAGCGCACCGTCACCGACGAACAATCTCGCGCCATCGCGCGAGCGGCATCGAGGATCGCGTGATGCTCGATCCGTGACACCACGATCGAGGTCGACGCGTGCGTGCGCCGATGCCGGTTCGCGACGCCAACGATCGCCAGGTGACACGACTCGGTGCCGCCGCCGGTGAAGATCACCCCACCGGGTTCGGCGCCCAGGCTGTCGGCGACGTCGTCTCGCGCCTCCTCGATCGCTCGCCGCGCGTCGCGCGCCGCGCGGTGGCTACCCGTCGGGTTACCAACGACGCCCCGCTGCCACGGGGCCATGGCCAGCGTTACCTCGTCGCAACGCGGGGCCGATGCCGCGTGGTCAAAGTAGTACGGTCCGTTCACGCTACGAAGAACGACTTGACGTTCGTGAACTCGCGCACGCCGTAGGCCGCGAGCTCGCGCCCGAAACCAGAATTCTTGGTGCCGCCGAACGGTAGCTCGGGCATCGAGGACACGATGGCGTTCGCAAAGACCAAGCCGGTATCAAGTCCGGCGATGGCGGCTTCAATCTCGTGATCGTCGCTGGACCAGATCGAACCACCGAGTCCCCACGGCGTGGCGTTGGCGTAGTCAATCGCGTCGGCGAGATCCTCGGCGACGTGCACGACGGCGACCGGTCCGAAGAGCTCCTCGCGACCAGCGGGCGAGTCGCCCGGCACGTCAACGAGCACCGTTGCGGGGTAGAAGAATCCGGACCGGTCCAGCGGAGCGCCGCCGGCGCGAACGGCCGCCCCCGCCGCCACCGAACTCGACACTTGGTGGGCGAGCTGGTCGATCTGCGCACGCGACACGATGGGGCCAAGCACCGTTTCGGGATCCATCGGGTCGCCGACCGGGACCGCGGCCATCGCCGCACTGAATTCGGCGATGAATTCGTCGGCCCGCTCACGCACGACGACAAAGCGTTTCGAGGCGATGCACGCCTGGCCGTTGTTCTGCACACGAGCGGTGACCGCCATGGGCACGGTCAACGCGATATCGGCGTGGGTGCCGACGACGAACGCGTCGGAGCCACCGAGCTCGAGAACACACTTCTTCAAGTGGGCTCCGGCCAGCGCCGCGACGGACCGGCCCGCGCGCTCGGACCCGGTGAGTGTGACGCCGGCAACCCTCGGGTCGCTAATAATGCCCTCGATGGCGTCCACCTCGACAAAGAGGTTGGTCATCACGCCGTCGGGAAAGCCCGCCCGGCGAAAGAGGTCCTCGACGTACAGCGCGCTGCCGGGAACGTTCGGCGCGTGCTTCAACAGCACCACATTGCCCGCCATAATGGTGGGAACACCGAAGCGCACGATCTGCCAGAGCGGAAAGTTCCAGGGCATGATCGCCAGAATCGGGCCGACCGGGTCAAAGCGCACGCCGCTGCGTCGGCCGCTCGTCGCAATCGTCTCGGGCGCGAGGAATCGCTCGGTATGCTCGGCGAAGTACCGCATCGTCATCGCGCACTTGGCGGCCTCGCCCTTGGCCGAGGCGAACGTCTTACCCATCTCACTGGTCATCAGTTCGGCAATCACGGGAATCTCTCCCTCGATCAGCTCCGCCGCGCGCGTCATGAGCACCGCGCGCTCGGCGACCGGTACCGCGCGCCAATGACGAAACGATGTAGCGGCGGTGCTCAGGCGCGCGTCGACCTGGGCTGGACGGTGCGCGTCGTACTCGGCGATGCGTTCGCCCGTAGCGGGATTGATTGCGACAAAAGGCATCTGTCCAGTCTGCCAGCCACGGCGTGATGGGTGCCGACCTTGAAACTAATTCACTCGCGGTGCCAGCGCATCACCACCAGCGCAAACGAACGTCGGTTCCGGTGGTGCTTATCGCACTGGCCACGCCCAGGTCGAGTTACCAGGAAGAACTCGATTCGCGCACCGTGGTCGGTCCCGTCCTCGCCGCGCTCGATGCCGTCGCCACGTTGGCGAGAACGAACCCCGTGGGCCTCGGCGAAAGATCGTTCGAGCTCGCTCTGAGCTTGGAGCGGTGTAGGGCACCGGTGAGCTGACTAACGATCGGCGCGTAACCATGTAGTAAACGCACCTCGCGTAGCGCGTGGTCGCGCGTTGGTCGCGACGTCGCGTGTTCAGTCCTCGGGCGCGAGCGCGCCGAGGCGGCGCTTGACGTCGAACGCGTTCACGCCGAGAGCGCCCAGCAGCGCCGCCGCCGGATCTGGTGATTGGCGTGTCAGGATCGCGGCCAGCAACTGCTGAGCCGTGCAGTGCAACTTGTGGCGGTTCGGCCGGACTGCTCTCTCGAGCACTCCTTTGGCGGCCGGCGTCATGCGCATGCGATTCTTCTTCGCGACATCTCGGAACTTCGGCTTCGCCGCCACGTCGCGAATCGTCAGGGTGGGAACGTCGAAGTCCGACCCCATGCCGAGGGCACCGAGGGCTTGCTGATCGAGCGCCTCCACGGCTTGGCGCGCTTGCGCCAAGCCGACGCCCAACATGGTTTCGGCCGATGGTTCGGCCAACAAGGCGAGCACGAGGTGCTCGGTGCCAATACGACGATCACCTCGGCGTCGAGCCTCCTCACCCGCTCGTAGATACAGGGCCCATACGTGTAGGACGTCGGGCGCAAGGGATTCGGAGGTCACGATGACGCCTTGACGTATTTGGCATGCACCGACTGGCGGGTGATACCCAACGCGTCACCAATCTGCTGCCACGACCAGCCCTTCGCACGGGCCAACTCGACCTGGTTGGCTTCGACCCTCTCGGCCAGTCGATGAAGCGCTAGCGACGCGCGAAGCCCAATCGCCGGGTCATCCGACGAGAGATTGGCGCCGAGTTCGTCAATGTCCACGTCTGTCAGTTTACGTTGACACACGTCGTGTGTCAACGTAAACTGACAGCGTCGAGCTCCACCGAGTCGCCAGTGGCACAACAGTTCGCGCGTCGGCCGTTACAACCATCTCGGGCGACGATCCCAATTACGAACCGTCGCGACGTCCTCGCCGTGGCCGCAGGGCGAACCACCAAATCGAGACAATCGACATCACGACGCCGAGGATCCCGAGTGCAGTCTTGGGCCCCTTGGGCGAAGGCACCACCATGACGTCATCGTACCGCCGGGAACGAGACTCGTCCCGGCGGCACGACGACGAGTTAGGCCTGCTTGGACGCTTCGATGGCCAACTCGAGGGTGATCTTGTTGCTCACGACGAGAACGCCGTTGTCCAACATCCCCTCGAAACTGACGCCAAAGTCGCGCCGGTCGATTTCGGCCGTCGCTTCGAATCCAGCCACCGTTGAGCCCGGGGCCATGCCGGCTCCCGAACCGAGATACTCCACATCGAAGGTCACGGACTTGGTCACCCCGCGGATGGTCAGGTCGGCCACCATCTCCAACTTGTCGTGGCCCTTGTCGGTGATCGACGTTGACGTGAGCGTCAGCGTCGGGTGGTTCACGAGGTCGATGAAGTCGGCGCTCTTCAGGTGGCCATCGCGCATCTCATTGTTGGTCGTGATGCTGTCGGCCTGCACCGTCGCTTCGACCTTGGTTGTCGCCACGCTGTCGCCGATCGTAATCGTGCCCACGAACTCGGTGAAGTGACCGCGTACCTTGGCCGCGACGAGGTGGCGGGCCGAGAATCCAATGGTCGAGTGAACGGGGTCGACGGTGTAAACGCCGGGAGCGGGAAGGTTGCTCATGATTTATCTCCTAGGTTGAGTACTGCTGGTGTAGTGACTAGTATAGTTGCATATGCAATTACTTGTCAAGTAGTTACTTTGCATGCAAGTATCTGCTAGACTCGACCCATGAGCGCATTACCGGGAACCTGTCCCTCGGGGGATGAGAAAGTCGTCCTGTTCGGCCTGCTCTTGGAGACCAACGCCCGCATGGCCCGAGACCTAAGCGCCGAGCTGGAGGCGACGTGCGCGTTGCCCCTGGCCTGGTTCGAGGTGCTTTTGCAACTACGCCAGGCGCCGGACGGTCGATTGAAGATGTCCCAGATCGCTGACGCCATCGTCCACTCCACGGGCGGCACCACGCGACTGATTGACCGACTCGAGGAGGCGTCACTGGTGGAACGCCAACTCTGCCCCACCGACCGTCGCGCCATCCACGTCGCGATCACCGCGGAGGGTAACCGCCGGCTCGACGACGCCCTGGCGGTGCACCTGAACTACCTGGACCAACACCTCGCCGGTCGACTCGGTGCGTCCGAGCGGCGTTCGCTGACCTCCCTGCTAACCAAGCTCAACGTCCCCGCCGACCGCTAGGCGGCGACGGTTCGATCCACGTGCGCGCCTCGCGTCCATCGTCGAGTTCGAGGGCGCTGCCGTCACCGGCCCCGCGTCCGATGACAACGTCGGTCGCGAGAACCTCGCGGGCCAGTACCGCGAAACCGTCGGCCAGGTCATCGAGTCCGCTCACGGTGACGCGGATGTGGTCGGCGACGTCAAGGCCCGTGGTCTTGCGCAGCTCTTGAATCTGACGAACCACGTCGCGCAGATAGCCGCGTCGTCGAAGTTCGTCGTCGAGCCTCACGTCCAGCGCGATGACCTCGCCCCCGTCGCGCGATACTGCGAAGCCACCCTGGCTGGTCACGCGCAGCTCGAGATCCTCGGGGCCGAGGTCGAAGGCACCGGTGGAGAGGTTGACACGCACCGCGAGACCGGCTTCGAGGTCGGCCGCGGCCGCGGTCGGATCGAGGCGCGCGAGCGCCGCGCGGAGCTCCTTGGCCGCTTCGCCCAGCCGGGGACCAACCCGTCGGAAGTTGGGCACGAGCTCGAAGGTGAGCACGTCGGCCAGTTCGGCGCCGTACTCGAGCACGTCGACGTTCAACTCGTCTTCGACGACGTCGGCCGGCGGCCGGGGCGCGTCGGCGGGCAGGAACACCAGTGCGCGGGCCAGCGGCTGGCGGACCTTGATGCCCGCTTCGGCCCGCGCGGCGCGACCGAGCGATGTCAGGCGCCGGGCGACCGCCATCGATAGTTCGAGGTCGTGGTCAATCCGTGACGTATCGGCGTCGGGCCAGTCTTGGAGGTGCACCGACGCCGTCTCGTCGACCTCAACGAGGCTGCGGTAGAGGCGCTCGGCGAGAAAGGGCGTAAACGGCGCGATCAGAAGCGTGATGCGCACCAGCACCGCGTGCAGCGTCGCGTGCGCGCCCAGCGCGTCCGACGGCGGCGCGTCGGGATCGGTGCGCCAAAAGCGGCGCCGCGATCGGCGAACGTACCAGTTGGAGAGGTCGTCGATCAGGGCCGTCAGGGCTCCGGTGGCGCCGAGCGGCTCGTAGCCGTCGAGCGCTCCCGCAACGGCGATCGTGGTGCTTTCCAGGCGCGACAGGATCCACCGGTCCATGTCGCTGCGCTCGTTCACGGTCGGCACGCCGGGATCCGACGGTTCGAAGTGGTTCAGCGCGGCGTACGTCGTGAAGAAGCTGAACGTATTCCACAAGGTGGCGAGTGTCTCACGCATCGAGGCGTCGATCGCCCCGAGTCCCGCGCGCGTCGACGTCCACGGCGAGCCCTGGGAGAACATCCACCAGCGAAGTGGGTCGGCGCCTCGGGTTTCGAGCACCTCCCAGGGATCGATGACGTTGCCAACGGACTTGCTCATCTTGCGACCCTGCTCGTCGACGATGTGTCCGAGGCACAAGACGTGTTGATAGGGCGTACTGCCGAACACGAGCGTGTTGACCGCCAAGAGCGAGTAGAACCAGCCCCGCGTCTGGTCGATGGCCTCGGCGACCAACTGCGCGGGAAACTGCATGGCGTCGCCCGATCCCGGTGCGTGCGGGTAGCCGACCTGAGCGGCGGGCATCGCACCCGAATCGAACCACGCGTCAATAACCGGCTCCACGCGACGAGCATCGAGCCCACACGTCGGACAGGCGAAGACGACTTCGTCGATCGTCGGCCGGTGCGGATCGAGATTCGAAAGGTCGCGTCCGGTCAGGGCGCTGAGCTCATCGCGGGATCCGACGCACGTGAGGTGGCGCTCAGGGCAGTACCAGATCGGCAGCGGGGTTCCCCAGAACCGATCCCTCGACAGCGCCCAGTCGACGTTGTTGGCCAGCCACTCACCGAAACGACCGTCGCGGATGTGCGCCGGGTGCCAGTCGACGGTCGCGTTTTCGCCAAGCAACTGCTCTTTGAACCGGCTCGTCGCGATGTACCAGCTGGGCTTTCCCCAATAGATGAGCACCGTGCCGCAGCGCCAGCAGTGCGGCAGTGCGTGAGTGTGATCGGCCCGCCGCAGCAGGAGACCGCGGCGTTCGAGCTCGTCGTTGATGTCGTGGTTCGACGCTCGAACGTTGCGACCTTCGAGCCACGGGACCGCGGCGGTGAAGGTACCGTCGGGTCCAACGGGATTCACGGTGGGTAAACCGTATTCGCGCGCCACCTGGCGGTCAATCTCACCGAAGGCGGGAGCCTGATGGACGAGTCCCGTGCCTTCGTCGGTCGTGACGTACTCGGCCGCCACGACGACGCACGAGTCAACATCATCGGGCAACGCAACGTCCGTGAAGGGTCGTTCGTAGTGCAGGCCGACCAACTGCGCACCGGCCAGCGACCTCGACGCGGTCGCGTGTGGTCCAAAGACCGCCTCGACGAGATCCGCCGCGACCACGACGCCGTCGACGACGGCGTAGGTGACCTCGGGATTAACCGCCACCGCAACGTTGGCCAGTAGCGTCCACGGCGTCGTCGTCCAGATCGCGAGATGCGTAACGTCGCCGAGACCATGGTCGGACGCGTCGCGCACCGCGAAACGGACGTAGCCGCTCTCGTCGACCTCGTCGCGGTAGACGTCGGGCTGGCCGAGTTCGTGACTCGACAGCGCCGTTCCGCAGCGTGGACAGTACGGCACGACCTTCAAATCCTCGTAGAGCAGGCCCCGATTGAACAGCTGTTGGAGCTGCCACCACACGGACTCGACGTAGGCTGGGTTGAACGTGTAGTACGCGTGTTCCATATCGGTCCAGTAGCCGATGCGCTCAGTCAGGCGCTCGAACTCGCCGACGTAGGTCATCACCGACTCTCGACAGAGCCTCGTGAACTCGGCGACGCCGATCTCGTCCTCGATGGCCCGCTTGCCCGAGATGCCCAACTGCTTCTCCACCTGAACTTCAACGGGCAGTCCGTGGGTGTCCCAGCCCGCACGGCGCGCGACGTAGCGACCGCGCATCGTTTGGTACCGACAAAACAGGTCCTTGTAGACGCGAGCCCACACGTGGTGCAGTCCCGGCTGGCCGTTCGCCGTCGGCGGTCCCTCGTAGAAGACCCAAGGCTCGGCGCCGGCGCGATGGCTAATGGAGCGCGCGAAGACGTCATTGGCCCGCCAGCGGGCGAGCTCGGCCTCTTCGAGGCCCACGAAGTCGAGGTCGGCACTGACGGGTAGGAACACGGAACTCCTTCACTGAGTCCCCACATCGTACTAATCGAACCTCAGGCGAGCGCCCGGTGAGAAGCCGGGGTCACCACGCGCAAGTACGCAGTGTTGTCTCGGTCATACCCAACGACCATGAGAAGCGGTTACGTTGCGAACCACCGGTCGAGCCAGGCCGAGGAGAGTTCGCTGAGCGATCCCAGCACCAGATCGGCCAACGCGAACGCCGGCAGGTCTCGGTCCGCTGGCGTCGGCACCGCCACCACCGACATGCGAGCGGACTTGGCGGCCATGACCCCCGCCGAGGAGTCCTCGAAGACGAGGCAGTCTTCGGCTGCCACGCCGAGCCCGGCCGCCGCGGTGAGGAATACGCCGGGATGAGGCTTACCGTAGGGCTCGAACTCCGCGGAGTATCGCAGCGCAAACCGATCCAGCAGATCGAAACGGGCCAGACACCGATCAATTAACGCCAGCGGCGTCGAGCTGGCGAGGGCGATCGGCCCTCGCGCCGACGCCATCTCGATGGCGCGCAGCGCTCCGTCGAGCAGCCGACCGTCAGTCTCGACGAGAACGCCCACGCGTTCGAGCAGCTGACTGACTACCGCTTCGCGGCTCGGTGCGGACCACGGGTATCGGTCGTACCAATACGCAACGACCTCGCTGACGAACATCCCCTTGGTCATGCGGTCCTCGGCCTCGCTGATCGGCACGCCGAGTCGTCCAAAGATCTCAACCTCCGCACGGTGCCACAACACCTCGGAGTCGATCAAGAGACCGTCCATGTCGAAGAGCGTCGCCCGAGTCGTCACCCCGACAGCCTGACACAGCCGTAACGTGATGCCGTGCTAACCATTCGCGACCTGACTTCGGACGACGTGGCGGGCGTGGTGGCGGCGGTCCAGCGTGATCAACGCATCGCGCACCGGCGCAATCGATTCGTCAACGGTGCGCTCGATCGAGATGAACTCACTGAGGCACTGGCTCGGCGACGTGCGCGCACCTGGATCGCGCGCGACGGCGACCGGCTCGTCGGCCACCTTACGGCAACGTCACTGTCGGAGTCGTCTCGCGGTCCCAGCGCGTGGATCAGTCCCGACGCCGTCTCGTTCGACCGACCAACCACGCTCGCCCGCCTCTACGCCGAAGCCGGCGAGCAGTGGATCAGTGACGGGGTCTTGGAGCACGTGGCTTGGGTCTACGATCGGCCCGACGCGCGCGAGCCGTGGCTCGACCTGAACTTCGCCGTCATGTTCCGTCGAGGTTCTCGCGCCTTGAACACCCCACGCGAGACCCGACTGCCCTCGGGCTACGAGGGACGGTGGGCGTCGTTGGACGACCTGGACCTCGCCGTGGCGCTGACGAAGGTCATCGACGAGGCTGAAGCCCGCGGTCCGAGCTTCGTAGCCGAGGCTCCGCTCGATCGCGACGAACTCGCGGCGACGCTGGAGGACCCGGACACGATGTACTACGTCGTCGAACACGCTGGCGAAGCCGTCGCCCAGTGCATTGCCTTCCCCCTGCTGCCAGTACGCGGTGCCTACCCGCGTACCTTGCACCTCAGCGCCGTCGTCGTGCAACGCGAGCACCGTGGCCGAGGCGTCGCCACGGCGATGCTCAACGACGTCTTGACGGGCGCACGCAACCGTGGCTTCGACTACGTCGACGTCACGTGGCGCACCGCCAACAGTGCCGCCGCGGCGTTCTGGACCGCCTACGGGCTAACCCCGACCTACGTACGACTGCGTCGACTCGTCGATCGTCGCTAGCCGAGTGCGGCTTCGATGGCGTCGACCAGCGCCGCATCCTCTGGCGTCACCGCCGGCGCGAAGCGCTGCACCGAACCGTCGGGGGCAACGAGAAACTTCTCGAAGTTCCAGCGAACGTCGCCATCGTGACCGTCGGCGTCAGCGACGCCGACCAACTCAGCGTAGATCGGATGACGGTCATCGCCATTCACGTCAATCTTCTCGAACATCGGGAAGCTGACGCCGTACGTGGTCGAGCAGAACTCCTGGATCTCCTCGGCCGAACCCGGCTCTTGACCCATGAACTGATTGCAGGGAAAACCCACCACGCTGAAACCGCGGTCGGCGTACCGGCGGTGCAACGCCTCGAGTCCCTCGTACTGCGGCGTCAGACCACACTTGGACGCGACGTTGACGATGAGCACGGTGCGATCGCGGTGCGGCGCCAGTGACGCTGGCTCACCGGCGAGGGTTCGAACGGGTATGTCGTAGATAGTCATGGTGTGACCATACCGGTGCCCGTAGCGCGACGATGCAGCCGTCGGTAGGCTGCCACCATGATCGCCGTCGTCGTGGTCGACGGGCGCCTCGACGTCGTCGAACGCCCCAATCCGCTACCGGGACCTTACGACGTCGTGGTCGAGGTCGCCGCGGCGGGCGTCAACGCCGCCGACTTGCTCCAGCGCAGCGGACGCTATCCCGCCCCACCCGGTTGGCCCGTCGACGTACCCGGCCTCGAACTCGCGGGGATCGTCGTGGCGGTGGGTGACGCGGTGAACGAGGACCACCTCGGTCGCCGCGTCTGCGCCATCGTGGGTGGTGGCGGCCAGGCGAGCCACTGCGTGGTTCCCGTCGAACACCTCATTGACGTGCCCGACGGCATCGACCTCGTCGCGGCGGGGGGCTTCGCCGAAGCGTTTCTCACCGCCCACGACGCCCTCGTCAGCCAGGCGTCGCTCGACTCCGCTGACCGGGTTCTCATCTCGGGCGCCGCGGGCGGCGTGGGCTCCGCGGCGCTGCAGATCGCCGCGCGGCGCGGCGCCCACGTCATCGCGGTTACCCGCACCGCACAGTTTCACGACGAACTTCGTCGCCTCGGCGCCGCACAGACGGTCACGCTCGACGAAGTGCCGTCACTCGAACCGGTCGACCTCGTCCTCGAGCTCGTTGGGGCACCACACCTCGAAATTGCCCAGCGAGTCCTCGCGCCACACGCGCGCGTCGTGGTGATTGGTGTCGGCGGTGGCGCCCGCGTCGACCTCGATCTACGCACGATCATGAGTCGCCGCGCGACGATCACCGGATCCACGCTGCGGGCGCGCACCCGCGACGAGAAGGCCGCGGTGAGCGCGCGCGCTCGTGAGGACCTGGAAACGGATTGGTCCCGCGGTGCGCTTCGCGTCATCCTCGCTCGCACGTTCGACCTCGCCGAGGTGAGCGCGGCGTACGAGTACTTCGCCCGGCCGGGCAAGTTTGGCAAAGTCGTCCTACGGCCCAACGCGTGACCGACCTGTACCCGCCGTCGCGCATTCCGCGCCCCCGTCGCGATCGCTGCGACCCGGCCCGGCCCGACTACGACCTCATCGTCGCTGCCCACGAGACGGCGGTCGCGCGTGCTGAGCCAACCTATCGCGACCCGACCACTGGTTTCAGCGTACTAACGGTCGCGACGCTGCTCAGTCGGGGCGTCTGCTGTGCGAAGGGCTGTCGTCACTGCCCCTTCGAGACCTGATTGTTCTCACCCACCAACCAGGTGCATCAGCGACGGCCACGAGACGACGCGGACGATCCAATCAACGAAGCCGGCGCCCGTCCACGTCCAACGAGCCCGGCGACGCTGGAGCCGCGCTCGGAACTACAGCAGCGAGCGCAGCGGCGTGTACTCGAGTCCGTGCGCCTCGGCCACCGGTCCGTACGTAATGGACCCGTTGACCACGTTGACGCCCTCGGCCAGTGCGTCGTCAGCGAGAACCGCCTCGCGCCAGCCGTGGCGGGCCAACTCCATCGCGTACGGGAGCGTTGCGTTCGCCAGAGCCGCCGTTGAGGTGTTCGGCACCGCGCCCGGCATGTTCGCCACGCAGTAGAAGATTGACCCATTGACTTCGAACACCGGATCCGAGTGAGTGGTTGGACGGGTGGCCTCGAAACATCCTCCCTGATCAACAGAGATGTCAACGAGTACCGAGCCCGGTCGCATGCGAGCCACCAGCTGGTTGCTCACCAACTTCGGGGCACGAGCACCCACGACCAAGACCGCCCCGATCACGATGTCCGCGTCGATGCACGCCTCCTCGAGGCTCAGCGTCGATGACGCAATCGTCTCCAGGCGACCATCGAAGTGATGGTCAATTTGGCGGAGCCGATCGAGATTCTTGTCGAGGATCTTCACCTTCGCGTGGAGTCCCACGGCGAGCGTCGCGGCGGCTAGACCGGCGACGCCACCGCCGATGACCACGACGTTGGTCGGCGCAACGCCGGGCACGCCACTGATCAGCGAGCCGTGACCGCCACCGGGGCGCATGAGATGATGCGCCCCCATCAGCGGTGCCATTCGACCAGCCACTTCACTCATCGGCGTGAGCAGCGGCAGTGAGTTGTCGCGCAGTCGAACGGTCTCGTAGGCGATGGACACGTTGTCGGAGGCGGTGAGCGCGTCGGTGCATTCGCGCGACGCGGCGAGGTGCAGGTACGTGAACAGCACCTGGTTCTTGTGCGCCGCGAGACGCGTGTACTCCGCGGCGATTGGCTCTTTCACCTTCATGATCATGTCGCTGTCGGCCCATACGTCGTCGACGTTGTCAATGATGGTGGCGCCGTTGGCGGCGTACGCCTCGTCGCTGATCGATGAGCCGACGCCCGCCCCCCGCTCGACCAGAACGCGGTGACCGGCCCCGGTCAGTTCACGAACGCCCGCCGGCGTCAGCGAGACGCGATTCTCATCAGTTTTGATTTCCTTGGGGATACCTATTTTCATATTTGTCATCCTAATTTGCCGTTTCGACGGCACCCGAAGGCCGTTAGACCTTCTTCCTGGCCAGCACGATGCTCATAATCGCGAACGCGATGCCGACGGTAAAGATGGCGGTGCCAAAGACGAAGACCTGCGGCGGGATGCCGACGCGAGTCACGCCGTAGACCCAAACGGGAAAGGGGGCACTCGAACCGCTGAGAAAGTTCGACGTGACGAAGTCATCGATTGACAGGGCGAAGGCCATCAGCGCGCCGGCGAGCACGCCGGGCATGATGAGCGGCAGGGTCACCCGCGTGAATGTCACGCGCGGCGTCGCACCGAGGTCGTACGCGGCCTCTTCGAGTGAGCGATCGAATCCCGACAAGCGAGCTCGCACCGTGACCGTGACGTAGGCGATGGAGAACATCACGTGCGCCAGCACCAGCGTCAGGAATCCGCGACCAATGTTAAAGCTCACGAAGAGGCCCAGCAGCGAGGCGCCCATCACGATTTCGGGGGCCGCGATGTTCAAGAAAATGACCTGCTCGACGATGACCTTGCCGTGAAAACGCGGTGGGCGATAACGCACCAGCGCAATGGCGAGCATCGTCCCGAGCACCGTGGAGATCGCCGTGCTAACCAGGGCGAGGCGAATGGAGAGCCAAAATGCCGGTGTCAATCCCGGCACGTTGCTCCACTGGCGATACCACTCGGTCGTGAAGCCAATCCAGGAGAAACTGACTTGGGGGATGCCGTTATACACCTTGTTAAAGCTGTAGAAGATCATCAAGATGATCGGGAAGACGAGGTACGCGATCACCAGCCACGAGTACGTCGGCAGGATAAAGCGGCCCCAGCGCCGTTTGCGCGGTGGGGCAACTAGCGCCGGCTCGTCAGACGTGGTCCGCTCCAACAGACTCATAAGTACTGATCGATCGTGCGCGAGCCGAGCAGTCGGGCGTACAGGTAGATCCCGAGCAGGGCCACCACCAACAGCACCGCCGACAGCGACGCGCCACCCGCTAAGTCGAAGTTGACGAGGAACTGATTCTGAATGACCGTGCCAATCATCGTGTTCGACGTCCCACCGAGAATCTGCTGATTGACGTAGTCACCAAACATCGGAATGAACGTCAGCAAGAAGGCCGCGAAGATACCCGGCACCGTGAGGGGCATGATCACCTTCATGAAGCCCGCCCGGCGGGTGGCGTACAGGTCGTGGGCAGCTTCAAGTACGCGCCGGTCGATGCGCTCGAGCGCCACGTAGAGCGGTAGCGCCGTAAACGGCAGGTAGTTATAGGCGAGGCCCGCGATCACCGCGTAACTCGTTCCCAGTACGTGGAAGCCTGACGGCAACAGGTGAATGTGCTTAAGGGTGCCCAGCACCACACCGTTATCGGCCAGGATGAACTCCCACACCAGCGTGCGAATGACGAACGAAACGAAGAACGGCACGAGCAGCATTAGCAGGAAGAAGTTCTTACGACGCCCGCCGTAGAACGCAATCCAGTACGCGATCGGAAAGGAGATCACGAGATCGATGAGCGTCGCGATGGCGGCGAAATAGAGGCTGGTGATGAACTCCTGGTGATAGAGGCTGACTTCGCTGGGGATTTCGCCCCAGTGCCACGTCATGACGCAAGCGCCGGTCGACGGACTGCACGTCTTGAGCGACAGCGACAGCATGAACGCGAGAGGTATCACGAACAGCAGCAGCAGCCACAGACCCGCCGGCAAACTCAGGAGATACGGCGCGAGCGCCCGACCGACGCCGCGCCGTCTCCCGTACGGAACTACGCCCCCTGGATGATCGGGAGGAACAGTCCGTTCCACGTATTGATCTCCTCTTGGTTCTTGAAGGGGTAGTAGTTCTTGGACAGCTTGACCCGATCCGGGGTTGGGAACACCGACGGTGAATTGGCGGTCACCGACGTCGCGAGACCGATGGAGGGCCCCATCGCCTTGAGCGCGGCCGCGTCCCAGCCGGTCGGGTGAAGCAGCTGCTGCTTGGCGCTCGGCACCGGACAGATGTAGTCGTTGTAGTACTCGACCACCGCTTGGGTCAACGGACTGTAGTAGAAGTCCATCAAGTTCATCGCGTCGAGCGGATTCTGTGCGTACAGCGGAATGCACATGTTGTCCGTCCAGAGCATCAGGCCCTCCTTGGGAACCATCAGCACGAGGTCCTTGTACTTCGCCGTCAAGTTGGCCTGAAAGATGTCCCCCGAGTAGCACTGGGACACTACGGTGTCACCGTTCTTCAGGTGCTGGATGTAGCTCTGGTCGTAGTACGCCTGCACGATGCCGTCGCTGCGCTGTTGCTGGAGCTTCTTGGCCGCCTTGGACCAGTCCTTCTCGGTGGAAGTAAACGGCTCGACCCCAATAGCGAGTAGTCCGGCGGTGCCCAGCTCGAAGGGGTCCGAAAGCATTCCCACCTTGCCCGCGTACTTCTTGTCGAACAAGATCTGAATGCTGTCGCCGGGATTCTTCACGTGCTTGGAGTTGTACGCCACCGAGGTCCAACCCGACTGCCAAGCCATCGTGTACTTGTTGCCGGGGTCCCATGACGGATTCTTAATCAGCGGACCCGCGTACTTGTTGAAGTTCGTCATCAGGGCGTGGTCGATGGGGATCAGCCAGCCGTTCTGGATGAGGTAGCCGAGCTCGGGGTTGTTGTTGGTCATGACGATGATGTCGTAACCGGTGGACTGTCCCGCCGCGAGTGACGGGCGGATCTTGGCGTAGAAGGACGCGTTGTCCTGGATCACCTCGTAGTAGTTCACCTTGATCTTGGTGGTTTGGGTGAAGTGCTGCAGCGACAGGTGCTTACCGTTGAGCACGTCGATGTAGAGCGGCCAGTTGGCGAAATTCACCGTGTGATGCAACTTCTGCTTGGCCCACCACGACTTCGTCCCAATCTTCGCGTTCGGCAGCGCGGACGCGCCGGCCCCGCTCGCGAGCAGGAGCGATGAGCCGATGCCCACGCCGGTCGCTTGCATGACGCTGCGCCGTGACAGCCGCCGTTCAGTCATGCCTCGCCAAAAGGACGGATCGATGCCGCCGCTTTCGTTGAAGACGTTGTTCTCCTGTGACATGGTTAGTCCCCCTCTGTTTCATTCATTTCAATGGATTTTGGTAAAGGTTTCACGATGAACGTGTGCTCTTCGGGCCACGTCAGCACAACGTCGTCGCCACTGCGCGGCGCAAACTGGTGCCCGATGTTCTGGGCGTACACCGTGACGTTTACCCCGAGCGCCGTCTCGACAATGTACTGATTGCCAACGCCGGTGAACGTCGAAACGCGCACCCGTCCGTTCACGGCGTTGTGCGCATCGGCCACCGGCGTGCCGACGGCCTGAATGCCGATCTTTTCCGGACGAACGCCGACCTTGACTTCCAGGCTCCCCGCGAGGTCCGGTACGCGGTCCGAGGGAACGACGACGCTACCACCGCCGTCGATCGCGACGACGGTGCGCCGCCCCGCGACTGAGTCAATTCGCCCGGCCAGGAGGTTAGACGCACCCAGGAATGAGGCCACGAATTCGGTGGTGGGACTGTCGTAGACGTCCTTGGGTGGCCCCATGCCCTCGACGCGACCGTGCCACATGACCGCGAGGCGGTCAGACATCGTCATCGCTTCTTCTTGGTCGTGCGTGACGTAGAGAAACGTGATCCCTACCTGGGTCTGGATTCGCTTCAGCTCGATCTGCATCTGTCGGCGAAGCTTCGCGTCAAGTGCCGACATCGGTTCGTCCAAGAGTAAGAGCTTGGGCTGGTTGACGAGCGCGCGCGCCAACGCCACGCGCTGCTGCTGGCCGCCGGACAACTGAGACGACTGACGTTTCTCGAAGTTCGGCAGATCGACGACGTCGAGCATCTCGCCGACTCGGCGCTTGATCTCCTGCTTTTCGATCCGCTGCCGTCGTAGGCCGAAGGCGACGTTCTCGTAGACGTTGAGGTGGGGGAACAGTGCGTAGGACTGAAACACCGTATTGACATCGCGACGATACGGCGGCAAGTTCGTCACGTCCTGACCACCCAGCAGGATCCGGCCGAGCGTCGGGTCTTCGAAGCCACCGAGCATCCGTAGCGAGGTCGTCTTGCCGCACCCCGACGGCCCGAGCAGGCTAAAGAACTCGCCGGCCTCGACGCGCAGGTTCAAGTCCTCAACCGCGTTCGTATCGTTGAACGTCTTGGTGACGTTGACGAACTCGACGTCGGCCGATTCGAGGTTGGCAATCCGGCTCGAGCGACCCGAGGTTTTCACGTCGCGCGTGCTCAATGCCGCCTCGGCCTCGCCCTCCGACTTAATGCTCATCACCTCTCCCCCGCTACCTCAACTACCACCGGCCGACCCCGTCGGAACGGCGAAACCGAATTTTCATGGCTCTGGCCTATCACCCCGTGACCCGACGTGTGGCGCAGCGACGTGAATTCACGATTACATCTCGATGTTGTGCATCACGTGCTTCACCCGCGTATAGTCCTCGAAGCCGTAGACCGAGAGATCTTTGCCGTATCCTGAGCTCTTGAAACCGCCGTGAGGCATTTCGGCCACCAGTGGTATGTGCGTGTTCACCCACACGCAGCCGAAGTCGAGGTCCCGGGTAAATCGCATGGCCCGACCGTGATCGGTCGTCCAGACCGACGACGCCAGACCGTAGTCGACGCCGTTGGCGTACGCGAGCGCCTCGGCATCATCGCTAAATTTCTGAACCGTGATCACCGGCCCGAAGATCTCGTTTTGGATCATCTCGTCGTCCTGGCGCAGGTCGGCCACGACCGTGGGCGCAACGAAGTAGCCCGCGTCGCCGACCCGAGAGCCACCGGCCGCCACTGACGCGTGACTGGGCACTCGCTCCAAAAAGCCGGTCACGCGCGCCAACTGGTTGACGTTGTTGACCGGCCCGAAGAGGGCGTCGGCGTTGTCGGGCTGGCCAATAACGGTTTGCTTGGCTTGCTCGGCCAAGGCGTCGACGAAATCGCCGTACACCTTGGAGGCGACCAGTACGCGGGTTGCGGCCGTGCAGTCCTGTCCGGCGTTGAAGTAGCCGGCGATGGCGATGCCCTCCACCGCAGCGGCGAGGTCAACGTCGTCAAAGACAATGACGGGTGCCTTGCCCCCCAGCTCGAGGTGCACACGCTTGAGGGTCTTGGATGCCGTCGCCGCGACTTCCGTGCCGGCGCGAACCGATCCGGTCACCGACACCATCGCCGGGACCCGGTGTTCGACGAGGGCGCGTCCCGTGTCTCGATCACCGCACACCACGTTGAAAACGCCTCCGGGCAGCACTTCGGCCATCAATTGGGCCATGAAGAGCGTCGACGCCGGCGTCGAGTCGCCCGGCTTGAGCACCATGGTGTTTCCCGCGGCAATCGCGGGCGCCCACTTCCAAACGGCCATCATCATCGGATAGTTCCAGGGCGTTACCGCCCCGCAGACGCCAATGGGTTCACGGCGCACGTAGCTGGTCATTCCGGACATGTACTCGGTGGCCCCGCGGCCCTCGAGCAGCCGCGCCGCACTAGCGAAGAAGCGAATCTGATCGAGCATGGGCGGCACTTCTTCGCTGTGGGTCAGCGCGAGTATCTTGCCCGTATTCTCCGACTCGATCGACACGAGCTCATCGGCGTGTCGTTCCAGAACATCGGCGATCTTCAACAACGCCATGCTGCGTTCAGACGGTGTGGTGCGACGCCACGATTCGAATGCCTTGGCCGCCACGGTAACAGCGGCGTCGACGTCCGACGCGTCAGACACGGGCATCTCGGCGAAGGGCGTGCCGGTCGACGGGTTAATTAATTCGACGTACTTTGCACTGCGCGGCGCTACGTACTCGCCCCCGATGAAATTCGCCAAACGTCGCACGTCCACCCCTCCCCGCTCGGTTCCAACACTCAACTACCCCTGTCACTTTGCCAGATTGTGAGACATTGCGCAAACCATAGATCGAGAAATAAGTCTCAACTTATGGTTTTCACGACGTAATCCGTCGTGAGGTGCGGTTATACTGTCCATATCCGCAGTCTGGGGGCCGGTTTGGCTCCTCGGGCCGGGGAGCCGCCAATGCCAGCAACTTCTTCGAAGCGACAGTCCGCAAAGCCCGTCAAGGTCGTCGATCGTGCTCGCCTTGATGTCGCTCCGGTGGCGAACGGGCTCGACGCGATCGATCGTCAGATCATCAGCGTTCTCCAACAAGATGGTCGACGCGCCTACGGGGCGATCGCCGCAGAGGTTGGTCTGTCCGAAGCCGGCGTTCGCCGACGCGTGCAGCGGCTTCGCGATACCGGAGTAATGCAGATCGTGGCGATTACCGACCCACTCCAGCTCGGCTTTGGCCGCGAAGCCCTGATCGGCATCCGAGTTCACGGCGACGTCCGCTTGGTAGCTGACCGGGTGGCCGCCATTGAGGAAGCCAACTACGTCGTCATGACCGCTGGCAGCTTCGACATCATCGCCGAAGTCATCGCCATTGACGACAACGCGCTGGTGCATCTTCTCAACGACGCAATTCGGAGCATCCCTGGGGTGACCGAAGTTGAAACATTTCTGTATTTGAAACTTTCAAAACAGACCTACACATGGGGGACCAAGTGACACTGCACGAGGTAATTTCCGACGGCATCACCGTCGATAGTGAGAAACACGCGAGCCATACGTACTCCGAACGAGCTCGTCGCAATCTGTGGCTACAGATGTCGCGAATGGGCGCGTACTCGGAGTCCAATGAAGTACCGATCATGGTGCACGGCGAGGGAACCCACGTGTACGACGCCAACGGTGTCCAATACTTCGACGGATTGTCGGGACTGTTCACCAACGCCTTGGGCCATGGTCGCACCGACATCGCCGCAGCGGCGGCCGAGCAGATGAAGGACATGGCGTTCTTCCCTTTGTGGACCTACGCCCATCCGCGGGCCATCGAGCTGGCCGAGAAGTTGGCCAGCCTCGCTCCCGGCGACCTCAATCGAGTCTTCTTCACCACGGGTGGCGGCGAAGCGGTCGAGAGCGCCTGGAAACTCGCTCGCCAGTACCACCGCTTGCGCGGCGATCTCGATCGCTACAAGGTGATCAGTCGCGACATCGCGTACCACGGTACAACCATGGGTGCCCTGACAATCACCTCCCTCGAGGGTTATCGCACACCTTTTGAGCCCCTCGTCCCCGGTGCCGTGAAGGTACCGCCGACGAACTTCTACCGGGCGACTGAGTTCGGCGACGACCTCGAGGCCTTTGGCCTCTGGTCGGCGCTGCAGATCGAAGAGGCGATCCTGCGCGAGGGTCCCGAAACCATCGCCGCCGTGTTCCTCGAGCCGGTTCAGAATGCGGGCGGCTGTTTCACACCGCCACCGGGCTACTGGCAAAAGGTCCGCGAGATCTGCGACAAGTACGGCGTCCTGCTCGTCTCAGACGAAGTCATCTGCGCGTTCGGGCGGATCGGCACTTGGTTCGGCGGCCAGAAGTACGACTACGTTCCCGACATCATCACCGCCGCGAAGGGGATTACCTCGGGCTACGCACCACTCGGTGCCATGATCGTCTCGGATCGAATCGCCGAACCCTTCCAACACGACGACACGACGTTCGTGCACGGCTTCACGTGGGCGGGACACCCGATGTCCTGTGCGGTAGCGCTGAAGAGTATCGAGATCATCGAGAACGAGCACGTCATGGAAAACGTCCAAGCGAACGAGGAGTACTTTCACCAGAGCTTGCTCACCTTGCGCGACATACCCATCGTGGGCGATGTGCGCGGCACGGGCTACTTCTGGGGCATTGAACTCGTCAAGGATCAGGCCACCAAGGAGACGTGGGTCGGTGACGAGGCCGAGCGTCTGCTGCGCGGCTACGTCTCGCCCGAGATGTTCCGACGTGGTTTGATCTGTCGTTCCGACGACCGGGGTGACCCGGTCGTACAACTGGCGCCGCCACTGATATCGACCCGTGACGACATTGACTTCATGGTCGGCGTCCTCCACGAGGTGTTCACCGGAGCGGCACTGCGGAACCACTGATGCAGCCGCCAGATTCACTCTGGTGGTCCACGCTCGATGGCCCCGTGGTGCCTCGTGAGCCACTCACGTCGCACCTCGACGTTGATCTCGCCATCGTCGGTGGTGGCTTCACGGGCCTGTGGACGGCCCGCGAAGCGCTACGACGTGACCCCGGACTTCGGATTGTTGTCCTGGAGAAAGAGGTCTGCGGTTTCGGCGCCTCCGGTCGCAACGGTGGCTGGGCGTCGGCGTACTACCCCCAAGAGTGGTCGACCGTGGAGGCCGAAGTGGGCCAAGACGATACCAACCACTTGCGTCACACCCTGGAGCGAGCCGTGGCTGAACTCGGGGCCGCCACCCGCAATGACGGGATCGACGCCCACTTCGCTCACGGGGGCACGTTGACGTTCGCGCACAGTGAACTGCAGGCGGAGCGCCTGCGCGACGAGGTCGACGAACGCCACCAACGTGGCGAACTCGACGTTGCGTGGCTCGACGAAGCCGCCGCTCGTGAGCGCGGCGCTACGCCAGGCCTGCGCGGCGCAGTGTTCACACCGCACTGCGCACGCCTGCACCCGGCGCGGCTCGTCCGGGGGCTGGCCGACGTAGTCGAGCGGTTGGGAGCCCGCGTCGCGGAGAACACCGCGGTCACCCGCATCGTGGCCGGTGACGGACGCCGCCGGCCACTCGTGGTGACCGCGGGCGCAACGGTCCACGCCACCTACGTCGTGCGAGCAACGGAGGGTTACACGCCAACGTTGCCCGGCGAACGTCGCTCGCTGGCCCCGCTCTACTCGCTGATGATCGCGACTGAACCACAGTCCCCAGCTTTTTGGAACGAGGTCGGTTTCGCTAACTACGAGACCTTCGCCGATGGGCGCCACCTGATCATCTACGGTCAGCGCACCGCCGACGATCGAATCGCCTTCGGTGGTCGAGGCGCGCCGTACCACTTCGGCTCCACGGTCGAGCCACGCTTCGACCACAGTTCGAAGGTATTCGGACTGCTCGAGACAACACTGCTCGAACTCTTCCCCTCGCTCTCGGGTTCGATCAGCCACCGTTGGGGAGGCCCCCTCGCGATGCCCCGTGACTTAAGTCCGAGCGTTCGCGTCGATTATCGAACCGGGCTCGCGAGCGTCGGCGGCTACACCGGCGATGGCGTGGTGCTCAGTCGTGTTGCGGCAACCGCCCTCGCCGATCTCATCACGCGGCCCGACGAGGAAACCGAGTTCACGCGCCTGCCCTTCGTGCAGCGACCACAGCGGCGTTGGGAGTTCGAACCACTCCGCTGGCTCGGAATTAACTCGGGACTCAGCGCGGCGGCGTGGGCCGACCACCACGAACGGCGCTCGGGCACGACGAGCCGAGCGAGCCAATGGCTCGACCGAATCATGAGTTGAAGAGCGTCAGTTACTCACGGTTGAGCGTCAACGTACGCGATGGCGGCGAAGGACGCCCAAGCCATCAACGAACAACCGTGGCTCGCGCGATTAACGGCCTGGCGTCAGCTGGCGCGACACGGGTTCCATTGGCGAAGGTTGGATACTGGTAAACCGTGCGTCGCAGCAACGAGCCAACTGTCGGATCAGGACTTTTCATTTGCTCGTGGTGACGTTGGCTATGGTGACGCGGTGGATGGGAGTGACCCGCGAGTGTGGCTGGCTGGCGAGCCAACGATGACTGCTGGTGTCGTAGGGAAGTCGCTGAATCTATTGGAACGTTGGCGTTCAACCTCCAAGCCGCGGCGTGCGTCTTCGAACCGTTTCGAGTAGTGCTCGCAGCCACCACGAAGGATCAGGCACCAACCAGCGAGGACCGCCCACGTGGCCAATCGCCAGCAAAGTCCAATACGAACTGCACCGCCGACGCGGATCGGCGTGGTCCCCGGTCAGCGGTGCTCGCCCTCGACGATTAACTGAGGCGGATCTGTCCGAGCGCGGCGACGTTGCGCGGCGCAATCAACGACGGAATCAACGTTGACGAGCCGAACGCCTTGCGAAGTATGTTCGGGGTGACCGCGAGCACCTCGCCGGCCGGCGGCGGCGCGATGCGAGCTGGCTGGTTGTAGGACAAGACGGTCACCGAAATGGACGCTCGAGAGTGCTTCGACGTCACCGTCAGCCCCGTCGACGTCAATTCACCCTGACTGCCGACCGAGATTGTGAAATCGATCGTGGCCAACGTGGGCAGGGTCATCGGTAGGCCCGACGGCGCGTGAATGGTGGCGTTCTCGCGATAGAAGTTATACGTCGTTACCGATCCCGACGTCGACACGGTGCGACGGGTGTAGCCCGAGATGAGCGAGATGTCGGGTTTGGTCATCTCCAGTGACACGCCGTACAGCGACGGCGTCTTCATCGGCGTGCTAAGCCACGACCGTCCAACTATCGACTGCAAGTTCGCGATGCCCGCGTAGAGGTGGTGGTTGACCAGTCGCAGGTCGGCGTTAATCGCCGAAAACACGAGTGGTACCTGGACCGTGGCGTCGACACTGTTGGTGACGAAATTGACGTTGACCGTTGCGTTGACCGAGTAGGACTGACCGGTCGAGACGGCCACGGCGAGCTGTACCGACTTGGGTGGGTACCCGTTGAGAGCGAGCGCATCGCCGCTCGACCGACCGGGATTCGAATCGGTGGCGGCGAACACGAGGCCGGTCACGGTCAAGGCGACGGCGACCACGCCGAGCACGATCGCACCAGCGCGCTTAGAAAATTCCATACGTTCACCCTAGTGTTGAACCTCGGCCCGACACCCGCGATCAGGCGGTGCCGAGTAGCTCAATGAACAGCTCGTGGGCGATGTTGCGCCCACTCGCCACAAAGCCGATTCGCGAGGACGCGTCACCGAGCACGTCGGTGGCAATTGCGGCGTAGGCCGTCGCGGCTGAGCCCTCCAGCACCAGTCCCGAGGATTCGGCGGCCTCGCGCACTGCGTGGCGAATGGCGATCTCGGGAACGAGAACGAGCCGAACACCTTCGCGCGCGATGAGTTCGTTGGTCACCGCCCCCTCATCGCCGCCGCCGGCGAGCCCGTCGGCGATCGTGGGGTGATGGACGACATCCTCCATCGGTGTACCGCGCAGCACGTGATACAACGCGGCACTCTCCTCGGGCTGCACACCGGTGACGAGCACGTCCTCGCGACCTTGAAGGGACCGGGCGAGCAGAACACCCGAAATCAACCCGCCTCCCCCGACCGGCACGATGACGTGTTCGAGGCCGGGCGACTGAGCGATCATCTCCTCGAAGACCGTGGCTTGACCGGCGATCACGTTGGTGTCGTTAAAGGGCGAAATGTAACGAATGGACCGACGATCGGCGAGTTCCATGGCGTACGCTTGCGCGTCGTCGTAGCTCGTGCCGACCTGAATCAGCTCGATGTCGTAGTGACGGAGCTTTTGGACCTTGGCCACTGAGGCGTTCGCGGGGACGACGACCGTCGCTGGCACCTTGAGCAGCATCGACGCGTGCGCGATGCCCAGTCCGTGATTCCCCGCCGACGAGGTGATGACGGCCCCCGTCGGATCGTCGCGATGGGCGGCGTCGACGGCGCTCAGCGCACCACGAACTTTGAATGACCCGGTTACCTGCAGGCTCTCGAGTTTCGCCAACACCGGGCGATCGCGAACCGTGAGCGTGACGGTGGGGGTCGGAACGAGATACCGCGCGATGAGTTCGCGCGCTGCGTCCAACTGGTCCGCCGTCGGTGCGGCGACGTTACGAATCATGACTTCCTCCGTACCCACCCTACCCGCGCCCCTTCGCGAAACTCTTCGCCGAGTCGATGGCCAGTAAGGTCGTCGCGTGCGTACGGTCATCGACGTCATCACGCTGTCGTCGATTGCCTTCGTCGGCACGATGGTCGACAACTTCTTCGCCTACAGCGCGCAGTTGCTCGTGACCGATCGATCACGTTACCGACGGGTAGGCATCGCCCAGGCGATCGGGGTTGCCGCGCTGTTCTTCGTGGCCGCCGCCGTGGGATCGGTGCTCACCGCGGTGCCCGCGCAGTGGACCGGTCTGTTCTGTTTGGCGCCGTGGTCATTGGCCTGGCGCGATTGGCGACATCGCGACCGCGACAAGCGCCCCCAGTATCGTCGCGGCGCGTTGACGACGCTACTGATCACCATCGCACTGGGTGGCGACAATCTCGGCGTGTGGATCCCGTTGCTGCGAACTGAAAGTGTCGCGCGCGAGGTGCTCACGGCGCTGGTCTTCGCGGGCTGGGAACTTCTCTTCCTCGCGAGCGCTCGAGCTCTCACGAACCACCCCCGCGTCGTAGCCTGGGGCGCCGCCCATTCGCGGGCCATCACGCCGTGGATCTACGCGGCGCTCGGATTCCTCATCCTCGTCGAGAGCGGGCTCCTCTAGCTCAGCCACTGCCCGCTAACGTCGATGAGATGCGTGCCACGACGCCAAATCAGACCCTGAATCGGCTCACCGTGGTCGTCGCACTCCAGTGGATGGGCGCGACCTTGGGTCTACCGCTCCTGCCGCTCTTTCTCGAACACCGCGGCGGCACACCCACGATCATCGGCTTCATCATGGCGTCGTTCTTCGTCGCCGGTGTCGCGACGCAGTTCGCGCTGGGTCACCTCGCGGACCGCTTTGGCCGCCGGCCAATTCTCATCACGAGCCTCGTGATCTACGGCGTCGCGAGCATGACCTACCTGCTGCCCGTCGTGGCGCCGTGGTTCGCCCTCACCCGTGCGTTCCAGGGATCGGCGGCGGGGGCCATTGAGGTCGCGTCGCTCTCGGCCGTGTCGGCGCTCTTCGCCGAGTCCGAGCGCGGCCGGGCGGTATCGCGAATCATGGCGGCCCAACTATTCGGCATCGCCGTCGGCCCGGTCGCCGGCGTCGTCGCCTCGGTGCGCACGCTGGGTTGGGCATTCTTCATCACCGGAATCATCAGTCTGGTCGCGGCCTATCAAACCAGTCGCATCTCGCTCGGTGACCTCGTGGCCACGTCAAGCCCCCTACCGAAACTGCAGTGGACCCGCCAAGTCCTGGGCTCACTTACGGCCGCGAGCGCGATCGGCATCGCCGTCGGCGTCTACGAAGCCTGTTGGAGCCTGCTCATGCACGCCCACCACGCCACGACGCTGGAGATCCGACTGAGCTGGACGCTCTTCAGCGTGCCGTGGGTGGCGCTGAGCCGCGTGGGCGGCTGGCTCGCCGACCACGCCAACCGACGAGTCACGTCCTTCTTCGGCCTGCTGAACGTCGCGTTCTTCTTAGCCCTGTATCCCCACATCCACAACAACGTCGCGCTGTTGTTTCTGGGATCACTCGAATCCATCGGCACGTCGCTCTCGATGCCGTCGATCTCGTCGCTGCTCACCCAAGGGGCCGACGCCCGCGAACTGGGCCGACGCCAGGGACTCTACGCGACGGCCAATACGGCATCACTCGCCATCGCGGCGAGCGTATCGGGCTATCTGTTCACCATCAACGAGTCCCTGCCGTTCACGTTGATGGCGACGGTCTCGACCGTCCTCACGTTGACCACGCTGGGCTGGTGGCGACACGTGCGAGGTAATATTCGCACCGGCCACGCCGTTGATGCCGGCTACGACTTCACCCAGATCTGATCCCAGCGCGCCGAGCCCAAATCCGGATTGAGGCACCGGGTCCGCCCGTCCCCGGCCGTCGCGTAGGCCCAGTTCTGCACGTTGGTTCGAGCCGCCCAACCGGTCACGACGAAGGTGAGGAACAAGTAGGGAATGTCCTTGGCGAACTGGCTGTTGACCGTGGCCCACAGTGCTCGCAACTGCGTTGAGTTGGCCGGTGAGGCCAGGGCGTTGAGCATCGCGCCCTCCACCACCGGGTCGCCGAGGTGCGAGAAGTTCACCGCGCCGGCAATGAACGTCCCACTGGGCAGCGCGTTGAGGCCGAGCCCCCCACGCGCCGGCGACGTCGTCGCTGGCTGGGACACGAACCACACGTAGTTCTCCGCGGGGTCTACCGCACCAAACTGGATCCAGAAGGAGCAGTCGAACTGGCCAAGAATGACGTTTTGAATCAACGTCGACTGGGTCGACGGGCGCGGTGTCACGGTGATGCCGACGGCCTGGAGCTGTTGTGCCAGGAAGGCGTACGCCTTCTGGTCCGAGGCGTTGCCCGACACGATGTCCATGACGAATCCGACGGTCGATACGTTGTTCGCCTTCTTGTACGCGTCGACCAGCGACTTGGCTTTGGCTGGGTTGTACGACGGGTAGCGGGGGCTGCGATAGTACGGCGACGACGGCTTATAGATGCCATCGGAGACCGGTTGCACGCCACCAGTCACGACGCGGTGATAGGTCTCGCGATTGATCGCCATCGCGCAGGCCTGGCGGATCGACACATCGCTGAGCACCGGCTTGAGTTTGGTATTCCAACTCAACGTTGTTGGGTCAACCGCCCCCAACGTCCCTTCGAAATCGGCGAACTGCACCGCCTTGGGGACGGCCTGGCCCTTTTCGATGTAGCCCAGCGCGCCGGGCACCCCGGCGGTGGCGAACTCCCCCGCCCAGGCGAAGTACTGGTTCATCGTGCCCGTCGTGTTGACGATGATGCAGTTCGAATCCGGGTTCGTGGGATCGTGCACGTCGGTGCGGTAGGTGATGCCCTTCATCGTGGCCAGGTTGGCAACGCTCGCGCCGTCTTGGGTCAGGATCATGTCCACCTGACCGGCCTGGAGCGCCAGGTTGCGCGTCGCGTCATCGGGGATCGTGCGGAACGTGAGGTTGTCAAGGTAGGGCAGCTGGCGGTGGTCGGCGTCCTTACGCCAGTAGTGCTTGTTGCGAACGAAGTTCGACTCGTAGTTGATCTGCCACGACTTGACCGCAAAGGGTCCCGTACCGATGGGGTTGCCGGTGAACGAGGGCGAGAAGGAACTGGGGTGGGCCATGTACGCGGTCTGGTCCTCGCAGAGGGCGCCGTAGGGGAACGTCGAGTACGAGATCACCAACTGGAACTTCACGACGTACTCGCTCACCTTGGTGACCGCGGCAATGATCGGTCGAACCGCGAGCCCAACCGTGGGATCGGCGGCGGCGGCCGCGAAGTTCGCAACCACGGTGTCGGCGTTGAAGGGATCACCGTTGGAGAACGTGACGCCGCGGCGCAGCACGACGGTCCACGTCTTGTAGGCGTTGCTCGGTGTCGCCGACAGCGCCAGCATCGGCAGCCACGTCTTGCCGTCGGCCGCTGAGACGAAGAGCGCGTCGTAGAGCGCATTGGCCAAACAGAAGCCCGAGGAGTCCATCTTTCCCTGAGCGCCGTTAAAGATGTGGTAGTTCGGAACATCCGAGATCAAGCCAACGCGCAGCGAGCCGCCGAGTCGAGGCTTGCCCAAATTGACACCGACCGCCGCGTCGGCGACGGCCGACGTCATGGCGTCGACCGCCGTACTCATCAACGCGATACCACCCACCGTGGCCGCAGAATGCGTTAAAAACGTTCGCCGATCTATCGCCGATGCCATCATCAACTTCCTCCCGCTACGGATTCGGCCTCCTGCCGCGTCCCCCCTGTGTGGGAAACCTAGCAACCAGCGCACGAAGAAGTGGGGCAACCACGCAAATGTCTCGCTGTGAGAATACTCAGCCATCACCCGATGGCGCATTTCTCACCGAGAGTGCCTAGCACCCCTGCGCATTCGGCGACGGGGCGACCTACGCGGTCGGGGTCCAGGGGCGGGAGGGACCACCTGGACCCCGACGATCAACGGCCGGTGAGACCGACCAGAGTCATCGACCGGCGAACGGCGCGCCACGGTGCGTCGCCACGGTCGGGGTGTTTGGATCGCCGACCGGCAACGGCGGCGCGATCGCGCAACTGGGTGGCGGCTGACCAGCCCTCGGTTGGGCCCAGTGCAGCGTCGCTCGGCGGTACGACAACAATCGTGCGAGCCAAGGACGCACGAGGGTCGCTGACGGTAACCGCGACGCGCAGGCCAACGCAGAGATCGGTGACTTCCGCCGTGGCCCCGTCTTTGCGCACCGTCGTGACTGGTGAGATGGCAAAGGTAACCGCATCGCCAGCGAGATCCGTGACCTCGACGAACGTCGACGCGATCGCGCTCACCAGGCCAACGACCGCGAGGTGGCCGTACGACGAAACCGGATGTGACGTCGCGGTTGTGGCACCAGTGCGACGGGTCGATCCGCGCTGGTTGATCCTCGAGAAGGTCACGCCGTTTCCCCCCTTTCTCGTTCGCCGGGGGCGAACCGAGGTGGACCCATTTTCTCCAGCCATCGTGAGGAAACCGTGTGTCGTCGCTAAGGGCGCCGTAAATTCTCGGTCGTAACAAAACCGACACATTTCAACCCGCGTCCGACCGCGTCGATCGGGCAGACTGACTCCGTGTGACTAGCCCCTCACGGAGTTGCACAGGTGAACACATCTATTAGGGAGGACCACATCGTGGCGAAGGAAGAGGATTCATCGGAGGGCTCGGCGGAGGACCAGCCATTCCATATAGAGCAGCACGGAATTGATTACATTCCCGAGACCGAACGATGGGCCAGCGCGCGCAACATCGGCGCGATGTGGGCGGGTTCGGCCGTCAACGTCGAATACTTCATCTACGGGGCGCTCCTCATGGGGTTCGGCTTCAGTTTCACCACTGCGCTGAGCCTCATCATTCTGGGCAATCTCTCGTATCTGCTCTTGGGCGTCGCGTCATTGCAGGGACCCGAAGCGGGGACCACGGCCTTCACGATCAGTCGAGCGCCGTTTGGGCTGCGGGGTTCGCGCCTCGTGAGCTTCTTCAACTGGATTACGCAGTTGGGTTTCGAGACTGAGGGACTGATTCTGATCGTCGGCGCGGCGATGGTCCTGTTCCAGTTAGCCGGCGTCCACGTGAGCAACCCACTCAAGGTCATTCTCATCATTCTGGCCGCAGCGATTCAGGCCGTCATGCCGTATCTCGGCCACGCCACGATGGTGAAGGTGCTGCGAGCCCTCATTATTCCCTTCGTCGCCATCTTCGCGGTCATCGCCATCTTCGACGCCAAGCACGGCACGATCCACTTCAAGGGCGGCGGCGGCTGGGAGCTCTACACGGCGGGCCTCGCTTTCACCATCGCGCTATCAGGGCTCGGCTGGACCGAATGCGGGAACGATTACACCCGGTACCTACCGCGCGACGCCAAGAAGGGTGCCGTGGTCGGATGGGTTTTTCTCGGCACCGCCCTGCCCGAAATCGTACTCATGACCCTCGGCGCGCTGACCTTCACGTTCCTTTCGTCCACCGCGCAGGTGAATGCCTGGAACGGCGCCAACCCGTTCCAAGCCCTGTACGGCCAGCACTACATTCCGACGTGGGCGGTCGTCATCTTCCTCGTCTTCGCGATCGTCCAGCTGTTCGGCATCAACTCACTTGATCTCTACAGTTCAGGCGTGTCGGTGCAGGCCATGGGCATCCGTCTCAAGCGATACCAGGCCGTCATCATGGACAGCATCATCGCGGGAGCCCTGACGATCTACGCCATGTTTCAGTCCACGTTCTCGCTGTACATGAAGGAGTTCGTCGGCGTCATCATCGTCTGGATCGCACCGTGGTTCGGCATCTACGTCATGGACTGGATCCTGCGCCGATATCGCTACAACCCGGCGGAACTGCAGCGAACGGATCGTGACGGCATCTACTACGGCGGTCGCAGCGGCATTAACTGGAACGCCATCGTCGCCTTCGTGATCGGCCTGATCACTTCGACCATCGCCTACGCCAAGGCACCACCACCCGTGAATTTTCCGTTCCACTGGATGACGCCTATTTCCAATCACTTCGGCGGTTCCTGCGCTGGCCCACTGTCCCACGGGACCTGCACCGCCGGCTGGTACGGCGGCGCCGACTTCTCGATTCCCAGCGGCATCCTGGTCGCGGCCATCTTGTACTTCATCTTCGAAAAGTTCACTGGCTACGTCGGTGCGCAAGTCACCCGCCAGCACGAGCTCGAGCCAACCCGCTAAATGCCGTAACGAACAGACTGCCCCGGACGCAAGGTCCGGGGCAGTCTGTTCGGGTGTCGGAGCCGAGGTTGAGGCCTAGTGATCGGACTTCTTGATCGTGATCGACTGGGCGACGAGCGCCGTCGCGGTCGAGGTTGACGCCGGGGTGACGCTCACTCGCTCGTTGAGCGCGAGGTCACTCAGGGTCCCGGCCGCGTGTCCCATTGTGACCGTCGTCAAGGCGGTCACCGCAAAGGTGTCGACCTGACCGGACTTGGTGGTCACGGTGAAGCTCGTCGGGGCCGAGTTCGGGGGAACAACCAGCCCCGTGATCTGGCCCTCGATGTGGCGCACTTCGGGTGCCTCGGACGTCTTGATCGTGATCGACTGGGCGACGAGCGCCGTCGCGGTCGAGGTTGACGCCGGGGTGACGCTCACTCGCTCGTTGAGCGCGAGGTCACTCAGGGTCCCGGCCGCGTGTCCCATTGTGACCGTCGT
>JAJZBX010000046.1 GCA_021846325.1 Actinomycetes bacterium | reverse complement strand
TGAACGTGTCGCCCTACACCGGTTCACCCACGAAGAGGTCGCCCACGACTTCAACAACTCACTGTTGAGCTTCCGCCACCAATGAGGGCTAAGTTCCCGATATGAGTTCGATTTCTCGGTACTCAAGGTCCTTATCGCTTTTCCTCGCGATGATGATGGCGATTATTCTTCCGATAACTTTCGGAGGGGCAGTCAGGGCGGACGCCGCGAACACGTCCGTGGCGATGACTAACCCGGGTCCCTTGGCAGTTACGTCAACGGGAGTTCTCTATGTTGCCAGTGGCCGAGAGTTGTTTCGTCTGGATGGTCGAACCTTCACGCCGGTGGCCCGCGCGGCACGAGTGATTCGCTGCGCAGTTGCCTCCTCCGACGGCTCGATCTTCATCGGAGAATCGGGCATCCTGCAGAGGGTGATGCCCGACGGTGCGATCACCACCGTCATCCACGTCGGTCTCACCGGCGTGGGTCAGGGTCCTCATGGGTCAATCTTTGTGGTGACGAGCGGCTTGATTGACCGCTTGGTGGGACGTCGACTGGTCCCTGTGATTCGTGCGGCACAGTTCGTTGGTCTCGCGCGCGTGCCGTCGGACCCGAGTGAAATTGGCTTCGCGAACGTGGCCACCGACGCATCGGGAACTACGTACATCACTGCCGGAGGAGTGGGCAATAGCCTCTTCGAGGTTACGAGCCGCGGTCGCGCGCGCTACTTGAGTCCCGCTCGAAGCGCCCACGGAATCCCGTCTTCGCTAACTACAGGGTCTGATGGTCGGGTATTCCTCGGGGTTCAGAACGCGATCCTGTGGGTGAGCCAAGGGCGGATCGGGGTGTACTTATCATTTTCCGAAGGTGCGGTGAAAGGCTTTAGCGGCACCTTTGCCCCCAGCTACGTGGCCGCGTCGACGTCTTCTCGAAGTCCTCTCTATGCGGACGCTACGGGCAATGGGTTCTCCAACAATAAAGGGATCATCGCCATCTACCCCGATCACAGCATCGTCGTCCTCTGGGTTCACCGGTAGCGCCAGGCCGCGGGCGTCAGAAGTGTCACCGGCGTTGTTCCAAAGAGAGGATCCGGCCATCTCAGGTCGGTGCCGAAGTTGCCGTCACGGTGGCGATTGATCGTATCGGCGAATCTGTTCGACACATGGGTGGATGGATGGCCCGCTAGGCAATGACCAGGACTAGCTGCGGCACCGCAACGAAGCGAGCTGGAAGGTTAACGCCGTAACGTTCGTCCCGCGGCTCGTCGGAATTGGTGAATCGAAAGCAACAATCAACGCGGACTTGCTCGACTGAATTGCGAGAACGGGGTCTTGTCGAGTTGCCGTCGGCAGCACCGCATTCGCGGCGCACCACGCGTTCGATCGCGGCCTCAGCATTTCTAGTCGCTCGGCCGTTGAGAAGGGAGAGCCGGCGACCGCAATGAGTGCCCCGTTCGCTGCGAGCGTCATCATCTGTCCCAGTGGGGCGAATCTCGCTCCGACCGGTGTCCCGCCGATCTTCGGTAGTGACACCGCGGTCCAGTGGATTCCGTCATCGGTGTAGAGGAGCGCATTGGACCGTGTGCGGTCGACAAGGAATTCGTTGCGAGCGGCCGTGGCGACGAGTTGTTGATTGCCACATTGGCTCACTGACGCGACGGCGCCGGCCGCGCGCCACCGCGTCGCCCCCCGCAAGTAGTAGATGGCACCCACGAGGACAGACTGTTGCCACTGCGACATCCCGCACGCTCCCTGGGGAGCCTCGGGGCCAAAGATCACACAGGGTGCTCCGTTTGGACAATCGAGACTCACGTCGGTCCACGAACGTCCGCCCGTTGCCGACGTCGCCGCGACGAAGGCGGCGGACTGTCCCGGTTTCAGGGGGAAGAAGTAGTTGGACGAGTAGAGCAGCTCGACGCCGTTACGACGTTCGACGAAGCCGGCGAAGTCCGTCAGCGTGTAACCCTTCGGCGGGGGAACGAACTGCCAACTCCTACCCATGTTCGCGGTCACCAGGGCCACACCGTAGGCGGGCGGTATCGAACCACCGTGACTCGCTTGGAACGCGGCGTAGACGGTCTCTGGATGGCTCGGATCGAGGGCCACGTCCTCACAGGTCGCGGTGCTCGATGCCTTCCCGGATGGACTGGCCAGTGTGAGGTGCGCACGCTTGAGCAGTGGGCCGACGAGGTTGTCCGAGACGAGCGTCGATCGGCGGGTGCTCGAGGAGACCTCCACGCCCTTCTGTGTGCACCATCCGACGGCCGCACTGGTGGGCTGGGCCGCGATTGGACTTCCCCCTTCGGCGGACTGGGTCAGCACGGGTCGGACAATCCCGAGTGACGCCCACGGAACCGAATGGGTACTCGTCGCGGCGAGCAACGGTGTCCCAAAAGTGATACCAAACCCGAACAGCGCGAGGGCGACAACGATTCGTCGGGCGATGACCACACCCCACTGTGACACGCTTGATTCGGTGAGCGCTGCTCAGATCCAGCAATATCGTCGTCTGAAAACTTCCTTCGCTGGGCCCGTGTCGGCGAACCGATGCCACGAGAACGCGACACCGTTGGCCGTTTCAGAACGATGCCCGATGGGTGAGCGCTGACGCTAGCCTCACCCGCATGAAGGGAAAGTTCCCTGTCTTCACCGTTACCATCGTCGCGGTAGTCGCGACGGCGATGGGCGGGGCGGCGACCGCCGCGAGTCGGGAATCAAAGTTGACGCCAAGGGACACGGGGACTGAGACGACGGCGGCCAACGTAATTAACTCGATCAAGCGCGCCAATGGCACCCGCTTCGTTGCGACCTACCGTCTCCACGGCTATCTGTACTTTCCAAACGGGACGATTGTCATTGCCCAGATTCCCAGTCCACCGGGAACGAAAGCCCAGACGAATGTCGATGGTTACTCGGGCACGGGTCGTTACGCCTATGTCCTTCGGGGGCTCACCGGGAGAATCATCCAGTGGATCAAGATCGGCACAAACGTGAGCGCGTGCGCCAACGTCCCCGTAACCGGCAACTACCAGACCGGAACGTTCGGAAAGTTGCGATGCTCAAGACCGAGCCCCTATATTCCGTCAAACGGTTTCGCTCAACAGGACGTGGGATTCGTTCCGGCCTACGTGTTGCAGCAAGTCACTGAATTTGACGGGTTTCCCTCGCAGAAGAGGGCAGTCATCACCACGAGGTCCTCACGTCGATTTGGTTCCGTGCGGTGCTTGGTCCAATATTCGGGACCTTCGACCCAGACGACCTGCATCGACCGAGCGGGATTCATCGTCTCGTGGCTCGACCAGAGTGGCACGGGCTACTCTTCGAGCGCGACGTTGACGTCTTTTAACCATCGTCCGACGGCGGACGACTTCACGACGTTGCTCCGGCCGACCACGTCACTCATTCTTCCTGCGGCGTGATCTGTCGCCACTGGTAGCGGATGGTGCAGGGCAACGAGCTACTCACGTCGAAGTTGCCGGTGATGATGGGTCGGCCCATCGGTTAGCGCCACCTCGGAGCGCAGTCGGCCCTGTCAGGCAGAGACCGACGGGGCGAATGCGCCGTGACTAACGCGGATGTGGAAGAGCGAGCCGTCTTTCGATTGCGCTATCGACCGCGGGCCGGATTGGCGTTCGTCTCAGTGACGCGACACTGGGCGGGCTACCTCGAGTGTCGCCACCGCAGGTGGTGCAGGTGTCGGATGGCGGGGGGCTGGTGGACGACGCCGGTTTCGAACACGGTCTGGTCAATGCGGCGCATGGTGGGCAGTCCCGGCAGCACCGCAAGCGTGACCAACACGCCGATGATCGCGAGGCCGGTGCGCAGTCCCGTCCAGTGGATCAGCACAGTCATGAGCAACGAGCCCAGCGCCATCCCCGCGACCTCGCCGCCCTCGAGCGCGCCGAGCACGCGGCCGAGTTTGTCGTTGGGAACCAGGTGCTGCAGGATCGTGATCGCGTTCACGTCCACGACCGAGTTGGCCGCACCGATCAACCACATCGAGAGAAGCGCCGCCCCGAGCGTGGGTACGGCGGCGATGATGATCAGAGGAGCGGCCCACACCATGACGCCGAGGGCGAAGTCCGTCGCCAGGCGGGCGCGTTCCATCAGCATCAGGGCGACAAAGCCGCCGACGAGCCCGCCGACGCCGAGTAGTGACTCCATCAGGCCGAGTCCCGAACTGCCGATATGGAGCAGCTTGAGGGCGATCGCGACGGTGAACACCGCCGACGCCCCCGCCACGACGCACTGCAGGACGTACAACACGACGAGGGTGAGTACGTTGCGGTCGTTGCCGATCAGTCGGAAGCCCTGAATCGCGCGCGAGAGGAAACTCTGGGCGCGCAGGTCATCGGCGTCGCGCGGTTTACTGAGCAAGGCGATGACTTCGGGCGACCGCTCAGCGTCCGTGGGGGGACGGATCGACCAGACGAACAACGCCGACCACACAAACGTGGCGGCGTCGAACGTGAAGGCGATCGACACGTTGGCGACCGCGAGCATGAAGCCCGCCAACGCCGGCCCGGCGAAGAAACCGACGCTCTCGATGGTGCTCGACACGACGTTCGCCCCCGCGATCTCGTCGTGGTTCCTCGCCAGTGTGGGCAGGATCGAGGCCTGCGAGGGGCGAAAGGCCGTACCCGCGAGACCCACCAGCACCACGAGGACGTAGACGAACCACTTGGAGCCGTGCACGGCCACGGACAGCGCCGCGAGGGATACGAGTACGAGTCGCACGAGGTCCGAGACCACCATGATGACCCGGCGGTCGTACTGGTCGGCCAAGGTTGACGTGAGTGGCGCCACGGACGCGATGGCGACGTAGCGCACGACGGCGAGCACGCCGACCGCGGTCGCGCCGCCGCTTCGATAGACGAACACCACCGCGCTGAGCGAGAAGACCCCGTCTCCGATGAGCGAGATCGCGAACGCGAGGAAGATTCGACGCAGGGCCCCATTGGCGAAGACGTTCGCCATCGCGGTCTTGGATGAGCGCAATTCGTCGAGAACCAGACTCATCGATCACCCTTCACGGTTTCCGGCCCCGCCCCGCACGTACGGGACCGGGTCCCGTCAGCGTCCAACGGTTCCGCCTCGACAGTGGGCTCGTCGCCGGTTGGGTACTAATTGGCGCCGCGAGCGGCGAGCGCTTCGAAGTGCTCGTAGAGTCGCGGATCGCCGTGACGCTCGCGTATGAGTAGCGCGTGCGAGCCGACCTTGCTCCACATCCCCTCAAACCAAAACAAATCGCTGAGCAACTCCCAGGGCAGCACATTGTGTTTCACTAGCGCGCCCGCGGTCTCGCCGAACATCAGGACCTTGCGCACCGATTCGTTGTTGATCGATTCGTCGGTGGGATCGAACCCGTCGGCGTAGATCTCCGACAGGGCCGTGCTCAGGCCGATCTCGCCGCTCCAGCGAACCAGGTCCATGAAGATCGTCGCATCTTCGTGTGTGACTTCCATACATCCCCCCAAACGGATCAGCGACTCGCCGCTTCGATAGTGGCTGGATAGCACGCCCCCGTTAAGGGCCAACCATATAGAGCCGGGGTCTCGCGCGTGGTCTGCGAAATTGAGAGGTTTCTTTGCGTTGCGCGATCGTCCACCCGCGACGCCGGTGCGTTTCGACGCTTCGAATACCGAGTACGAACGGGTGCCCCGTAGCCACCGCGACGGGACGAACCTGCGACGCGACATCGGTGTTGAGGTGGGAATTGCGGCGAGTTTCTCCGTCGCACGGGCCCGCTTCGGAAAAAAAAAGGGCATCCGAGTGCAGCGTTAGGCTCTCCAAGTGGCTCCAGCGGACCTGTCTCGAATCCAGAATGCCTCGATTGCGCAGCGGGTGATGACCGCCGATGACGCGGCTCAGTTCATCCGGCCCGGTGACAACGTCGGCATGAGCGGCTTCACCGGGGCCGGCTACCCCAAATCGGTACCCGGCGCTCTGGTGCGACGCGTCGAGGCCGCGGCCGCGGTCGGCGATCGGTTCGCGGTGAGCGTGTGGACCGGCGCGTCGACCGCCCCCGAACTCGACGGGGCTCTCGCCGCGGTCGACGCGATCGACCTGCGAATGCCCTACCAGTCGGATCCGGTCAGCCGCGCGAAGATCAACGCCGGGCTCGTCGACTACCTCGACCTGCACCTCTCCCACGTCGCCCAGATGGTCTGGGAGGGGGCCTTCGGTCACCTCGACGTCGCGGTCGTCGAGGTCACGGGCGTGACCGCCGACGGGGCGCTCATCCCGTCGTCGTCGGTGGGCAACAACAAGACCTGGATCGACCAGGCCGACCGCGTCATCCTCGAGGTGAACTCCTGGCAGCCCGCCGCCTTCGAGGGCATGCACGACGTCTACTACGGCACCGCGCTGCCGCCGCACCGTAAGCCGGTCCAGATCGTCTCGGCCTCGGACCGCATCGGCGGACCCCAC
>JAJZBX010000005.1 GCA_021846325.1 Actinomycetes bacterium | reverse complement strand
CGCCAGTCGAGTTCGAGGCTCACTACTATTCAGCCAACGAGTCAGAAGGTCTGGCCGTTTTGGAAATGATTTAGTCTCCCGGAAACCCGTCGCGATTCATACCGCTGGTGGACTCAGAATTGGGGCCGATTCCGGAAGGGTGGGAAGTTGCCAATATTGGGACAGTTGCGAAGAACTTTGATCGGCTCCGTAAGCCGCTATCGGGAATGGAGCGTGCTTTTCGAAGTGGTGTGTATCCGTACTTTGGCGCAGCAAGGATCTTCGATTACATCGATGACTTCATCTTCGATGGTACCTACCTACTAGTAGCGGAAGACGGAAGTGTTGTTACATCAGATGGGAGACCAGTCCTTCAGTATGTCAAAGGTAAGTTCTGGGCGAATAACCACACTCACGTTCTTCAAGGAGATCGAATATCGACCGAGTATCTATACCTCCTGTTGGCGAGCATCAAAGTCACAGGCTACGTAACGGGAGCCGCACAGCCGAAGATTACGCAGGCCAACTTGAATCGAATTCCCTGCCCAGTTCCAACGTCACAGATAGCTTTGGCGTTTGACGAAATCGTGAAACCAATCCTCGCGCAAGTGACAAATGTTGCGTCGCAGATTGGAATCTTGGGGTCAACTCGTGACCTGCTCCTCCCGCGGTTGATCTCAGGAGAGATTGATGTTGCGGAACTCAATATTGTCTTGCCTGAGGCAGCAGCATGAACCCGCCCGGTACTGGTCGCTACACCGAGGACCAACTTGTCGAGCAGCCTGCCATTGCCCTCTTCGAAGAGCTCGGCTGGGCTCACGTGAACGCAATGCAGGAGACCATGGGTCCCTCGGGAACGCTCGGGCGTGACAATCGGGCCGAGGTCTTTCTGAGCCAACGACTGCGTGCTGCCATCGAGCGGTTGAATCCAGGCGTCCCAGCAGAGGCCGTCGAGTTGGCTGTCACCGAAGTCACGAGGTCTCGCGCGGCGATGCACTACGGACGAGCCAACCAAGAGATTCACGTGCTGCTGCGAGATCGTGTCGAGGTACCGGTCCGTCAGCCAGATGGATCGACCCTGCCAGAGCGTCTCTCGATCATCGACTGGGCAAACCCTGAGAACAACGACTTCCTGGTTGTCTCCCAGTTCTGGGTCCACTCCGATCTCTATCACCGCCGGGCCGACCTCGTCGGGTTCGTCAATGGAATACCGCTCGTCTTCATCGAACTCAAGGCATCACACAAGAACCTGAAGAACGCCTACGACGAGAACCTCAGCGACTATCGGGACACTGTCCCGCACTTGTTTGCAGCCAACGGGTTCATCCTCCTGTCGAATGGCGCCGAGAGCAAAGTTGGCACCATCACATCGGACTGGGAATTCTTCTCGGAATGGAAGAAGATCAACTCCGAGGGCGAACAGGGTGTTGTCTCGTTGGAAACGGTCATTCGCGGAATGTGCACGAAGGAACGCCTTCTGGACATCCTCGAGAACTTCGTGGCGTTCCAGGATCTCCCTAGTAAGTTCATCAAACTTCTCGCCCGTAACCATCAGTACCTGGGAGTCAACAGCGCGCTGGCCCGTCTAGGTGAGTTGCGCCTTGCGCCGCCGGAAGAGCGTGGCAAGCTCGGAGTCTTCTGGCACACCCAGGGTTCGGGCAAGACGATGTCGATGCTCTTCTTCTCCCAGAAGGTGTTGCGCAAGATGCCCGGGAACTGGTCCTTCGTCATCGTCACCGACCGCGACGACCTAGACGAGCAGGCCTATAAGGAGTTCACCTACGCCGGAGTCATCACCGAGAAGCACATGCGCGCCACCGGCTCTGCTCACTTAAGACAACTCCTGGCCGAGGATCACCGCTACGTCTTCACCCTGATCCAGAAGTTCCGCACTGAGAAGGGTGAGGTGCACCCGGTCATCTCCGAGAGAGATGACGTCATCGTCATCACCGATGAGGCTCACCGCACTCAGTACGACACGCTGGCGCTCAACATGCGTAACGCGCTTCCGAACGCTGGCTTCTTGGGCTTCACCGGGACACCGCTCATCGCTGGCGAAGAACGTACCCGCGAGGTTTTCGGCGACTACGTCTCGGTCTACAATTTTGCCGCCTCGGCTTCCGACCACGCGACGGTCCCGCTCTACTACGAGAACCGGATTCCGCAACTCGAAATCGAGAACCCGACCTTCGGCGACGATCTGATGGCCATTGTTGAAGAGGCCGGTCTCGACGAGGACCAGGAACGTCAACTTGGTCGGGCGCTCGGCCAGCAGTACGAGCTCATCACCCGAGACGACCGGCTTGAGGCGGTAGCCCGCGACATTGTGAATCACTTTCTGGGTCGCGGCTTTCCCGGTAAGGCAATGGTCGTCTCCATCGACAAGGTGACGACAGTGCGCACCTTTGAGAAGGTCCAGCGATTCTGGCGAGAGCGCCTTCAAAGGAACGAAGAGTCCCTCCACGGAGGAGGGCTTACCGACGAGGAGGTGGACCTCGTACAGCGCGAGGTCGCCTTCATGCGCGAGACAGACATGGCCGTAGTCATCTCTCAGTCGCAGAACGAGATCGCGGAAATGGCCGAGCGCGGCCTGGACATTTCGACGCACCGCAGGCGAATGGTCGAAGAGAACCTCGAGGACAAGTTCAAGAACGCCTCGGATCCATTTCGCCTGGCCTTCGTCTGTTCGATGTGGACGACAGGTTTCGACGTCCCCTCGCTCTCGACCGTGTATCTTGACAAGCCACTGCGGAACCACACCCTGATGCAGACCATCACCCGGGCCAACCGCGTCTTCCCAGAGAAGAACAACGGGCTCGTCGTCGCCTACGTCGACGTCTTTCGCAACCTGCAGGCGGCTCTGGCTATCTACGCGGTGGGCGGCGCGTCGGGTGAGTTGCCCGTCGAGGAGAAGGGGCAACTGGTGGAGGCGACCCGAGAAGCCATCGATGACCTCCGGTCCTTCTGTCTGGCGCGTGACGTCGACCTCGACGCTCTGGGACGCCTGAGCGGCTTCGCGTTGGTGGCCGCCGGTAAAGAGGCCGTCGAGATGCTGATGGTGGACGATGACGAGCGAATCGCCTTTACCTCGCGTGCTGCACTGGTCAATCGCCTCTACAAGGCAATCCTGCCCGACGTCCGCGCCAACGAGTTCAGTCGCGCACGCGCCGTGGCCAAGTTCCTCGCTGACGGAATCTCGGCGAATATCGAGCCACCCAATATCTCGGGAGTCATGGGACGAATCGAGCAACTCCTCGACGAGTCCGTCGCGGCGAACGAGTACTTGATCCCAGATAGCGAAGTAGAGGCCCTCTTCGATCTGGGCGCAGTGGACTGGAAGGGTCTCGAGGAGGCCTTCAAGCGAGGGCGCCCACGTACAGCGGCCCAGCGACTTCGTTCGCTGCTCTCAGCAAAGGTTGCAGCCCTCGTTCGGCTCAACCCTGCTCGTGTCGACCTAGTAGAGCGGTTCGAGAAACTGGTAGAGGACTACAACGCCGGGAGCATCAACGTCGAAACCTTCTTCCAGCAGCTGCTCGACTTCAGCAACGCCCTCACTCAAGAGGAGGCCCGTTCGCTCGCGGAAGGACTCAGCGAAGAGCAACTGGCCATCTTCGATATTCTGACAAGGCCGGCCCCGGAGCTCTCCGACAACGAGACCGCGCAGGTGAAGCGTGTAGCTGCGGAGCTCCTTGAAGTCTTGAAGCGCGACAAGATCGTCTTGGACTGGCGCAAGGAGCAGGCGACTCGGGCGTCGGTACGCGTAACCGTCGAAGAGATCCTCGACCGCCTGCCAGACGCCTTCACGCGGCCGATCTACGCACAGAAGTGTGACGTCGTCTACCAGCATGTCTTCGACAGTTACTGGGACGACGGACGCTCGATCTACACCGTGGCTGCGTAGCTAGCTGCACCACCCTCGCGGTCGACAATCCGTCACTACAGGGTCGGCATCCAGTTCACGCGGGTCTGTAACTGGAGCTACGTGGGTCGACCGTTCACACTGCCAAGTAGAGCCCCTTGGAGGGTCTGAGAACGACTTTCTGTTGGAGCAAGTAGTTCAATGTCGCCGTCACAGATCGTCGATCGTCTTGGCGACCTGCGGAGTTGAGGCGCGACACGATCTCGGTCGGAGAGAGCATGGCACCGGCCGAATGCAACACCTGGACTATCGCGTCAGTCCTTGTAAGCGAGGCAAGATCGCCCTTCAGCGTGACTCCGGCCTTCAACGAAGCGATTCGGGCGTCCATCCCACGCAGTTCCGCGATGGTCTCTGCGACTTCGAGTTCCTTCTCTGCGCGCAACGACTCAAGCTGCGCAATCATCGACGCTCTGCTCATGGTCCTCCATAGACAAATAAAAGACAAAGACTCTCTTTGCCTCCATCATAGGGTGGATCGTTTCCGGAGTAGCCGTTGAATTCGCACGGCGTAGGCTTGGGAACGATTTACGCGCGGAGCTTCACGCGGAGGTTCGCGCGGAAGTCCCGCCCTCGTAGCTCAGGGGATAGAGCATCGGTTTCCTAAACCGTGAGCGCAGGTTCGAGTCCTGCCGGGGGCACCGCTCGTACCAGAGCGCGGGCCATCGGCCCCGCGCACATTCGGCATGCGTCAGGGCGGTACAACTCGGAAACAATTCTCGACGCGGAACTCGTGGACGAGCACCGATGAGGAGTACCTTGCGCGCCGTGACCGAAACCGTGGTGAGTGCTGATTCGAAGTGGGCAATCACGGCAATCTCGTCGATGTCGGGTGCGGGGACTTAATCGACCTCCATCGCGGCGAGCAACTATTCGATTCGCTCCCGGAGATTCCGCACCTTGGTCGCAAGTACCTCCGCACGCCTCTCACGGGACCTCAGAGAGCGGACCGGCCGCGCGGTCACCGACCGTACGTGCTGGGCGAAATTCTCCGCTTTCTGTTTTCCGAGCGCCGACGACCGTCAGTTCTTCATCGACGAAGGTGACGGATCGCCGAGCGAGCGGCTCGAGGTTCGGATTCGAGGAGACCGGGACTTGGTCAGGCGACACGGCGTGATCGCGAGCGTAGTTTCTGGTCCGCCGCGACATCGTGGCGAGCATCTGGTTAGCCTGTGATTCGGTTCGGTGACTCGAATGCGTTAGCCGACAAGGCTGGCGTCGTGGCAAAGTGCGACATCGCGATCAATGGACATGAATGGAGTTCGGTGTGAGCGAAGCGTTGTTGGTCATGGATATGCAAAACGGCATCCTGGAACGAATCGGGTCGCGGGCCGAGGCACTGCTCAAGGCGACTGAGTCCGCGATCGAGGTGGCGCGTTCCCAGCAACGTCTCGTCATCTTTGTGCGCGTGGCCTTCCGGGAAGGGGCCCCGGAAGTCAGTCCAAAAAACCAGTCATTCGCTCGCCTCACCACGTCGACGGACCTCTGGGAGACTGATGCATCCACCGCCATTCACGCGCGACTGGCCCCGCAGCCGGGCGACATCGTCGTGGTGAAACGACGAGTGAGTGCGTTTTCGGGTAGCGACCTCGACGTAGTCTTGCGAGCGAAGTCCGTGGACTCACTGGTCGTGAGTGGTATCGCGACCAGCGGCGTGGTGCTCTCCACCGTGCGACAAGCGGCCGACCTTGACTTTCGCCTCACCGTGTTGCGAGACGCCTGCGCCGATATGGACGACGACGTGCACCGGATGCTGATGGACAAAGTATTCCCGCGTCAAGCTGCTGTCCTGGAAACGGCCGACTGGGCGTCGCGCCTCACGAACTGAGCCCAACAGAGCGCAGTTCGAGCGGCCGTCTAGGACGCTGTGTCGAGGTTCAACCCGCCCGTTTCCTGGCGACCGTGGGCCGTCAAGTCACGCGACTCCGCACGGGCCCAATCCATATGTCGACGAGGTCAGCCCAACGTGGCTGCGTCAAACGTCACCACTGGATCGTCCAGTGAGACCACGAGCGCGGGGTTCATGGGGCGGTGTTGGTCGGCGGCGAGACGCACGACGGTACCCCAAGCGGTAAAGCCAACGGCGTGGGCGGCGAAGGCCATCGGACCCTCGACGACCTTGACTTCGACGACGCCGGACCCGTGCAGGTCGATGGCCGATCGCTGCATGCGTTCCATGGCGAGTTCGCGCGCGGCGTAGATGGCTTCGGTGAAGTTGGTCAGCTCGACGTTCTGGGACTGTTGGGCGAGCGCCGCCCCGATGGTGCGCCGGGGGGCGTAGACGAAGCTGGCGCCGGTCGCGAGGCCCAGGGGCTCCCAGCCAGCCAGTACGAGTCGGGCGAAGTCGCGCGCGGACAGGTCGGAGACGAAGACGTGGTCGTCACCGACGCGACTCGCCCCGATGGGTCGCACGGCGGTGCCGATGAGTGAGACGGCGGTGTGGGTGGAGAAGATCGATCGCTCGATGTGGACGCCCACCACACCGTGGCCACCGGCCGCGGCCGCTTCGTGGTGCAGGCGCTGTATCGCACTCGCGAACGCGTTGGCGTGCGCCTCGGTCGCCGAAGTGATCTCACCCTGTCCCCAGCTCCACGCACCCATCGGTGTCGAGAACGCCGAATAGCCGCTCACCAGTTCGACCGCTTCCCAACCGATGGCGTGAAGATTGAACTCCTCGTCCAGTGAGAGATCCGACGTCATCGACGTCGACGACGTCGCCTTGGATTCGAGTGACGCGACCGCCTCGCGTACCAGGGCCACCAGATCGTCGCGTGGTGCGGCGCTCACGTGAGCCGCACCGTCGGCTGAGGGATGGGGAGCGACTCGAAGCTGCGAAATCGGCGCACGCGGTTCCCGCGCAGCGTCGACACGATCTCGAGGTCGCCGCGCTCGTGCTCGCGGTCCACGACGTCGAGCTGCGCGGCGTGCAGATCGTCGCCGTGCAGCTGGGTGCGCGCCATCGATCGAGCGAGGTCACGCGATAGCGACTGCGCGCGCACGATCTGATTGATCTCGACCGATGAGGAGTTTGACGACCAGACGTTCACGCCGCCGCCGCCCATGAGGTACTCGGTGATGCAGTAGGCGTACACGCGCACCGATGCGGTGACCGCCACGACCGAGACCGGAGCGAATCCCGATTCGAACAGTTTCACCAGACGCTGCCCGGCGAGGTACGTCGTCCACGGCGCGTTGGTGGACGTCGCGTCGACTACCCGCACCGCGGTGCCGCGTAGGTGGAACTCGACAACACCGGCGCCCACGAGTGCGGTCTCGGTGTCGAGGACGCCGACGACGCCGTGCGCACCCAGGCGCGTCGCCTCGTCACGCATGCGATCCAGCGCGGCGGTGAAGCCACCGGACCACGACTGCTCAACCCAGGTCTGCTCGTAGTTCTGGCCCCACATTCGGTGCTCGCCGCCGACCATGCCGTGGGGGCACTGGTAGTTCTCGACGTAGCCTCCTTGTCCCCCCATCGGCTGGCCCATCTGGGTCAGGCCCATGGCGAAGCCGCCGGCCTGCATGGCGCAGAATCCCTGGACGAGTCCGACTGGCTCGAGGCCCATCGACAGGCACGCCGCGAAGTCGGCGACGCTGAGGCCCGACGAGAAGCCGGCGGCGACGGGGTTCGCGACCATCAGTTGTCGAGCGAGATGATGGTGGTCGGGGTGGGCAGCGTGACCGATTCGGTGCCCTTAGTCACGGCCGTGCCGATGGCGAGGAACTCGATGGTGTGCGAGCCCCACTGGTGAGACTTCTCCTCCAGGCGCACGCCGACGATGCCGGTGGCACCGAGTTGGGCGGACTCGTCCTGCATGCGGGTCATCGCGAGTTCGCGGGCTTCGTAGAGCGCCTGGGTGAAGTTCGGCAGTTCGACGTTCTGGCCCGTCGTGCTGAGCGCCTGGCCGAGTCCGCGGTGCGCGATGTGGTAGACGCACGTGCCCATGACGAGCCCTTGGGGGGCGTACCCCGTCTGGGCGAGGGTCCAAAAGTCCTGGCCCGATAGGTCAGACGTGAACGGCTTGCCGAGCTTGTTTCGTCTCGAGACGCCGTCTTCGGCCTTCACGGCGGTGCCCACGGCAATGAACTCGGCGGCGTCCTTGCCCCACTCGTAGTAGTTGACGTCGAGTCGCACGCCGACGACACCGTCGGCACCGAGTGCCGCCGCCTCCTCCTCCATACGCGTCATCGCGAGTTCGCGCGCGTTGTACATCGCTTCGGTGAGCTTCGTCAATTCCTGACTCTGGCTCCACTTACGCGTTTGGATCCCGGTGTGGTAGATGGACGAGCCCATGACGAAGCCGACCGGATGGAAGCCGGCCTCCTTCACGAGGAGGAACTCGTTCACCGAGAGGTCGGACGTGAAGAGTCCGTGCTCGAGCTCGGCTAGTCGGTGGCCCGTGGCCTCGGGTAGGTCGTTGACGGTATCGCTCACTGGTTTCCTCCGATGACAAGATGTTCTAGGGCTTGGCGAGCCGAATCACTACGGGCGGCCTCGTTCGCGAGTGACCCGACGAGGCGGTTGATCCACTCGTTCGTGTCGAGCGCCTCGTTGCGAATCCGAATGCCGCCAGAGAGATGGGCGACCCCACAGTGCAGGCTCGCACCTTCGACGGCGGCCTCAAAGTGTTCGTCGCCCACAACGATGCGTACCGAGCGGTACTCACTCGACTTTCGAAAGCGCCCTCCGGCGAGCGTCGTTTGCAGTCGTTCGCCGAGGGCGTCGGCGAGTCCATCGACGAGCGCTCCCAGCAACGCCTGGAAGTCAGAGCCGTTCGCGCGCAGCGTCGACGCCGCGAGCGCGAGGTCCATCGATTCATCCCCAGAGGCCACGTGGCGACCTTATCGCCCCACCGCGGTGACACTCCGGTCGCCGGGCCACCGCTCGGACCAGTTTGTCTCGTTACCGACGAAATTTGCGAATGTCGGGCTCGCCGTTCTTCGCGGCGCGGGCCGTGCCCGGCGGTGGCGAATGGTGCGCCGGCTCGCCATCGCTGTTGGGCCGCCCGATCACCGCGGACCGGTTGGCCTCAAACCCGTCATCAGGCGCTCAAGCTCTTGGTTCGCCACGTCGCGGCCACCCGCGCCTCGAAACGCCGGGTTACCCGCCAGCCCGGTCGCCCGGCCGGGATCGGGCTAGTCGCGAGCGCCGTGCCTCGTCTCGCCTAGCTCGGACGAAGGGTCGCTCGATAGATTAGGGTGAGCGTATGCGCGCCGGTTGGACTCGGTTGGACATCTGGACCCGCTGGTGGTTGGTGGCGTCGATCATCAGCGGCGCGGGACTGCTCGTGGCCGCACTCACGATTCCCGTCTACGGCGGCACCGTTTCGGCAACCTTGGTCCAGGTCAACGGTGGCCGGGTCATCGTCATCGTCGCCCTGCCACTCGTCGGCTCCCTGCTCGCTAGCGGGTCGATCCTTGCTCGGGCCGGTCGTGCTCGACGTGGCGTCGGCGTCTTTACGTGGCTGGTCGTCGGTGCGCTCGGAGCGTTCACACTGGTCGGGATCTTGACCATTGGCCCGTTCGTTGCCCCGGTGCCGGTCTGTCTGCTCGTGGCGCTCGTACGGATCCAGGAAGCCGGGCGGGCACAGATGTAGGCGCCGACCGTGCGCCGTTCGACCTCGCCCGCGTACCACGGCCCAATCGACTGGTCCAGGGACTTCGAGCACGTCTTGCGAAACTGTCCGAGCCTGACTGATTTGCAGAAACACAAAACCCGGCACCACGCGGGTGCCGGGTTTTGTGACGGACGCTTGAACTACGCGGGGATGACCTTGCGCTCACCCTTGGAGGAAACCTCGACTCGACGGGGCTTGGCGTGCTCGGCGATCGGAATGGCGATCGTGAGTACGCCGGACTCGTAGTCGGCGTCGATCTTCTCTGAGTCCAGACTGGTCCCGAGGAAGATCTGACGGGTGAAGGTGCCGTAGGGGCGCTCGGCCATCAGGCGGTCGACCCCCTCGGCTGAGGTGGGCGCCGTGCGCTCCGCCTTCACCGTGAGCACGTTGTTCTCCACGGTGAGCGAGATGGCCTTGGCGTCAACGCCGGGTAGGTCGACGATGATGAGGAACGAGTCGCCGTTCCGGTAGGCATCCATCGGGACCGAGTGGGTCCTCGCAACGTCCGGGCTCGCCCAGAACTGCTGGAGAAACCGGTCGATGTCCCGGAAGGTGTCAGTGCGAACAAGAGCCATGGTTGAACCTCCTGTCTCGTTGGGCTGCTCTTGAACCGTCGAATCACTTCGACGACCCCATTTTAGCACTCCAACATCGAGAGTGCTAACACCTCACGGGGCCAGGGCGGGGCATCCCACGCGGCCGGCTTCGATCGTCCAGATCCGAGTGCGTGGGCCCGGTGGCGGGCCACTGGGCCACAAAAATCCAAAAAATCGGCCAGTTGGAGTTCGCACAAACCACGCGCCACCCTGATTTGATGAGGTGCGCAGCCGGGAACCGAACTGGTGGTGGGCCAGCGACAGTCGCTCACCGGGTTGCACGCCACCTGCGACGCGGAGGCCGACCATCGGTCGGTGGCCGAGGGAGTAGCCCGCGAAGCGACCGTGGTCGAAGAAGGTGGCCAGCTCGCCCCACGAGGCTGCGGCGTCGACGCCGCACGGCGCGAGAAACGGCGTCGGTGTCGGGTCCTTCGTCGGGGCCCCCAGCGTTCGATCGATGACCGCAACGACGCTGCGTTGCGCGGCGCCGAATGGTGCGCCCACGAGTCCATCGGCGTTGAGGATCAGGGTCCGTGGCGACGCCGCCGATGGCGTGGCGAGGCCGAGCGACGCGAGTGTGATGATGGCGAGGGTCCATCGCCCAAGAACTGAGGTCATTCGGTATCGTGCGCTCATTCGCCGAGTTGAGCGCGCGCGACCTTGCCAACGGCTTCGGCGACTGATTTGACGACGCTGGCGTTAAAGACCGTCGGCACGATGTAGTTGGCCGAGAGGTCGTCTGAGCTGACGGCGTCGGCGATCGCTCGGCCCGCGGCGATCTCGATCTCCTCGGTGATGTGGGTCGCGCCCGCGTCGAGCAGGCCGCGAAAGATGCCGGGGAAGGCGAGAACGTTGTTGATCTGGTTAGGTTCGTCGCTACGTCCCGTCGCGACGATCGCGGCGTGGCGGCGAGCCACCTGCGGGTCGATCTCGGGGTCGGGGTTGGCGAGCGCGAAAACGATCGAGTCCTTCGCCATCACGGTGAGCTGGGCTTCGGTAACCAGGTTCGGACCAGAGACGCCGACGAAGACGTCGGCGTCGCGCAGGGCGTCGGTGAGATCGCCGCGTCGCGCGTCGCGGTTCGTGTTCGAGGCGAGCCAGCGACGCTCCTCGTCGAGCGAGGCGTCATCGGGGTCCAGGATCCCGTGGCGGTTCACGCCAATGATGTCGCCGACCCCTTCGGCCAGCAGCAGTTTGGAGATCGCGACGCCGGCGGCGCCCACGCCGAGCATGGTCACGCGCACGTCCTTCATCTCCTTGCCCACGACGCGCAGCGCGTTGCGCAGCGCCGCGTAGACCACCACCGCCGTGCCGTGCTGGTCGTCGTGGAAGACCGGGATGTCGAGCAGCTCGCGCAGGCGGCGTTCGATCTCGAAACAGCGTGGCGCCGCGATGTCCTCGAGATTGATGCCGCCATAGACCGGGGCAATGCACTGGACGATCCGAACGATCTCGTCGACGTCCTGGGTGGCCAGGCAGACCGGCCACGCGTCGATGTCGGCGAAGCGCTTGAAGAGCAGCGCCTTGCCCTCCATCACGGGCAGGGCCGCCTCGGGACCGATGTTGCCGAGACCGAGCACCGCCGAACCGTCAGTCACCACGGCGACCGTGTTGCGCTTGATGGTGAGCTTGCGCGCCAGGCTGACGTCCTTGGCGATGGCGTTGGAGATGCGCGCCACGCCCGGGGTGTAGGCCATCGAGAGGTCGTCACGCGTCTTCAGCGCGATCTTGGGCTTGACCTCAATGGTGCCGCCGAGGTGCAGTAAGAATGTCCGGTCGCTGATGGCGTGCACCGCGGCCCCGGCGACCGCCCCGACGGTGTCACCGAGCACGGTGGCGTGATCTTCGTTACTGGCGTTGCACGTGACGTCGACCACCATGTGTCCATCGATCGGTTCGACCACGTCGAGGGCGGTCACCAGTCCGCCGGCGTTGGCGACGGCGGTGGCTATCGCGGGGATGGTTGACGCAGCGTCGAGGATGACGCGCATGGTTATGGAGTAGGAAGCGCTCGGCATGTTCATGGGGGGTTCACGACTTTCTCGCGGTGCGGATACGACCGGTGTCGCAACGGTCTACGACGCCGTGAACCATGCTAGGCCGCGCACCGGCGCCCCTTTGGGTGACTCAAGACCGTTACTTCGAGGTAAGTTCAAGCGCCGATCACGCGAACCGGCCGACGGTACAGGGTCGGGCGACGAAAGCGCATCACGGCGATTTGCGCTCGACGCCGGTTCACCTCGTCGAGGTCGAGCGTGGCGGTGACGACCTGGGCGTCGTCGCCCACCGATTCGGCCACGATGGTGCCCCACGGGTCGACGACGATGGCGTGGCCGTAGGTCGCGATGCCCTCGTCGGTCGTGCCGGCCTGGGCCGCCGCGACGACGAAGGCGTGATTCTCGATGGCCCGCGATCGAATCAGCACGTGCCAGTGGCTACGACCCGTTGAGGCGTTGAAGGCGGCCGGAACGGCGAGCACGTCGGCACCCGCCGCGGCCAGCGCTCGGTAGAGCTCGGGGAATCGAACGTCGAAGCAGACCGACAGGCCGATGCTGAAGCGCTTGAGCCGCGCGACGACGAGTTCGTTGCCGCGCGCGAGGGCGTCGGATTCGCGATGCGTGACGGCTCCAGGAACGTCGACGTCAAAGAGGTGCGTCTTGCGGTACGTCGCGACGATCGAACCCGTCGGCCCGATCAGCACGCTGGTGTTGTAGGGGTGGTCGCCACTGCCGAGCTCGAGCATGCTGCCCAGGTGTAGGTTGATTCGCCGTCGTTTGGCGAGTGAACCCATGCGCGCGGTGGTGGGTCCGGGAATCGGCTCGGCGGCGTCAAGGTAGCCCCGCGCCGGTCCGAGGTAGTTGAAGTACTCGGGCAGCTGGACGTAGGTCGCACCGAGGTCGGCGGCCCGCTCGACGAGGGCGATCGACTGCGTCAGGTTCGCGTCGCGATCGATCCCCGAGTTGAGCTGCACGGCCGCGACGGTGAGCGTTCTCGGCTTCACGAGACCTCCTGTCCTGTGCGCAATCTACTGGTGTGCTTCGCCGCTCACGTCGTTTCGCTCACCATCGCCAGTGACGCGGCTGAGCCAGGCGCGGACCTCGTGCTTTCGGGTTTTGCCCGTGGCCGTTTTGGGCAACTCGCTCGTCACCACGACTCGCTTGGGGACCTGGAACCCGGCGAGGTGTGCCTTGGCGTACTCGATGACGGCCCCGGGCAGCGCGGCTCGCTCGACGGTGCCGTCGGGCACGATGACCGCACAGACGGCCTCGCCCCAGTAGGGATCGGGCACCCCGACGATTACGCTCTCGGCGACGCCGGGTACCGAGGACACGACGCGTTCCACGTCGACCGAGGACACGTTCTCGCCACCACTCTTGATGATGTCCTTTAGCCGGTCGGTGAACCAGACGACACCGCGTTCGTCGACGTGGCCCACGTCGCCGCTGTGGAACCAGCCGTGGGCGAAGGCCGCCGTATTGGCGTCGCGATTGTTCCAGTAGCCACTGGCGACGTGGGGGCCGCGGTAGGCGATCTCACCGGTCTCGTTCGCGGGCACGACGTTGCCCTCTGGGTCGAGGCACCGAGTCATCACGGTCGGCACCGACGGTCCCCACGACTCGGGCGCTGACGTCCGGTGCTCGGGCCACTGCAGCACCGTCGCGGGCACCACCTCAGTCTGGCCCGAGCCGAGAATCACGTCGGCGCGGTTGAAGGCGCGAGCGACGCGATCCAGGAGGTCACGGGGCATTGGGGCCATGGCGTAGATGGCGCGTCGCACCGAGTCCACGTCGTGGGCCGTCGCGTCCAACTCTCGCACGATCGCCGCCCACATCATGGGCAACAGCATCACGTGGGTCACGCGTCGTGATTCGATCTCCCCAAGGACGGTCCGCGGGTCGAAGGGTCCGGGCAACACGACCGTTCCACCGGTGAAGAGCACCGGCAGGCAGAGTGTGTTGAGCGCCGTCGTGTGAAACAGTGGCAGCACGTTGAGCAAGACCGACGGCGTCGCACCCCAGCGATACTCCATCATGAGCGCGTTCGTCAGGCCGGCGACGAGCACGCTGACGTGACTGACCAGCACACCCTTGGGGCGTGACGTGGTGCCCGAGGTGTACAGGCACTGAACCGTGTCGCGGTCCTCGACGAGCACTCGAGGTGCTGGCGCTGCCTTCGCCGCGAGGGCATCCCACCTCGTGACGTCCGCCGTCGTGTTGGCCACCTCGCCCACCCCGACGATCACGACGTTGGTGACGTTGGGGAGCTCGGGGAGCAGTCGCTCGAGCAGCCCCAGCCAGGCGTCGTCGACGACGAGCGTCGTGGACCGCGCGTCGTTCACGATCCACGCGAGGTCCGACGTGGTGAGCGTCACGTTGAGCGGCATCGCCACGAGTCCGGCCCTCGCGCAGGCGAAGTACGTCGCGATGAAGCGCCACGAATTACCCATCAGGAGTGTCACTGCGCTTTGACGTTGGGCACCGTGCTCGAGCAACGAGGTGGCGAACGCGTCGGCCGCGGCGTCGAGCGCGCCGTAGGTGACGACCTCGCCGTGGTCGATGACGGCCGGTCGGTCCGCGAAGATCGCCGCGCTACGCGCGAGGGCGTCACCGACGCACGTCCGAGTCGCCAGGTTGACGTCAAGTGGATCGAGTCCAGCGAGATCGGGTTTCATTGAGTGCTCCCTTCGTTTGCGTGGCGCCCATCGGCTCAGACGGGAAAGCCGTCCAGTCTGGCGAGCACCAGCAGCATGACCTCATCGGCGCCGCCGCCGATCGACGAGAGGCGCATGTCGCGAAAGAACCTCGCGGTCCAGACCTCCTCCATGTACCCCACGCCGCCGTGAAACTGCAGGCACAGATCGGCCACGTCGCGCGCGAGGCGTCCGGCGGTGAGTTTGGCCACGGTCGCCATGCGGGTGACGTCCTCACCGGCCATGAGGTCAACGGCGCACTGGCGATTGTGACTCACCAGGAGATCCACGCGGGCGGACAGCTCGGCGAGGCGAAAGGCCACGTACTGCTTGGCCGCGAGGGGCTGGCCGAACGCCGAGCGCTCGACGAGGTAGTCGCGCGTGCGCTGCAGCGCGTAGCGACACTGCCCCGCGATGGTGTAGGCGGCGGTCATTCGCTCAATGACGAATTGGCGCATCTGTTGTTCGAAGCCGCGTCCGGACGTACCGATCGTGTAGTCCACCGGCACGCGCACGTCGTCCAGGACGAGCTCGGCGGTGTCCGACGATCGGTTACCGAGCTTGTCGAGTTTGCGCGAAACACTAAAACCGGGGGAGGTGGTCGGCACGATGATCTGTGACAGGCCCCGATACCCACCCTCGTCCGAGGTGCGCGCGAGCAGGCAGATCCAGTCGGCCTGCACGCCGTTGGTGATGTAGAGCTTTTGACCGTTGATGACCCACTCGTCGCCGTCGCGCACGGCGCGCGTGGTAATCGCCGCCACGTCGGATCCCGCGTTGGGCTCGGTCACCGCGATGGCCGCCACCGCCGTACCGGCGATCGCGGGGGCGAGAAAGCGCTGCTTCAAGTCCTCGGATCCGTAGCGCGCGAGGGCTGGCGTGGCCATGCTCGTTTGGACCCCGATGGCCATCGCCACGCCGGCGGCACCGATTCGCCCGTACTCCTCGCAGGCGATCAAGGTAAAGAAGTGGTCCGCGGCTTCGCCACCGTAGGCCGGGTCGTACTCGAGTCCGAGGAGCCCGAAGTGCGCGAGTCGGGGAAAGAGCTCGTGGGCGGGAAAGCCGCCGACGCGCTCCCACTCGTCGACGTGGGGGTTGATCTCTCGATCGACGAGCGAGCGCACTGTGGCGCGAAAGGCCTCGTGCTCGTCAGAGAAGCGCACGGCCGCAGCGTATCAGCGACGCTACGAGCGAGGGCTCAGCGTCGACGACGGGTTACTCGCCATCGTGCGCACGAGTCCCCTTCGACGCGAGTGGCCTGGCTTTCGGGCCGACGTCGTCGCGGCCCGGCCCACTACTCGCGCCGCACTCGTGGCCGATCGCCGACGGGGCGACGGGTCCGACGGTGTGCTCGTGGGGCCTTGACTAGCCTGGGGGCGAGAGAGATTTTTCAACGAGGGGTGGCCAGTGCCGTACGCGTTCTCTGATCGTGGACTCGAGGTGCAGGAGTCGGTAGGGCAGTTCATCGAGCACGTGATCGAACCGAGTGAAGCGACGTACTACGCCCAACTCGCCGAGCTCGGCATTGACGGCTACCCGCCCATCTTGGACCGACTGAAGGCACAGGCCCTCGAGCGGGGCCTGTGGAACCTGTTCCTGCCGCACTTGAACGCCGACAGCCCGGGCACGCCCCTGTCGAATCTCGACTACGCGCCGATTTCGGAGCAACTCGGACGCTACGATTTCGCCTCCGAAGCGATGAACTGCAACGCGCCCGACACCGGCAACATGGAGATCCTCAACCTTTACGGCTCGGAAGGGGTCAAGGCCACCTGGCTGGCACCGCTGCTCGCGGGTGAGATTCGCAGCGCCTTCTCGATGACCGAACCCGACGTCGCGTCGTCCGACGCCACCAACATTGGACTGTCGATCGAACGCGACGGTGACGAGTACGTCTTGAATGGCCGCAAGTGGTTTTCCAGCGGCGCTCGGTCGCCCCGGTGCCAAGTCCTCATCGTGATGGGCAAGACCGACCCGACCGGCCCTCGACACCGTCAGCAGTCAATGATCGTCGTGCCGCGTGAGTCCCCCGGTGTCGAGATTGGGCTGGAGCCTCACGTCTTTGGGTACGACGAGCGCGGTGGGCACCCCGAAGTCATCTACCGTGACGTTCGCGTTCCGGTTGACAACCTGCTCGGTGAGGAGGGTGGCGGCTTCGCGATCGCCCAGGCCCGTCTCGGACCGGGGCGGATCCACCACTGCATGCGCACGATTGGTGTGGCCGAGCGGGCCCTGGCATTGATGGTGTCGAGGTCGCTGGAGCGTCACACGTTCGGATCGAGCCTCGCTCACAAGGGTCTGATCCAGGACTGGATCGCCGAGTCGCGTATCGAGATCGACATGGCGCGCGAGTACGTCCTGCACACGGCCCATCTCATGGACACGGTCGGCAACAAGGGCGCCGCGGCGGAGATCTCCGGCATCAAGGTGGCGGTACCCAACGTGGCCCTGAAGGTGATCGACCGCGCTATTCAAGTCCACGGCGCGGCCGGGGTCACCCAGTTCACACCGCTCGCGCACATGTACGCGGGCGTTCGAACACTGCGCATCGCCGACGGACCCGACGAGGTACACAAGATGACGATCGCGCGTCGCGAGATCCGCAAGCACAGCCGCGACTTCCACATCGGGGCCGCCGGCTAGCGTCAAAGGTCCGCGAGTACGCGAGCGATGGCGTCGGGCAGATCCGAAGACCGGGCGTAACGGGTCAGCCGGGCGCCCGCGGCGCCGTGGATGAAGGCGCCGAGCGCCGCGGCGTCGAGCGGATCGTGGCCGCGAGCGATGCTCGCGCCGATGAGTCCAGCGAGAACGTCACCGGTCCCCGCGGTCGCGAGCGCGCTGGTCCCGGACTGAATGACGCGCAGTCGCCCGTCGGGGTGGGCGACCACGGTCGTGGGCCCCTTGAGCAGCGTGACGCAGCCGGAAGAACGAGCGAGTGCCCGAGCGGCCTCGAACCGGTCGGCCGGCGGGCTCGAGCCCACGATCCGCTCGTACTCGCCGTCGTGCGGGGTGAGGACCCAGGGTTCGTCGCGGCGCACGCTGAGGACGCGCTCGTCGAGCCCGTCGGCGTCGAGCACGACGGGAACGCTCACGTCGCCCAGTTTGGTCGCGAGCCAAGCGGCCGCGTCGCTGCCGAGGCCCGGACCAGCGACGATCGCCCGACTTCGCCGGTCCGGTGGCCCACTGGTGCGAACGACTTCACTGGCGATCGCCACCAGCGACGCCACGTCGTCGCGGCTGGTCAGTCGGATCATCGAAGCTCCGCCCGCCAGGGCGCCGCGCGTCACGAGGTCCGCCGCGCCGGGCATGAGCGCCGACCCCGCGATGACGTCGATGGCGTGGTCCCACTTGTGGTCGTCGCGGCTCCAGCGCACGAAGCCCGCGAGGTCGGCGAATTCGACGAGCCCGTCGTCGCCGTCGCAGGCGATGCCGAGGTTCGCGACGCGCAGTTCTCCGACGTACGCCGCGGCGTGGCCCGTCAGGTGAGCCGGTTTGAGCGCCCCCAGGGCAACGGTGACGTGGGCCTTGAGCGGTTGGCCGAGGACCTCGCCGGTGTCGGCGTTCACCCCGGACGGGAGGTCCGCCGCGACGACCGTGGTGGTCGGGGCGACGTGCGGTGCCCGGTAGGCGCGCGAGCAGCCGAGTCCAAAGGCGGCGTCGATGACCAGGTCGTAACCACGTAAGGAGGCTGGTTGGTGGGCGACTTCCACGGTGTCGACGCGGGCGCCGCGCCGGGCCAGCTGTTCAGCGGCGACGCGGCCGTCGGCACCATTGAGGCCGGGGCCGACCAGGACGGCGACGCGCGCACCGTAGGTGGCACGCAACTGGGAGATCGCGACGAGTGCGATGGCGGTCCCGGCGTCGCGCACCAGCGCGTCCACCCCGCGCCGAGCCACCGCGCGCGCGTCGGCGCGTCGCATCGCCTCGGTCGTGAGTATCGGAATCATCCGGTAGCGCCCGCGGCTAGTGGCTCGATCACCACCGCCGTGCCGTAGGCGAGAATCTCCTGGAACGTGTTGGCCAGCTCGTTGGAGTCGTAACGCATCGCGATGACGGCGTTGGCGCCCATGTCCCGGGCATTGTCGGACATCCGTTCGAGGGCTTCGGCGCGCGACTGCTGGAGCTGTTTGGTCAGTCCGCGCAACTCGCCACCGCCGAGCGCCTTGAACGTCGCGCCGAGCTGTGCGCCAACGTTTCGGGTGTGCACGGTGAGCCCGTTGACTTCGCCGAGCACCTTGACGATCCGGTGGTCGGCCACATCATTCGTGGTCGTGACAAGCATGAAAGCCTCCTCGAACGCCAACTGTAGGCTCGCGCGCGAGACGTCCGCTACGGTGGGCCTTGTCGTGAATTTCGAGACGATTAGGGGTGAACATGACAACGACATTGAGTGACGCGGCAGTCGCCGTCGGTGAGTACGCGGTTCCCGGTTCGCTCACGTGGCTCGGCCACGCGAGCGTGCTCATGACCACCGCGACGGGCACCCGAGTGCTCTTCGATCCGTGGCTCGAGAATCCGAAGAGTCCAGTCACGCTCGAGGCTCTCGGTCCGATCGACGTCATCGCGGTGACCCACGGTCACTTCGATCACATGGGGTCCGCGGTGCCGGTGGTGCTCGAGACCGGGGCGACCATCGTCTGCGTTCCTGAGATGGCGGCCTATTTTGCGACCCAGGGCGTGACGAATCTCCTCGAGATGAACAAGGGCGGCACGGTGCACGTCGGTGACGTGGCGCTCACCATGGTGGGGGCCGACCACTCGTGCGGCGTCGCCGCGGGCGACGGCCTGCCCTCTATCTACGGAGGCAATCCGGTGGGGTTCGTGGCGCACCTGCCGGTTGGCGGCGGCGGACCGGTCTACGTCTCAGGCGACACGAACGTGTTCGGCGACATGGCGATCATCCGCGAGCTCTACGCGCCCGAGATCGCGCTGATGCCGATCGACGGCCACTACAACATGGGTCCGCGCGAGGCCGCCTACGCCCTCGGCCTGCTCGGGGTGGCCCGCTTCACGCCGATCCACTACGGCACGTTCCCGCTGCTCGCGGGTACGCCCGACGAGGTGGTGCGCCACCTCAGTGATCGAGGTGGCCAAACGCGGGTCGTCGCCATTGAGCCGGGCGCGTCGGTACCCCTCGTCGCGCCGTAGCGTCAGCCGAAGAAGGCGGCGTGCCAGTTGGCGGCGTAGGGCGTGATAATGGCCGCGGCGATGGCGCCCAGGACGAGCGACGCGCCCAGTGACCACTGGCGAGCCGATGCGCCGCGGACCTGGCGACGCGTGTAGGCAATCCAGTCGCGCGGGGCGAAGCGGGCCGTGTCGATGGCGTGGCCGAGGACGTGGATCGCCATAGCGCCGAACCACAGGACGAACGAGGCGCGGTGAATCGTGAAGAGCAGCGGGCGTGACGAGACGGGTGCCCCGACCACGAGGCCCACACCCGAAAGCAGCATCACGATCGTCAAGACGACGAGCACCGGACCGAGCAGGCGCAGCAGTGGCGCGGGCGGACCCTTCAGCCGATACTCGCGACTACCGGTGTAGTACTTGAGCATTCGCCACGTCGTCGAGCCAATTTTCATCAGCACCGGGGGGATGAGCAAGACACCGATGAAGACGTGCGGGGTGAGCAACGAGCGGATGCTCACGATCGTCACGCCCTCGACGAACAGCAGTATGAAGATGACCGCGGCGAAGGAGCTGGTGAATCGGGCGTTGCCCTCGACCCCGCCGGTGCGCGACCGGGGACGAACGCGGGGGCGCGCGTGTTGGGGAGTTCGTCGTGCCATGGGGGACCAGCGCCTCGTGCATCGTTGACCGAATGGTCGCAACTGTTCTCAGCAACGCTAGCAACCTCGTTGCGCGCCCGAGGGCGCGAAACGTAATGTCTGGCTAAAAATCGCCGGTGCGTTCGCGGCGCCCCCTCAGCGGACAGTCGGGTAGGGTCACGCCATGGCCCTCGACGCGTCGCACGCCGGTACCGTTCCCTTCGGGTCCCATGAGACCTGGTACCGAGTCACCGGTGACCTCGACGGTGGCGCGATTCCCCTGGTGGTCTTGCACGGTGGTCCGGGCGCCGCACACGACTACCTGCTCAACCTGGCGAATCTCGCCGCGGCCGGTCGGCCCGTCATCCACTACGACCAGGTCGGTTGTGGACGCTCGACGCACCTGCGTGGTCGCGGTGCGGACTTTTGGACGGTTCAGCTCTTTCTCGACGAACTGGCGAACCTGCTCGACGCGTTGTGCGTCGATCGCTATCACCTCCTTGGTCAATCGTGGGGAGGCATGCTCGCGGCCGAGCACGCCGTAAATCGGCCCGCGGGGCTCGCGTCGCTGGTGATCAGCAATTCGCCGGCGTCGATGGACCTGTGGGTCGCTGAGGCAAAGCGACTTCGTCGTGATCTGCCCGCCGGCGTGCGCGAGACCCTCGATCGACACGAAGCGGACAACACGACCGACGACCCGGCGTACGTCGAAGCGACGCAGGTCTTCTACGACCGCCACGTCTGTCGCGTCATCCCCAACCCGCCCGAAGTCCTCGCCTCGATGGCGCAGGTCGCCGATGACCCAACGGTCTACCAGACGATGAACGGGCCCAACGAGTTCCTCTGCATCGGCAGTCTGCGCACGTGGTCGATCATCGACCGCCTCGATCGCATTGACGCGCCGACGCTGCTCGCGTCGGGCCACTTCGACGAGGCCACCCCTGCCGTCGTCCAGCCGTTCTTCGATCGGATCGACGACGTGCGCTGGGAGATATTCCAACACTCGAGCCACATGCCCTTCATTGAGGAAACCGAGCGTTACCTCGAGGTGGTCGGCGACTTTCTCGCTCAGCATGACTAGCGCGGTGCGGCCCCGGCTCGTAGTCCTCGACAGCGTACTGATCGACCTGACGCTGCGCGTCGTCGCGCTGCCCTCGCGCGGTGGTGACGTGCGAAGCGAGGCATCCCTGGTGACGCCCGGTGGTGGCTTCAACGTGCTCGCCGCGGCCGCGCGTCAAGGCATGGCGACGATCTACGGTGGTCGGCTCGGCGCGGGCCCGTTCGCCAGCCTCGCGCGCGACGCGCTGCAGTCCGAAGGCATTGGGGTGCCCGGTGGTGACGACGGCGATGACGACCTCGGGGTCTGCGTCGTCGTGATCGACCAGGCGGGTGAGCGGACCTTCATCACGGCACCGGGAGCGGAGCTGGGACTGCGGCGCGACACACTCGACGCCCTCGAGGTGCGGCCGGGGGACTACGTCTACCTGTCGGGGTACAACCTCGCGCACCCCGAACTGGCGGCGGTCATCGCACCGTGGCTGGACTCGGTCACGGGTGACGCCGTGGTCGCCCTGGACCCCGGGGCTCGCGTGCTCGACAGCGAACCGGCCACCCTCGCGCGGGTATTGGCTCGCACCGACTGGCTGCTCGCCAGCGCGGGCGAGTGCCGAGCACTCAGCGGACTCGACTCGACGCCGAGCGCGGCGGCCGAGTTGCGCACGCGAGTGCACCGGGGCGTCATCGTCCACGACGGCGCCTCGGGCTGCCTCGTCGTCGAGCGTGGCGTTGAGCGCGTGGCGTCCTTTGACACCGAGGTCATCGACACGAACGGCGCCGGCGACGCTCACAACGGTGTCCTGCTCGCCGAGCTCGCGCGCGGCACCCCGACGCTCGAGGCCGCCAGACGCGCCAACGCCGCGGCGGCGATGGCCATCGCGGCGCGCGGCCCGGCGACGGCGCCGACCAGGGCGGGCATCGACGCCTTTCTCGAAGCCCGGCGTCGCTGACGCCTCGTTACGCACGGGCAAGGTCGTCCAATGTCGGCCGGCGATGACCGGGCGCTACGATCGCCTCGGCAAACGATCGGTGGACGCGTGCGAGCCTTTCAGGACTACTACCCGGAACACGTGGCCCATTGCTACGGCTGCGGGCGTCTCAACGAGCACGGCTACCGCGTTCAAACGGTGTGGGACGGCGACCAGAGCCTGACCCACTTCACGCCGGCGCCATTTCACACCGCCGTTCCCGGCTACGTGTACGGCGGTCTCATCGCGTCGCTTATCGACTGCCACAGCACCGGTACCGCCGCGGCGGCGATGTACCGTGCCGAGGATCGCGCGATGGACACCTCACCGGCCTTCCGATTCGTGACGGGCACGCTATCGGTTCGTTTCGCGCAGCCCACGCCGCTGGGTCCGTCGCTGGAGATTCGCGGTGACTTTACCCAGATCAAGGGACGGCGCGTGACCATCGCGTCGACGGTGTGGGTGGACGGGTCGGCGACGGTGACCGGCGAGGTCGTCGCGGTTCAGATGCCCGAGAACTTTGGGGTCGCGCCACCGCGGTAGGGTTCGGCGACCTTCGGGGCCAGACCGCGTCGCCGCCGGCCGCCATAGGCGCGCCCTACGAGATCCTCGGCGAGTTGGCGAGTTGTCGAATGCGGTCAGCCCACGGTCGCCGGCGTGATCGCGGCCGTTGGTGTCACGCCGCCCGGTTCGCGAGCCCCGCTAGAAGTAGTGCTCGCTGAGGTCGTCGCTCCACGTGGGCGCGCGCAGTTCGCCGCGCGGCACGCTCCAGCGAAAGACGGGTTTGATGTCGAGCACCGGCGTGCCGTCGATCCCGTCGAGGCCGCGCACGCTGAAGGACCGCTCGCCGAGGCTCGCCACGGCGATCGTCGTCAGCAACAGCCGGTTCGGACGGTCCTTGTTTCGTTGGGCGAACACGCCGACGTCGGGCCAGTCAGCGTTGCCTCGCGGACGGCGGTGCCACGGGGCGGGCGGCACGTCCTGGGCCCAGTCGGCGAAGAAGATCAACTCCACGTGTGAGAAGTCGGCGAGTCCGCGCAGCGCCTCACTGGGGACGTCGGCGGCCAGCTCGACCTTGCTCTCGACGTCGTCCCAGTTGTCGTCGAGCGCCTCCTCGCGATCGTTGCGAATGTAGGCGATGGCGCGTACGGAGTAGTCCATGGGGCCAATCTAGCGAGCGACCCACGCGTCGAGGAACCGGTGGCGGCAGGGGTCCCCGACATGGGTAACGATGGCTGAGCTCACCGTCACCTACGGCACGATGGCCGCCGGCAAGTCGACGTTCGCCCTGCAACTCTGCTGACAACTGCGCGAGGGCCGAAGTGACGTGGCGCTGTGAACGTTCGGGGACCGCAGCGCGAGCGGAATGGTCAACAGTCGTATCGGCATCGAGGCCGAAGCCGGAGCCGTGGCCCCCGGCGCCGATCGGGCGCCGCACGTGGCCCGTCTGCTCCAGCGCGAGGTCCAGAAACTCGTGATTGACGAGGTGCAGTTCGCCAGTGCCGATCAGGTCGACGCTGACCGCCCTGGCCGACGAGCACGGCGTCGACGTGCACGCCTTTGGGTTGTCGACGGACATTCTCCCCAACATCTTTCCCGGCGTAGCTCGGCTCTTCGCTATTGCGGACTGGGCGCACGAACTTCCCCTCACGTCGTCGTGCTGGTGCGCGTTGCGGCCGCTGCAACGCTCGGGTCGTTGACGGGGTGGTCGCGCGCGGGACCAGTTCCACTACGGTGACGTGGCGTCGGGCGACGTTCACTATCGGGTGCTCTGTAGCACCCACTACCGTCTCGGTCAGTTGGGTCCCTAGCGCGGGCGAACCGGTGCTAGAAGAAGGCCGCGCACAGGTCGTAGAGTTCGCGGGGCACGCCGCGCTGGCCGTAGGCCACCACCGACAGGGGCTGGAGCTCAATGGTGGCGCCGCGCACCAGCGGAATCGTGCCAAAGTCACCCTCGATGACGGCGTGGTAGGCGGCTGCGCCGACCCGCGTCGCCCAGATGCGGTCGTAGGCGGTCGGACTGCCGCCTCGCTGGAGATGGCCGAGAACGGTGGTTCGAACTTCGAAGCCACCGTGCTCGTCGATCTTGGTGGCCACGAACTGACCCACGCCGCGCGTGGCGAGGCGCACCCCGCGCACGCCATCGGCGGAGAGGTCGGTGACCTCGGTTCCCCCGAGCGTCGCGAGGTTGACACCCTCGGCCACGACGACTATGGAAAACGCATTGCCGGCGTTGCGGCGCTTGACGAGGTGCGCGACGATGTCGTCCATCGTGAGGGGGAACTCGGGAATCACGATGAGGTCGGCCCCACCGGCCAGTCCGCCGAGGGCGGCGACCCATCCAGTCGTGCGGCCCATCGTTTCGACCACCATCACGCGGTGGTGCGAGTCGGCGGTCGTGTAGAGGCGGTCGAGCGACTCCGCGACAATGCTGATCGCGGTGTCAAAGCCGATGCAGTAGTCGGTACCGAGCAGATCGTTGTCCAAGGTCTTGGGCACCCCAACGACTGGTGCACCGCGTTCGGCCAGCCAGTGCGAGATTCGCTGGGTGCCGTCACCGCCGATGGCGACGAGCGCGTCGAGGTGTTCGCTGATCGACTCGAGCACCTGGTCTCGACCGCCGGCTGGGTGGTCCAGGTCGAAACGGGCAGTGCCCAAAAGGGTGCCGCCCAGCCCCACCACACCACGAAAGTCGGCCGCGATCAGGTCACGGCCGGCGTAGTTCGCGAGCCCCGACCAGCCGTTGGCCACGCCAATGACCTCGTGCCCGTCAGCCAGGGCCATGACCCCGACGGCGCGGATCGCCGCGTTCAGGCCCGGCGCGTCGCCGCCGGCCGTGAGAACCCCAATCCGCATGCGCCCTCGATTGCTCGCCGTTCGAACGCAACTTTACGCGATGGGCTCAACCGGACCGTTGACGCAATGGGGTCCGGGGGACCAGTGGGTGCTGAGAGATCGTTTCGACGTTACGACTCGTTCACGTTGCGTTCATGTTGGCTGCCTACGATCGGGTGGCGCGATCAATTGAGGACGTGGACCGTGGATGAAGTATTGAAGCCCAACGTCGATTCGGCCCGTATCGAGTCCGTGCTCCACCAGCTTGACCCTGATGTGGATCGTCCGGCTCACGTCATCGCGACCGAGGGCCTCAATCTGCACTTTGGGTCCAAGTCGATTCTGTCCGGCGTCAACATGGACTTCACCCGAGGCACGATCACCGCGCTCATCGGACCCACGGGATCGGGCAAGTCAACGTTCCTACGCACGCTCAACCGCATGAATGACCGGGTCGTCGGCTTTCGTCACGAGGGCGACGTTCGCCTCGACGGCTGCAGTATCTGGGACCCGGGCGAGGACCTTTTGACCTTGCGCCGACGGGTGGGCATGCTGTTTCAACGGCCAAACCCGTTCCCGATGTCCATCAAGGACAACGTCGTCTCCGGCGTCCGGGCTCACCGCATCGCCAAGGGCAAGCAGCTCGACGTGGTCGCTGAGATTCGCCTTCGCGAGGTCGGCCTCTGGGATGCGGTGAAAGATCGCCTCGGCGATTCGCCCTACCGACTCTCGGGTGGCCAACAGCAACTGCTCTGCTTGGCGCGAGCCCTCGCGGTGGGGCCCGAGGTGTTACTGCTGGACGAGCCGACCTCGGCCCTCGACCCGCTCTCCACCGAGTCGGTGGAGGAACTGCTGCGCCGGCTCACGCCAGCGCTGTCACTCATTGTGGTTACCCACAACCTTGGACAGGCCCGCCGCGTCTCGGACGTGACCATGTTCTTTCACGATGGTCGGCTCGTCGAATACGGGCCAACGGACCAAGTTTTCGAACGTCCTCGAGAGTCCGACACCGCTCGCTACGTCAACGGTCTGATGGGCTGACGGCGACGTAGTTGGGCTCACCGGTTCGACTTGCCCTACTGGGCCACGGGCAACGCTGCCGCGTACCGAGCGACCAGACAACAGTGTGGTCGCTCGGTACGCGGCAACCACCCAGATCGCGAAGCCGTAGTGCGTCGCGAAGGCGAGTGCCTCGAGGTGCAGTGGCACCGCCATGTCCTGTCACGTGGCTTCACCACGGTCTTGGCACCATCGCGCAGAACCTCACCGGGCACGACGCCAAAGTGGTGAAACGTCCGCACGTGGCAGCCCCAGAGGCTCGCCAGGTCCAGCAAGGGCCTCAAGCGGCTGAAGGGTTCACGCGAGTTGGAGCGTCAAGTGAGAGCTGTTGACCTTCGTACGTCTGTGCTCGGTCATCCGCACCCTCTCGTCGTCCCAGTCGACCTAAGCCTGAGTGCGGGCCAGCACCTCGAAGCGCCGGTGCAGGGCTGGCTTCGGCACTCTCTCGGGGACCGCGGTGGTGAGCCGAGCTTCGGGCCGTGAGGTGGACGGTGATGGCCTTGGGAGTCGGGAGACCCCTGACGCTCGGGAGCACCACGTTCGTCTTGTAGGTCCCCGCAGGTAGCGGCACGGGCGCGCCGCTCTTGGCGCATCGAGGCAGACCAGGGCCGGGCGTCGACCTGGTGCAGCCTTCGTAGGTGGTCCAGACCATGATGTGCACGACGTGGATCCCCGGGGCGATCGAGTTGCCAATGCACGCCGGCGTCGTAACGACGATGGCGTTGGGGATCTTCGCGTTGCCCAGATTCATCAGGTCATAGGTGCCCCGACAGTCACCGAAACGCACGGCGTAACCAGTTCGGTTGTCCAGGGCGATGGTCGCAGGAATGGTTGCGCCTGCCTTCGCCGTCGTCGTGGCAACCGAGATGGTCACGGTCCAGCCGGCGCCTCGAGCGCTCGAGGTGGCACCCGTCATCGCACCAGCCAGGCCCGGTCTCACGAATACCGTCAACAGTGTCCCAGCTGCTAAAACCGCTGCGAGAGAGGTTCGCCATCCGAACTGCTGTTTCATCGTCCGTCCTCGCTCCGTGTGCCCGTATGGATTCATCAACTACATCTGCGGAGCGTTCGCATTCTTACCGCACGGACCAGAACTTCGTTGGCGCCCCTACCGAGACGGCACGCAACCGGGCCGCGCCTTGCGTGGGATTCTTCTCCCCGTCATCACACGGCAGGAGCGTGCAATCGCTCACGGCGAACGATATATCAGCCCGTACATGTAGCGACACAGCAGGGTGTACGCGGACATCTCACGCCGCGTGACGCGATGTCCGCCGGGATGGAGGGACCGGTTGCCTTCCTCGGCGTCCGAGACGGCGCTGCGCCGTCTAGGTGCCAAAGCGCCACGGCCACCTGAAAAGGTGTCGGCGCATTCGCGCCATGTGTATAAAGCACGAGAGCGCCCGGCCACTCAGCGAATTGGTGGCGAAACCTGGACCAGCCGGGTGAAGACGACGATGTTCGACTCGTAGTGTCCCGTCTGGTGGTTGAAGACCCCACCGCACGTCACCAGTTGGAGCGTGCTGAATCCACGCGATCCGTACACCGTTGAATCGGGGAATTTGCCCTTGGGGTACTCCACGACGCCCGTGACGGCAAAGCGCGCGACGACACCGTTGGCCAGTGTCACGTTGACTCGTGCTCCCACCTTCAGGTATCGCAGCTCGAAAAACACGCCGGGGCCAACGTAGGAGTCCACGTGGCCCAAGATCACCGCTGATCCCACTTGACCCGGTGTCGGTCCGAGATTGAACCAGCTCGCGTAGGCCGTTGATGGCGGCACCATCACCTGATGGTCCGCTTGCAAACCCACCACGCCGAGTCGGGTTCGCACGTCGATCGAGGCGATGCTAAGAACCGCGGGTCGTGATCGTGACGTGTGCAACGGAAGATCCCGTGGCACCACGACTGACGTCGGACGTAGTCCGGATACAACGACGGTCTCATTGCGCGGGGCCGTCTGCGGCCCCACCAGCGCGATCACCGCGACAGCTAGAGCGGCTGTCGCGGTGATCCACCAGATCAATTCGCGTCGGCGCAAACCTCTACGACCCACGCTGATCGTCTGATGACGGGCCATCGTTGGGCATCGTGCGTCGCCGACGATTTCGAAGAGCCATCGCTGTCGCGCCAAGCATCAACGCAACAGCGCCGAGGCCGAGGAGGTCCCGCGAAGACGGACCCGTGCTCGCGGTGCCACCGAAACCGGTCTCGGGCGCTCCCGCCGGGATGGCGGGAACCGTGGTCGTGGTCGTGTGGACGGTCGTGGTCGTCACGTGGACGGTCGTCGTGGTGACCGGCACCGTCGTGGTGACCGGCACCGTCGTGGTGACCGGCACCGTCGTGGTGACCGGCACCGTCGTGGTGACCGGCACCGTCGTGGTGACCGGCACCGTCGTGGTAGTGGTCACGTTCGCGCAGACGGGAACACTGACGTTGTTCGCGTCGAGGGTCACCGCCCCCGTGCTCGCCAGGACTCGTCCGCTCACTGCGGCGCCCGTGTCGAGGGTGATCGAGGTCTGGGCCTCGATGGTTCCCGCAAACGTACTCGATGTACCCAGGGTGGCCGAGCTGGTGACCTGCCAGAATACGTTGCACGCCGAGACGCCATTTTCGAGGACGACCGAACTGCCCGAAGCTGTTGTGAGTGCGGAAGGAACTTGGAAAATGAACACGGCGTTCGGATCGCCGCCGCCGTTGAGCGTCAGCGTGCCGGTGATTGCCAGACTCGAGGGGGCCTTGTAGATTCCCGGGACCAGCGTCGATCCGCCAAGATCACTGACCGTCGTCGTCGCGGGCGTTTGACCTTGGGCGTCGATGTACGCGCTGGTCAGGGCACTCTGCGCCGAGAGCGCCGCCGCATCGTTGACGTTCGTCACGCCCGAGCTCTGCACCCCCGGCGGGAAGCCGGTGATCGAGGTGCCCGGCGACAGACCGATATCACCAGAGACCACCGAGGAACCGGTGTTGGTAATGGTCGATCCCGCCAGGATGGCGTAGGTTGAGGCGGCGCCAAGGTTCACTGGGATCGTTGCGGCGTTCGCCTGGCTGACGCCGAAGATCATCAGCATCGCTGAGACGATGCCGGTGGCGCCGAGTGAGAAGACCCCACTCGCGCGTCGACGATTTCGCACCGTCGAGCCCCGACGCGCCCGCTGCGAGCGAACGTTCTTGAAGATGAATCGTTCAGGGCGAAAACTCTTTGACATGGTAAATCCCTTCATGAAGCGATGGTTGCGCTCAACAGCGCGGTAGGTGTTGATCCGATTGAGCTCGTGTCGAGCGCAGGCGAACGGGTGGGGTGTCGCAACTCAGCGAACCATCAGGTAGATGATGACAACGAGCAGGACGATGATGACGGTGCCGGCTTTGATCCGCATGATCAGTAGGTGCCGCGCGGAGCGAAGGTGGTGCGGTCGTCGCCCGCGTGGCCCTTCACGTCGACTTCGGCCGCGAGCTCGCGGCGGACCTGCTCGGCCACGGTCTCGATCCGCACACCCATGGCGCTACTTGGACTGTTCATGGATCGAACTCGTGTTGCCTTGCGCGTCGGTCACTTCGCGGTCGAGCGAGTGGCGTCTCGAACCAACCGTGCCGCGCGAGACGCCAAAGACGACTGACGACGCGACGAAGCCGAAGACGCCCAGCACCATGAGGATGATGCCGACGGTGGACATGCGAAAACCGTGTCCCTGATAGGTGATGGCCCAGTACATGATCGCGCCGATTCCGGTGACGATGGCACTCAATACCATTCCGGGAAGTCCCATGATGCTCTCTCTTCTGTGATCCCGGCGTAGTGCCGGCTAAGAAGGAGGCGAGGTCCTGACGTCCTTAAGCTCAACCTAGCACGGCCGAGGTCTCGCCAATCACAACAATTGCCCGATCGCGCGTAAAACTCGAATTACGAGCCGAGGACGCCGATCACCAACGTGCCGTCGACGATGCGCGTCGCGACGTCAGTTAGGCGCTCGTTGTGGTCACGAGCGTAGCGACGCAGTCGCGCGAAGGCCTGGTCCATGTCACAGGTGGTCGCCTGGGAGACCATGCCCTTGGCCTGTTCGATGATGATCCGACTGTTGAGTGCGTTGCTCAACTGGTCGTTGAGCAGTTTCGAGTTGAGCGACGTCTGGTGCTGCAAGATGGCGATCGTGGCGACGTCGGCCAGACCCTGGGCCAGCACGACGTCGTTCGCGTCCAAGGCGCCCTCAGCCTCGCTGAAGAGGTTCAGCGCGCCGATCGTTCGGCCACGCAGCCGCATCGGCAGACAGTGCACCGAGCGGAATCCCTGGGCCAGGGCGCGCGGAGCGAAGCGTGGCCAGCGCTCTTCAAGTTCGGCCAGCGCCTTGGCCAGCACCGGTGCGCCAGCGGCGTAGCAGTCAACACAGGGTCCTTCGTTCGCCTGAATCTGAAAGAGTTCAAGGACGCGCATCGATTCGCTCGATGACGCCACGAATTGGAGCTCGCCGCCGGGCATGGCGAGCATGACGCCCGCCGCGTCGACGTCGATCGCCTCGACGCACCGGTTGCTCATGACGGTCAATATGTCGATGACGTCGTAGTTGTCGACGAGGTTGTCCGCCAACTCGACGAGGGTCGCCACCAGGATGGATTCTCGGGCCATGGTTCAGTCTCTCTCTGGTGCGCTGCGCTGCAGCGGCCCCTTCGCGAAATTCGCCGCGCGCCGCGGGGACGCCCGACGTGACGCGGTGCTCACTGGCCGCCCTTCAGCCAGATTCGCCCCACGAGTTGATATCGTAAGCGACGCGCGATCACGCTCGTCGCCACGTCGGAAAGGCTGAGGTCTTCGGCGAAGGCGTGCATCCGCAACGCGACTATCGCGTCCTTGACCGACATGTCGCCCTGTGCGGCGACCATTCCCGCCGCCTGGTGAACGGAGAAGTCGAACATCGCCTCCTCCAGCATCTCTGAAGAAAGTGAGTCGCGGGCGGCGCCGGCTTGCAGTGACAAGACGCCCCACCCGATGACGGCGGCCATCAAGAAAGCGTCAGCTAGCTGGTCGTCACCGAGTTCCCCCGGGCTGTCGCGATAGAGGCTGAGCGCCCCGAGGCGCACGGCGCCCATGCGGACGGGAAACCCGAAGACCGCTCGGGCACCCAGGTCGACCGCCATGGGCCCGTAGGACTGCCAGCGCGAATTCGTCGAGGTGCGAAGGTCCTGGTCTTCCACCGTCATTCCGGATCGGTGCGCCTCGACGCACGGACCCTCGCCAAGGGTTATCTCGAGGTCCATCAGTGCAGATCCAATGGCGCCGCTCGTGCAGTAGCTGGTCAGGGGGGGATAGTCCGACGCGAGGGCGATGCCGGCCCCGCTGAGTTGCGTGACGTCCGAGGCCACCGAACAGAGAAGTCCGTGCACGTCAGCGTCGCGCTCGCGCAGCGCGATCATGTTGAATATCTCCAGCAATCGATTCGTGGTCACCGCGTTCGCCGCGTCACGACGTCGACTCGGGCACCAATAGTTGGACGACCTCGCCAATGGGCTGGGCCCGGGACGCGAAGTCTGGCACGGGCCGTTCTGCGTTGATCTCATAGCGATTGCGTCGGCCAACCTTCACCTTGATCAGATAGCCCGAATCAATCAGGTCACCCAGGATCGCGTGAACCCGTCGTTCGGTCAGGCCCACCGTGGTGGCGATGTCGCGCAGCCGCATTTGAGGATCCTGGGCCACGCTCAGCAGCACGCGGCCGTGTTTGGTGAGCAGACTCCACGCGGCCGACGCCCCCGGTGCGGAAAACATCTGAACTTTATTTCTTGTCACTAACTTCGCATGATACACTGGCTCAGCTGCTCCAGACATCGGCCGCTGAACTCGCGGTGGCGACACCGTCCTAGGAGCACCATGCACTCACCATCCACCGTCAGGAGCGATCAATGCTCGGTCGCGCCCGAAGCTCCGCAGTTCGGACGCCGCGGATCACTCGCCGCGTTTCACCAGCCGTGCTGTGAACTTTTCGTCGCTGACGACGAGCGGTCCACGAGGGCTCGCGGTGAGCATGCAGACAACGCGTCGCTGGCGACATCATCGCTATAGAAATTGGCCGTGATGAGGTGGCCCTCGTTGCTCGTGCGCGCGCGAACTAGAAGCGAGCATGGAACGTTCCTCGCTACAGCGCCGGATTAGCCGAGTCCTCCAGTGGCTCGGTGACATCACGTCGCGCTCTGGCGCGGCCGCGCTCGTCGCACTGGTCACGCTGACGTTCCTCGTAACGCTGTCCGTCGCCGGATTCCCTGGTCGTTGGCAGATCGTCTTCGCCACGTTGGTCGCCGCCATCACGCTGGTGATGCTTTTCGTGATCCAGCACACCCAGTATCGCCACCAGATCGCCCTGCAGTTGAAACTCGACGAGTTGATACGCAGCTCACCGCACGCCGACGATCACCTCGTTCACATCGAGTTCGCCGACGAGGCGGAACTCATTGCGCGAGAGCTTGGCGAGATCGCGCACCACGAATCTCTGCGCGAGACCAGTGGCGACCTCAGTGACACGCCCTCTGTTCCGGGCGCATCAGAGGGCGAACCCTTGGCGGACTAACTGACCGTCGCCACGCCTCAGCGACGCACGAGTAAGCCAATGTGGTTATCGCGCCACAGATCGAAGACTTTTCGGCCAAGAGTGCGTTGGTTGGCCCGAGGGACTCGACGAAGCCGCGCTCGTGGCTCACCGCGATGATCGTCCCATTCCAGGAGCGCATCACGCCGAGCGCCTTGACACTCGAAGGATCCCGATTGGTGGTGGCCTCAACGAGCCCGAACAAGTTGGCGTTGGACGCGGCCAGACTCGCGAGGACCAATTGCCCGCTCACCGCCCGAGAAGGTGCCTGGCAGCCGGTGAGCGGCCGGGCTTTTGAGGCTGAAGGCGTCGCACCCTGGGACGCTTGACGTCGGTGGGAACCGTAGCGTGGTCGAGGTGCGCGAGCACCGTCTCGTCGAAGTCGAGTCGCTCGTGCTCGTGCTCGTGGGCGACGTAGCCGATCGCTGTCTGTCGCACCCTGCCACCGAGTCGAGCAAGGACTCAAAGGACACCGGACGGTCCTCAGCGACGTTTCGCAGGTGGCACTCGGTGACGAAGGCACTCGGTGACGAAATAGTCGGTCAGCGGCAGGGGGCGATGGGTCACCCGATCGGCCAACGCACGAATTGAGATCACCTCGTCGTCGTTGCGGCGCCTGGGCGCGACGCGTCGACATCCACGCTACGAAGGCCGCGTGCATCTGGGCGAGCGAGACAAAGGTCCTCCCCGTGAGGACGTGCTCGCGCACGAATGCCACCTGTCGTTCGACGCAACCCTTCCGCTGCGTGCTCGGTGGCGGTCCAGTGTCCTCACACTGCGTCGTGATGGTCGGGCGCGAGATGAAGGGCTCCTCCCGCGTGCTTCGCGGTACAGATCCGTCGCTGGCCAGACTGCCCAGCAGCGAAGCGCAGGGTCACGTCGTGTCACCGTCGAGGTCGCGGTTCGTGCACCAACCGCGGTTCCCGCCGTCGAGACTATCTTCGAAGTGGCGTGTCGGTCACGTGGGGAAAGGCCCAGATGTTGCGCGAAGCCTCAGCCCCTGTTGCAACGTATTCATTGGACCTCTCCAGTGGCGACGTGAGCAACCGCCAAGTGCTCGGGTCCAGTCGCGCCACTGCTGACTGCTCATCGCCGCTAGGGACGTCGATGAAAGCCCTACTGGCTGTGCGTCACGACGCGAGATGCACCTTCGCTTCAAACTCGCGTCGAAGAATCTCGTCGACGGTCTCGTCCTCACTCAGCCTGGCGTTGTCGAGCCAGAGACCCAGTCTCGGTGTGGTGGCGAGCTTTTCATCGAGATCTCGGATCGATGCTGCACCTGGTCGGTACGCAACCTTGCCCGTGCGTGCGTGCCGGCGCGTCGCGTTGCGCGACGACGTCAGTTGATGGTCGCAACACAACGAGATGACGAGGTCGCGATGTGACCATGTTGAGCCATCCCACGACGTCTGCACCGTAGATATTGTCCTGGACCACGGTGACGAAACCGGCTGCGCAGTATTGGTCAGCCACCATTGCCGACAATTTGTATCTCAGTTGCAAGTGCCGCGCCGCCTCCAGCTGGTCGATGTCATCGTGCTGCACCCAGCCTCGAATCGCCCAACGGTAAAACTGCCCGCCCCGAATATGGTGGCCGCGATCGAAGCGGTTGGCCAGGCCGTCGGCGATTGTGGTCTTCCCGGACCCTTGCACACCGACCACGAGCCACACGCCACCATTCATCAAGACTTACGCCTCCCGGCACGACTTTACGGTGAAGGTCCGAGTCCCTGGCGAATCGGCCAATGAGAACACGGCCAGCGAGAACGGCACGAACGTAACCGAGAAATCGTTTTGCCCTTACCGCCACATCACGTGCGGTTCACTTGGGCTGCGTACCGTTGGCGCGTCGTCTAATAGGAGGAATGTTGTGAACTGGAAATCCCGTACGGGCGCTCGACTGACGCTCAGCGTTGTCCTGGCTGGGGCGATGGGCCTGACGAGCCTCGCGTCAGGGGCTTCGGCGTCGACCAAGACCAAGGCCAAGGCCAAGGCGAAGAGCGCGGTGACCCTCGTCGTGGAGAAGCCGGCGGCCGCCAACCTCTCAGAGACCGGCAGCACGCTGCTCTACCCACTGTGGAACATCTGGGCCCCGGACTACCAAGCGACCTACCACAACGTAACGATCAGCACCGCGGGGACGGGTTCGGGTACCGGCATCGCTGACGCGGCGAGTGGCACGGTCAACATCGGCTCGTCGGACGCCTACCTGTCACCGACCACCCTGGCCGCGAACCCCACGCTGCTCAACATCCCGCTCGCGATCTCCTACCAGGCGATCGTGTACGACATTGCGGGCTTGACCGCGCACCTCAAACTGAGTGGCACGCTGATCACCCAGATCTACCTGGGCAAGATCACGAACTGGAACGACTCGGCGATTGCGGCCCTCAACCCGGGCGTGAAACTGCCGTCGCTGCCAATTGTGGCGCTGCACCGCTCCGACGGCAGTGGCGACACGTTCATCTTCTCGCAGTACGTCGCGCGCCAGGACGGCGCGCAGTGGGGAGCTGGCAACTTCGGCACCACCGTGACCTGGCCGGCGATCAAGAACCAGCTCGCCGAAGCCGGTAACGGCGGCATGGTCTCGGGCTGCGCCGCGACCCCGGGCTGCATCGCCTACGTGGGCATCAGTTACCTCACCCAGGCCCTCGGTGACGGCCTTGGTTATGCCCAGATCAAGAACGGCATCGGTCAGTACGTGTTGCCGACGCCGAGTTCGGCCAGCCGCGAGGCGCAGGGCTACACCAAAATCACGCCGGCCAACGGGACGATCTCGATGGTCAATGGTCGCGTGAAGGGTGGCTACCCGATCGTCAACTACGAGTACGCCATCGTCAACAAGCACCAGAGCAGCGCGTCTGACGCCCAGGCGGTGCGCTCGGTACTGGAGTGGGCGATCAACCCGAAGTTCGGCAACAGCTCGAAGTATCTCAGCCAGGTTCGCTTCGTGGCGCTGCCGATGAAGGTCGTACTGCAGTCCTTCAAGCAGATCAAGACGATCAAGTAGTCGCGAGCGCGATGGCCTCGGTCGAACACCTCAGCCTGCCAGCACCCACCCGCCGGGAACGACCTTCCCGGCGGGTGGGTCGTTTTGTGCGTCGTCACGAAGAAGGGTTTTGGCGAGTAGGTGGTCGGGCGGCGGCGTTCGTGCCGATTGCGGCGCTGCTCTTTGTGGTCGTCGTGCTCGCGGTGAAGGCCTGGCCAGCGATCCGGGTGAACGGCTTTGGCTTTCTGACCAGCAGCGCGTGGCTGCCGGGCAACACCTACGGTGGGGTCCAACACGTACACGGGGTCACGATTCCGGCCGGTGCGCGCTACGGCGCGTGGCCGCTCATCGCGGGCACGCTGCAGACGTCGGCCATCGCGATTCTGATCGCGCTGCCCATCTCCATCGGCACGGCCTTTGCGCTCACCGAGCGCCTGCCTCGCTGGATCGCGCGACCCGTCGGCTTCTTCGTCGAAATCCTGGCCGGGATTCCGAGCGTGATCATCGGACTGTGGGGCGTGCTGGTGCTCGGACCCTACCTCGCGCACGACGTCTACCCGATTGTGGCCAACCACGTGCCCAACGTTCCGGTGCTGCGGTACTTCTCGGGCTCGGTCGGCTACGGGGAGGGACTGTTGACGTCGGGCCTGGTGCTCGGACTGATGATTGTTCCGATCATCGCGTCCACGACCCGCGACCTCTTCCTGCAGGTGCCGCCTTTACCCAAGGAGGGTGCCGAAGCGCTCGGCATGACCGACGCGGAGGTGGCGCGGCGCGTGACGATTCCCTGGGTGCGCTCGGGCATTATCGGCGCGACGGTTCTCGGGCTGGGTCGCGCGCTCGGCGAGACCATCGCGGTGGCCATGGTGTCCGGATCGGTGCTCGGCGTGGTGTCACCGAACGTCTACGGCACCATGACCACGATCGCCGCGACGATTGTTAGCCAGCTGGACTCGGCGGCGACCGACGGTACTGGCTTCGCCGTGGCGACCCTCGCCGAGGCCGGCCTGCTACTGGCGCTTATCTCGATTGTCGTGAACCTTCTCGCGCGGCGCATCGTCAGCCGGTCGTCGCGCATGTCGGCGCCGGTGGGGCGGGCCTAGCCGTGGCAATCGACGTCGCGGCCTATCCGCGCACCAGGTGGCGGCGAGGCAAGTCGTTGGTCTTTCGGGCCTTCACGATGGGCTCGCTCATCTTCGTCGTCGGTCCGGCGGTCTGGTTGATCGGGAGCGTGGTGGCGCGGGCGGTGCCAACCTGGCGCTGGAACGTCTTGACGACGATGTCCCAGGGCACCGGTGGCGGACTCGCGAACGCCATCGTCGGCACGGGCGTGATCATGCTCGGCGTGCTCGTCATGGCCGGAACGGTGGGAATCTTGACCGGGGTCTACCTGTCGGAGTTCGCGGTTCGCCGCAGCGGCAGGGCCGGCGGCGGTGTCATGCGGGTCGCCATCGACGTCCTGGCCGGCTTTCCGTCGATCGTGCTCGGCTACGTCGGCTACATCGCGTTGTGCGTGGGCCTCGGCTGGGGATTCTCGCTGCTGCCCGCGCTCATGATCGTCTCGATGATGGTCGTTCCCTACATCGCCAAGGCCACGGAATCGGCGCTTCGCCAGGTACCTACGAACTATCGCGAGGGTGCCGAGGCACTGGGCATGTCCGGTGGCTACGCGCTGCGACGGGTGGTCGTAAAGTCGGCGCTACCCGGCATCGTCACGGGGCTCCTGATCGCGTTGTCGATCGCCGGTGGCGAAACGGCGCCACTGCTCTACACGGCCGGGGTCACCAACAACCTGCCCACGTGGACGCTGTTGCATCACCCGATCTCGTACCTGACGTACTACATATGGACCGACTGGAATCAGCCGACCGCGGCCGCTCACGTGGTCTCCTACGACGCGAGCGTCATACTCATCGTGATGGTGCTCGCCTTGCTCGTCTTCGCGCGCCTCGTCGTGACGCGCACGCAACGTCACACCGAAGGCGCCCGGTAGACGCCGAGCACCCGACGGCGCTACCCTCGGGTGGCGAGGGGGTAGTCGTGGAACGAGCGTTGTGGCGAGAGTCAGCGGAGTCGCTGGCGCGAATGATCCGATCGGGTGAGGTGAGCTCACGCGAGGTAGTCGAGTCTCACCTGGCGCGCATCGGCGCGGTGAACGAGTTGGTGAATTCAGTCGTTGAGGTGCGCCCCGACGAGGTGCTCGCCGCCGCTGACGCCGCCGACGGCGCCCAGCGAGAGGGCCGTCCACTCGGACCCCTGCACGGCGTCCCGTTCAGTGTCAAGACGAACATCGACGTCGCGGGCTACGCCACGACCGAGGGTTCGGTCTTCTTGGCCGACCGGATTGCCCCCAGTGACGCCCCCGTGGTCGAGCGCATGCGGGCCGCTGGTGGGGTCGTTTTAGCTCGCACCAACATGCCCGACCTGGGCCTGCGGATCAATACGGAGTCGTCGCTCTACGGGGTCGCCCACAATCCCTGGCGCCGCGGTCGCACGACCGGTGGATCCTCGGGCGGCGAGGCGGCGTCCATCGCCGCGGGCATGAGTCCGATCGGGCTGGGCAACGACATCGGGGGCTCCTTGCGCAACCCGGCGTACGCCTGCGGCGTCGCGTCGATCAAGCCGTCGAGGGGTCGCGTTCCGATGGCCAACGCGACGGACCCAATCGAGCGACCGCTCAACAGCCAGATCATGTTGGCCGAGGGGGTGCTCGCGCGCCGCGTCGCCGACCTTCGCCTCGGGCTGTCGGTGGTCATGGGCTCGCACCCCCGCGACCCCCAGGCCGTCGACGTGGCGCTCGGGGGTCGTCCGGTCGCTCGACGCGTCGCGCTCGTACCGGAGCCGGCGGGCGGATCGACCGACGCTGGCGTCGCCGAAGGCGTGCGCGCCGCGGGCCGGGCCCTCGAGGCGGCGGGTTACCACGTCGACGAGGTGCAGCCGCCCAAACTGGTCGAGGCGTACCTGGCGTGGTCTGAGCTGATGTGGACCAGCTTGCGCGTGGCCATGCCACTGATCGAACCGATCATGGGTGACGGCGGCCGACGCTTCCTCGAGCTCACCAACGTTGACTTCCCGAGCGGTGCCGAGTCGCTGTTCGCGATGCACCAGTCGCGCTTCGCCGTTGAGCGGGCGTGGCGCGAGTTCATGGAGTCCTACCCACTGATCGTGGGTCCGACGTGGACCCAGCCCCCGTTCGAACACGGCTTTGACATCGCGGACGTCGACTCGGCCATGGCCGTCGCCGAGCTCTTTAGATTCGTGTTGCCGGCGAATCTGATGGGCCTGCCCGCCGTGTGCGTGCCCACCGGCGTCGCCGACGGCCTGCCCACCGGCGCGCAGGTCATCAGCATGATGTACCGTGACGACCTCTGTCTCGACGCCGCGGAAGCCGTGGAGCGATCGATCGGTGTCGTGACACCGATCGATCCTCGAGCGTGAACCTCGACGTTCGCCCGATTGGGCGTGACGAGGTCGCTGACGCCGTCGCCCTGGTCGTGGCCGGCTCGCTCTCGCCCGATGGTGAACGACCCGACGACCTCGAGGCGTACTGGACCGGCGTCGTCGCCACGCGCGTCGGCGGGGGCGACGTGTTGGTGGCCGTAGACGGCGCCGAGGTCGTGGGAGTCTGCCAGGTCCTGGTGCTCCCGCACTTTCAGCACGCGGGGGGCCGTTGCTGTGAGCTCGAGAGCGTCTACGTCCGAGACGATCGACGCAGTCGCGGCGTCGGTGCCGCGATGCTGGTCGCCGCCGAAACGCTGGCGCGGGCCGCGGGCTGCTACCGGATGCAACTCACGAGCCGTAACCAACGCCTCGACGCTCACCGGTTCTATCGCGCCAACGGCTTTGCTCAAACGAGCCAAGGCTTCAAAAAGACGCTCGAGGCGTAACCTCGCGAATCGCGCCGTCGTCGACGTCGAACACGAAGCCGCGCACATCGGTGTCGTCGATGAACGGGCTGTCGCGTAGGGCCGCGATGGTGGCGAGCACGTCGGCGTCCACGTCGCGGTACGCCCCGAGTCGAAAGGGTGGTCGCACGCCCGTCTGCGCGGTGATCGTGGCGACGAGCTCGTCCTCGACGAAACTTTCGAGGCCGCATCGGCTGTGGTGGATCACCATGATGGTTCGGGTGCCCAAGAGACGCTGGCTCAACAACAACGAGCGAATCGCGTCGTCGGTCGCCAGCCCGCCGGCGTTGCGAATCAGGTGGGCCTCGCCGAGATCGAGCCCCAGCGCCCCAAACAAGTCCAGGCGAGAGTCCATGCAAGTCAAGACGGCGAGTCGACGCTGGGGCTCGGTGGGCAGTACGCGGTGGCCGTGGCGTGCCACGTAGTCACGGTTGTGGTCGAGGAGGTCGTCGATAGTCACCGCGCCAGTGTAGGCAGAGTCGCTACGCTCGACGTAGGAGGGTGCCATGCAACACAATGATGAAGTGCGCGCCGAGCTTCGCCAGCCGGCGCTCGACCTGCGGGCGATGATCCCCGACGTTCTCAAGGGTTACTCGGCGTTGTCAAAAGCCGCGATGGCCGACGGCGAGCTCGGCGTCGGGCTCAAGGAGCTCGTGGCACTGAGCATCGCGGTGACGCGCGAGTGTGACGGCTGCGTCGTCTCGCACGCCCGGGGCGCGGCTCGCGCGGGCGTCACTCGCCAGCAGGTCGCTGAGGCCATGGGCGTCGCGATCATGATGAACGGCGGTCCGGGAACGGTCTGGGGCCCTCGGGCCCTACGGGCCTTCGACGAGGCGGTGGCCGCCCGCGCGGACTAGCCCCACGAATACTCCAGGTGCGTGATGCCGTTGACGAAACTGGAAGCGAGCGCCGTAGGCTCGGCGGTCGCGTGAATGGTCGGGTGCTGGGTGAGCAGCGTGCGCCACATGACGGTGATTTCGCGGCGGGCGAGGTGAGCCCCGAGACAGAAGTGGGGCCCGGGAGCGCCAAAGCCGAGGTGGTCGTTGGGTGATCGCCCGACGTCGAAGACCTCGGGGCGAGTGAACGCCGCTTCGTCTCGGTTGGCCGAGTTGTAGAACAAGAGAACCTTGTCACCCTCATGGAGGTCGAAGCCCGACAAGGTGTAGTCGCGCGACAGGGTGCGGCGCATCCAGATGACCGGCGAGGCCCAGCGAACGATCTCGTCGGTCGCGGTGGTCGCGAGCGTCTCGAAGTCGGCGACGAGACGGGCCTTCTCATCGGGGAACCTCGTGAGTGCGTGCAGCGCGTGCGCGATGGCGGTGCGCGTCGTCTCGTTCCCGGCGGTGACCAGTAGCACGAAGAACGACGCGAGCTCTTGCTGACTCAGTCGCTCCGTCTCGATCTGCGCGTTCACCAGCGCACTGGTGATGTCGTCGACGGGGTGTTCGCGACGGTAGCGACCAAGGTCCTCCATAATCGCCGTGAGGGCCGCCCCCGCCTCGAGGAACGCGACGACCGGGTCGGTCCCGGCGGGCACGAATTCGGGGTCGCCCGACGAGAGGATGACGTTGGACGCGTGCAGCACCGTTGGGTACTCGCTCGGTGGGATTCCCATCATCGTTCCGATGATCTCGAGCGGGAATGGTGCGGCGATGTCGACGACAAAGTCGCCGGTACCGCGCGCCACCGCATCACGCACGATCCGCTCGGCCACGCGATCGATCGAGTCCTCGATAGCACGCACCGTTCGCGGATTGAAGGCGTTGGCGACGATGCGGCGCAGGCGGGCGTGCTGGGGATTGTCGGTGGAGATCATGCCCGAGAAGTACTCGACCATCTCGGGTGGCAAATCGAACTGGGAGACGGCACCGGGGCCCGACAGGAACACCTCGGGGTGGCGCGACGCGGTCACCACGTCGTGGTACCGGGTGAGGGCGTAGTACCCGGTGCCGGCGGGGAACTCGAACGCCGTGCCCTCGACCACGGGCTGATCGAAGTGGGCGATGGGCCGCTCAACTCGCAGCGCGGCGAAGGCGGCGTCACGCTCATCCCACGGGCGACGCCAGAAGTTCATGTCGGAGAGGTCGATGTCGTCAAGGTTCCAGTTGTGGGCGGGCATCACTTCAGCGTATCGAGGCGTCCGCGGTCACGGTGGCCGCATCTCCCGGCAGACTGGGGTGGTGGAAGCGCTCACTGATCAGGTCCGCCAAAGTCGACTGCGGGCACTGAACTCGCTCATCGACTTGATGCGTCCCGCGGTGCAGGCCGACGGTGGTGACCTGGTACTCGTGCGAGCCGATGTCGAATCGGGCGTTGTCGAGGTCCAGCTCCAGGGGGCCTGCTCGAGTTGCGCCATCTCCTCAGACACTCTGCAGGGCGGCGTGACGCGGATCCTGACGGACCGATTGGACTGGGTGACTGAGGTGGTCGGTGGCGTCGACGACGCGATCGACCCTGAAGCCTCGATGTCACTCGGCACGGGTGGCTACGTACCGCGCTACCGCGCCCTGTAACGGACCTCGCCTCGCGACAGCCCCGCGGGCAGGTTGCAAACCACGGGTGGCCCCGGTGCCGAGGTCATCGACCCACAAGGTTCACCGACTCGCCCGAGGCGCATAACGGTCCGCGAAACGGCCCAGGGTTGCCGAGGCGCGATCGCCGAGTCCCAGACCTGGTTTCGCTCTTCGCGGAAGACTACGCTCAACTCAAGGCAGGTGGAGGTGGCTATGGGACTAATGGATAAGGTCAAGGAGCAGGCCGCGGCGGCGGCGTCGGTCGCTAAGGACGCGGCGCAGAAGGGGCAAGCGAAGGTCGACGAGATCCAGGCGCGCCGCGCCGCCGACGGCGTGCTGCGTGAACTCGGACTCGTCATCTACCTCACCCAAGTCGATCGGGCGCCCGCGAACGCCGAGAGCGACATTGCCGAACACATCGCCACGTTGAAGGAATACGAGACCGAGCACGGCGCGCTGCAGTAACGGTGGTCACGGTCACAACGCCGCGTCGGGCGGGTAGTATTTATTTAGTTACATGAACTAATGGATACGACGACCAACGACACCGCGGCGCGACTTCGGTACGCGATTACCCGACTGAATCGGCGACTACGCCAGTCGGCGCTCGGTGGCGTCTCACCGGCCCAGGCGTCCCTGCTCGCGACGGTGCAGGGCCTGCACCACCCCTCGCTCGGTGAGCTCGCCGTCGCCGAACAGGTCCAACCGCCGACCGTGACGCACCTGGTACGTGAAATGGAGCGCACGGGACTGCTCTCGCGCGTCGCCGATGCCGACGACCGGCGCTGTACGCGCGTCGAGTTGACCGCCAAGGGTCGGCGCGAGCTCGCGGCCATTCGTCAGCGCAAGAACGAGTTTCTCGATCAGTCGCTGCGGGCGCTGCCCGAGTCCGAACGCTGGCGCGTCGACGATCTCGTGGCGCTGTTAGAGCGGCTGCTGGAGGAGTCGTGAGCGCCGTCACGGCGATCTCGAGTCGGACCTTCGCGGCGCTGCGCGTGCGCAACTTCCGTCTCTACTTCATTGGTCAGCTGATCTCGGTCTCGGGCACGTGGATGCAGTCGGTCGCCCAGGGGTGGCTCTTGCTACAGCTCACCGGCTCGTCGGTGGATCTCGGGATCGCCGTCGCGCTGCAGTACGCGCCAATACTGGTGTTCGGCTCCTACGGCGGCCTGGTCGCCGATCGACTCGAGAAGCGGCGGATACTCTACGGCACTCAAATCGGTGCCGGCGTCCTGGCGACCGCGCTCGGACTGCTCGTCAGCACCAACCACGTGACAGTCGGCGCGATCTACGTCATGGCCGCGCTGCTCGGCGTCGTCAACCTCTTTGACGTGCCGGCGCGCCAGGCCTTCGTCCAAGAGATGGTGGGGCGCGACCTCATCGCCAACGCGGTGAGCCTGAACAGCGTTCTCATGAACGCGGGCCGGCTCATCGGACCGTCGATCGCGGCGGCGTCGATCGCGCTGGCGGGCACGGCGGCCTGTTTCTACGCCAACGCCGCGACGTACCTGGCGGTGATCGTGGCCCTGGCGATGATGGATCGCAGCGAGTTCCGTCCCCTGGCGACCGTGGAACGCGAGCGCGGACAGCTGCGACTGGGTCTGCGCTACGTGGCCGAGACGCCACTGTTGCGCAACGTCATCGTGGCGGTCGCGATAGTCGGCACCTTCGCCTTCAACTTCACGGTGACGCTGCCGATCTTCGCCCACGTGACCTTCCACGCGCACAACGCCGCCGACTACGGGATCCTGCTCGGCGCGATGGGTCTCGGTGCCGTGATCGGGGGCCTGGTCATCGCGCATCGCTCAAATCCGACGCCGCAACTGCTCGCCGGCCTCGCCTGCGGGTTCGGGCTCTTCATGACCCTGACCGCGTTCGCCCCGACCTTGACGCTGGCCGAGCTCGCGCTCGTGCCCACGGGCGCCTTCTCCATCGCCTTCATGTCCACGGCCAACTCGACGCTCCAGTTGAACTCGGCGCAGGCAATGCGGGGTCGGGTGATGAGTCTGTACGGGGTCGCGTTCTTCGGCACGACGCCGATTGGGGCACCGTTGATTGGCTTCATCATTGCCCGTAGCGACCCACGAATGGGACTGTTCGTCGGCGCGGCGCTGACCCTCGCCACGGCGGTCGGTCTGTTGGCCACGGTGCGAGCGAGCGTCGCGAGCCGTCGCGCCGTCGAGGCGATCGGTTAGGGCCGGGGCTCCTTGGGCAGTCCGAGGGCTCGTTCACCAATGATGTTGCGCTGAATCTCGGCGGTGCCACCCCAGATGGTCTCGGAGCGCGAGAAGAAGAATGACGCTTGGAGATCCGACACCGGGTAGTCGGCTCGACCACGGCGTGGTCCGCTCGCGGTGGTGGTGGCCTGATTGCCGGTGAGCACTTGACCCGCCATCCCGAGCACGTCCACCGCGAGTTCCATGGTGTCTCGGTGCGCTTCGGACCAGAACATCTTGTTGCACGACCCGAGCAGTGCGGCGCTGTGGGTGCCGTGCAGCTCGTCCGAGAGCGTGCGGTATCCGTTGATCTCCATGATCTTGATCTTGGACCACGAGCGAACCAGACGGTCTCGGGTGAGTCGATGGGGGGTGCGACCGCGCCGACGAGCCTCGTCGACGATGACCTCCCACTCCTTCATGAATCGTCGGTAGCCGGTCGTCGACGACGAGCCGCGCTCGAAGCCGAGCGTCGTCATGGCGACCTTCCAGCCGTTGTTCACGCCGCCGATAACGTTGTCCCTCGGGCAACGTACATCGCTGAAGAAGACCTCGTTGAATTCGGCCGTGCCGTCGATCTGGGTGATCGGGCGAACGTCGACGCCCGGCTGGTGCATGGGCACGAGCAGGTAGCTGATCCCGGCGTGCTGGGGTGCACCGGGATCGGTCCGCGCGAGCAGGAAGGCGTAGTCGGCGTGCTGGGCCTGCGTCGTCCAGACCTTTTGTCCGTTGATTACCCACTCGTCGCCGTCGAGCACGGCGTTGGTCTGCAAGCTCGCGAGGTCGGATCCCGAGTTGGGCTCGGAGAAGCCCTGGCACCACACGATCGAACCGCGCAGGATGCGCGGGATGAACTCGCGCTTTTGTTCATCGGTGCCCCACTGGAGGATCGTCGGCCCCACGAGCGTGTCGCCAAAGAAGTCGGCGCGCATCGGCGCCCCGGCCCTGGCGAACTCTTCGTTCAAGACCACCTGCTCGAGCAGCGTCAGTCCCTTGCCGCCGTACTCCGTCGGCCAGCCAGCGCAGATCCAGCCGCCCTCGAAGAGCTTCTCGGTCCACGTCTCGTTAAAGGCGGCGCGTTCGTCGTCGGTCTGGGTGAATCCCGGCTCGAACCAACCCGACGGCAGGGCGGCCACGAGCCAGTCGCGAATGGTGGCGCGAAACGATTCAACGTCGGCGGGGTAGCTCAGATCCATACCCGAAGCGTAGTCACGTCCACCACGGGTCATCGGTGCCCATTTGTGCTGGTCGCCGTCTTCGGGGAGAATGAAGCCTTCGATAGAGCGAAGGTGGGCCCGTGCCTCGATCGTTGCGTCAGACCATTGCCGAGACGAGGGCCTCGCACGCCCGATCTCGTTCGATCACCCTGCCGCCCGCGACGCCACCGCGACCGGCCGAGCCCGGCAAGCACCGCATCGCCTTTCTCGTCTATCGGGGTAACCCACGCTGCGGCGGCCAGGGCGTCTACACCCGCCACCTGACCCGAGAGCTCGTGGCGCTCGGCCATAGCGTTGAGGTCTTCGCTGGGCCACCGTGGCCCGAGTTGGACGAGGGCGTGGGCTTCACGCCGGTGCGCGGTCTCGACCTCTATCGGGATCCCGATCCCTTTCGCATTCCCGCCCGATGGGAGTTCACGTCCTGGGCCGACGTCACCGAGTTCGCCGTCATGCTGAGCGCCGGCTTCGGCGAGCCGCTCGCCTTCTCGCGCCGAATCCGGCGGATCATCAACCACCGACGCGGCGATTTCGACCTGGTGCACGACGACCAGTGCTTGGGCAGTGGCATTCTCGGCCTGCACCGCGACGGATGGCCGATCCTGGAGACGCTGCATCACCCGATCACCGTCGACCGGTCGATCGCCCTCGACCACGCCGAGTCCTTCGCCCAGCGACTCACGACGCGACGCTGGTTCGGCTTTTTGCGCATGCAGGTGCGCGTCGCGCGGCGACTGCCGGCCGTGCTCACCGTCTCGCACAACTCCAAGCTCGACATCAACGCCCAGATGCACGTGCCGCTCGATCGGCTCACCGTCGTGCCCGTGGGCGTGGATCATACGGTCTTTCGACCCTACGACGGCGCGGTCGCTCGTGCGGGGCGGCTCATGGTCACCTCGAGCAGTGATGTCCCCATGAAGGGTCTGGTGCCGTTGCTCGAGGCGGTCGCCAAGCTGCGCGTCGAGCGCGACATCGAGCTCGTCGTGATCGGACGGCCGCGACCGGGGGGACCGGTCGCGCGATCGATCGATCGCCTGGGGCTGGCTGACTGCGTTACCACCGTCACCGGCGTGAGCGACGAGGAGCTGGCCCGGCTTTACGGCGAGGCGCAGGTCGCGATTGTGCCGAGTCTCTACGAGGGCTTCTCGCTGCCGGCGATCGAGGCGATGAGCTGCGGGGTGGCCGTGGTCGCCACGACGGGTGGCGCGCTGCCCGAAGTCGTGGGCGTTAGCGGGGAGACGGGCCTGCTCGTCAAGCCCAACGATCCCGAGGCGCTGCTCGAGGCCATCCGCCAACTGCTGGACGACCCCGAGCTACGGGCCCGGCTGGGTGCCCGGGGACGCCAGCGGGTCATCGAGCGCTTCACCTGGCAGGTGACCGCGCGCGGCACCGCGGCCTGCTACGACGCCATTCTCGAGCACCGGCCGCTGCCCGACTCGATGCCGTTCGACTGATGCTGACCGCCAACTATGACCGGTTGGGCCTTCGCCCGGGCGATCGACTGCTCGATCTCGGCTGCGGCTTCGGCCGCCACGCTTTCGAAGCGGCCCGTCGCGGCGCCGACGTGGTGGCCCTGGACGCCGGTCACGACGAGGTCGAGGGCGTCGTCGCCACATTCGTCGCCATGGTCGAAGCCGGTGAGCTCTCGGCCAGCGAGGTGCACGTAGGGGTCGTGCAGGGTGACGCGCTGCACCTGCCGTTCGCCGACGCCACGTTTGATCGCGTCATCTGCTCCGAGGTGCTCGAACACATTCCCGATGACCTCGCGGCGATGACCGAGCTGACGCGCGTGCTGCGCCCGGGCGGCACGATGGCGGTCACCGTGCCGCGCTTCTTTCCCGAACTGGTCAACTGGGCACTGTCCGACGAGTACCACCTCGTGCCGGGTGGTCACGTACGGATCTATCGCCGCTCGGTGATCGAGTCGCGTCTGAGCTCGGTTGGTCTCGCTGCGACCGGGCGCGGCTACGCGCACGCCCTGCACAGTCCGTACTGGTGGCTGAAGTGTCTCGTCGGGACGACCAACGACGAGAATCGGTACGTGAGGGCCTACCACCGCTTTTTGGTGTGGGACATCGTGAAGCGGCCGGCGCTCACCCGCTGGGCCGAGCGGCTCCTCGCGCCGGTCATGGGCAAGTCGGTCGTCTTCTATTTGGCCAAGCCGGCCCCGTGAGCCTGCTCGCGCGTGATCTCGGTGGCGTGCCCGACGTGCTCGGCGCGGAGCAGGTGGCCCGCACGGCCGCGTCGCTCGCCGACCTGCAGCGGCCCAGTGGCCAGCTGGCGTGGTATCGCGGTGGCCACTGCGATCCCTGGAACCACGTCGAGGTGGCGATGGCCCTGACCATCACGGGGTATCGCGAGGGTGCGCGCGCGGCCTACCGGTGGCTCGCCGAGCATCAGCTGGGCGACGGGAGTTGGTTCAACTACTACCGCGACGACGCCGTCATCGACGCGCGCCTCGATACCAACGTGTGCGCCTACGTGGCCGCGGGCCTCTATCACTACCTGCTGGCGACCGACGACGTCGACTTCGTGGCTGACCAGTTCTCGGTGGTCGACCGGGCGATCAACTTCGTACTCGCGTGGCAACTCGACGACGGCACCGTGCGCTGGTCGCTCGACGGGGCCGGGCGCCCCGAGTCGTACGCGCTGTTGACTGGCTCGTCGTCGATCTACCACAGCGTGCGCTGCGCGGTGGCGCTGGCCGAGCGACTCGACGTGCATCGTCCGTCGTGGGTGGTCGCGGCCGGGCACCTCGGTCACGCCGTGGCCCACCACCCCGGCGCCTTCGCACCCAAGAACGAGTTCGCCATGGACTGGTACTACCCCGTGTTGAGTGGGGCGCTCACCGACGAGGCGGCACGGCGACGCCTGCGCGACGGATGGGAGCGCCACGTCATGGCGGGGTACGGCGTGCGGTGCGTATCGACCAACGACTGGGTCACCGCGGCCGAGACCGCCGAGTGCGTGCTCGCCCTTGACGCCATCGGACTGACGAGTGAAGCCCTCGACCTCTTCGATCTCACCAACCGTCATCGTCGCGACGACGGGGCCTACTGGACGGGACTGGCCTACCCGGGGCCGGTGACCTTTCCCGATCGCGAGGCGACGAGTTATACCGCGGCGGCGGTGCTGCTGGCCGCCGACGCGCTCACGTCCTCCTCGGGGGCGGCGGGGCTGTTCCGCCACGGATTTCTCGCGCCGGTGGCGGACCTGCCCGAACCGGGCTGCCGCGTGGAGGCCGTTGGCCGCTGACCTCGCCGACGCGGCCGCTTGGGTGCGTAACGAACCTAGCGCCCCGGGGTCGGCACTCGTCGAAGCACGCGCAGCGAGCCAACGGCGTCGACGTCGTCGAAGCCGTTGGCTCGGGCCGCTTGGTAGATCTCGTAGGGCGGTCGACCGCCGTCGGCCGGGTCGTCGAAGACGTCGTGAATCAAGAGACTGCCGCCGGTCACCACCTTCGGCGCCCAGGATCGATAGTCGGCCCAGGCGACGTCGCGGGCGTGCCCGCCGTCGATGAAGAGCAGGTCGAGGGACTGGTTGAAGTGGGCGGCGACGACCGTCGACGGACCGACGACGCCGATCACCGTCGATTCGAGGTCGGCTGCCGCGATCGTGCGCTGCCACCACGGCAGCGTGTTGAGTCGGCCGTCGTGGGGATCGACGAGGGTCGGGTCAAAGTACTCCCAGCCGGCCTGGTTCTCCTCACTGCCGCGGTGGTGGTCGAGCGAGTACAGCACGCTCGAGGTCGCCGCCGCGGCGGCGCCCAGGTACACCGCCGACTTACCGCACCAGGCGCCGACCTCGAGCCAGGTCCCGCCCGGACGTCGCGCACCGACGTCAAGACCGTGGCGCGTCAGGGCCGCGCCCTCATCGTCGGGCATGAAGCCCGAAACGGTTCGCGCCAGGGCCATCAGTTCGTCGACGTTCAACCCCGCACCGCCTGGACGAGTGTGTAGAGGCCGAGTCCCGCGAAGACGACGCCGCCACCCAGACGGATAAAGCGCAACGGGACCACGCGCTGCAGCGCGCGTCCCCCGTAGGCACCGAGAAAGGAGACGGCGACGAGCGCGATGGAAGAGGCGAGAAAGACCTCGAGCGGCTGGTGGGTCTTGGCACTGAGGTTGGCCGCCTGGATCTGCGTGAGGTCACCGAATTCGCCGAGAAAGATCACCGTGAAGGCGGTCGAGACTTCGCGCCAGCGCGTCCCCGATCGCTCGCGCGCGGCCTCCACCTCACCCTCGCGCTCCTCGACGCGCTCGGGAACGAGCAGCAGGTAGGCGGCGCCGCCGAGAAAAAGCACGGCGACGACCACGTCCTTGGGTCGCACGGGCAGCAACGTCAGAAGACTGCCCGCGGCCACCGCGATCCCCATCTGCACGACGAAAGCGCTGGAGGCCCCCAGGACGATCGACGACGGTCGCGCCCGCGTCGACATCACGACGGTCGCGATCATCGTCTTGTCGGGCAGCTCCAACAGGAACATGAGCGCCATGATGCCCGCGAAGGCGCCCGGCGACATGGGCTCAGAACTGCGAACGCACGGCGGTGGCGAAGCGCTGGCCCACGCGCATCATCTCGAGATACTGCTCGACCGACGCCGGGTAGCCACCAACCACCGGGTGCGCTCGGTGAAAGGCGTCCACCTCGTCGGCCAGGGCCGGATCATTGATGAACGTCGGAATGCCGGCGGCGAGCCGAGCGTGCAGGGAGGGTGAGAACCGAGTGACGGCCTCGTCCCAGTGCTCACTGAGGAACCGCCAGACCGCGGGGCCCGTGATCTCGTTTCTCATCAGCACGGGCAGGATGACCGGAGCGTCCTGGGTGCGGAACTCGCCCAGGCAACGCGCGGCGACGTCGAGTGCGACGTCGAGGTCGTTGAAGGCACCCATGGCGTAGAGGTAGCGCAACGACTCTTGTGGCGTGGGTGCGGTGCGGTAACGCTCGAGGAAGGTCGGGTAGTCACTCGGGCGATCGTGACTCGCCACGATACGCAGGATCACCAGTGCGAGGTCGCCATCGAGGGCGTCGGCGTCAAAGCGCCGCAGCGCCTCGGCGCGAACCTCTTGGTCCGCGCCGACGGTCGCGAGCAGACCGATCACGTGGGCGCGCAGCTGGGCGCTCAGTGTCCCGTCGGTGGTCCGTTGGTCCCAGCCGAGTCGGGCGAATTGGGGACTCGCCAACTTCTGAATGTCGACGGCGAGCACCTTACGGGCGTCCTCGTCGAGGGCCCGATGCATCATCGACGCAGCCGTCGCGACGATCTGCCACGGGGTGGGCTCGTCGAGGTCGCCGAGCCCGCTCGCGATCGAGTAGAAGTCTCGCCAGGTCGCGCGTTGGGCAAAGAGCGCGGCCCAGCCGTCGGCGAGCAGGTTCGAGCGCTCTAGTTCGTCGAGCTCGCCAATATGCGGCGTTAGCGCAGCGAGTTCGCCCGTGCCGTACCAGGTGCGAAAGAATCCCGAACCGCCCGCGTTCACCACGACCGGCGACCGGTCGCTCACCGTGCACGGTGCGTCGCCCAGTAGGTGTCGTGACGGTTCACCGCCGCCTAAGGACCGGGTGAATACCGGTACGAGCCAGCGGTCGCCAATGGCGCCGGGATGCTCGGGATCGCCAGCGACGAACGGTCGCTGGCGCAATTCGCCGTTTTCGAAACTGACGAGAGGGTGACCGCCCTGCAGGATCCAGGTGTCCATCATGGTGCGAACCGGCTCGTTCGACACCGTCTCGAGTGCGTCCCAGAGGTCACGCGTCTCGGCGTTGGCGTACGCGTGTTGGCCCAGGTAGTGACGGATGCCGTCGCGAAAGACCGTGTCGCCTAGATACTGCTCGAGCATGCGCAAGACCGCCGCGCCCTTGTGGTAAGTGAGCACGTCAAACATGCCCTGCGTGTCGTCCGGGGACACGACGTCGTACTCGATCGGTCGCGTGGTGGCCAGACCGTCGACCTGTTGGGCCAAATCGCGCAGCACCGACTCTTCGGCCCAGATTCGCCACTGCGGCCGAAAGGTATTCGAGCACGTCAACTGCATGAAGGTGGCGAAGGCTTCGTTCAGCCAGATTCCCTCCCACCACTCCATGGTGACGAGATCGCCGAACCACATGTGGGCAATCTCGTGGTGAACGACTTCGGCGACGCGATAGACCTCGGCGTGGGCCGCGGTAGCGGGGTCCACGAGTAAGGCGGTTTCTCGGTAGGTGATGCACCCGAGGTTCTCCATCGCCCCCTGGGCGAAGTCGGGGATCGCTACCATGTCGAGCTTCTGACCCGGGTAGGGGATGGCGAAGTAGTCCTCGAAGAATCGCAGGGCGAAGTCACCGGCCTCCAGCGCGGTGTCGGTGAGGTGACCTCGGCCGAGGGGATACACGACGCGCAGGGGCGTGCCGTTCACGTCGATAGGTTCGGTGGCCCCGAAGGGGCCGATGACGATGGCCACGAGATAGGTTGACATCACCATCGTGGGGGCAAAGCTGATCGCGCGCTGGCCGTTGCCGAGGTCGGTGTTGGCCACCTCGGGCGAGTTCGAAATCGCCAACAGGTGGGTCGGCACCGTGAGGTTGACCTCGAACGTCGCCTTGAACGACGGCTCGTCCCAGCACGGGAACGCTCGTCGGGCGTCGGAGTGCTCGAACTGGGTCACCGCGATCGTGTGCGCGACCCCCTCGTCGTCGGTGTACCTCGAGCGGTAGAAACCCGCCAACTGATCGCTGAGCACGCCGGCGTAGGCAATTTCGATGGTCGCCGGACCGACCGGGATCGTTTCGAGTAGGGGAAAGGTCACGGTTTCGTACGTCGAATCGGTCACGGGATCACCCGAGCGATGGCCGGTACCGTGACTGGTGACCGTCGCCGCACCGAGTTCGAGGTCCGCCGCGTGCATCGTGATCGCGTTCACCGGTTCAGTGACGTCGACGTCGATCTCCACGCGGCCTGTGAAGGTGGCGGCCTCGAGGTCCGGGGTGAGATAGAGGCGGTAGCGGCTGGGTACGACGGTGCGCGACAAACGATAGGGATTGGAGGGCTTCATAGTTGGAAATCTTACGACGAAATCCTCTACGCTCGCTGAGTGACAACTCCGCCGACGCCCGTCTCGCTGCGCGTGAAGCCCGGTCCAACGAGACTGGCGGTGACCGGTATCGGCAATGCCCTGTTGGACATCATCGCTCGAGACACCACCGATGCGTACCGCACACTCGGCCTGGTGAAGGCCTCGATGACGCTGATCGATGAGGACCAGCTCGACACGTTCTACCAGGCCATGGGGCCAACTATCGAGATGTCGGGCGGTTCGGTGGCCAATTCGATTGCCGGGATCGCGGCCCTCGGGGGGACGTGCGGCTACATCGGCAAAGTGGCGGACGACGAGTTCGGCGAACGCTTTGCCCACGATTTGCGCACGATGGGGGTCGAGCTCGACCTCGCGACCGCCGCGGCCGACGAGGGGGCGACGGGACGATGTCACGTCTTCATCACGCCCGACGCGCAGCGAACCATGGCGACGTACCTGGGTGCGTCCAATCAGTTGCGCGTCGACGACATCAGTGAGCGGCTCATCGAACGTTCCGAGATCACCTACGTCGAAGGGTACCTGTACGACCTTGCGCCGGCGAAGTCCGCCATAAGAAAGGTGGTCAATTTCGCGCACCAGCACGACTCGATGGTGGCGCTGTCGTTGTCGGACATGTTTTGTGTGCAACGACACCGGCGCGACTTCCTCGATCTCGTGACGAGCGACGTCGACGTGCTGCTCGCCAACGAGTCCGAGATTCTCGCACTCTTTGAGTTGCCGCGCCTGGAGCTCGCCTTTCGAGCGCTCGACGAGCTGGGATTGCTGGCGGTCGTGACGCGCGGTCCACTGGGGGCCGACGTGCTGACCTCGAGCGGCGTGGTATCGGTACCGGCGAGCGAGGTCGACGAGGTGGTCGACCAGAACGGCGCCGGGGACCTCTTCGCCTCGGGCTTCCTCTACGGTCTAGCCCTCGGTGCCGATCCGGTGGAGGCCGCCGAGCTCGGTTCCCTGTGTGCGGGGGAGATCATCAGACACCTCGGCGCGCGTCCGGAGAGCGATCTCGAGTCGCTGGCGATCGGTGTCGGTCTGCTGTAGCCCACGCCAGACCGTTGGGTGGCGTCAGCACGATCGTCGCCGCAGGCTAACGCGACACGACCGCACGGGCGTCGCCGTTTACGATGCGGATGCGAACAATCGACCGCTCGCAAGGCCCGCGAACGACGTGGCGGCGGCTCGGCCCGCGAACCGCCGCCACGTTGAACCGACGATCAAGCTAAGCGTTTGAACGCGGGTTAGTCGTTGGAAATCTTAATCGTGCAGTGCAGCGTCATCGGCGAATACGTCCACCAGCAGTCAATACTGAAACTCCAGTACGCACTGCCGGCGCCGGTCGTGCCACCGCTCGTTCCGCCACCGGCGGTCGCCACGGTGCCCGAGAGATGCCCAGTGAGTTGGTCGGTGGTCAGCGAGGCGCCCCAGGTGCCGTTCTTCACCACCGCAGTACCCGTACCGGCCGTGGAGAAGACCTGTGAATTGGCCGCCCAGTGGCCAGACAGTTTGGTGACGCACGTTGGACCAGTTGTGGCACCGCTGCTCGACGTCCCCTGGCCCTTGACGACCATGGCCACGGCGCCACTCGTGCCCTGCGCCGCCGCCGCCGTCCCCGCGCACGTGCCCGCGGAAGCGGTCGCTCTCGGTGCCAGTTGCGCCGCGTTCGAGGTGCCGGGCACGACCGTCGACAACACCAACACCGTGGCTATCGCCGTCCATCGAATGAGTGCACCGCGTGACATGAACCCTTTCATAAGTAACCCCCCTTAGAGACGAGAGACGCCTCTCACGCGTACTCTAGAGAGATATCACTACTAATTCCAGTTACTATGTAGAATATTCGTGTACGGACTTAGGTACGAGTGTGGCGTTCAGTTCGTCCTGTGGCGCGGGGGCGTTGCAAGCCCAAGACGCGAGTTGCGGGTCAAGTCGGCCAGTGTCGAGCCCGAGCAGTTCGCGGTGTCGCCACCATCTGCTACCGGCGTTGCCCGGACCACGTGATCAGGAGCAACCGATGTGCTCCCAGCCATAGGGCGCTGCGAGGTGGCGATAACGTGGATTCGGAGGTCGCGAGATGCGCTTCATCGTTGGGTTGATCAAGTTCTGGCTCGTGCTTATGGCGCTCGTACTGGTGACGCTGGTGGTCGCCACGTTCGCTGGCGCGATGGGCGCGTACGTGACGCTCGGACTTCTGGTGGTAGGCGAAATCGTGTCGGTCCTACGTCGGCTGCCGCAGCATCGCCCGTTGGCGTTCCGCCGGTCGCCGTCTCGCTCTCGCGGGTGACGCGACCGGGTGCATCCGCTCAAGGACCAGGCTTCGTGCCACCGCGTCAACGACGCGACCCCTCATCGTTGGTTCAGCGAACGTCGGCGACCAACGAATCGGTACGGTGGCGGTCGATAGCCGTTCTCCCAGCGCGGGCGCTGTTCGGCGCACGGCGCCCGTGACGTGGTGACGTCGTGACCACCTCGGATCCCACTCAATTACATGGGGGTGCGTGGCTGCTCGGCGCCGGCTCGGCGGCGTTGTTCGGGGCATCAGTGAGCGAAGGCTCGTTGTCACACGATGTCAATGGCGTACGGTCGCCCAACGAGTTGGCACGTAGCGTGGTAGTCGGTAGCGGTTTTGACGGGCGGATAGAGCGGAGTCTCGATGGGTGAGCGTGTCTTTATTTGTCGAGAAGCGAACGAACGCTCGTGGTGGTCGGGGATCGGTGAAGGCGACGCGCCCGGTGGGGGCTACCGGTTGAGCCCGTCCTTTGCGTCGGTGTTCGACGCGATCGCCTGGTGGCAGGAGCGCGGGAACGACTTCATCCTCGTCAGACTCGACGACAGTGAATACCTGTGGGCGGGCGATGGGCCAGTCCCCGTCGACGGGGCGGGCAATCCCGTAGCGCGTCGGTTTGTTGAGGCCGTCGACGAAGAACGCTCTATCGGTGCGACGCAACCACGCCACGTCGACGACCAGACCACGTCGACCGGTGGGCAAGGATTGGGCAAGGACCTTCGCCAACGCAGAATGGCCAGTGGGCTCGCTCGAGAGGTGGTGGCTCAAAGGATGGGGGTCGACGAAGCGTGGTTGCGAGCAGTCGAGGAGGGATCAGTGTCCGGTGTCGACCTGCCCGCCCTCCTTGGTTTCGTCGGCGCAACCAGTGCCAGCTGGCCGGATCGACATCCGAGCGCGATGCGCAATGCGGGTTGGGTGCAACGAGGTCCACTCAGTCTCGCGATGGCGATCAGGATCTACGAGCAGCGCTCGCCGCAGTAGTGCCGTGCGTCGCGCGAGCTGAAGTCCTGCTTCGTGCAGCGCCGACGCGGGCGCCCAGTTCGTGCTTGAGCGTGGGCCAATTAGGGTTATCGGAAGTTTCGAGGCGCCGCGGGTCGGTTGCCCCGGCGGAGGTTCCAGTGGGCACTGCTCGGCTCAGCGACCTTCGGCATCGAGTTGGGCGTCGAGTTCGGCTGTGCGAAGGGTCTCCCATCGAACCCAGGCGACGGCGATGGGTATGCAGGCGGCGAGCATGAGCGCGTCACCCCCGATCCACATGTAAGCACCTCCGAGATGGACGTTGTCGAGGATCGACGATGACGTGGAACCGACGGGCGCCAAGCGCTGGTAAGCCGAGAAGGGATTGTGCGACGACATCGCGAGCGCCAGCCCGGTGAAGGTGTCTACGGGCACGGCGGCCATCACGTAGACGAGGCGTAGCCCGGGATGGATGGTACGGCCCCGCTCGAGGCCGAAGGCGACTCGAAAGAAGAGGTACCCCACGACGAGAAACGCGAGGTGCTCGGCGTCGTGAATCCAGTCGTGCAGGAGCATCTCGTTGTAGAGGTTGGTCAGGTGGGCAATCGGGATGAACACGAAGTAGATCGCGAAAGCCAAAAGAGGTTGGGTGAGAAAGGTGACGATCCGACCGTCGAGCACTCGTCGCAGCCAGGTCGTTCCGGCGGCGTAGGCCAAATCCAACGGGGTGGCCAACGCGAACAGTGGGGCGGCCACCATGATGAGCAGGAGGTGCTGGATCATGTGATCGCTGAAATAGGTTCGGTCGTAGACGCCGATCACCGACTCAGTGGCTAGGAAGGTCACGACCAATCCCAACGCGAAGTACAGATTGCGCCACCGCGGCCAGCCCGTGGTGCGTGAGACGCCCCACGCGTAGAGCACCCCGGCTGCCACCAGCAGCGCGATACCAAAGGGATCGAGCTGGAATCGCCCGACGTCGTGCCAGGAAAAGGGCGCAACGGAGGACGGCACCACGACATCCTATGGTGGTGTTCGCGGGGGCTCCGCCACGAGGCACCTTCCCTATACGGCGACGAGGTGGACTGAATTGGGTGGGCCAACCTTCGCCAACGACACCGAACGCCCAACGATGGCTTCGAAAAGACGTTGCCGGTGCGCTCGCTAGATTGGTCTATGAAGCCTCGTGGTTGTCCTTGAAACGTGGTCGTCGCGGCTCGGTTCTCTCGCCGTTGACGTGAGCGTCTCCAGTTCGCCCGTGGCGACCTCGAACTTCAGGTGGCACGAGGTCCGGCCGACGGCTCACCGCCGTTGGATTGTTGGCGTCGTTTTCGACGTCGGTTCGGGATCTACCAGCAAGCGTCGAGTGTTTCTCGCGCCCCGCCGATCCATTGGTCGCCACCGTCGTGATCAAACACGTTGATCGTTGCCTCAGTATTGGATCGTCGTGCGTGTTCGCTTATTGGCGGTCGGTGCCCATCGGGTGGAAGTTCGTCGTGAGGCGTGCCGTGCGAGGCAACGCAGTGCACTTGGTTGTGACGGTTGGTTAGGATGGCGCGGTGAAGTCGAAGTGGTTTAGCGTTAGGGCCCTCTTGTTGCACTTGGCCCTTATCGCCTGGCTCGCGATGTCGGCTTCCGCGGCGTGGTGGCAAGTCGGTCGCGCCGTGCAGGGGAACTCGCTCAGTTTTCTCTATTCGATCGAGTGGCCGGTTTTCGGCGTTCTTGGTGTGTTGGGTTGGTACGCACTGTTGAATCTTGATCGAGTTACCCACGACGACGAACGCGAGCGCGCCGAGTACGAAGAGCGCATGCGTCGCGAGGCGCGCGCGGCACGCGAGCGTGAGGCCGACGAAGACCCGACGCTCGCGGCCTACAACGATCACCTCGCCGAGCTCGCCGAACGATCCAAGAAGAAGCTCTGGGGACATTAGTGGAGGCGGCGTTTCGGCGGTACCGCATGATGTCCTTCGTCACCGGGAGCACCTTGATCCTGCTGGTGATCTTTTTGATTCTGCACACGGTGGACCTCGCCCTGTGGGACCACCTCAAGATCGTGGTCACGATCGTGGGCATCGGCCACGGCGTCGTGCTCTACCCGATCTACCTTGTTATGTGCTTCCAGTTCACGCTGAAGGCTCGTCTGCACTTCGGACTGCTCGTTCTGATGCTGCTCGCCGGCTTCGTTCCGGGACTGGCCTTCTACATGGAGCACCGCGTCGAGGTGGGGACGGCGGCGCTTCGAGCCAATTCGCCGTGACCCAGTGGCTCGACCAGCGCGTCATCGCCTTCGCCCATCAGGGGGGCTCGTTTGAGGGGCCGTCATCGACGCTCTACGCAATCGCACAGGCGTTGGGAGCGGGTGCGAGCGCCGTTGAGCTCGACGTGCACGCAACGAGTGACCGAGCGCTCGTGGTCTGTCACGACCACACGGTCGACCGCACGAGCAACGGCCACGGGTCCATTGCCGAGATGAGCCTCGCCCAGCTGCGAGCGCTCGACAACGCGTACTGGTTCGTGCCGGGCGAGACCGCATCGCCCGGACGAGGGGCTGAGGAGTATCCGTGGCGCGGTCGTGCGCCGAGCGATCGACGCTTCGCGATCGCGACCCTCGAGGAGGTCGTCGCCACGTTCCCCGGGGTCTTACTCAACCTCGACATCAAACGCACCGCGCCCGACGTTGAGCCCTACGAGTCGCGGCTGGCCGAGGAGCTTCGACGACTCGAGGCAACCTCAAGGGTCATCGTGGCGTCCTTCATCGACGAGGCGATCGCGGCGTTTCGCTTGGCGGCTCCCGACGTAGCCACGTCAGCGGCGACTCGAGAGACGGCCGCTTTCTACTACACGCGCCACGAGACGAGACCGACGCTGCCACCCGCGGTCGCCCTGCAGGTTCCCGCCACGTACGGCGACGTACGCGTGATTGACGAACCCTTCGTCGAAGCCGCTCATCGATGGGGGATTGCCGTTCACGCCTGGACGATCAACGAGCAGTCCGAGATGGAACGACTGCTCGATCTGGGCGTCGACGGTCTGGTGAGCGACGTGCCGTCAGTACTCGCCTCGACCCTGACGCGTCGGGGTCTCACCTGGCGAGCGAATCCCTAGCCCCGACCGCAGTTCGGCTTCTTGCCGTGGTTGGCCTTCTTCTTGGCGCGCAGCTTGCGCTTCACGGTTCGCTTGGACATAGGTGACAATCTTAGTACAGCGCACAACCTGCGCCGGTACGGGGGTGAGAGATGCGAGATCCGGCGGGCGGCGGCGGACAACTGGTGGTGGTAGCCACGCCGATCGGGAATCTCGGCGATCTCAGCCCACGCGCTCGCGAGGTCCTGGATCGCGCCGACGTCGTGTACTGCGAGGACACGAGGCGCTCGCGGATCCTGTTCAGCGCGTGTGACCTCAAGGCCCGCGGGCGGCTGCGGTCCTTGCGTGAGCACAACGAGGCGACCCTCAGCGTCGAGGTGGTCGATCGGGTCGCCGCGGGCGAACTGGTGGCGCTGGTCAGTGACGCGGGCACGCCCGGCATCAGCGATCCCGGGCGTCGGGTGGTCGCGGCGGTGGCCGAGGCGGGACTCATCGTTTCCACGACGCCCGGACCGAGCGCCGTGGTGGCGGCACTGTCGGTCAGTGGATTCGAGATCGAACGATTCGTGATGGAGGGTTTCGTCCCGCGTCGAGCGGGCGAGCGACGTCGCCGCTTCGACGAGTGGGCCCGCGAGGGGCGAACGGTCGTGTTCTACGAGTCACCACAGCGGCTGGTGACGACGCTCGTCGAGTTGGCGTCACGCTTCGCCGACCGTCGCGTGGCCGTAGGACGCGAGCTGACCAAGGTGCACGAAGAAGTCGTGCGCGGCACGTTGCGCGACGTCGCGTCGCACTGGGCCGACGGCGAAGTTCGCGGTGAGGTGGTCGTCGTGCTCGAGGGTGCTGTCGCGACGTCGGCGAACGCCGAAGCCGTGCGCGCGTCGCTCGTCGAAGAACTATCGGCCGGAGCAAGCGTGCGCGACGCGGTGAACGTCGTCGCCGACCGCTTGGGCGTGGGGCGTCGAGCGGTCTACGACGCGGCGCTGGCGATCCGTTCCGAGCGAGGTAGTTGACTCGTTACGCTGGTCCGATGGGTCGCTTCTACATCACCACCCCGATCTACTACGTCAACGACGCACCCCACGTCGGGCACGCCTACACCACGATCAACGCCGACGCCCTGGCTCGATGGCACCGGCTGCGCGGTGACGAGACGCTGTTTCTCACCGGTACCGACGAGCACGGTCAAAAGGTCGCCGAGGCGGCGGCGGCCCACGGCGTGACGTCCCAGGCGTGGACCGACCAGACATCGCAACGCTTTCGCGACGCCTGGGATGCGCTCGACGTGGGGTACGACGACTTCATCCGAACGACCGAGGCGCGCCACTACGAGAGCGTGCAGCGCTTTCTCGGCGCAATTTACGATCGCGGGTTCATCTACAAGGACGTCTACCAGGGTCTCTACTGCGTGAGCTGCGAAGACTATTACACGATCGAGGCGAGCGTCGATGGCAACTGCCCCGTTCACGGACGTCCCCTGACCGAGATGGAGGAGGAGAACTGGTTCTTTCGCCTGTCGGCCTTCGAGGATCGCCTGATCGAGTACTACGACCGCCACCCGGGCTTCGTCACGCCGGAGACGAAACGCAACGAGGCCTACTCTTTCATCAAGGGCGGACTGCGCGACATCTCGATCACGCGCACGTCGATCACCTGGGGCGTGCCGGTGCCCTGGGACGAACGTCACGTCTTCTACGTCTGGTACGACGCGCTGATCAACTACCTCACCGCACTCGGGTACGGACGAGCGTCCGATCAGGTCGCGCACTGGTGGCCGTCATCGCACCACCTGATCGGCAAGGAGATCATTCGCTTCCACTGCGTCTGGTGGCCCGCCATGTGCATGGCGGCGGGACTCGAGCCGCCCCAGCACGTGCAGGTGCACGGGTGGTTGCTCGTGGGGGGCCAGAAGCTGTCCAAGACCATGGCCGCCGAAGGCGCGGTCCGCCTGACCGATATTGCCCCGGTGGTGCTGACCGAAGAGTTCGGCGTCGATGCGCTTCGGTACTACCTGCTGCGCGAAACGGCCCTGGGCAACGACGGGGAGTTCTCCTACGAGGGCATTACCCAGCGCTATAACACCGACCTGGCTAACAACCTCGGCAATCTCGTCGCCCGGGTGGCGACGGTCGTGGCGTCCAAGTGCGACGGCGTCGGACCCGCTCCGACGCCCGACTCGCCGTTACGCGGCGATGCGGAACTGGCCATTGAGCAGGCGAGTGCGGCGTGGGAGCGTTTCGCGCCGCACGCCGCGCTGGAGGCGACGTGGTCGCTCATCGGGGCGACGAACGCCTTTCTCGAGCGCACCGCGCCGTGGAAGTTGGATCCAGGCGCCGAGGTCGAGCGGGTACTCGGTGACGCCCTCGAGGCGATCCGCGTCGTGGCGATCCTGGTGACACCGGCGATGCCCGGGGTCGCGCGCGAACTCTGGCGCCGGCTCGGGCTCACGGGTGCTCCGACCGACGCCCTGGCGAGCGAGAGCCTGCGCTGGGGACTCTACCCGGGCGGTGTTCGGGTCGATCGGGCGACGCCACTGTTTCCGCGGATCGTTGGGGACCGATGAGCGGCTGGACGGACGCCCACTGCCATCTGCAAGATCAGTTTGGGGCGCCAGACCAGCCGGGCGCCCTCGAGGCGGTGCTCGAACGGGCCAACGCCGCCGGCGTGGACCGGGTGGTCGTGATTGGCACCGACGCGACAAACTCCGCCCAAGCGCTGGCGCTGACTGAACTCGACGGGGCGGTCCGCGTGTTCGGCGTGGTCGGGCTGCACCCCCACGACGCTGGCCAGGACCTCGCCCCGATCGAGGCGCTCGCCCGTTCGGGGCACCCTCGCCTGGTGGGGATCGGCGAGACCGGTCTCGACTATTTCTACGAGCACGCCGCGAGGACGGATCAGCGACGAGCGTTCGCGGCCCAGATCGCGTGGGCCCACGAGCTCGACCTCGCCCTGGTCGTACACGCGCGCGACGCCTTTGACGACCTCTTCGACGTCTTGGGCAGTGAGGGTGTGCCCGCGCGAACGGTGATCCACTGCTTCACGGGAACCCCCGATGACGTCGCCGCCTGCTTGTCGCTGGGTTGCGATATCTCGATCGCCGGCGTCGTCACCTTCAAAAATGCACAGCTCGTGCGTGAAGCGGTGCGCCTCGTGCCCCTCGAGCGGCTCCACGTCGAGACCGACAGTCCCTTTTTGGCTCCGGTTCCCCACCGGGGACGGCCGAACGAACCGGCGCTGGTTGCCGTGGTGGGCGAGTTTGTCGCCGGGCTGCGCGGCGAGCCGGTCGACGAGTTCCGACGTCAGACGTCGGCCAACACCGCGCGCCTCTTTCGGCTCGACGCTCACTAAAGCCCATTAATCAGGTAGTACGTGTTTCTCAGTTGGCGCGCTTGCCTTTGCGCTGGGCCGTGCCTAGCCTTTTGCGTGGGCGTGACGACGACCCGCTGTCCTGGCGGAGGGTGAACAACTGAGGACATCGAAACGCCGGGTGCGTCGGCACCTGGTGCTGTGGATGACCGTGGTCGGCCTGCTGGGCCCGCTACCGGTCCTGCTGGCGCCGCCGCTCGCCGGGGCGGGGTCGTTGCACGCGCCCGTTCGCATGCCCAACGTCATCCACTTCGACCGCGCCACGACCTTCGCCGCCATGGCCCAGGCCGGACTGTACTTTCGCACCAACGGCCCACGTGACTGGAATGAGGTCATCGCCGAGCACCCACCCCCCGGGACGCTGGTGCCGTGGGGTTCGACGGTCGTGCTGGCCACGTCGGTCGCCACGGTCTCGCCCGCCTCGGGCGAGACCGTCGTGCCCGACGTGCTGTACCGCACCCGGGCCGAGACCTTTGCCGCCATGGCCCAGGCCGGCCTCTACTTTTCGACGCGGGGACCCGTCAACTGGACGATCGTGGTCGCCCAACGACCCCGTCCGGGCTCGCGGGTCCCGGTCCGCACCACGGTCGCGGTCGTGACTGCCCACGTGGCCCTGTCGTCGCCGTCGGGCATGACGGTCATGCCCGACGTGGTGCACCGGTCTCGCACGGCGGCCTTCAACGCGATGGCGAGCGCCGGTCTTTACTTCACGGTGAACGGTCCCCTTAACTGGACGATCGTCGTCGCCCAGAATCCTCGACCCGGTGCGCGCGTCGCGTGGCACGGCACGGTCGTGCTCGCGGGCGCGCACGTGGTGGCGCCGTCGAGCACCGTGCGGGTGCCGACGCTGATCGGGCTCAATCGGGCCCGGGTGCTGGCCGACGTATCGAGCCTCGGACTGCGACTGTACCCCCAGGGGGTGGGCAGCGCTAACGGCACGTGGGATCGGGTCACGGCGCAGAACCCGGCCCCGGGTACCCTCGTGCGCCGCGGGACGCTCGTCGTGGTCGACACCACCCGCGTCGCCACGGTCACGACGACGACCGCGGTCGCTGCGCCAACGGCCACCGCGCCGCCGACGACGCTGCGCCCGCTGACCCACGATCGCATCGGCGTGGCGACGTGGTACGCGTACATTCCGGGCCAGTGCGCCACGTCGTATCTGCCCAAGGGCACGCGCATCACGGTGCAGGACCTGGCGACCGGGCGGATCGTGCAGTGCGTGGTCACCGACTACCAGGACTACTCGCCGGGGCGGATCGTCGATTTGGCCCAGACCCAGTTCGCTGAGTTGGCCCCACTCTGGCGCGGGGTCATCGAAGTCAAAGTCTCCTGGTGACCCACTCGCGCAAGACCATCCACGCCCTGCTCGAGGCAAACGGTCTCACCCCCTCGCGGGCCCTCGGCCAAAACTTCGTGGCCGACGCCAACACCGTGCGTCGCATCGCGAGGCTCGCCGCCGTGGGAGAGGGCGACCTCGTCCTCGAGATCGGGGCCGGTCTCGGTTCGTTGACGCTCGCCCTGGTCGAGACTGGTGCGCAGGTCGTGGCGGTCGAGGTGGACCGTCACTTGATCGAGCCGTTGCGCGAGTTGGTCGAACCCCGCGGCGCCACCGTTCGTCTCCTCGACGCCTCGACGATGGACGTGGCCGAGGTGACCGAGGGTCGCGAGTGCGTGGTGGTGGCCAACCTGCCCTACAACGTGGCCACGTCGCTGGTGCTGCGGATCCTGGAGTCCCAGCCGCTGGTGTCGCGTCTGCTCGTCATGGTCCAGCGCGAAGTCGGCGACCGTCTCGCCGCCTCGGCCGGCGACGACGCCTACGGCGCGGTGTCCCTTCGCGTGCAGTACTTCGCTGACGCGGTCGTCGTGGGTCGCGTCGGCGCGAACGTCTTTGTCCCGCGACCCAAGGTTGAGTCCTCACTCGTCGCGATCACCCGACGCGAGCGGGTCCGCATCGACCCGTCGGTGGTCGCTGAGGCCGATCTCTTCGAGGTCGTGCGCACGGCCTTCGGCCAGCGTCGCAAGATGCTGCGGCGTTCGCTGGCCGACTGGGCGAGTGACGGGGTCTTCGAACGCGCGGGTGTTGCCGCGACGCGCCGGCCCGAGGAGCTGAGCCTGGAGGAGTTTGCCCAGTTGGTGGCGGCGCGATGATCGCACTGCGGGCGTCGGCGAAGCTGACGTGGTACCTCGAGATCACCGGTCGGCGCGGCGACGGGTACCACGAACTGCGAAGCGAAATGACCACCATCGAGCTCGACGACATACTGGTGGTTGACGAGGCCGACGACTACGTGCGCGTCTTCAACCCCTTTAGGGTTCCGGTTCCCGAAGGGCGCGCGAATATCGTCGCGCGCGCCCTCGAACTCGTCGGTCGCCGGGCCGGCGTGGTCATCGAGAAGGGAATACCGGTCGGCGGTGGACTGGGCGGCGGCAGCGCTGACGCGGCGGCGATCCTACGCTGGGCCGGTGGCGTTGACGCGGCCCGCGCGCTGACGCTCGGCGCGGACGTGCCCTTCTGCCAGGTCGGTGGACGCGCCATGGTCGAAGGGGTGGGCGAGCGCGTGACGCCACTGCCCTACGAGCATCGCCTCGTGACCCTCTTCATACCCAACTTCGCCGTTTCTACCGTCGCGTGCTACCAGGCTTACGACGAGCTCGAGGCTAACCACGGGCGCCCGAGTGGGTTGAACCACCTCGAGGCGCCGGCGAGGCTGGTCGAGCCGCGTCTCGGGGTCGCGCTCGACTGGCTCCGCGAGCGCTACGGCAGCGTCAACCTGGCCGGATCGGGTTCGACGATGTTCGCCGAGGGCTGGCGTGAGCAACGCGGGGACGTGCTCAGTCCCGTCGGGTCACTGCGCGTTGTTCCGACCACCACGACGCCCTAGGCGCCGCCTCGATCACTTACCCGCGGCGCGACGCTGGAAGCGCGTTCGCTTCAGCATCTTCTTGTGCTTCTTCTTGCGCATGCGCTTGCGGCGCTTCTTAATCAGAGATCCCATGGCCCGTAGAACACTACTAGGTCCCACGACATCGGTTCGGTGGCGCACTCACTGACTGAGGTTTACCCGTTCGATCCGCAGCGCCTGACGAGGGCAGCCCCGCACGGCGTAGCGCGTTGACTCTCGTGCGGCGAGGTTTGAGAACGGCACGGGTTCGCCGGTGAGCACGGGGTATCCCCACTCGTCCAGGTGCACCAGGTCCGGCGCCAATTCGGCGCAGTGGCCGAATCCGTCGCACAACACCGGGTTCAGCGCGAGTACGAAACCGCCGGTGCGCCTCACTCCCACACCAACTCCGCCTCGCGCTCCAACGACGGCACCGCCGCGACGTGGTGGCTCGAATGGCTGGCGGCGCAGTACCGACCGCGCACGTGGTCCTCGATGTGCTCGGCGAAAACCTCGAGCGCCGAGCGAACCAACCGGACCACCCCGTCCGGGTGGCGGCACGCGCCACGGCCCTCAATCGCGCTGCACCGGTCGACGAGTCGGGCGCGGGCCGCCGCCGCGTCGCGCCCGTTCGAGGTCAGGCGGGCCAGATCGTCGGCGAGCGCCGGCAGACCGAAGGCGCACGGACCGCACTGGCGCGCGCTCTCGTTGGCCATCCATCGCGTGATCCGCTGGGTCTCGACGACGCCGCAGCCCGATTTCGGCAACACGATGATGACGCCCGCGCCCACGCTCGAACCGAGCGGCGCCAGCGCGTCGTTGTCGTAAGGGGTATCCAGGTGGCGCGCGTCGAGCCACGCGCCGCCGTACCCACCGAGCAGGACGGCCCAGGGATCGCGATCGGCCCCCGCGCGGGCCAAGATCGTTCGCAGTGGCGTGGCGAACGCCACCTCGAGCACGCACGGACGAGACACCGCGCCACTGATCGAGACGAGGGCGCTGCCGGGACTCGTCTCGGTGCCCAGCGAGCGAAACCACGAAGCCCCGAATCGAGCGATCAGGCCCACGTGCGCGCAGGTCTCGGCATTGTCCACGAGCGCGGGGGCGTGACCGATTCGCAGCACGTGCGGTCGCCGCGGTCGGTACTGGGGTAAGGACTCGTTGTCGTCGAGCCAGTGCACCAGCGCCGACTCCTCGCCGGCAACGTAGCGCCACGGTGGCGTGTGCAGTTCCAAGGACGTTGCGCGACGGGTGCGTCGTTCTCGTTCGTGGATGGCGTGCTGGAGGTGATTGATCGTCCCCGGGTTGTCGCGTGATACGCAGACCGCGATACGTGAGGCGCCCACGACGCCAGCGAGGTATTCGGCGCCGTCCAAGACGAGATGGGGGTTCGCGCCGATGAGGGTTCGGTCCTTGTGCGCCGCGGGCTCACCTTCCATGGCGTTGACCACGACGAACTTCGTGTGGCCCCGTTGGTCGCCAATGAGCTGAGCCTTGCGCCAGGTCGCAAATCCCGCGCCGCCGTGGCCGGTGAGTCCCGAATCTCGGAGTTCGTCGAGCGACGGGGCGTGGCCCAGCGGTCCAAAGACTTCGTCGTGTTGGGCCAGGGTGAGCGGTCGCCCCGTCGCACCGTGCAACACGCGCGGCAACTGGTCGGCGCCAATCATCGGGGCCCCCGGTCGAACTGGCGTCCGGCGTTCCCAGTCGAGCGCTTCTCGCGGGCGCGGTGGCGCTGGTCTCCACGTGGCTCGCCGACCTCGCTGCCGAGCGGCGAGAGAGCGGTGCGGCCCGCCGCGCGAGTCGGGCGCGCGCTGAAGCGCCACACCGCCGCGCCGGCCACGATCGCCAGACTCACCAGCACGATGCCCAAGCCAACGCCGTGTCGCGCGTCGGTACCGGCGAGCAGGGCGTGGACGATAGCAATCGCGTAGGCGAGCCAGCTGAACCAGTGGATGAGCCGCCAGGAACGGTTCGCGACGCGCGACTTCACGAGGCTCGTGACCCAGACGGCGATCATCAGGTCGACGGCGACCGCACCCAAGCCCACGGCCCAGCGCCGGTACGACGACGTCAGGGGAACGAAGACGGCGATCACCCCCGTCGAGACGAAGCTGTCGAGCACCGTCGTTGCGACGTGCACCCCGAGAAAGACCATGGCGATGATCGATATGGTGCGGTGCAGTTCACCGAGTTCGAAGCGCCCCACCGTGGCGCCGCCGACGCGATTAGCGACGAGCGTTCCCAGGGAAACCACGACGGTGAAGAGTATGAGCGACACCAAGCCGGTGGCTCGCGTCGTGTACCAGAGGTAGGGCGAGGTCAACGCGATCACGTTGGCGTCTCCGCGGGCCAGCCGCCGACGTAGTCCACGGTGCCGTCACGTCGCACCAGCCGGGCCGACCATCCGGCCTGGGCAATGTGGTACGACGCGTTCTCGCCCCAGAGCAGCGCCGCCGTGGCGAACGCGTTCGCCGTCACGCAGCTCGCGGCGGCTACCGTCGCCGTGGCGTAAGGGCCCTGCGCCGGTGCGCCGGTTCGCGGGTCGATGATGTGACTGACCTCTCGGCCGTCGACGCGCCACGTGCGGGCGGTGAGCGACGAGGTCGCGACGCCGCCACCCGCGACGGCGACGCGCGGTTCGTTTCCCCGAATGCGCAGCGACGCGCTGGTACCGATGACCCAGGGTCCATCGGGACCGCTTCCGCGAACTGCGACGTCCCCGCCGACTTCGACGACGACGCCACCGCGCTCGGCCACCTCATCGGCGACAACGTCCGCCACCAGCGCCTTCGCGCTAGCTCCGAGGTCGAGGCGACAGCCTGGCGCGAGACGGATCGTGTGGGTGTCGGCGTCGAACGCCACGTCGGTGTAGGGGGGCGTTAGGGTCGCGATCGGTCGAGCCCAAACGTCGCGAACGCGAATCTCGTCGAAGTCGCGGTCGTAGCCCCAGGCGAGCAGGGCCCCCAGCACGGTCGGCGTGCACAGGCCGTCGGTCGCCGCCGCCGCGTCGAGCGCCGCCCTGACCGCTCGCTCGAGCGTGGGCGAGATCGCGATCGGCTCGCCGGTTCGCTCATTGAGTCGGGCGAGTTCGCTTGACGGGCGAAAGCGATTGCAGGCGCGGTCGATCTCGTTGATCCAGTGCCACAGGCGCGAGGTGGCGTAGTCCATGGCGCCGGGGTGCTCGGTGGCCAGGGTTCCGCTCAGGCCCCAGGTTGTGAACCTCATGGGTCAGTAGCAGACCGTCGAACCCGACGGCGTCGTGTAGCAGGTAGTGGTCGTGGTGACCGGAGCCGACGTCGGCGGCGCGAACGTGGGAGACCGTGACGAGCTGGAGGTCCCCGACGTTGCGGCGTCGCCGGTTGAGCTCGACGACTGGGGCGGGTGCACCGGTGCGACCAGCGGCTTCGCGGTGCTCGCGGCGTAGCCGACCAGGGACCCGGTGGCGAGTCCGGAGGCCACGAGCACCGATTGGGTGGTCCGGCGAACGCGCGCAAATCCGCGATCGCGTTGTTGAGGGGTGCGTTCGTGGTGGCGGTGCATAGGGATTCTCGCCACAGTCTGGCAGTCGCGAATCAATCGTTTCTCTAGGATTGGTAAGAAAAGGGAAATAATCGTCGGATCGGACGTCGAGCAGCGGGTGGCGTCTCGCTCAGCGAGTCACCCTGGCGTCGGCGGTGGGGCTACCACGACTCGATCAGGCGCTTCGACGCTCAATCGTTCGACTCGGTTCCATCCGCGTCGATCGTTGGCAGCACGATCGTGAAGCGGGCGCCGCCGAGTTCGGGATCGCGGTCAACGCGGACCGTGCCGCCAAACTCGTCGACGACCTGGGCCACGATGGAGAGTCCCAGTCCCGACCCCGGTAGGGACCGCGCCGCAGCCGAACGCCAGAATCGATCAAAGACGCGATCACGCTCGTCGTCGGCGATGCCCGGGCCGGTGTCCGAGACCGTGACGACGCCTTGGCTCGAGCGCACGACGATGCGCCCGGCGGCGGGCGTGAACTTGATGGCGTTGGTGAGCAGGTTGCTGATGGCACGCACGAGGCGGTCCTGACGGCCGCTAACCAGTGACGGCTCGACCTCGACGTCAATGGCCACGTCCTTGATCCGTGCGTAGGTGCGCGCGGTATCGACGCATTCGTCGACGCACTCGTCGAGGTGTAGCTGGACGAGTGCGCCTTCGCTGCGATCGCCGCGCGACAACTCGGCGAGGTCCGTCACGAGGGCCGCCAATTCGTCGACCTGGGTGACCATGTCGTTGGTCAGTTGGTGGAGGTCCTCGGTCGGCAGCTCACTGGCTCGCGAGAGTACCTGGGCGTTCGTGCGCAAACTGGTGAGCGGCGTGCGCAGCTCGTGGCTGGCGTCCGCGACGAGTTGGCGTTGCAAATTCTCGCTGCTCTGCACCGAGTTCATGAGACGGTTGAAGACGCGACGCAGTCGACCCAGCTCATCGGCTCCACCCTCGTCGATCCGGCGCGTGAGGTCGCTCGTTTCGGCGACTTCTTCGATCTCGTTGGTTACTTTTTCGAGTGGGCGCAGCGCCGCGCGGGCGATGAGAAGTCCGAGACCGAGGGCGAGGAGCAGCCCGCCGGCGGCGACGACGAGCAGCGTTCGCACGAGTTGACGTAGCTCACCAATCTGTCCGGAGATGTTCACCACGAAGAGCTCGGCCGACGTCGAGGGCACTCGGCACGGGCCCGAGTTGCAGATCACCACCGAATTAGCGGCCAGTGGGACGACGAGCTCGCGGTACGACTCGCCGCCGAAGTAGACGGTGCGCAGGATCTGGCCACCGTGGCCCTTAGCGATGGCGCGAATGGTGGGGTCGATGGGGACGTTCGACGTCGGAATCGCGGTGCCGTTAGCGAGTACCAGTTCGAAATACGCGCCGGTTACGCGACTTTCGTCGCCCACCGGATGCGACGCGGGAGACTGGGACGCCTGGATCAATGACACGTCTACCGAGTGCAGGAGGGCGTTTCTCGTCGTCCAGAACGACGCCAGACTCGCCAGCACGACCGCCAAGGCGGCGACGCCGACCGTAGCGCTGATGACCCGGAATCGAAAGGTCACGAGGTCCGAAGGGCGTAGCCCACCCCGCGAATCGTCTGGATCAATCGCGGCTCCTGGTTCTCTTCCAGTTTTCGACGCAGGTAGCCGATGTAGACGGCCAGGGAGTTCGTACCCGAGTCGAAGTTGTAGCCCCACACGAGGTCCAAGATCTGGTCGCGGGTCAGGACCTGGCGCGGGTGCTGCAGGAAGAGCTCCAAGAGGTCGAATTCGATCTTGGTGAGCTCAATCTTTCTACTGCCCCGGCGAACCTCTCGCGTTTGGGGGCTCAGCGTCAGGTCCTCGAATCGCAGGACGACCTCGTCGTCCGCACTGACGCTGTGGCGACGCAGCAGGGCCCGCAGTCGAGCGAGCAGCTCGGCGAGGTCGAACGGCTTGACTAGGTAGTCGTCGGCGCCGACGTCCAGACCGGCGACCCGGTCGTTGACGGCGTCTCGAGCGGTCAGCATGAGGATGGGGGTCGTGTCACCGGCGCGACGGATGCGTCGGCACACCTCGAGTCCATCGATGTCGGGGAGCTGGAGGTCCAGCACGATCGCGTCGGGGGCGCGCAGCTCGATCGCTTTGAGCGCCGAGACGCCATCCTCGAAGAGGTCGACTTCGTAGTTTTCCATGCGCAGGGCGCGCCCCAGGGCGGTGCGAATGGCGCCATCGTCGTCGATGATGGCGATGCAGGAGGTCGCGATCGGGGCCGTGCTCACGTGGCCTTCTTTCAGCGGTAGGGCCAGGCTCTAGTGTGGCTGTTTGGTATTAAGCGACTGCGTTGATTCCCTAAGAATTGGCGAAGACTCGTTCGTACTGTAGTGGCGGGTAGTTCAATCGGCAGAACAGCGGACTTTGGATCCGAAGGTTGGAGGTTCGAGCCCTCCCCCGCCAGCCGTGGTGTCACCGACGCGGGCAGAAGCGCTCGAGCAGCGCGGCCAGCTCGAGGGGCGCGTCGCCCTGGATCGAATGACCAGCGTTGGCAACGTGGACGACCACGTCGTCGGGCCGGCGGCGTCGAAACTCGGCTTCGTCGGCGTCGTCGACGACCGATCCGGGGGCCGTACCACGCAGCAGCGTGACGGGTACGCTCAGCTCGCCAAGCCGATCCCAGAGGTCACCGGTGTCGGGGGCCGCTACCGGGGGCGAGGGATGTTGCTGATGACGCCAGACCCACGATCCATCGGGGCGTTGGATGGCGTTGTGCAGAATGCCGCGGCGCAGCGACGAGACCGACCGGGTGGGGTTGTAGCGCACGGTGCGCTCGAGCAAGGCGTCGAAGTCGTCGAAGGTCGCCGGGCCATTGACGAAATCCGTGATGTGCTTCGCCTTGGCGGCGTCGACGCCCGGCGTGATGTCGACCAGCACCAGCGACTCGACGAGATCAGGTCGTTGGTCAGCCAGCACCACCGAGGTGAGTCCGCCCAGGGACATGCCAACGACGGGTCGTGGTGCGACAATGAGCGCATCGAGCGCCCCGGCCAGGTCGCGCGCGTGGCTGGCAATCGCCGTCGGACCGTACGGTCCGGCGTCGGAGTGGCCGTGTCCGGGCAGGTCCACGGCGATCAGCGGGCGCTGGGCGGCGAGGGCCACGGTGTCAAAGGTGTGCGCGTTTTGCGCGCCGCCGTGCACCAGCACGAGTTCAGGTGATCCATCACCCCAGCGCAAGCCGCTCAGTTGGCGCAGACCGTCCACGGCGACGAAGAATCGCTGAACGGGCGGGATGGGGGCACGCAGCCCCCATTCGGCGAGGTTCTGCTCGAAGTACGCGAACTCGTCGTAGTCGGTCGGCTCCACCACAGGCATCGTAGAAGACGCCGTTACCGGTTGTTACGCGTCGGCCGACTCGGTCGCGCCGGCTTGCTGGGCCGCCACCTGTCGATGGACGTCGGCCATGTCCACCTCCATGACCCGTTCGATCAACTCGTTGAGCGTGCGTTCGGGCAGTGCGCCGGCCTCGGCGTACAAGACGACCTGTTCGCGAATGATCATCAGCGTGGGGATTGAGAAGATGTTGAAGGCCGCCGCCAGCTGCTGCTCGGCCTCGGTGTCCACTTTGGCGAAGACCATGTCAGGGTGGGCTTCGGACGCTTGCTCGAAGATCGGGGCGAACGTGCGGCACGGGCCACACCAGGCCGCCCAGAAGTCAATGAGTACGACGTCGTTGGACGAGACAACCTCGTCGAATCGGTCGGCGGTGAGTTGTACGGTGGCCATGGTTCTCCTCGTTCGCGGCGGTCGGCATCGTGGACCATTACCAGTATACCCCCTGGGGTATTGACTCGTGACGCGACCGAACCTGCCCGGGACCCGCGGTCCGCTGGTGCTAGAGAGAGAGACGTGAATCGGCCGACTTGTGTTGTTGTACTGGCCGCCGGCGAGGGAACGCGGATGCGCTCGCCGCGGCCCAAGCCGCTGCACCTGCTCGGCGGGCGACCGATGGCCTACTACGTGCTCGACGCCACCGCGTTGGATGGCGTGCGCGCCACGGTGGTGGTGGTTGGCTTCGAGGCGGCGTGGACCGAGAAGGTGCTGCGCGAATGGCCGCTCGATGCCAACCTGCGCTTCGTCGAGCAGCGTGAGCAACTGGGTACCGGTCACGCAGTCTCGGTCGCGCTGCCCGCGGTCGCCGAGGCGCTCGGCGACCTAGACGGTGACGTGATCATCGTGCCCGGTGACACGCCGTTGCTGCGGCGCGAGACGATGGCGACCTTGCTTGCCCAGCATCGCGAGAGCGGGGCTGGGCTGTCGGTGCTCACGGCGCAGCTCACCGACCCCTCGGGGTACGGACGCGTCGTTCGCGCCAAGGATGGCTCGGTCGCGCGCATCGTGGAGGAGCGAGACGCCACAGCGTCCGAGCGCGCCATCACCGAGATCAACACCGCCATCATGGTGGTACGCGCGAATCTGCTGGGTCCGGGACTACGCCGCGTCGGACGACAGAACGCGCAACAGGAGTACTACCTCACGGATCTCGTGGCGGTGTTGCACGACGCGGGCCACGCCACCAAAGCCGTCGCGCTGGAGGACCCCGCCGAGGCCGCGGGCGTCAACGATCGCGCCCAACTAGCCGCCGCGGAGGCCGTCGTGCGCGCGCGCGTTGCCGACGGGTGGTTGCGCCGCGGGGTCACGATCTGGGATCCGAGCGCCACCTACATCGATCCCGACGTAGAGCTCGGCGATGGCGTGTCGCTGCTACCCGGTACGGTGTTGCGGGGTCACTGCGTGGTGGGCGGCGGCGCCACGATCGGTCCCAACGCCCATCTCATCGACTGTCGGGTGGGGCCCGACGCGCGCCTGGGCGCCGTCGAAGCCGATCGCGCCATCGTGGGTGAACGGGCCGTCGTCGGATCCTTCAGCGTCCTCGGCTCGGGTTCGGTGGTGGCGCCCGGGGAGGTACTCGCGCCTGGTTCACACCGCAGCGCCTGACCGGCCCGTCGTCACCTTGTACGCTGGCGCCGTGGAGTCCCTCGCGAAGCGTCGCCTGGTCATCGTCACGGGACGGTGCCACCCCGCTCTCGCTCAGGACATCGCCGACCGGCTCGGGGTCGAGTTGACCGAGGCCAACGTGCGTGAGTTTGCCAACGGCGAGATTCACTGCCGGTTCGACGAGTCGATTCGCGGGGCCCACGTCTTCATTGTTCAGACGCATTCGTCGCCGGTCAACGACGCCGTCATGGAGCAACTCATCATGATCGACGCCGCCAAACGCGCGTCGGCCAAAAGCATCACCGCCGTAATCCCCAACTACGGCTACGCGCGACAAGATCGCAAATCGGCCGGTCGCGAGCCGATCACCGCCAAACTCATCGCCGACATGTTGCAGACCGCCGGCGCCAACCGGGTGCTCTCGGTCGACTTCCACTCCGGTCAGATTCAGGGCTTCTTCGATATACCGGTCGATCACCTCGTGGCGGCACCCGTGCTCGAGGGCTACCTGAAGTCGCACACGAACCCCCACGAGATCGTCGTCGTCGCGCCCGACGCCGGTCGGGTCAAGGTCGCTGAGCGCTACGCCCAGCACCTCGGCTGCGACCTTGCGCTGGTCCACAAGACCCGACCGCGCGGACTGTCCAACGTGGCCGAGGCGCGCCACATCGTCGGTGACGTTCGAGGACGCCACTGCGTGCTCATCGACGACATGATCGATACCGCCGGCACGATTGTGGCGGCCTGTGACCTCTTGAAGTCCCACGGTGCCGAGGAGATCTGGGTCATGGCGACCCACGCCGTCTTCTCGCCACCCGCGGTGGAGCGGCTCTTTAACGCGCCGGTCAGCCGGGTCATCGTCACCGACACGCTGCCGCTGGGTCCCGACCGATGGTTTGAGAAGCTCGAGGTCCTCTCGGTGGCAACCATTGTCGCCAACGCCATTTCGGCGATTTTCGAGGATTCGTCGGTTTCGGACATCTTCGGCGGCGAGAACCTGCTGTAGTCGTTGGCTGGTACATGGCAAAGGCACTAGGCTGTTTCACCTGTGTGGCGCCCCGGTGGGCCCCGCAATCGCTAAGGAGTTCTCATGTCGCAAGTCACGCTGCCCGCGTCTACGAGTCGGGACCCGGGTTCGCGTTCCTCGCGCCGCCTGCGCGCTGGGGGATCGATTCCCGGCGTCGTCTACGGCGTTGGTACTGAGCCGCTGGCCGTCTCGGTTGACGCCAAGGCCTTTCGGACGGCGGTATCAGGCGATCAGGGACTCAATACCCTCATCGAGCTCGACGCCGACGGACGACACTTCACGGTCATGGCTCGCGAGATCCAGCGTCACCCGGTGCGCGGCACCGTGTCGCACGTCGACTTCCAGATTGTCGATCCGACCAAGCCCGTGGTGGCCGAAGTAGCCCTGCACATCATTGGCGATGCGGTTGAGGTGCGACACGCCGACTGGGAAGTCGATCAACAGCTGTTCAGCCTCGAAGTTCGCACTCGCCCGGACCGCATACCGACGCACCTTGACGTCGATATCTCGGAGCTGCGCGTCGGCGGCACCATTCGCATCGCCGACGTGGTGCTGCCCGACGGGGTCGAGCCGATTGGTGACCCGGCGGTTGCGGTCGTCGCGACCCACGCCGGTCGGTCCGCCAAGACCGGCGCCGTCGTGACGGAGTAGCACCGTGTCGCTGCGGCGCTCGTCGGAGGCGACGCGCCACGGCAGCCCCAGTGCGTGGCTCGTGGTCGGACTCGCCAACCCCGGTGACCAGTACGCCGGGAGCCGCCACAACGTCGGTGGCGACGCCGTTCGACTGGTGGCGGCCCGTCGTGGCGTCCAACTCACCCAGGAACGCCGCCAGCGCGCCGTTATCGCCTCGGTCGCGACCATTGGTGGACTGGTGACGCTCGCGGTGCCAACGACCTACATGAACGACTCGGGTGCCGCGTTGGCGCCGCTAATGCGGCGAACGTCGGTGAGTGACCTCGCCCGCGTCGTCGTAGTTCACGACGAACTTGATCTTGAACCCGGCCGCCTACGTCTCAAGTGTGGCGGGGGACTGGCGGGCCACAACGGCCTGCGCTCGATTGCCCAAGCGATTGGATCGACCGACTTCTGCCGGTTGCGGATCGGCATTGGCAAGCCGCTACGCAAGGAGCAGGGCGCGGACTACGTGTTGCGGCGTCCGTCGAGCACTGCGCGCGCGGCGCTACAGGCTGAGCTTGAGCGAGCCGCGGACGCCATTGAGTTGCTGCTGGATGAAGGCTTCGACGAGGCCCAACGTCGCGTCAACGGTTCGTAATGGCGTCGATCGGCCTGCGCCGAGTTCTTGACCTGGTCACGCCACGACTGAATCAGGCGCTGCTGGCCGGGACGTTGACGCCGAGCACGCACGCCACACCCCTCGCCGTCGCGGCCCACGCCGCATCGGTGCCGCTCACGATCGCCGCCGTTGCCACCTCGAACGAGGCCGAGTTGCTCCACGACGCGTTAGTGGCACTCTACGGTGACGATGCCACGGTGGCACTCTGGCCCGCGTGGGACACGCACCCATTGGAACGGGTGAGTCCCGACATTTCGGTCATGGCCGCTCGGAGCGTCTTGCGCTGGCGGCTCACCCAGCCAGATCACCCCCGCGTCGTGGTCGCCCCCGTTCGTGCGCTCGCCCAGATCTTGGCGCCAGGGTCGGTCTCGGAGCCCCTGACCGTGCGCCGGGGTGAGTCGCGCGACCGCGACGACGTCCTCCAGCGTCTGGTGGCACTGGGGTATCGGCGCGAGACCATCGTCGAGCACCGTGGCGAGTTCGCGGTGCGCGGCGGCATCGTCGATCTGTGGTCGCCCCACGCCGATCAGCCGGTGCGCCTCGACTTCTTCGGCGACGAGATCGAGCGGCTGACCTCCTTTGACGTCGCGAGTCAACGTGCCTTGGTAGCCGCCGAATCGGCGTGGTTGGTCACCGCGCGTGAGTGGACGCCCGGTTCGCGCGAACGAACGGCCGCGCAGCGGCTGGCCGAGCACGAGCCGTGGGGTCGAGCGGCATTTGATCGCCTCGCGGCGGGTGAGCACTTTGACGGTATGGAAGGTTGGATGCCCCTCTTCGTCGAGGAGCGCCGCACGCTGCTCGACGAACTCGAGAACGCCTCGTTGTTCGTGGTGGAACCGGCGCGCGTCGCTCACCGACTCAACGAGCTGCTCGACGAAGAGCGAGAACTGACCGACACCGTCGCGGCGACGTGGCGGGCCGCGGTCATCGTGCCACTGCTGCACGAGGACTGGACAATCCTCGCGTCGCGGCCGCACGTCGACTTCGAGACGTTGGGGCCGACCGAACTCGTCGTGGGCTCACCGCCGGCGGTCCAGGGCGACCCCGCACGGATCGCGGCCCACGTGCGTTCGTGGTCGTCGCAGCGCCGTGGCGTCGTGCTCACCGCCAATCCGGCGGCCGTTGAGCGCATGGCTGACCAGTTGCGAGCCGAGGGACTAGCGGTGACGACCGATCCGGCCCGGGTCCTCGAGGTGCGCCTGAGCGTGCTGCACAGCTCCCTACCGGCTGGTTTCGCCATGGACGAACCGGCCGTGGTCGTGTGGAGCGAGACGGATCTCACGGGACGGCGCAGCGTGCACCGCACGGAACGCCACCGGGCCCGTACGGTCGATGGCTTCTTCGATGACCTGGCCGTCGGGAGTTACGTGGTGCATCGCCACCACGGCGTCGCTCGGTTTTCTGGCACGACCACGCGCGCGATCAACGGCACGGTTCGCGACTATCTCATCTTGGAGTTCAAAGACGGGCGGAGCTACTGGCCGACCGAGCAGATCGACGTACTGACGCCCTACACCGGGGGTGACGCGCCGGCCCTTTCGCGCATGGGTGGTGCCGAGTGGCAGCGCACGCGCGCCACCGCGCGCGCCGCTGCCTACCTCGTCGCACAAGATCTCGTCGACCTCTACCGACAGCGGTCGGTCGCGGTCGGTCACGCCTTCGCGCCCGACACGACGTGGCAGCACGAGATGGAGGAACTCTTCCCCTACGCGCTCACCACTGATCAGGCCCAGGCCATCGAGGACGTCAAGGCCGACATGGAGCACGAACGGCCGATGGATCGGCTCGTGTGCGCCGACGTCGGCTTCGGCAAGACCGAAATCGCGGTGCGGGCCGTCTTCAAGGCCGTCCAGGACAACCGTCAAGCCGCCGTCCTGGTGCCGACGACCCTGCTCGCGAGTCAGCACTTCGCCACCTTCAGCGAGCGCTTCGCCGGGTTTCCCGTGCGCGTGGCCATGCTCAGTCGATTCGTCGAGGACTCGGACGCTCGCTCGACGCTGCGTGGACTCGACGACGGGACGATCGACGTGGTGATCGGTACGCACCGACTCCTGTCCGAGGACGTTCGATTCAAGAATCTGGGGCTGCTCGTGGTTGACGAGGAGCAGCGCTTTGGGGTGTCGCACAAGGAGGCGATCAAGGCCCGCTCGGTCGGCGTCGACGTCTTGACCCTGTCGGCGAGCCCGATCCCGCGCACGCTCGAGATGGCCTTTGCGGGGATCCGTGACCTCTCGATGGTGACGACACCCCCGGCGGACCGTCGGCCGATCCTGACCCACGTGGGCGAGTACGACGAGGCCGCGGTCGTTGAGGCGGTGCGCCGCGAACTGCTGCGCGAGGGCCAGGTGTTCTTCGTGCACAACCGCGTGTACGACATTGACGAAGTGGCGCGTCGCCTCGGCCGCCTCGTTCCCGACGCTCGTATCGCCGTCGCGCATGGCCAGTTGGACGAGGGGACCCTGGAACGCATCATGGTGGATTTCTGGGAGCGCCGCTACGACGTGCTCGTCTGCACGACGATCGTGGAGTCCGGCATCGATCTGCCGTCGGTCAACACGCTCATCGTCGATCGAGCCGAGCGACTCGGCCTCGGGCAACTTCATCAGTTGCGCGGTCGCGTCGGCCGCTCGGGCCAGCGGGCCTACGCCTATCTCTTTCACGCCGCGGGGCAGGCGCTCTCGGAGACGGCGTTCGAGCGCCTGCGAACGATCGGCGACAACACCGCGCTCGGCAGTGGTTTCAAGATCGCCATGCGCGACTTGGAAATTCGCGGCGCCGGCAATTTGCTCGGCCACGACCAGTCCGGTCCCGTCGCGGCCGTCGGTTACGACCTGTACGTGCAGCTGGTTGCCGAGGCCGTGGCCGAGGTGAAGGGCGTCGCGGTCCCCGAGCCCGTTACCATCGCGCTCGACGTGCCCGGTGAGGCCCACCTGCCCCAGTCCTACGTCGAGGCCGACGACGCGCGCCTGGAGGCCTACCGACGCCTCGCCTCGGTCACGAGTGCTGCGGCGCTCGCCGATCTTCGAGACGAGTGGATCGATCGCTACGGTCCGTTGCCGGCGGCGGCCGAGGGGCTGCTCGAGCTGGCCGACCTGCGTCTGGCGTGCCTGGACGTCGGCGTGACTCGTTTTACGGTCGCCCCGGCGAAGGTCGGCGTTCGGTCCCGACCCGTCGTGCGCTTTGGCCCGCTCGCACTCTCCTTGAGTCAGCAGATGCGACTGCGGCGCCGTCACGGCTCGCGCGCCTACGACGAAACGTCCGGTGAGGTCCGCGTCGAGACCGTCGCGTCACTGACCTCGCCCGCGGCCCTGCGCATACTCTTGGGTGAAACGGTCGCGACAACGTCGGGGGACTGACCAGTCGGTAGGCTATCGGGGTGCGTCGCATCGCTGCCTTCTTCGTTATCGTCCTCGTCGTTGCCGTGCTGGTGGGTCGCTCGAGCGTCTCGTCGGGCGTGAGTGTGAACGGCCTCAGTGTTTCGAACCAGGAGCTGCGCGCCGAGCTGACCGCGATCGCGTCGTCGCCGACCCTCCAGTGCTACCTCACCGCCATTGCGCCGGCGAGCTACAGCGCCGGCGGCGGTAGTTCGACGATGGCGGCGTCGGGCGCCGCCGCGTGGGCGAACCTGCGGATTCAGGGACTGGCGATCGACCAGTACGCGAGGGATCAGTTGCACTATCGGCCGGGGTCGGACCTGCTTAAGGCCGAGGCATCGCTCGAGTTCGAGATGAACCAGGCCGCCGCCGCCAACTCGCTGCACTGCCCCGGCAGCCCCGCCCAGGCGCTCGCCGCGATGCCCACGGCGATGCGCAACGCCGAGGTGATCGCCCAGGCGGAGTCGCTCTATCTCGTGAGCCGGCTCAACTCCACTATCCCGCTCACCACGGCGTCGTTGCGGACCTACTTCGACTCGCACCGATCGGCCTTCGACACGATCTGCGTGAGCATCGCCCTGGTGCCAACGTCATCGATCCGGGCCTTCACCGCGGCCCAGTCCACGGGCTCCACCGTCGCCGAACTGGCCAAGAAGTTCTCCGTCGACGCGTCGGCGGCGCGCGGCGGTGCCTACGGATGCTTTGGTCCATCGTCGCCGTACTACGCGGGGGTGCGCGCCGACCTGGGTACGACCCCGATGAACCGGTTCTCTACGACACCACTGTCGGCCAATCAGAACGGCACGGTTTATGGGCTGTACGTCGCGGCCACGAGGCGCACCGCGACACCCTTCGCGCAGGCCGAGGCCCTGGTGCTCGCCGACGTCCGCACGCTGAACGCGAGTTCGGCCAACACGGTGAAGAACACGATCCTCAACCGTGCCGCGGTCGCCGTTGATCCGGCCTTTGGGCGATGGGGCCTCGGCGCCAATGGGCTGTCGGTCTTTGCGCCCGCGTTGCCGTCGACGTCCGACGTCACGGGGGCGTCGACGTTGAGCGCCCCCAGCGCGTTGACCTATCAGTGAGCAACCCGACCGTCCGGGTCGTCGGCCTCGGACCGGGTGACCCCGAGTTGCTCACGGCGCGCGCACGACGGCTCATCAGTGAATCACCCGTCGCGCGCCTGCGCACGCGTCGGCATCGCGCCGCGGACTCGTTCGCCGACGTCGTCAGCTACGACGACTGGTACGAGGACGCGCCGTCCTTTGAGGTGCTCTACCGGCGAATCACCGATGACCTGGTTCGCCTGGCCACCGAACTCGACGGTGAGGTCGTTTACGCGGTGCCGGGCTCGCCGGTCGTGGCCGAGCGCACGGTCGAGCTGCTGCTCGCTGAGCGTAGCGTGAGGGTGATCTGCGAACCGGCCGTGTCAGTCATCGACGCCGCCTGCGCGGTACTCGGCCGTGACCCGATGGCGGCTGGGCTGCGCATCGTCGACGCCCTGGGTGACCAGGCGTCCTTCGCGGGCCGCGGGCCGCTACTCGTCCTGCAGGCCTACTCGCCCGCGGTGCTCGCTGTCGTCGCCGACCGCGTCGAGCCCACCACGGCGGTGACGGTCTTGCACCATCTGGGCCTCGAGGATCAGGTGGTCGCGGTGCGCACCGCGCGCGAGCTGGCGGCGTTTCCCGCCGACCACCTCACCTCGCTGTGGATCGAGGACGTTCGTAGCGCGGGCGCGGCGATCGACGACCTGACCGCACTGGCGCACACGCTTCGTCGGTCCTGTCCCTGGGATCAAGAGCAGACCCACGCGTCGCTCACGCGTCACCTGCTCGAGGAGTCCTATGAGGCCATCGACGCGCTGGAACACCTCGTCCAAGCCGAGCCCGATCCGTCGCGCGAGTTGATCGCCCACGTGGTCGAAGAGCTCGGCGATGTGCTGTTCCAAGTGGTCTTTCACGCCGAGCTCGGCGACGAGCTCGCGCGGTTCAACCTCACGACGATTGCCGACGAGGTGCGCACCAAACTGATCGGACGTCACCCGCACGTCTTTGGTGAGCTCACGGTGAGTGGGGCTGATGACGTGGCCAACCGCTGGGAGGGGTGGAAACGTACCGAAAAGGGACGCGGCTCGGCGCTCGACGGCGTGGCCTGGCAGCTGCCGGCTCTCGCCCTCTACGCCAAGGTGCTTCGCCAGACGTCGGCCCTGGTTCGCGCTGGCGCGGATCACCGCGCGACCCTCGAGGCGTTGGCCGGTCGCCTGGGCGCGCTGGCGACCTCGTTGAGCGACACCGACGAGCCGACGAGCGCCGCACCGCACTGGTGGGCCGACGCCATCGAGGCGCTGGCGCGCGCCGCGTACGTCGCGGACGTTGACCTCGAGGGGTTGTTGCGCGAGCGTGCGCGTCGGGTCGCCGATGAGGCTCGGGCTCGCGAGTCGAGCGTCGGGGGCGATTCCGACGAGCAGTAGCGTTGGCGACGAAGGGAAGGAGTCGCGATGAGCGCGATTGAGGTAGTTCGGGGCCGTCAGATTCTGGACTCGCGAGGCAATCCGACCGTGGAGGCGGAGGTCTTGTTGGAGTCGGGGGCCGTAGGGCGCGCGGCCGTCCCGTCGGGCGCCTCTACGGGCATCCACGAGGCGGTCGAACTGCGCGACGGCGGTGACGCGTGGGCCGGCAAGGGTGTCCAGAGCGCCGTCGGGTTCGTCAACGGCGAGATCCACGACGCTCTCGAGGGCTACGAAGCCTTCGAGCAGCGCCGAGTCGACCAAGCGCTGATCGACCTGGACGCGACGGACAACAAGTCCCGGCTCGGGGCGAACTCGATGCTCGCGGTCTCGCTCGCCGTCGCCAAGGCCGCGGCGACCGAGTGCGACCTCGCGCTCTATCAGTACCTCGGTGGCGTCAACGCGCACGTGCTGCCGGTGCCGATGATGAACGTCCTGAACGGCGGCGTGCACGCCGACAACTCGGTCGACTTCCAAGAGTTCATGATCATGCCGGTGGGGGCGGCGACCTTCGCCGAGGCCGTGCGGTGGGGCGCCGAGACCTACCACACGCTTAAGGGCCTACTGGCCAGGCGCGGTCTCGCGACGGCCGTGGGGGACGAGGGGGGTTTTGCGCCCAACCTGCCCAATAACGAAAGCGCGGTCAAGATTCTCGTTGAGGCGATCGAAGCGTCGGGGCGAACGCCGGGATTGGATGTCGCCATCGCGCTGGACCCGGCAACCTCCGAGCTCTGGCGCGACGGTGCCTATCGACTCGATGGCGAGGGCCGCGTGCTGAGCAGTCTCGAACTCGTCGATTACTGGGCTGACTTGTGCGATCGCTACCCAATCGTGTCACTCGAGGACGGCATGGCCGAAGAGGACTGGCAGGGGTGGGCCGCGCTAACCGCGAGGTTGGGTGCACGGGTCCAGCTGGTGGGTGACGATATCTTTGTGACCAACCAAACCCTGCTCCAGCGGGGCATCGAGCAGGGCGTGGCGAACGCCATCCTGATCAAGCCGAACCAGATCGGCACGCTCTCCGAAACGCTCGATACCGTCGCTCTCGCCAATCGGGCCGGGTACGCCACCGTGATTTCGCATCGCTCGGGTGAGACCGAAGACGTCACGATCGCCGACCTCGCGCTGGCCACGAACGCCGGCCAGATAAAGACGGGCGCCCCGGCGCGTTCTGACCGCGTGGCGAAGTACAATCAACTCCTGAGGCTCGAAGAGCAACTGGGGGACCAAGCCCGGTTTCCCGGCGCGTCGTCATTGTCGGGGGCGATAGGTGTCAGTCACGCATAGCAGCGCGAGTAGTTCGAGAGTACGGTGGCTCTACCCGCTCTCGATCGCGACGGCGGTGGCGATCGTGGTCGCGTGGTTCCCGTTCGGGACCCTCCTGCGACAGCAGGGCGAACTAGCCGCGACGGCGCGCCAGGTCTCGGTGGTCCAGGCTGAACAGCAGGCGCTGCGGGCCCGTCAGCGCTCGGCGACGTCTAAGACCCAAGCCATCATGCTCGCGCGCCAGCTCTATCAGTTGGTCAGTCCCGGCCAGAGCCTGATACAGGTACTACCCGGGACGGCGACTGGCTCTAGTCCGGGCAGCGGTGATCCCGGTAACCAGCCATTGGTGTCACCGTCCTCGTCCCCGGCGCCAACACCGGCCGGCGGGGCGGTGCACTCGACGGTGGCCAGTGGATGGCGCGGCTTCCTTTCTCGACTGGTGCGCACCCTCGAGTTCTGGCGTTGAGCACATTTCGCGACGCATCACCCGAGGACCAGATCGCGGTCGAGACTCTCGTCGGACGTGCACTAGCCGGGCGATTCGCCGTCGTCGTGCGTCGCCTCGACGGGCGTCCGGTCGTCATCGAGAACGAGCCGCACCTGCGAGACGGCACGCCGATGCCGACGTTGTACTGGCTCGTTGATGCTGAGGTGCGTGACGCCGTGAGTCGATTGGAAGGTGCCGGCGGCGTGCACCGCTTCGAGGCGATGGTGGACCCCGACGAGTTGGCGGCCGCCCACGGTCGCTACGCCGCGCGCCGCGGTGAGGCGACGGTGCTGGTTGAGGCAACCGCGCCCAGCGGCGGGGTCGGCGGGACGCGCACCGGCGTGAAGTGCCTGCACGCGCACCTGGCCAACTATCTGGCGAGCGGGGACGACCCCGTTGGTGCCCTGGTCGCGTCGGCCATCGACGTGCCCCCCACGCGACGTGAACGGGTCCGTGACTGAACCGCTCGCCGTGATCGATTGCGGTTCGAACTCGACGCGTCTGCTCGTCGACGACGGGACCGGGGTCACGCTGGCGCGCGACGCGCGCATCACGCGGCTCAGTGCCGGGGTCGACTCGACCGGGCGACTGGCGCTTGACGCGGTGGAGCGAACCATGAGCGTGCTGGACGAGTACCGCGTGATCGCGCGGCGTCTCGGTGCGCGGCGGGGCATCGTGGTTGCCACGTCCGCCGTGCGCGACGCCGCCAACCGCGACGAGTTCGTGGCGCACGCTCGCGCCCGTACGGGCCTCGACGTGCGGGTGCTCGACGGCGACGAGGAGGCCTCGTACTCCTTTGACGGCGCCACCGGTGACCTCGTTGCCGACGTGGGCACGACCGTCATCGTCGACGTGGGCGGTGGCAGTACCGAGCTGGCGGCCCGGCCGGACGGCGTGCTGCACGCGGCGTCTATGCAGCTGGGCTGTGTCCGAGTGACGGAGCGGGCGCTCGGCACCGGCGTCGTCAGCGCCGAAGGGCGCGTCGCGGCGCAGCGAATGATTGACCTCGCCCTCGACGAGGTCTTCGCACGCGATCCGGTCTGGTCGTCCCTGGTCGGCGGGGTTCGCCTGCTGGGCCTGGCCGGCACGGTGGCGACCCTCGTGCAACTCGAAGTCGGTCTGGCCGAGTACGACCGGTCCGTCGTGCACCACCATCGACTCACGCGGCGCGCGGTGACGACGTGGCGCGACCGCCTCGCGCGTGAGTCGCCCGAGCAACGGCTGGCGCACCCCGGCATGGTGGTGGGGCGCGAGGACGTGCTGGTTGGGGGCCTGATGGTGCTCGACGCCGTGATGGGGCGCCTAGGCGCCGGTGAGTTGTTGAGCTCCGAGAGCGACATCCTCGACGGCGTCGCGGCCGCGCTTCGCCGGTGAACGGTCGAGGCGCTCGAACCTGCCACGATGGTGGGGTGGAGTGGCGATGACGGCGCGCGGGGCGATCTACTCGTCGGTGAACCTGCACGGCCGGCGCGTGGTGCTGCGCACCCTGACCGAAGCCGACTTCGACGGGTGGTCCGACGTGCGCACGCGTTGCCACGACTGGCTTGTGAAATGGGAGCCGAGGTCGGCGCACGCGTCGCACCTGGCCGAGGATCGACGCAGTTTCGAGAATCGCTGCGCGCTGCGCGAGCGCGAGCGCCAGCTCGGTAGTGGGTACGGCTTCGGCATTTTCTACGAGGGCCGCTTCGTGGGGGAGTTGACGCTCTCCTCGATTCAGCGCGGCCCGCTCCAGTCGGCGTTCGTCGGCTACTGGATCGACGAAGCCGTCGCGGGTCGTGGGCTAATGCCCGAAGCCGTGGTCGTCGTCTTGCAGTACGCCTTCGAGACGCTGCGCCTGCACCGCATTGAGGTCAACATCATTCCGCGAAACGGGGCGTCGCGCCGCGTGGTCGAAAAGCTGGGGCTCCGTTTCGAAGGCGTCGCGGAGCGCTACCTCGAGATCGACGGCGCCTGGGAGGACCACGGTCGCTACGCGATCACCGCCGAGGAGTGGTCCGATCGAGCCCCCCAACTCGTGGCGGACTGGCTGTTGCCTCGATCGAACTAGACGGCTCGCAGGCGTCGGCCCGCGAGCTCCTCGACGCCCGCGGTGCGAAGCGCGCCGTTGAAGGCCGCCGCGACGGCCGTCGCGCCGACGGCGGCGTCGCGGGCCACCACCACGAGCGTGTCGGTTGCGCCCCGTGCCGCCACGACGCCGAGCAACCGCGCGCCTCGAACCACCGCGCCGAGGGACTCAACGTCAACGTCACCGTCGATTTCGACGACCGGAAGCTCGTATCGCGTGGCTCGCAGTGCGCGCAGGTCCGCGATCATGGCCAGCGGGGCGGACTTCAGGTGCACCGAGGACCCGGCGACGTCCTCCCAGGTCACCGCGTACGGGGCGACCGAGAGGCCGAGGCGGCCCGCGAGCAAGAAGAGCTCGGCGTCGTAGCTAAAGCCGTTGACCGTGGCCAGCAGTGCGATGAGCCGGGCCGGCGCGCGACGAAGCGCCTTCGCCCCGCATTGGGTGTCGACGAGGGTCACCCCCGTGTAGTGACGTACCAGGTGGTTGAAAACGCGACCGGCCATTGTTCGCGTGCGCGACCCGTAGCGAATGCGACCGTTAACGCCGCGCGCGCCCGGCACGATGTCGGCGTCGGCGAGCCCATCGAGCATCGCGGGGTAGTGGTCAGGGTCAATCGCCATGTCGGCGTCCACGGTGAGGATCCGATCCCCTCGAGCCACCGCCACCCCGAGGCGCACGGCCGCGCCCTTGCCGCGGTTGACTGGTTGGCGCACCACCCGGGTCAGGGCCACCTCGCTGTACAGGCGCTGCGCGACTCGCGCCGTGTCATCCGACGAACCGTCGTCGATGACGACGAACTCGAGGTGGGCCACGTCGAGCTGGTCGAGTACCGGCGCGAGCCGGTCGAAGCCCCGGCGCAGTCGTGGCGCCTCATTGTGGGCCGGAATGATGATCGACGTCGTGACGTCGTCACTACGGTCGGGCGGCACCGACGAGCCCAAAGGTGAAGAGCGGAGCGAAGCTGATCCGGGTGCCCGCGCTGGCGGCGGCGATGATCGTGTTGGTTCCCCACGGACCGCTCCCGGCGTACATCACGACGTGGTCGACGAGGTGGTCCCCGTCCAGGTTCCAGTAGAAGAGCAAATCGCCGGGCTGGAGCTGGGTGAGCGGAACGTGGTGCAGGGCGGGCCACTGCACCTCGGTGGTTCGCGGAATCTGGTAGCCGGCTTGCGCCCACGCCCACTGGACGAGTCCCGAGCAGTCGAATCCTCGTCCCGGGGTCTCGCCGCCCCACACGTAGGGAACCCCGATCTGGGATATTGCGGCCGCCAGCGCTTTTCGCCCGGCTGCGGAACCGGCCGTTCCGCCCGTGATGATCGGTGGCGTCGCGGCCTGGATCGCCGCGAGCACGAGGTTGGCGGCCGGCTGGCCACCCACCGCCGCGGCCGCCGCGACGGCCGACTGCTGGGCGGTGACGTCGCGCGAGCGCGCCGCCGCGGCTCCCGCCTGCACCTCGTAGCTGATGATCTGCTTCTTCAATGACTGGGTGACAATGGTCAGCGTCGCCCGCGTCGAATTTTCATTGCGGACGTTCTGGGCGAGCAGGGCCCGCATCGTGTTCTCTTGAAAGTGAGCGCGTGAACGCTGGGCGGCGACCTGGGCGATGGTCGAGTCCAGCGAGCGCTTCTCGTGCTCGTAGCGTTGCCGGATCGACGCGAGGTCGCCAATCGCGCGATTCTCCAGGACGGTGCGGGCGTCGCTCGAGGTGACGGGCTGGGTGAAGAGGGCGATCGCCTGGTTGAGGGCCGAGCCGAGCACGTAGGCGCGCACGACGGCGTGGACGAGCTCGGTCGAGGTCGCGGCGATCGCGGCGCGCTTTTGGGTCTCGCGCCTTCGCAGCTTCTTCACGTTCACGGTGATGTTCGCGAAGGCCACCTGGGCGGCGTCGTAGGCGTTGGCGGTCGTCTCGCTCAGTCGCTGCTGGCGAGCGAGGTTCGCCGAAAGGGTGGCGATTTCGGCGCGCGTTTGGGCAATGCCGGCTTCGGCGGCGGGCGACGCCCACGCGACGAGCGTGGTCGCGGCCATCAGACCAGCTACCGCGTAGGGCCCAACCCGACCGCGCACCCAATTCATTGCTTAAGCCTAGACAGGCGGTAGCGAGCGATCGGCTCATGATCGACGGCGCTGTCGCCGATGCGTTACGGTGTCTGGCACGACCGCGCGGGGGCGTAGCCCAATTGGCAGAGGCAGGGCGCTTAAACCGCCTCCAGTGAGGGTTCGAGTCCCTTCGCCCCTACGCGCTCGGTCCGCATCGAGATTTTTAGTAGCGTGGCCCCCGTGGCTAAAAGCGCAGCGGGTAAATGGGTCAGCCGGGTCGGTTCGACGGGTGGCGGCAAGTCCTACAAGAAGTCTCGGCCGTCTAATTTCTACGGGGCGCTGTTCGTGATCGTCGTGCTGGGCCTCGCCGCGACGGTGTTGGCACGCTACGAGTACCAGAATCCCAGCGCTGGTCCCAAGGCCACGCCGCCCACGATCGGTACCACGTGGTACGCGGCCCTATCGATTGACAACTGTGGCCAGACGGCGCCGTTCCTTCCAACGAATCCCAAGTACACGGGAGGCTTCACGGTGCAGCCGGCCGACGTGATCAAGATCAGTCCCGCGTCGTCGGCCGACGCCGGCAACAACGCGACCTTGGCTCAGTTCACGCGCGAGTACGCGGGACTGACGGCGTCGTCAACGACCCTCGGCTACCCGGTCAAAGGCGGGGTGACGACCCTGCACAACGGTGACCGGTGCCCCGTCAAGTCTAAGTACGCGGGCAAGGTTGGTCAGGTTTCGTACGCCTACTGGACGACGATCGCCCAGAAGGCGCCGACCGTAACGACCGATCCCAGCACGATCAAGTTCTCCCAGTACCTACGGGTGACCATGGCCTTCTTGCCGAGCGGCGTGACGCCACCCTCGCCGCCCAAGGTGACCGTCGACGCGATGGTGAAGACCGCGGTGACGCCGACCACCACCACCACGACCACGACGCCGGTCACCTCAACGACCTTGAAGCGGCCGACGACGCCCACGACGGCCGGCGTGACCACAACGACGGTCGCGTCCACGACGACGACGACGTCGGTGACCACGACCACCTCGCCGAAGGGCTAACTTGCAGGCCGTCATCCTCGTCGGCGGCATGGGCACCCGCCTTCGTCCACTGACCTACGAGACGCCTAAGCAGATGCTGCCCCTGGTGGGCGTGCCCATGATCGAGTGCGCGCTCGAGAACCTCGCCCGCCACGGCGTCACCGACGTCGTGCTGTCGCTCGGGTACCTGCCGGACCAGTTCATTGCCGCCTACCCCGACGACGTCATCGCCGGGATCAACGTCACCTACGCGGTCGAACCCGAGCCGTTGGACACCGCGGGCGCCATCCGGTACGCGGCGTTCTCGGCGGGCATCACCGACACGTTCGTCGTGGTGAACGGCGACGTCGTCACCGACCTCAACGTGACGGCTCTGCTCGACTTTCACCGACGCCACGACGCCCTCGGGACCATTGCCCTGCACCCCGTGGTGGACCCGTCACTCTTCGGTGTGGTGTCAACCACGGCGGATGGTCGCGTGCTCGCCTTCGTGGAGAAGCCGCCCCGCGAGGAGGCACCGACGAACCTGATCAACGCCGGCACCTACGTCTTTGAGCCAGCGGTGCTGGACCGCATCGCACCGTCGGGGCGCGTCAGCGTCGAACGTGAGACGTTTCCGTCCCTAGCGGCCGACGGTCAACTGTACGCGATGGCCGACGCCGCGTACTGGCTCGACACGGGCACGCCCCACGCCTATCTCCAGGCCAACGTTGACATCCTCAAGGGCCGCGACGGACGTAACGTCGCCTCCATCGTGGACGGTTCGTGGGCTCACGCCACCAGTCGCGTCAGCGAGTCCGCCACGCTGGTCAACGCCGTGATCGACCGGGGGTGCCGGGTTGGTCCCGGTGCCATCGTGGAGCGTGCGGTGCTGCTGCCCGGGGCGGTCGTCGAAGCGGGTGCCGAGGTGCGCTGGTCGATCCTTGGCCCCGACGCCGTCGTCGGCGAGTACGCCCAACTCGGACCGACGTGCGTGGTGGGCGCCAACGAGCGCGTGGCCGCCGGGTCAGTGCTGCGCGGCGACGTTCGTCTCGGCGGGGTGTGACCTAGCGAAAGAGGTCGCCGTTGACGGGGCGCACAATGTCCTCGGCCACCGACCCGGTACCGAAGTAGGACGCGTCGAGGCCACGCACGATGGCGAACGGGGTACCGGAAGCCTTGCCGAGCACGAGGTTCGCGGCGCCGGCTATTTCATCGGCGATCGCGACCTCGGTGGCTTCGAGCGTGCGTCCGGTGGCGTCGCTCGTCCCGCGCAGATCCAGCACAACGCGCAAGCCCGCGGCCCCGATCGCCACGTCGGTGACGCCGTGGCGCCAGGCTCGCCCAAAGGTATCGGTGATCACGACGGCGAGATCGACACCGCAGCGGTGACCCAGCGCCGCGCGCAGTCGCCGGGCCGAGCGGTCCGGGTCGACGGGCAGCAGCACTGCGGTACCGGGTTCGGTGTTAGAGAGGTCCACCCCAGCGTTGGCGTTGACGAAGCCGTGGCGCGTCTCGGTGATGCGCAGCGTCCCGCGTCGGCGCAGGATTCGTCGGGACTCGGCTTCGATGATGGCGAGTTTCGATTCGTCGCTGCCGTCGAAGGGAACGACGCGTCCCTCGCACTTGGCCACCACCTTGCTCGTCACGACCAGCAGATCGTGCTCGATCAGCACCTCGCCCTGTTCGGCAATGGCCCCGAGCACCAGCGCGGTGAGGTCACTGTCGGCCGTCACCGCCGTTCGCAGCACGATGGGCACGACGAGCATATTGCCCGGTGCTCGGTGGTCGCGACCACTCACGACAGCACCGCCGCCGCGAGGCGTGCGTCGTCTGCGGGCGTACCCATCACCGTCGAGGTGACGAGAACCGCGTGGCCGCGCTGACGTAGCGCGTTGGCGTGTTGTTCGTCGGCGTCGTCGATGATCCACGTGCCCACGAGGTCGCCGTACACGTCGGCGACGCCGACGCAGCTGACGTCGTAGCCCAATTCGGCCAATAGGCGGTCCGCTGGACCCTTGAGGGCGGTTCCGTTAACGATGGGCGAAATGGCGACGACGTCATCACGTCGACGCCGAATCACGTCGCGAACACCCGCGACGCGCAGCAGCGGGTCAATCGAGATGAGCGGGTTCGACGGCGCGATCACGATTCGACGGGCCCGCTCCAGGGCGCCGATCGCCGCATCCGTTGGTCGGGCTAGCGCGGCGCCGATCACCTCGATGCGCTGCACCGCCACGGCGTGACGGTGGCGCACGAAGTACTCCTGGAACGTCAGCGGGCCGATCGCCGTCTGGAACACGGTCGACACCGGGTCATCGGTGACGGGCAGCAACGCGACGTCGACCCCCAAGGACGACGTGAGTTCCGCGCTGACCATGGTCTTGGTGGCACCCGCGGCGAGACGATGAGTGCGGTAGAGGTGGGTAGCGAGATCGCGATCACCCAGTCGAAACCAGGTCTCGCCCCCCAAGGTCTCGAGTGAGTCCATGACGCGAAAACTCTCGTCGCGCAGGCCCCACCCCGCCGCGTCGTTGTTCAAGCCGGCCAGCGTGTAGAGAATCGTGTCCAGGTCTGGACAGATCGTGAGTCCGTGCAGCACCAGATCATCGCCCACGTTGACCACGGCGTTCAGCTGCGTGGCCGCATCGGCGTGACGAAGCACGCGCAACAGCCGCGCCGCGCCGACACCACCGCAGAGAACCGTGATCACTCTAGGCACTCTAGATTGGCCACTTCACGGAGGCCGAACCCGTGCGGGGATCCAACGGCGCCGACCGGCTCGACTGCACCGGGGCCCGTTCGAGTGACTCGGACGCCCTCCGGCGGTGTTTCCCCAGTGAGTTTCGGCTCGTGTGAGGTTCGATGGCGGCGCACGTGAACCCGTGGGCGAGACGGCGTGTTGGGAGCGGCACCGGGCACGAACTTGGCCAGTTTCGCCGCCTCAGTTCGACGGCGAAGCCCGCCGCCGACCGGTTGGGGGCGTGACTGCGTTGGGCTCGAGCGGCCGCGAGGTCAAGGGCCGTCGTTGCTCAGCGTGCGTTCGCCACGGCGCCCCGTCGATGGTCAAGCGACGACCGTGGCGTCAATCATGCGAGCTGATGGGCCGCGACGACCGCTTCGAGTGCGCGTGACGGCGCCACGCATCGCTCACGTACCGGGTTCCCAGCGACGTGTTCACTGAGCGCGGCCAAACTGGTCGTCACTCGCATTTGGGTGCCGGCGACGTCGCGCGTTCGCGGACCACGCAGGTCAGGGGTGATCCGACGTTCGTCAGACGCGAAGCCAGCATGGTTACCACCCGTTCAACTGGTCGGGCCAAGCCGATCGGCCCACCGAGGGTCCACGCCTTAACATCGGTGTCCGTGGACGAGTCAAACCTCTGTGATGACTGGCCCGGCTCGAGCGCCGCGATGGTGGTGCGCATCGTGGACGGCGTACTCGTCGAGGTGGCCCGGTCGGGTGACGTGGCGATGCCCCGGCCCTGGGCTTCGGTCTCGAAGCTCGTCGTGGCGATGGCGATCGGTGCCGACACTGACGATGGCCGATGTTGCTACGAGCAACCGGTCGGCCCGACTGGCGCCACGCTCGCGCACCTGCTGTCGCACAGCGGAGGCTTCGGTCTCGAAGCGGAAGATCGGATGGTACCCTTTGGTACTCGGCGCGTGTATTCGAACATCGCGGTTGATTTGGCCGTTGATGCCGTAACCGATCGAGCACCCGCGCAGTGGCTGGCTGAGCGCGTGTTCGATCCCTTGGCGATGCGCGAAAGCGAACTGGTGGGACGGCCGGCGTCCGGCGTCGTGGGCTCGACGCGCGACCTCGCCTCCTTCGCGGGCGCGTGGCTACGCACGACGCTCATTCGCTCGTCCACTCGTGACCGCATTGTCTCGCCCTTTCTCAGTGAACTCGACGGCATCGTCCCAGGTTTCGGACGATTCAGCCCGTGCCCGTGGGGACTCGGTCCCGAAGTCCGCGGATCCAAGCGCCACTGGATGGGCGACTGGCCAGCCGACAGCGCCGGTCACTTTGGCCAAAGTGGCGCCCTCGCCCTGTTTAGCGTGCGCGAGGGTATCGCGGTCGTGGCCACCACCGGCGAACCATTCGGCGCGTGGGCCGTAGCGCTCTGGCCCGCGTGGACGTCGCGCGTGCGGCGTCTGGCGCTGGGGACGTGAGCACACCGGTTCGAGTTGGACTCGACCTGGACGGTTCACTCGAGTCGCTCGGCGACTCGATGACCGACCTCGCCGACGCCCTGGCCGAGACGGGCGGCTGCGTCTTGGTTCGCTTCCGCTCGAGATCGCGAGCCGGTACGGGCGACGCGCCAATCGCGTTGCGCCGGCTCTGGTCGCCGTGGTGGCGACGGGGCGTCGGTCGTTCAATCGATCGGCTGCTACCCGACGTGGACGTCGTACACGTCGCCGGCGTCGCCACGCCGCCGACCAAGTACGTGCCCGAGATCGTCACGGTTGACGACCTGCGACCATTGCGTGGCGAGTCGCGGATCAACCAACGGGGCGCGCAACTTCGTCGGCTCATCGCTCGGGGCGCCGTGGTCGTCGCCTCGAGCCACGTCGCGCGCGACGAGGTGCTGGCGAACTTAGGGGTCGCTCGAGATCGCGTCGTCGTCGTATCGCCGGCGGTGCCCATTGTCGCACCCACCATCGAGGGCGATGAACTGGTGGTCAACGTCACGGGCGAAGTGGACCACTTCATGCGACTCGCGCCGTCGCTCGTTGCGGCGGCCGGACAGGTCGGTGCGCGGCTCGTGGCGCTGACCAGTGCAGCCGCGGCCACGCGGATCCGCAGTGACGATAGCGCCGGCGCCATCGTGTTGCGGCCCCGGCGTGACGCTCGCGCGGTATTGGCCCAGGCGCGGGTCGTCGTGCACGTCTCTGATGGCGCGCGCTTTCCGTCCTTCGCGATCGCGGCCCTCGGCGCCGGTGTGCCGACCGTCGCGCGATCGACGCCGATCAATCGGGAACTGCTGGCCGGCGCGACCGCGCTCGCCGAGTCCGACGCTGCGGTCATCGAAGAGGTCCTCGACCTGTGGAGCAACGAGCATCGTCGAGCACTCGCCGTGGCGGCCGGCCGGTCACGCGCCGTGGATTACTCGCCGAGCAGCGCCGCGATCGCCTACCTCCATCTGTACCGTGAAGTCGTGCGAGGCTGGGGCTCGTGACGATTGCCCTCTCCCTCGACCAGCTGGTGCGGCCCCAGCCCGGGGGCATCGCTACGTACGTTCGCGGTCTGGTCGGTGGTCTCGCGGCACTCGGTCGCGACGACGTCGTCGGACTCGCGCCGTCGGGGTCACCTGTGGCGGACCTCGGCGTCGCGGTTCGACGCCTACCGGTACGCCGGCAGGTACTGACCACCGCATGGCGGTACCACGCCATCGGCGTGCCGCGAACCGCGGCGGTCGTTCACGCGACGTCAATGGCGGGACCGTTTGGTGGGGGCCGCGTGGGCGCCGTGCACTCCGTTGCGCTGCACGACCTGCTGTGGCGCGACGAACCCGACGCCACCACGGCTAGGGGACGTCGCTTCCACGAGCGTCGACTGGCGCTGCTCGCCCGTCACGGTGAGCTGCGCATCTTCACGTCCTCACCGGGCCTCGACGACCGACTGGTCGAGGTCGGGTTTGATCGATCGCGCCTTCACCCCGTGCGACTGGGCGTCGATGATGGGGTGACGCCGGCGCCGCCGACGGACGTGGCCCACCTTCTCGAACGGGCCGGCGTCGTCGGCGCGTTCACCCTGTACGCGGGAACCCGTGAGCCGCGCAAGAATTTGGCCCGACTGGCCCAGGCGCACTCGATCGCGCGGGCCCACGACGCAGCACTGGGCCCGCTCGTCGTTGTGGGACCAAGCGGGTGGGGCGCCGTCGACGTCAGTGGCGCCGTCGTGCTCGGTCCCGTGGAGCGGCGCTTGCTGCGTGGGCTCTTGCGCGACGCCACGGTCGTGGCCTACGTGCCGCTGCACGAAGGGTGGGGCCTGCCACCGGTCGAGGCACTCACCGAGGGTTCTCGTGTCGTGGCGAGCACGACCACGCCGAGCGTCGCCAACAACGCCGAGGTTGAGCGAGCCAACGCCCTCGACGTCGACGGCATCGCCAGCGCGCTGCTTCGAGCACTGGCGCGCTCCACGTCGCCCGAGGCGCGGGCGCGGCGACGCGCGTCGGTGGCGGCCCTCACGTGGCGCCAGTGCGCGCTCGACCACCTCGCGGGTTGGCGATGCGAGTAGCGCTCGACGCCTCGGCCGTGCCCGAGCGGGTGGCGGGCGCGGGTCGGTACGTGACCGAGATCGCTCGCCGTCTACCCGACGCGGGCACCGAACTGGTGCTCGTCACGCGGCGCGGCGACGCCGCCCGCTGGCGCGAGTGGTCACCGCACGCTGACGTGGTGTCGCTGGTGCCCAGTGGACGCGTACCTCGTTTGGTGTTTGAGGCGTGGCGACTCGGGCGGTCCACGGTGGCGCGCGGGGTAACGGTCTGGCACGGGCCGCACTACACGATGCCGCGCCACGGGACCACGCCAGCGGTGGTGACCATTCACGACCTCACCTACTTCACCCACCCCCAGTTCCACGAGCGCGCCAAGGCCGTCTTCTTTCGACGGGCCATTTCGTACGCCGTGAGTCACGCGCGGGTGTTGATCTGCGTCAGTGACTTCACCGCGAACCAGCTGCGCGAACTGTTTCCCCAGCACGCGCCGATCGTGGTCGCCCCCCACGGCGTGGACCTCGAACGGTTCACCCCAGTGCATGAACGTACGGCGAACGCGGCCCCCGTAGCACCGTACGTGCTGTTTCTCGGCACGATCGAGCCGCGAAAGGGGCTCTCGACGCTGCTCGGGGCGTTCGCGGAAGTTGCCCGAGCGTGGCCCGACGTCGAACTGTGGATTGCTGGCCAGGCCGGATGGGGCCGTGACCCTATCGAGGCGCTCGATCGGCACGCCGCGCGCTCGAGGATTCGTCGCCTGGGTTTCGTCAATGAGGTCGAGCTGCCCGACCTGCTGCGGCGCGCGCGGGTCGTGGCTTACCCCTCGTTCGCCGAAGGTTTCGGGCTCCCGGTGCTCGAGGCGATGGCCAGCGGCGCGCCGGTGGTGACCTCTTCGGGCACGGTGATGGCCGACGTGGCCGGTGACGCGGCAATCCTGTGCCCGCCGGGCGACGAGGACGCCCTCGCCCGCGCCCTGATCTCGGCGTTGCGTTTGAGCGATGACGAGCGCCGTGCGGTCGCCATCAGAGCCCGAGCTCGGTCGGAGCGCTACACCTGGGCGTCGTCGGTCGAGCGTCACCTCGCGGCGTACGAACTGGCGAGTCGCTCGTGACCAGGTCTCTCGTCACGGGAGCCAGCGGCTTCGTGGGGCGCCACCTGCTCGCGCACCTCGTGGAGGCGGGCGACGAAGTCCACGGCGTCGATCGCGACGTCGACGTTACGGATCGCGCCGCGGTCGAGACCACTATCGCGCGCGTGCGTCCCGACGTCGTGTACCACCTGGCCGCATTGACCCACGTGGGTGATTCGTGGCACGATGCTCACCACTTCACCAAGGTCAACGTGGTGGGCACGCTGCACGTGCTCGAGGCGACGTTGCGCTACGCGCCCGACGCCACCGTCGTCGTCGTCAGTACCGCCGAGGTCTACGGCGTCGTCTCGGTCGACGACCTGCCGCTCGACGAGGGTCAGCCGCTTCGCCCGGTCAATCCGTACGCGCAGTCCAAGGCCGAAGCCGAGCGCGTGGCCCGTGAGTTGTCGAGGCGCGGGTTACGCGTCGTCGTGGCCCGCCCGTTCAATCACATTGGACCGGGGCAGGCGCCGACCTTCGTCGTGCCCGCGCTCGCGTCGCGACTCGTGAACGCGAGAGAGCGTGGTGAGAACAGTGTTGCGGTGGGGGACCTGACGACCCGACGGGACTTCAGTGACGTTCGCGACGTCGTGCGGGCCTATCGCCTGCTCGGCGCGCTCGGCGTCAGTGGTGAGGTCTACAACGTTGCGTCGGGCCACGACGTCGCGATCGCGGACATTGCGAAGTGGCTCGTCACGAGGATTGCGCCCAACGTGCGGCTCGTGGCCTCGGCCGAACTGCTGCGCCCCATTGACGTGCCGGTCACGCGTGGCAGCTTCGCCAAGTTGCAACGCGCGACGGGCTGGGAGCCTCGCATCACCCTGGCGAACTCGCTCGAGGACATCGTGGGTGACATCGAACAACGGCACACCACGTAAAGCCTGATCATAGGTAAGAACGTGGCCAACAGCGTAACCCGATCTGACCCTGGCGGCCAACTAGCCTTGAGTACCTGATGGAGACTCGTGCTCCGGCCGTCGTGGCCGTCGTCGTTACTACGGGACCCGGACCCGGACTCGAGGCCACGCTGGCGTCGCTCGTCGCCCAGGACTACGCGGAGTTGAGTCTGCTGGTGGTGGCCAACGGCGACAGCGAACACGTGGCGGCCCGGGTGGCCGTGGTGGCGCCGGACGCGTTCGTACGGGTTCTGGCGGACAATCGTGGATTTGGGGCGGCGTGTAACGAAGCGGTGCTGTCGGTTTCGGGCGCGACGTTCTTCCTCTTCTGCCACGATGACGTACGACTGGACGCCGACGTCGTCCACGTGCTGGTCGAAGCGGCCTTTCGCATGAACGCCGGTGTCTTGACGCCCAAGGTCGTCGGCTACGACGATCCGCTCACCTTGGTACACGTTGGTCAGACGTGCGACCGATTCGCCGTGGTCCAAGAGCGCGTGGAACCCGGCGAGATCGACCACGGTCAACAGGACCTCGAGCGTGACGTCTTCGTCGCACCCGGTGGGGTCACCCTGGTCCGCGCCGATCTGTTCGTGACGCTGCAGGGCTTTGATCCAATGATCCCCGCGCTCGGCGAGGACCTCGACCTCTGCTGGCGCGCTCAGCTGGCGGGGGCGCGCATCGTCGTGGTTCCCGCGGCGCGCATTGCGCACCGACAGACCATCGCCTCCGGAGAGCGCCCCGTGCGTGCGCTGGGAACGAGCGGCGCGAGTCGTCAGGACCTCCAGCGACGACACCGGCTGCTCGTCGTGGCGACGGGGTGGGGACCGTGGATGAGCGCCTCGACGATCGTCGCGCTTTTGGCCCTGGACCTCGCGGAGCTCGTGGTCGCTCTCGTTGGCCGCGACGGCGATCGTGCGGGGGCGATTCTCGGCTCGTGGCGCTGGCTGTTCAAGAACCGGGGTCGCGTTCGCGAGCGTCGTCGTCGACGCGCGACCTTCGCCGTCCTGACTGACGAGGAGTTACACCGGCTCCAGGTCGGCGGGGCGAGTCGCCTCGTTCGATTCGTGCGCACGCTGCTGCGCGACGGGCTGGACCGAGCGCGCGGGATCCTGCCCGACGCGGCGCTCCCGGCGCAAGACGATGCTGACACGGGCGTCGGGTTCGCGGCGGCGTTTTCCGAGGTTGACGCCTTCGACGACATCCCGATTCGAGCCGACGGGGCCGAGCGACGACGGCCGACGCACGTTCTCACGAGCTTTCGGGCCCAGGCGATCCTCGTGGTCCTCGTGATCGTGGCGTGGCTCATAGGGTCGCGCAACTTGGTGGCCACCCATCTGCCCCTCGTCGGCCGGCTCGCGCCGCTGGACTCGTGGTGGACCACGTGGCGACACTTCTTTGCGTCGTGGTCGGCCAATGGGCTCGGTTCGGGCACGCCGGGCATGCCCGGCTACGGGGTCCTCGCCTTCGCCGGCACGTTCGTGCTGGGGCGCATGGGTATCCTGCCGCGCCTGGCGCTCATGTTTGCGGTCCCGGTTGGTGCCTACGGCGTCGCGCAACTGCTGCGTGGGCGGGTCTCGAATCGAGCGCGCCTCGTGTCGTCCTTGGTGTACCTCGCCGCACCGATTGGTCTGAACATGATCGGCCAGGGGCGCGTTGACGTCCTCGTGGCCGTCGCCGGTCTGCCCTTCATCACGCGGCGAATCTTCGAGCTGCTGGCGGTGCCGGGATTCCACGATGATCCCTATCCCGCCGCGGTACCCTTCGGCGCGCGCGGCTGGCGCGCCACGCGCGCGGGTCAGCGAGTGGCGCTCGTGATGGTCACCGCCATCGTGACCGCGATGGCCCCCGCGACGATCGTCGCCGTCGTGGTCGTCATCGTGGGCGTCTGGGTCGCGCGGTGGTTCGAGCCCGACCACGGTCACGTGCGAACCTGGAGTCTGTTGGGGGGTGTCGTCGGCGGCGTGTCGGTCTTTCTCGCACCCATGACCGTGGATGTGCTCCTGGCCGGTCGGCGCTCGCCCGACGTCTTTGGTTTGGCGCGCGGGCCGTGGTCGGTACCGTCCTTCTCGCTGCTCGCTCGTGGCGCTGACGGGGGGTTTGGCGCGTCGTGGTGGGGTTGGCTCTTGCCCGGTGCCGCGATCGTGGGCCTGCTGTTGACCAAGGGCGCCCGCCGGGCGATGGCGAGCAAATTCGCGACCATCGCCGTCTTGGCGCTCGTGCTCGCCACGCTGTCGTCGCGCCACTGGCTCGGCACCTTCTCGCCGAACCTTGACGTGCTGCTCGCGCTCGGCGCCGTGTCCAGTGCCAGTCTCGTCGGGCTCGGCGTCGCGGCGCTCGAGGTCGACGTTCGTCAAGCCCGTTTCGGCTGGCGCCAAACGGCCGCCGTGCTTTTCGTGGCGGCCCTGGTGCTCGCCTCGCTGCCCTTCCTCGGCGACCTCACGAGCGGCCGATTCAACTTACCGACGACGAGTGTCGCCGAGTCGATGAGCGCCGCCGCCCCGGCGGGGACCAGCGGGTACCGGATCCTGTGGCTCGGTGATCCGTCGGTCTTGCCGATCGCCGGTTGGTCGGTGGCGCCCGGTCTGGCCGCCGCGACGTCCCTGAACGGCCTGCCCGGTGGTGACACCCTGTTCGCGCCACCGGATTCGGGAACCTCCGACGTGATGCTCGAGGCCATCAACTTGGCGCTGCAACAGCGCACGGTCCATCTCGGATCGCTGCTGGCCCAGGCGGGAGTCGCCACGATCGTCGTGATGGACGCCTCGGCCCCCCAGCTGGCCGGCGTGCAGGAGGTGCCAACTCGTCCAGTGCCGGCGCGCCTCGCTTCAGCCCTCGCTCGCCAGACCGATCTGTCACTGCGGCTCCAGACGGCGTCGGTGTCGATCTACCTCAACGCAGCGTTCCACGGCCTCGTCTCACAAACGTCGCCGAAGTCCCCGAGCGGTTGGGCGCCGCTCACGGGATCGTCCTTCGCGGCGGGGCTGGTCTCGCCGGGCGCGACGGTCGTGGCCGGACTGGCACCGGCGAGCGCGTTCGCCCTCGACATCAACGGCGCCGCGACGACTCGTCGTACCAGTTACGGGTGGGCCCCGACGTACCAGATCAATCACTACCAACACCCAGTCGCCGCCGAGCTGGTGCTACGTCAGTTCCCCCTGAATGGTCTGCTCGCCCTCGCCACGCTGGGACTGTGGGCGCTGGTGTGGATCGGCTTCGTCGGTGTGCAACGTCTCGAATGGCTCGCCGCACGTCGAGGCCGCGCTCGGGCTCACCCGGGGCACGCCAAGGATGAGCGATGATCCGTCGTCCGCTCAACCTCGCGCTGCTCGCGGTCCTAGCCGCCACGGCCCTCGCCGCGACCCTCGCCAAGACGTCCAACCAGGCTGGCCAGCTCGCGAGTCTGTCGACCACGTCGAACGTCGAATCCGCGGCACTCTACTGCGCCGGTCTCGGGGCGTCGGGCTCGCCGGCCGGTCGGGTGGTCTTTTTCAACACGGCCGATCACCCCCGGACACTCGGCGTGCGCGTCGACGCCAACGGCGCGTTGAGCAAGGTGCGCTCGATTGTGCTGGCCGCTCACGCGACGACATCGGTAACGCCCACCGGTCCCGGACACTGGTACGGCGTGAGCGCAGTCACCAACGGGGGCGGCGTGGTGGCCGACGTGCTCAACGAGTCGGGAACGGCGTCGGTGCCGTGCGTGGACGCCGGCTACACCAACTGGTACGCCTCGGGACTCAGCACCACCGTGGGCGCGCGGGCGTACGTCGTGCTGTACAACCCTTCGGCGACGGCGGCCGTCACCAACGTGACGCTCTTCACACCCTCGGGCTTCTCGGCGCCGGCGTCGTTTCAGGGGATTTCGATTGGTGCCCACGACGTTGTGGCACTCAATCTCAACGCACCGGCGATCGACGTGGCGAACATCGGCGTGCACGTGAGGGTGCTGCGTAGTTCGGTGGTGGTCACGGCGGTCCAAGAGTCGGGGTTAGTGACGACGTTCTCGCCCGGTTCGGTCGGTCCGACGACGGTGACGTGGTTTCCTCGAGTGACGACGTCGAATGGGGCCATCGCCCAAGTGCGCGTGGCCAACCCGTCCGCCTCGACGGCCACGGTGACGGCAACCATCGGGTTGGCACCATTTCAACCGGCGCCCGAGACCATCACCGTGGCGCCGTACACCACCGGGGTCATCACCGTCACGCCGAACTCGGCGGTACCGGCGCACGGCTACGCCGTGGTCCGCGTCCGCGCCAGTGCGGCCATCGTGGCGGGGTTGGTCACTGGTACGTCGAGTGGTGTGGGGCTGTCGGCGCCCAATCCGCCGGCGAGCGTCTACCTGGTCAGCGATTTTACGGGGCGAGGATTCGACGCGGTGAGCGCCACGAACACCGGCACTCGACCACTGACGTTGGCAGTGAGCGTCATCGGGTCCAAGGCACCACCGCGGACGTTGAGCGTGGCGGTGGGAGCCACCGTCAACCTGCGGCCGCTCGTCGGGGCGTTCCGTGGTCGCAGCATCGTGATCGAATCGCTGCGGCCAGACCTGATCGTCACGGCGACCCTGCCCACACGACCCGCCGGCGTGGTGATGTTCGCGCCGTTATACGGCGGGTAGCGTCGGCGGTTTCCACGCCGGCGCGGCCGCGGCTTCGGCCGTCGCGGCGACGGGAACCTCGGGCGTCGTCGGCTCGGGCGCCTCGACGGACACGGCCGGCGAAGCAGCGGGCCCGGTCAGTGAGCTAACCGTCTTGGTTGCGCGGGTGTGCACCGGCTCACCGTGCGCCTCGTCGATGAGCCGAGCGGCTTCCAGCCCGTCGATGGTCTCGTGCTCCAGCAGGGCTCGAGTCAGGGCCTCCAGACCGCGACGGTGGAGCGTCAGGACTTCAATAGCGCGAGCCTCTTGCTCGCGCAGGATCCGCTCGACCTCATCGTCAATCATCTGGGACGTGTGGTCCGAGTAGTCGCGGGTGTGCATCAGGTCCTCGCCGAGGAACACCTGGTTGTTCGATCCCCACGCCATCGGACCAATTTCCTTGGACATACCCCACTCGCGAACCATTCGTCGAGCGAGGTCCGTATTGCGCTGGAGGTCGTCGGCCGCACCGGTCGACAGGTCGCCGTAGACGAGCAGCTCGGCCACGCGACCACCCATGCGCATGCAGAGCGAGTCTTCGAGATGCTGACGCGACATGATGTGGCGGTCTTCTTCGGGCAGCGTCATCGTCACGCCGAGCGCCATGCCGCGCGGGATGATCGTGATCTTGTGCAGGGGGTCAGTCTTGTCGAGTACGTAGGCGAGCAGGGCGTGGCCGCTCTCGTGGAAGGCGATGCGCTCGCGCTCCTCTTCGTGCAGGACCATGGTGTCGCGCTCTTGACCCATCATGACCCGGTCACGCGCGGACTCGAAGTCCTCCATGGCGATCGTCGTCGAATGGCGCCGAACGGCGTGCAACGCCGACTCGTTCACGAGGTTGGCGAGGTCCGCCCCACTCATACCCGGCGTACCGCGCGCGACCATGGTGAGGTCGACATTGGGGTCCAGGGGTTTACCCTTGGCGTGCACTTCGAGGATGGGAAGGCGCTCTTCCAGGTCGGGCAGGGGCACGACGATCTGACGATCGAAGCGACCCGGACGCAGCAGCGCCGGGTCGAGCACGTCGGGCCGGTTGGTCGCGGCAATAACGACGACGCCCTCGGTGGGGTCAAAGCCATCCATCTCGCTCAGCATCTGGTTCAGCGTCTGCTCGCGCTCGTCGTGGCCACCGCCGACCCCGGCGCCACGCTTGCGCCCGATCGAGTCGATCTCGTCGATGAACACGATCGCCGGCGCCTGCTTACGCGCGGTGTTAAAGAGGTCGCGCACGCGGCTCGCGCCGACGCCGACGAACATCTCCATGAAGTCCGAACCCGAGACCGAGAAGAACGGAACGCCCGCTTCGCCGGCCACCGCTCGCGCCAGCATTGTCTTGCCGGTGCCCGGCGGTCCCACGAGCAGCATGCCCTTGGGGATCATGGCGCCGATGTCACGAAACCGCCCCGGATTCTTGAGGAAGTCGACAACCTCACTGATTTCCTGTTTGACGCCCAGATAGCCCGCGACGTCAGCGAAGGTAATCTTCGGCTTGTCTTGGTTGAACTGCTTGGCCTTGGAGCGACCAACGGCCATCATGCCGTTCATCTGCCCTCGCGCTTGGCGTCCGGCGAAGATCATGAAGCCGGCGAATATCAAGATCCAGATGAGGTAGGGCAGGAACGTCGAGGCGAAACTCGATGGGTTCGAGAAGGTCACCGTTACGTTGTTGGACTTGAGCGTGTCGATCTCACTGGAGATCGCGGGCGCCGGTCCGTTGGCCGTGTAGTTGGTGCCATCGCTCAACTGACCCGAGATGACGCCGTTGGCGTTGTCGACGGTGGCCGACACCACTTTTTGGCTTTTCACGTCACCCAAGAGCGCCGAGTACGAGATGGTCTTGACGGTCTTGCTCTGGAAAAGCGACGGAATGAAGAGCAACCCAACGATGAAGGCGATGATGGCGATGGTAAAGACCCGCCGCCGCGACTCCGGCGCCATCGGCCGCTCGCCCGAAGGCAGCAATTTCTTGAATCCGGGCTTGTCGTTCGGCGCTGTACTCACCCTTCCAATCTAGGGGCAGCGTGCGACGTTGGGCTCGCACGCGTCGCCGTGGAAGAAGGTTAGCGTTGGACCCTGTGGAAGAAGTGCTCGATGGCGAGTCGAACGTTCGACCGGGCTACGTGCTGCTCGCCGGCGCCGTCGGGTTCGTGGTCGGCGAGCTTGGCGCGTCCATCCTCGTCGCCGCCGTCGCCACGGCCACCAAATACCCCGGTGGTTTCACGGCCCTCGCCTCAGCGGCACGCGACCCGTGGTGGGCCGGCACTCTCAGTCTCACGGGACTCTGGTGCGGTTTCGTGCTGGCAATCATCGGCGCGACGCGAGTTGGCGGGCTGCGGCCGTGGCCCCACCAGTGGCGACTGCGCGTTGGCGACTGGCGATACGTCGTGCTCGGCGTCGTGGCCCAGTTCGCGATCGCGCTGGCGTATCGTCCGTTTCACCTCCACGACTTCAACCGTCCGGTGACCAAGCTCTTTGGCGCCACCAGTGGTGCGGGGTTCGTCCTGCTCGCCCTGCTGACCACCGTCGGCGCCCCCGTCGTCGAGGAGTGGTTCTTTCGCGGTGTGATCTTTCGGGGGCTCGCGGAACTGGGTTCTTCGCTCGCTCAACGATTTGTCGTGCCCACCGCCGTCGTGCTCAGCGCCATGGTCTTCGCGGGCGCCCACGGCGAACCGGCGCAGTTCGTTGGACTCGCCGCCCTGGGGGTCGTTCTCGCCCTCGTCGCGTGGCGCACCCATCGCTTGGCGCCGAGTGCGCTGACCCACCTGTCCTTCAACGCCGTCGCGATGGTTTCGGTCGTCGCGCAACGAATCCACTGATGCGCCGAGTCACGGCCGGTCAGCTGCTCGACGGCGCCGTCGTTGGTGCGGTGATCCTCGTCACGATCTGGGCGATGCACCCCAGTCTCATCGTTTCAACGAGCACGATCACCGGCGGGGACACCGGTGCCCACCTCGCGTTGCCGGCTTACCTACGAAGCACTGGTCACCCCTTCGACCTAACGCCCTGGTACCCGGGCTGGTTCGCTGGCATGCCGGCGTACACGTACTACTTCGTGCTGCCGGACATCCTGGCGACCTGGGCGAGCTACGTCGTCAACGCCGCGGTCGCCTTCAAGTTGGCGACGATTCTCGGGTCCGTACTGATGCCAGTCGGTGCGTACGTGCTGGGACGTCTCTTTCGAGCGCCGCGCCCGGTTCCCGCGGCGCTGGCCGCGGCCACGTTGCCCTTTCTCTTTGACGCGTCGTTCACGATTGATGGCGGCAACCTCTTTTCCACCATGGCCGGTGAATACGCGTTTTCGCTCTCCCTGGCGCTGGCGTTAGTTGCGATCGGACTCTTCGCGCGCGGCATGCGCACCGGGCAGGGCTACTGGCTCGCCGCGGTGGCCCTGTCACTCACCCTCTTCGCGCACGTGCTGCCGTTCTTTTTCGTTGTCGGGGCCGTCGGCGTCATGGTGATTTTCGAGACCCTGGCGCGCCGCGGCATCGGCGATCCTCACAGCCCCGTCGATCGAGGTGACGTAGCGAGACCATTTCGCTTCGCCTTGGGGGCGGGACTCTTGACCTTTGGCTTGACGGCGTGGTGGCTCCTGCCCTTCGCGTTTAGCCAACAGTTGACCAATTCGATGGGCTACACCAACGACAACGTGTCGAATCTCCACGCGATCTTTTCGACCCTCGGCTGGTACACCGCGGCCGGGGGGCCAGCCGGTGACCGCTGGGTCATCGTGATGGCCGGGGTGGCCTTCGTCGTGGCCTTCGCGGTGCGCGACCGTCTGGGCATGGTGCTGGTGAGCCTGTGCGCGGTGTCGCTGCTCGCCTTCGTCCTCGATCCCCAGGGAGTCATCTGGAACGAGCGGCTCGTACCGTTCTGGTTCATCATGATCCACCTGAGCGCGGGGTGGCTCGTCGGGTATCCACTAGCGAGCTGGTCGCGCCACGTTCGAACCCACGACGCCCGAGTCGTCACCCCGTCGGACGATCCGCCGGGGGACGCTTCCCCCGCGCCGCCGCACGCACCGCCCCGCGATGTCGTTGTCGCCGGGACCCAAGTGGACGATCAATCATTCGCCGTTCGCTTCGAAGCGAGAGACGTCGCCGAGGTCGCCCGACTTCGGGGACGGCGGGCCGTCACCGCGACGTTGATCGTTGGTGTGCTCGGCCTCGCGTCTACGGTTCCCGGCGTCGTGCCGGCGTCGGCCTCGTTGCTCGGGCTGTCGACATCGGGTAATCAGGTGTCCAGTTGGGCCCAGTGGAACTATTCGGGCTATCAAGGCAAGGCCGCGTGGCCCGAGTACCACGACCTGATGACGACCATGGCCCGCGTGGGAGCTCGCTACGGCTGCGGTCGGGCGATGTGGGAGTACTCACCGAGTGAGAGCCGTTTTGGCACCACGATGGCGCTGATGCTGCTGCCGTACTGGACGAACAACTGCGTCGACTCCATGGAGGGGCTCTTCTTCGAATCGTCGGCGACGACGCCGTACCACTTTCTCGACCAGGCTGAATTGAGCAGCCAACCCAGTAATCCGCAGGTCGGACTGCCCTATGGGCCCCTCAACGTCTCCGAGGGCGTAACGCATCTGCAGATGCTCGGCGTTCGCTACTACATCGCCTTTTCACCAATGGCGGTCGCGGAGGCTAACGCCGACCCGTCACTTCGATTCATTGCCCAAACCAAGGCGTGGCCGGCTCCGGGCGTGCGGTGGCGTATCTATATGGTCAAGAACAGTCCGTTAGTTCAAGGGCTGTCAACGCCACCGAACGTGGTTGAGGGGCTGTCGAGTCGTGTCGCGTGGCTGCACGCCAACACGGCGTGGTGGCTGCGTGGATCGGACTGGTCGGTGCTCGCCGCCGACAGTGGACCGCCATCGTGGCCGCGCGCGACCACGATCTCCGCCATTCGCGCCACTACCCACCTCCCAGCGGAAGTCGTCAGCCACGTCGTCGTCGAGACCCAGGCCATCTCGTTTCACGTCAACACGCTCGGTGTCCCAACCCTGGTAAAGATCTCGTACTATCCCCGGTGGCACGCCAGCGGGGCGACGGGTCCCTACCGGGTCAGTCCGAATCTCATGGTCGTGATTCCAACGAGCCACGACGTGCGCCTGAGTTACGGTTCGACCCCCTCGGTCACCGTTGGCAACGACACGACCGACGTCACCGTTGGCCTCGGCCTCGTCGTGGCGTGGCTGGCGTGGCGCCGGCGGCGTAGTCGGCGTCGGGCCACACCAGCCAACTAGGCGGCTGGTGCCTCGCGATTAGCATCGGATCCGGTGGACACTGGCGCAATCTTCAAGGCGTACGACGTGCGCGGCACGTATCCGGACCAGTTGGACGAGAGCGCGGCCCGGGCGATCGGCTCGGCCTTCGCCGAGTACTGCCGCAGCGAGCGGCTCGTGCTCGCTCGCGACATGCGACCCTCGGGCGTATCGCTGTCGGCGGCCTTCGCCGACGGCGTGCGAGCCGAGGGCGTTGCGGTGGTTGACCTCGGCCTCGCCTCGACGGATCTCCTGTATTTCGCGTCGGGTTACCTCGACGCGCCCGGGGCGATGTTCACGGCGTCCCACAATCCGGCCCAGTACAACGGCATCAAGCTCTGCCTCGCTGGCGCTCGTCCGGTGGGCGCGCAGTCGGGTTTGGTCGAGATCGAACTCGCCGCGCAAGCCCGACTTGGTCACTTCGGTCGTCCGCGCGCGAGCCTGGTCGAGGCCGATTTGTGGGCGGCCTGGGTCGATCACGTGCACTCCTTTATCGACACGATGAAGCTGCGCCCGCTTCGCATCGTCGCCGACGCCGCCAACGGCATGGGTGGTCTGGTGGCGCCGCGAGTCTTTTCGGGTCTACCGGTGGACCTCGAGGTGCTCTACGCGGAACTGGACGGAACCTTTCCCAACCATCCCGCCGATCCCTTGAACGCGACCAACCTCGTCGATCTGCAGCGTCGGGTTCGGGCAACGGGAGCGGACCTCGGACTCGCCTTCGACGGCGACGCCGATCGAGTGTTCGTTGTCGATGAGCGGGGCACGCCGATGAGCGGTTCAACGACGACCGCGATGGTCGCGGCGGCGCTGCTGGACCGATATCCCGGTTCGACCGTGCTCTACAACTTGATCTGCTCCAAGGCCGTGCCCGAGGTCATCGCCGAACACGGTGGCGTGGGTGTGCGAACCCGCGTCGGCCACAGCTACATTAAGCAAGTCATGGCGCAGACCAACGCCGTCTTCGGTGGCGAGCACTCGGGTCACTACTACTACCGAGACAACTACTTCGCCGATTCGGGCATCATTACCGCGATGATCGTGCTCGAGCTCCTCAGTGCATCGAACCGGCCACTGTCGCAGGTCCAGGAGCCCTTTCGCCGTTACGCATCGTCGGGGGAGCACAATACCGAGGTCGCCGACCCGGCGGCGACGGTGGCGACTATCGCCACTCGATTGCGCGCCGACGGCGTGGTCGTGGATGAACTCGATGGGCTCAGTGCGGATTTTGGCTCCTGGTGGTTCAACGTGCGTGCGTCGAACACCGAACCGCTGCTGCGCGTCAACGTCGAAGCGAGAGATCCCGAGTCGTGCGCGCGACGCGTCGAGGAGGTTTTCGCCATGATCAAGGAGGCCCAATGACCCTCGAGCCATTTCTGCTGGGGCTGCTGGAAGACCCGGTCGATCACGGGCCGTTGCTCTACCTCGCGAACGACGCGGTGTTGTACAACCCGCGTCGACGTGTCGTCTACGACGTGCGCGGCTCGATACCGGTGCTGCTGGCCGATGAAGCGCGACTGGCCACCGACGACGAGCACGCCGCCTACGTCGCGAGTCCCGAGGCGCGGGTGACCGGGCCCGCTACCTAGTGGAAAGCCTGCCCCACTCGAGGCGAGCCTTCCAGTCCCATTAGGCGAGCCGCTCGACGATCATGGCCATGCCCTGACCACCACCGACGCACATCGTCTCGAGTCCGTAACGCTGATCACGGTCCTCGAGACCATTGAGCAGCGTCGTCATGATCCGAGCGCCAGTCATGCCGAAGGGGTGGCCGAGCGCTATGGCACCGCCGTTGACGTTGAGCTTGTCCCACGCGACGCCCAGGTGCTTCGCGCTGGGAATCACCTGGGCGGCGAAGGCCTCATTGATCTCGACGAGGTCGATGTCATCGATCGTTAGGCCGGCGCGCGCCAGCGCCTGGCGGCTCGATTCGATTGGCCCGAGGCCCATGATCTCGGGGTTCAGTGCCGTCACGCCGCTTGACACGATACGCGCGAGTGGCGTGATACCGAGTTGTTGGGCCCGGGTATCGCTCATGACGATCACGGCGGCGGCGCCGTCGTTGAGGGGACACGCGTTGCCCGCGGTCACCGTGCCCCCCTCACGGAAGACCGGTGGGAGACTGGCCAACTTCTCCCTGGTCGTCTCGGGACGGGGACCGTCGTCGGTGGCCACGACGCGACCGTCAGGTAGCGTCACCGGGATTATCTCACGTTCGAAGAAGCCGTTGCGCTGGCTGGCGACGGCCAACTCCTGGCTGCGTAACGCGAACTCGTCCATCTCGGCTCGCGAGACGTGTTCAAATTCCGCGACGTTCTCCGCCGTTTGGCCCATGGCGATGTAGACGTCGGGCAATCCCGCGGCCGCGGACCACGGCTCGCCGGCCGCGGCGGACCGCGCCGCACTTCGCGCGACGGCGGCGTCGAAGAGCGGGTTCATCGCTTTGGCGATGTCGGAGGCGCCGTTGGGGAATCGCGAGACGGTCTCGACACCGGCGGCGATGAAGACGTCGCCCTCGCCGGCGCGGATCGCGTGCGCCGCCATGCGGATGGTCTGGAGCGACGACGAGCAGTAACGGTTGACCGTGACCCCGGGTACCGCGTCGAGCCCCGCCAGTACGGCAACGACTCGAGCGATGTTAAAGCCGGACTCGCCGGCCGGTTGGCCGCAACCGAGCATGAGGTCGTCGATCGTCTCGGGATCGAGTTGGGGAACCTTGGCGAGCACTTCGCGCACGACGAGCGCGGCGAGGTCGTCCGGACGCAGGTCGACCAGCGATCCCTTGAAGGCGCGACCGATCGGCGTACGGCCAGTTGCGACGATGACGGCTTCGGGCATGGATCCTCCTTGGAACGAACTGACCTTGGCGAGCATAGTGAAGCTCGTGGACGAGCTCGGGGGCCCCGCTACGCCGTGGCGAGCGGACCGGCGTCCGCGAAACCCTGGCGCACGCCTTGACCGGCCCGTCGGGCGAGCTGCTCGGGCTCAAAGAGCATCCAGTACGCGTTGCGTGCGTGCCGTCGCGAGCGATTTTCGAAGACCGAGGCCAAAACGGCCGGGTCATCGGCCTCATCTTCGTGAACAAAGACTTCGAGGATGGGGGTGGCGCTCAGCAGTTGAGCCTGCATGATGCCGAGTGCGGCTTCGTGGGCGCACTGCTTATCAATGGGTGCCTTGCCGGGCATGCCCAGCGCCACCACGATTGAGCAGCCGTCACGTTGAATCAGGTTCAGCGCGGCCACCGCGAGATCCTTAAAGCCTGGAACGGTTCGCGAGACCACGACGAAGCGCTCGCCGTGACCGGGACACTCGGCGAGCTCGGCCCGGGCGGCTGCGCCCATGTCGAAGCGCGCGAACATCGTGTCAACCACGCCAATGCGCACGGGCGCCAATCCGGACTTCTTTTTCGAGCTCATCGATTCCTCCCCCGACAGTGTAGAGAGCTACCGCGGTGCCAACCCGCGAACCGCGTCAGCGAGATCGGCGCCGATGGGCACAATGGCGATGGTCGGCGCGGCGACGCCGGCGGCTACGTAACGCCCAATGTGCGCGCGGCACTCGTCGAATGACCCGTGGATGATCAGGTCATCGACGACAGCGTCGGGGATGACCTCGTTGGCGCGTTTGCGGTCACCTTCCTTCCACGCCGCCCACATGGGCGCGAGCACATCGGCGCGCCCGAGCCAGCGGTGAAACTCCGCGTAGGCGTTGACGGTCAGGTACGAGGAGATCATCCGCCGCCCGACGGTCCGCGCGAGTTCGGTGTCCGCGGTCGGCACGACGAAGAGCCGGGCCGCGATGAACTTTTCCATCCCCACCTCGCGGCGACAGGTGACGACGTCCTCGGCCGAGAGCCAGTTGAGAACTGCGCCATCGGCCTCGGCACCGGCGAGTCGAAGCATCGCCGGCCGCAGGGCGCCGAGCAGGATCCGGGGACGATCGACGACGGGCCGAGCGAGCTTGAAGCCGTGCACGGCGAACGTGTCGAAAGCCTCGTCGATCTTCTCGCCGTCCAGGGCGCGTCGCACGAAGCGCAGCACGTCGCGCGTTCGCGCGTACGGCCGCTCGTAGGCGATACCGTTCCATCGTTCGACCACCGGCTGACTCGACGCACCCAAGCCAATGGTCAGTCGCTGCCCGGCGACTTCGCTCAGCGCGGCGATCGTCATCGCGAGCAGGCCCGGTCCACGAGTGAAGACCGGTGCCACGGCTAGACCGAGGCCCAGTCTCGGCTCCCACGCGGCCGCCAGGGCGAGTGGTGTGAACCCGTCAGTGCCGTCTACCTCGGCTGACCACACGTCCGAGTAGCCCAAGTCGGCCAACGTCGCGAACCAGTCACGGTGTTGGGCGAGCGTGACGCCGTCGAAGGGAATCGTGATGCCGTAGCGAGTGGCCATGATCCAGTGTGCCAGAACGCGTCAGTGGAGGTAGTCGTCGCCGCGGGGTGCCGGAATGTGCAGGCCGCGCCTTTCGAGGTCGCGGGTCCAGCGCGCGATGATCGTTTCGAGCACGGCCACGCGCGCGAAGTGCTTGTTTTCTGCGGCGATGACGTCCCAGTGCGCGTGGGCGTGATCGGTCCACTCGAGCGCGTCGTCGAGGGCCTCGAGATACGCCGGGCGCAGCGACCGATTTCGCCAGTCGTCTGGGTTGAGCTTCCACCGCTTGAGCGGATCACTGGCCCGCTCGTTGAAGCGCTTCAGCTGCTCGTCATCGGAAATATGGAGCCAGAGTTTCACGATCGTCACGCCATCGTTGACCAGCGAGCGCTCGAACTCGACGATCTCCTCGGCCGAACGGCGAACCGTTGGCAGGTCGATCGACTTTTCGACGCGCTCGACGAGTAGGCGTCCGTACCACGAACGATCGAAGACGGTCATCTCACCACGTCCGGGCAGGTGGGGCCAGAATCGCCAGAGGAAGTGGTGGCGCTGCTCCTCGTCGGTGGGGATGCCGATCGGGACGACCCGAACGTGGCGGGGGTCAAGGGCGCCAGTGAGTCGTCGAATTGCGCCACCCTTGCCGGCGGCATCAAAGCCCTCGAAGAGAACGAGCAGGCCCGGCCCGACGCGTTGGGGTTCGAGCAGTCCGGCCGTCGTCAGTCGTAGGTGCACGAGCCGTCGCTGGGCGGCGAGTATTCGGCGCTGGGACTCGTCGGCGGCGAGACTCGCGGTGAGATCGATGGCTTTTATTGGACGATGCACGGGCGCTCCTCCCGACAACCCTGAACGGTAGTTCGGTCAACGACGGGCCCGCGAGCGACGCAGTCGACATGACGTCCTTCGTAGACTGAACGGGGGGGTGCGATGCGCAGAAGCGCTCAGTGGGTGGTCGTCGCGGTGATGGGATTGATGGCCGTAACGCCGAGCGGCGCGGCGACGCGGCGCGTCGGTCCAGCTCCGGTGTGCGTGCGCGAAGTCGGCTCGGCCGGTTCGACCCGGGTGACGTGTTCGACCTGGCACCGGCTCGATCCGTGGTCGCGAGTCACGACCGTCGTGGCGACAACGTTTCATCCGGCGCCAACGCCGAATGTCGTGGCGTACGCGACGTGGATGAGCAGTCGAACCTCGATCCTCGCGCTGTACCCGGGCTACTTGGGGCCGGGGGTGACGACGTTGTCACGCGGGCCGGAGATGGTGCCGCCGTCGGCGCGCGGTCGACTGCTGGCGACCTTCAACTCAGGCTTCTACGAGGCCGACGCGGCCGCGGGCTTCTACACGAACCACACGCTGTACTTCCCGATGATTCGGGGACTGGCGACGGTGGTGCGATTTACCAACGGCGTCGTCAATGTGGTGAGCTGGTCCGGTGGCCCTCGGCCGGGATCAAACGTCGTGATGGCACGCCAGAACCTGGCACTGCTGGTGGCCAACGCGCGACCGACCGCACTGGCGGCGAACAACGCTGCCTGGGGACTGACCCTCCACGGCGTAGCGGCCGTGTGGCGTAGCGCACTCGGCATCGACGCGGCCGGCAACCTCATCTACGCCGCGGCTGGGGCTCAGACGTCGGCCAGTCTCGCCGCCGTGATGGTCGAACTCCACTGCGTGCGCGCGATGGAGCTCGACATCAATCCCGAGTGGCCGATCTTCGTCGCCTACGGGGGCCCGGGTGCCGCGGCACCGTCGCTGTTCGTGCCGAATCCGAACCAGATTCCCAGCCGCTTCCTCTACCCGAGCACCAAGGACTTCTTCGCGCTCTTCCAATCCACGCATCCCGGCGAGGCGCAGCCCTGGTGACGTCGACCCCGTGGCGTTCACCTCGAATCTGGCTGGTGGTGCTCGTCGTCGCCGGTGTGTTGCTGTGGCGCGTCGACCGCCCCACGACGATAGTGAAGGTGCCCACGACGTCCACGTCGCCGCCGACATCCACCATCGCCGCTACGACCACCACGACGATGCCGACCGTGACGATCGACGCCGTCGGCGACACCGAGCTCGGCAACACGCCGACGCTACCCGCCAACCCGTACACGTATCTCGCACCCCTCGCGCCGTTCCTTCGAGCGCCCATCGTGTTTGGCAACCTCGAGGGCACGATGACCTCAGCAACGACATCGAAGTGTCAGTCGCACGCCACGTTCTGTTACGCCTTCAAGGTTCCGCCGAGCTACGCGTTGGCGTACCATCGCGTTGGCTTCAACGTGCTCAACAGCGCGAATAACCACAGCAACGACTTCGGCGCGGCCGGCGTCGCATCCACATCGTTGGCGCTGCGCGAGGCCGGCATTGTCCAGGCGGGACTGCCGGGGGAGATTGGCGTCGTGCGCGACGGTGCGATTCGCGTGGCGTTCGTCGACTTTGCGCCCTACTACGACACGAATGACATGCTCAACCAACCGGTGGCCGCGGCGTTGATCGCCCGGGCCAAGCGTGAGGCGGCGATCGTGGTGGTCTATATGCACGCCGGAGCCGAAGGCTCTAGTGCGGCCCACGTGACGCGACGCACGGAGTACTTCCTGGGCGAGAATCGGGGCAATCCCTACCAGTTCGCCCACGCCGCTATCAGGGACGGAGGGGACCTGGTCATTGCGAGCGGGCCCCACGTCTTGCGCGGGCTGGAGTGGTACCGGGGCCACCTCATTGACTACAGCCTGGGCGACTTCGTGAACTACTACGACTTCGCCACGGTAGGCACGCTTCGCTACTCCGCGGTGTTGCGGGTCACGTTACGGGCCAATGGCGACTTCGTCGCCGGTCACTTCACGTCGTTCACCCTTACGCCGTCGGGACTGCCTCAATTCGATCCCACCGGGGCGGCCGCGACGTTCGTCAACCAACTGTCGCGCGACGACTTCGGTTCGGCGGCCGCACTCATTGGCGCCAATGGCGTCATTGGTCCGCGTTAGCAGCCACCACCACCGGGCACGCCGGTGCCGAGCGCGGGCGCGTCCAGGGTGCCCACGTTCACGGGCCGCGGGTTGGGGCCGAGGTGCACGACGTACCACACACCTCGCCACGAGATGAACGAAAACACGCCGACTGACCGCTCGACACCCCGTTGTCGATAGACCATGCGAACGCCGGGCAGGTGCCAGTAGCCGATCGAGTTCTCGCACGTTCCCGGCCTAATCCACGCAACGTCAACCGGATCGACGCGCACGCCCTCGAACGTGGCGCCGGCGGTGGCGGCGTGGTACGTGGCGAAGTCGAGGCGAAAGAGCTCCCAGAGGCGATCGGTGAAGTCAGCCGACGGGTCATAGATCGCCTTGAGGTGGACGTAGGCGCCGCGGGGGAAGAAGAGCGGTGCCGCCAACGCCAGATCATCGCGTCGAATCGCCCGCCACAGTGCTCGAACGCGTCGATCGAGGGTGACGCCCGTCGCCGGTCGGGTGGTCTGGGCGATGACGTGCTTGGCGCCCGACGCGATCCCCATCGGCACGACGCTCAGTAGCACCGCGGCCATCATCGCGGTCGTCCGGCGTCGATATTTACGATTCATCACGGGAGTGCTTGCCGGTCCCCCGGCGCCACCAGCGCACGGTTGGTACCACGATGAGCGCCAGCAGGCCCAGGAGGAACCCACCGAGTGCCAACTCCTCGTGAGGCGGAAGAAATGTGAAGGCCACCGTGGAGGTGCCCTGAGGTACGGCCACGGTCTGATACGCGCCATCGGTGGCGGTGATCGGCACGCTCGTCCCGTTTACCGTCGCGTGCCAGCCCGCCATCACCAACTCGGATCGCACGAGGGTGCCGCCCTTGGCACACGTGATCGAGGCGTGGTCGACGCTCGTGCTCGACACCGTACAACCCGTCGTAGACGACGAGAAGAACGGTGTGGTGGTGGGCATGGCGTAGATCGTCGCGATGTAGTCGTGAAAGACTTTCTTGATGCCGAGCTTCTTCAACTGCGGCAGCGGTTTGACGGCGTCGGGCATGAGTAGGTACTTCACCGACGCCGCCTGATAGGCCTTGAAGTGCGCCACGAGCATCTTCTCTTGCAAGATGACCCCGCCCATCCCTCCCTTGGCGAAGAAGAGTCGCACGGGATTGGTGTCTGGATTGAGCTGGCTCAAGATCAGATTGGCGAAAGTTTGGGGGAAGGGCAGGTCGATGGCGTTGAGGGCGTAGAGGCCGTACTGCGACCCCCAGTTGGGGTACAGCACGTCGAAATCGAGGAACCGATTTTGACCCTGGTGTTGGAGCAGAAACGATATCGGCGCGTAGTCGATGTTGATCTGTTTGGGCGCCTCGGCGGTAGGAACGAAGAAGTTGACCATTGCTTCGCCGGCGAGGATCACGGCCAACAGGACGGGGACGATCCGGTACTTGGAGAACGAGCCGACAATAATGATCAGGCCTAGGGCGACCAGGGGCAGCGCCTGCAGGCCGAGCAAGATGATCTCGCTACGGTGTGAGAGCACGACGCCCCGGTTGTAATGGGCGGAGGCGCCCATGGCCCACAGCGTCAATCCGACAGTGACGGCGCTCGTGGCGAAGAACAGGCGCCGAGCCACTCGACTCGACGCGAGGTCCATGAGCCCGAGACCCGCGAGCACGACGACGGCCATCTCGACTGACGGCATCGCGTAGCGAGAAAACGCGGTCTGCTTCACGTAGGGAATGAGATTGAAGAGCTTGTGCATGTCAGCACTGTTGAACATCGCCAGTGAACTGACGAGGATCCACGCGCCGAGGAAGATTCGTAGCGCGCGATGGCGCGCGCCAAAGAGTCCGAGCAACGCCAACGCCGACGAGCCGGCGAGCAGGTAGCCCCCAATGCTGCCCCAGGCGTTGACGGCGTTCGGATTGGAAAAAATGGTCCCGTACACGTACGGATCCAGAAACATCGAGAGCGCTTGCGCCGGCAGTTGGATCGTGGCGTCCGTCGAGTGGCTACCGGTGTTGGCGACCTTCATGAAGTCGACGAACGCGACCAGGATCGGCAGTGACAACAGCAGTCCGACGACGCCACCCAGGGCGACGTCGACGGCCGCCCGAAGTCGGGCCTGGCGCGGGACCACGAAGAACCGGACGATGGCCCAGCCGATGGCCAGCAGACCGTCGAGGTAAGCCACCTCGGGAAAACCCGCGTACAGCGCGAGAGCGACCGCCACCGCGATCACGTGCCAGCCGGTGACGTGGTGGAACACACGGCCCTCGTAGGTGAGTTCGATCCCGAGCAAGAGCAGCGGCAAGAAGGCGACGGGATTCAGCGTCGCGTTGCCCAGCCAGGCGAAGGTACCGTTCAAGGCGAAAACAACGCCAATCGCGGTGGCGATGGGGATGGGTACCGAGAGCCGACGCACGAGGGCGTAGGTCGCCAGACCCGCCACCATCTCGAGGCTCAGGTGGAAGAGCAGCAGTCCCGCGGGCATCGCGAAGAGCAGCGTGAACGGGAAGAGTGCGGCGCTCTGCATCTCGCCGGCGAGTGGTTGACCCAATCCCTCGAAGTAGTTCCACCAAGGCACGTGCCCGTGCAGCAGGTCCATGGCCGCGAGGTGACTGAGCGGTTGGGTGATGAACCCGACGTTCGGGTCGATGAAGCTGCGACCACAGGCCAGTCGACAGATCGAGCGAGAGATCCCGCTGGTGAACCCGATGGGGCTGTTGTTCGCCAGACCACTCGTATACATGATGTTGCCCAAGAGCACCGCGACGATGATGATGACCACGGGCCACGCCCACGTGGGCAATGTCCGATTGATGCGGACGATCTGCGTGCGCAGCGACGACGCGCGACGACGAAGCGCGGCCATTCGGCTGCTCGGTGACTGCACCACCCAAGGCTACAAGAGAGGCCCGAGCGCTAGCGAAACTTGTAGTACATCGTCTCGCCGAGGAGCAGGAGTGATTCGGGGAAATACGGATCCACGAAGGTCCCGAAGATGTCCCAGCGGCGAATGAAGCGATTGCGGTCCTCGAGGGGATCAAGGCTCCCGCGAGACGAGCTGACGTGATGGTAGAGCTGCACGTCGGGCGTGTAGAGCACGTAGCGACCTCGAACGTGGCTGCGCAAACAGATATCAACGTCGTTCATCACCACCCGCAACTCCTCGTCCATGCCGCCCAGGGCATTCCACCAGGCGCGCTCTACCATTTGCACCGCCCCGGTCACCGCGGCGACATCGCGGACCGCGTTGACGAAGGAGTCGGCGTGCCAGTAGTTCGAGTCAGTTCGCAGGTGCTGAGGATAGGGCGAGATCACAATGCTCTCGTGTTCGCGGCGACCGTCTTGGTCGAGCAGGCAGGCGCCAACAAAACCCACGTCGGGCAGTGCCGCGAGGCCAACGAGTCGTTCGAGCCAGTCGGGGGTCACGACGATGGTGTCGTTGTTGAGCGTCACGACGAAGTCCGCGTTGGAATGGGTCACACCTCGGTTCACAATATGGGCGTAGTTGAAGGGTCCGGGGCACGGCACTACGCGATAGGGACTGGCCTTGAAGTAGTCGAGGGTCTCGGGGTCAATCGAATCGTTGTCCAAGATGATGATGTCGTAATTCGGATACGTCGTCTTTTCCTTGATGGCCCCGATGCACTGGCGAACGAGATCGACCCGGTCGCGCGTCGGGATGACGATGTCGATCGACGGGGGAGGAGTCGGCACGTCGATGCGCCAGGTGACGAGTCCGGGAAAGGCACCGGCGGCCACGGTGCCGGACCACCCTCGGCGGCTCAGCGCCGCGGCCACGACCCGTGCGGTGTCATCGTCGATGTGCTCGCGTTGGAAGGCCGACGGTCGCCGACCACCGAGCAGCAAGACCGGCACGTGGTGAAACGTGGCGTCGGCCTCGCTGAGGCGCAGGTAGAGGTCGTGTTCGTACGCCCATCGCGCGACGGGGGAAAACCGACCAATGCGGCGGATCGTGTCCAGGCGAATGAGGGCCGGACGTCCCACCACGTTGTAGCTGAGCAGCGTGTGGGGACCCACCGCCGGACTCTTGAGCGTTGGCGCGTACGGCGTGGGGCCATATTCGTCGGCAAAGACGACGTCATCGCTCGGGGTCGCGTGGGTAAGGAGTACCTCGCTGGCTAACCTGGCGTCACCCGGTGCGTCAGCGACGTCCGCGATCAGCATCCAGGTCGTTACGGCGGATTCGACCGCGTCGTTTAAGACCGCGATCACCGATTCGGCACTTGACGCGTCGTCAACGCGAACGATGGTGACGTCCTCGGAGCGCAGCGCCTCGATCGAACGCTCGGGTCGAGGGAGCAGGTGGGGCCGGTAGTTGATCGGGAAGTAGACCTCCTCGGGGGCATCAATTTCGACCTTCGACGTTGGTTCGGGCTTTTTGGTGCCGCGTATCTTCCGGATGATTCGAAGGATCGGACGCCCAAAAAAACGGGCAACGTGATAACGAAGGGTGTCGTCGCCGAGCATTCGTCCGATCGTGCGTCGCAAGCGATTACCGGACACCATCCGAATATTGCCGTGAAATTGAGCCCATCGACGTCGCAGCTCGTCATCGGTGATCGCGGGCGCCGCGGTATCGACGTCGTGTTGGCGAATCTCGTACATTCTCTTCCCTAGCGCCAATCGTGAGTCGAAGGAGCCGGACCTACGCTACTGGCCCCTCTGGCCCCGGTCCGAACTCCGCGCCTGGGCCGGGGAGAACATGCCGCTCGCGACGTCATTCTCGTGTTACATTGCGCGTTTCCGTCCAATCTGAATCGAGGTAGCGGTGACCGACACATCCGAACTAGTTGGCGCCGAAGAACATCGATTGCGAGCTGGCGCGCTGAGCCTTTTTGACTCGGTGATCATGGCGGTGGCCGGCGTGGCCCCCGCCTACTCCATCGCGGCGTCAACGGCGGCGCTCTTTGGCGCCGTTGCGCTTGGCGGGGCCGCGTCACTGCTCTACTGCGGCATCGCCATGTTTGGCATTGTCTTCGCGTTCAACTACCTCGGACGCCACGAGACCAACGCCGGCGCCAGCTACTCGTGGGTCCGACGGGCACTGCACCCCGCGTTGGGCTACCTCTCCGGGTGGGCGCTCGTAGTGTCGGCGCTGATCTTCATGGTGGCGGCAACGGTTCCCGCCGGGGCGAACATCCTGGGACTGTTCTCTAATTCCGCGGCGACCAGCGTTGGCGCGGTGACCCTCGTCGGGTCGATCTTCTTCCTGCTGATGGTTGGCGCGGTGGCGGCCGGTGTGACCATCACGGTATCGGTGCAAGTGGTGATGTCATCGATTGAGATCGTCATCCTCTTGTTGTTCATGATTCTCGCCATCGCTCACGGACATCACGTCACGACGTTCTCGTGGCACTGGTTCGCCCCGTCAATCTTTCACGGCTCCAGTGGCTTTTTCGCGGGAGCGCTCATCGCGGCTTTTTACTACTGGGGCTGGGACGTTACCGCGAATCTCAACGAGGAGACCCGTGGCGCCAAACGCACGCCGGGCATCGGCGGCATCATCGGCGTCGTCGTCGTGTTCGCGCTCTTCGAAGTCTTTACCATCGCGACGAACCTGGTGCTGACGCCGGGCCAGATACAGAACAATTCCGCGGACGTACTCGCCGTGCTCGGGCAGGCGGTCTGGCACGGCACCGGCGGGAAGGTCATCGTCATCGCGGTGGTGCTCTCGACCGTGGCGACGCTCGAAACAACACTCATTCAGGTGACGCGCACGATGTTCGCGATGGGCCGCGACCACACGTTGCCGAAGATTCTCGGCACGGTGCACCGCCACCGTCAAACGCCATTGGTGGCGACCGCCGTCGTTACCGTGTTGTCGCTCGGTCTCTTCATCGGTTCACAGTTCGTCGGCTCGATCAGCTCGATTCTCTCTGACGCCATCAACGCCATCGGCCTGCAGATTGCCATCTACTACGGACTCGCTGGTTTTGCCGTGGTCATCTTGTACCGCCGACAGCTGTTTCGATCACTGTCGAATTTCGTCTTCATGGGTCTGTGGCCACTAGTCGGCGCCATCTTCATGGTGGCCATGTTCGTCAAGTCGATTCCGAACCTGAACGCGACCACCCTGTGGGTCGGGCTCGGCGCGATGGCCCTGGGCCTCATTCCGATGACGATCTATTGGGCGAAGGGTAATCCGTACTTTGCCTTGCCTTCGCGCGAGGACCGTCACGCGGTGATCGAGGAGTTCGAGGTCAATCTCTAGCCCCGGCTACGTTGCGATCGGCGCGGTTTACGTTGGCGGTGCCGGGTCGTCGCTCGAACGCGCTCGCCATTCCAGTGACGGCGCCGTCCGCGCCGGTGATCCCCTCGGGCGTTACGTGACCAGCCACGGGTTCGGCGTGATCAGGACGCGCCTCGATTTCGGCTGGATCGGTGCTCCGTGCGCCGAGGTTGCGGTGCGTAACGCAATGGGCGTACGACGGCGCCAGTGTCGCCGTGGCGGTTAGTCGCTAGAGCGACTGAGCAGCAACCGAATCGTGGCGCGGGGGCCCGACGAGATCGGTGGGGTGCGAAGTCGGCGCTCGGCGTGGATAACCAAAAATTCATCTTGGGGTTACCGCAGCATTACGCGGGGCACATTGAGTGGTCACGTAACGGCGAGACACTCGGGAAGCGCATCTACGGCGAAGGGTTGGTCCAACGGTGACCGAAAGCGAAGCAGTGCTGAGCGGTGACGCGAGTAGTGAGGTTCCCTTCGCAACGCCAGTGGCGCTGACCGTCAGCCAACTGCTCGACGACGCCCCGACCAGTCGCTTTCACCACCGGGCCGTCTTGATATCGGGGATGGGTTTCTTCACCGATGCGTACGACTTGTTCGTGATCGGGACCGTCGCGTCGATCGTGCAGACCCAGTGGTCGCTCTCGACGACCGAAACCAGCTGGGTCTCGGGAGCGGCCGTCCTCGGTGCCTTCGTCGGCGCAATGATTTTCGGCCGCATCGCCGACGTCATCGGTCGCAAGTCCGTGTACACCATGGTCGCGCTGATCATGATTGTCGGCGCGGTGGTGTCCGCCTTCGCGCCAAACGTGATCGTCCTTATCGGGGCTCGCTTCTTACTTGGTCTGGGTATTGGCGGTGACTACCCCGTGTCGGCGGTGCTCATGAGCGAGTACGCGAACCGAGCCCAACGGGGAAGGCTGGTCGGACTCGTCTTTTCGATGCAGGCGATCGGACTGATCGTTGGACCGCTCGTGGGTCTGGGTCTACTTTCGTCGGGCCTGTCCGAGAACCTGACGTGGCGACTGTTGCTGGGTCTCGGCGCGATCCCGGCGGCGGCCGTGATCTACCTGCGCTCGCGCATGCCCGAGTCGCCGCGCTTCCAGGCGCACGTTCGCCGAGAGAGCGAACGAGCCGCAGCCGAACTGCGCAGCTTTTCGGGAGGCGTCATCGACGCTCCTGTGGCCCCCGTCGCGAAGTCTTCGCTGATGAGCCCGCGCCAGTTTCTCACGAATCCGCGCATGCTCCTGCTGATTTTGGGGACCGCCGGTAGTTGGTTCTTGCTCGACTACGCCTACTACGGCAACACCTTGTCGTTGCCGAGCATTTTGATGGAGGTTTCGCCAAACGCGACCGTGAAGGTGAAGCTGTTGTTGTCGTTGGCAATGTTCATCGTTTTCGCGCTGCCCGGCTACTACTTCGCCGTGACCCGCATTGATCGCATCGGGCACCGCAAGCTGCAAACGATCGGCTTCTCGGTGATGGCCGGGTGCTTCCTCTTGCTCGCTGCGGTGCCTCGATTCACGACGATGGTGGCGCCCTTCATCGTGATCTTCGGGATCAGTTACTTCTTCACCGAGTTCGGACCGAATACGACGACGTTCGTCCTGCCTTCGGAGGTATATCCCGTAGAGATGCGTACGACGGGTCACGGTCTCGCGGCTGGCTTTGGCAAGCTCGGTGCCTTCGTGGGCGTCTTCGTGATTCCTCACCTGCAGACGTCGATCGGGTTACGGGGCATGCTCGTGGTCGCGAGTGGGGCCGCGCTCGTTGGACTGGCCACCACGGCGATACTGCCCGAGCCCTCGCAGACCTCCCTCGAGGACACGGCGGTCGATCGCACGACGTAGCCGTTCGTCACTTCGTACACTGGGGCTATGGACCTTGAACTGGCCGGCCACGTAGTGCTCATCACGGGTGGAACCGATGGTCTGGGCCTCGCGCTCGCTCGGCGATTGGTCGATGAGGGCGCGTCGGTGGCGGTGTGTGGTCGTGACTCCGGGCGTCTCGAGCGGGCCCAAACGGCGCTGGGTGGCGATGCGCTCTGCGTTGAGGCCGACGTCACGAACGCCGGTGATCTTGAGGTGTTCGTCGAGAGCGCACGAGCCCGTTTCGGACGCATTGACGGGCTGGTCAACAACGCGGGCCGCGCGGCTTCGTCGATGGTGGCGGCGTCGACCGATGATCAATGGCGTGACGACTACGAACTCAAAGTGATCAGCGCACTCGGACTCTCACGACTCGTGCTCGATGATCTCGAATCAACGGGTGGGGCAATCCTGAACGTTCTGGCAGTGTCGGCGCGCACGCCGGGCGCTCGGTCGACCCCCACAGCGGCCTCGAGAGCCGCGGGACTAGCGCTGACCAAGGCCCTAGCCAACGAGGTTGGCTCGCGTGGCATTCGCGTTAACGCGGTCCTGATCGGTTTGGTGGAGTCGGGGCAGTGGGTGCGCCGTGCTCGCGCGGCGGGCACCACCGTCGACGAGCTCTACAACGAGCTGGTGCGCGGTAACGCCATCGCGCTCGGCCGGGTGGGACGATCCGACGAGTTTGCCGATCTCGCGGCGTTCCTCTTGTCCAAGCGAGCTAGTTACGTAACGGGCGTCGGGGTGGCCCTGGACGGGGGACTCTCACCGGTCATCTGACGTTCACCGGTACGCCATCGCTCGTTGCCAATGGCGCACGGGTCGCGCCGCCGAACGACCACGTCGTAGGTGATCGTCGACGCATGGGTACGCCGTCGTTGCCACGAACGGCGGGCGCTGCCCACGTTCTCATTGACACGTAGCGCTCGCCCACCGATCGCGGGTCGAACCCGACGGCGTCACGCACCAAGGCACCGCCCGCTCTACTACCAACCGAAGGCTTCGCGTCGATGTTCTTGATCGATGCTGAACTTCTCCAGGCGAGTCAGCTGACACGCGACTCCCAAACATCACCCCGGGGCGACCCACGATGCCCCGACACGCCAGGGGTTGCCACCAGCGCGGCCCCGCGGGGAGTTTGCACTAACCGACGAGACCGTCGCGAGGGTCCCGCCGCTCATCGAACGCGCGGGCGATCGTTGCCGGTGATGAGCGTAGCTAGCGAACGGCGAGTCGGCGTGATCGAGGCGCCGGGCCAGGTTGGCCTCACCGGCGCGGTACGCCACCCTGTCGAGCGGCGTTGATGACGAACCGCGTGGCAGCTTCCACGCCATTCAAGAACAGCCCGTCTTGGTCCTGTTCTGACAGGTCAAAGTCCATCGTGCCGATCCCGTTGTTGTTCACGAAAACGGTGCGCATGGCGGTGCTCTCATGGGGAGCGTTCGCGTCCCACTCGTTCATCATGGTCCTCAGGCACCGCACCGCGATCGTGAGCGCCGATTCGCGAGAGTTGCCCGTGGGCACATCAGGGCGCAACTGAGACAGCTTGATGCCAATGGTCGGCCACTGAGGCGTTCCCGACTCGACGCTATCGAACGTGTGAATTGGAAACTTGGCTAGCAGCGCGCCGTCGACCCACGTGTGGGGGCCGCCGGGAAGGCGCACCACCGATGAGCCGCCGGCGGACCCCGGTACTTCCACCGACGTTTCGCGCGCCTCGAAACGAACGGGTGCGAAATAGAAGGGCACCGACATCGAAGCTCGAACGGCCGTCACGGGATCTTGGAGGTCGGGATCCACGCCGTAGGAAGGGTAGTCCCACGGCAGCCGGGTCAGGCGCGATCTCGTCAGGTCCGAGGTGTAGACGACAAGGCGATACTGCTGTGCGGGCACTGCGCGAGGATCCACGTCGCCATTGGGAAGTCGTAAGTCAGCGAACGTCTTGATCCCGAGCTGATCATGCAGAATTGGTCGCAACCACTCCTCTAGGTATTCGGTGGAGTACAGACCCTCTCGACTCGTGAGAATGGCGGCGTCGGCGACCAGTTTCGCCATGTGGCCGGCGTCGCGGTGGACCAACTCGTGGAGTTTGCCTTCGGGCATGAACCGGCGAAAGTTGATCGAGCGAAGTGAAGTTCGCAGGGTTGACATGCTGGCACCCGACTGGACGATCGCGGCAATGATGCTCGCGGTGATGGCGCCGGCACTGGTTCCGGCCACGCGATGAAACCGATAGCCCGCTTCATCGAGAACCAGGACCGCACCAACGTGAGCAATGCCTTTAACGCCACCACCTTCGAGGGCGAGGTCGGCGCGCAGCTCTCGTTGTCCGTCGTGAGCCGGATTGGACCAACCGTCGAGGTCGCGCAGTGTCGCCGCCGCGGCATCGAACTCTTGCTGGAGTGCGTCCTCGCGTTCGTAGCCACGCGGATTCTTTGAGAGTGTTATCGAATCAGCATTGATCGCGTGTCGTGAATTAACCGCGCCGTCGTCGAGCGGGTGGAAGAGTTGCATATCAACAAAGTACGCGCCATTGACAATTCCGACGTGCGACGAGGTCGAGTAGTGGTGCGATGTAGGTGCTGACACGGGTGAACACTGCGGCGGCCGCATCAGCCGTGGCGAGCGGCGATCCGCCCTCGAGTGATGGCGCGGTCGTTGTGACGGCGCTTGACGTCGACGTGGCCGTGACCGTGACCATTTCGGTTCACCTCGCGCTTAATCTGCGAGGCGGCCGGGGCGTTCCCGATTGAGATCGTGAACGAATCCGGCGTTGAAGTGGACAGGCGCACCGGCGACCGCGCAATGGCAGTTGTCGCGCCGCAGCGTGTGTTTGCCGTCGGCGTCGTCGGTGAACCCAACGGCGTTGCTGAGAGGTTTCTTCGCAACTACGTTGGACGCGCGGTCCGATGGCTGCGCTGGCGTACGTGTCGTCGGGCTGGCCGTGACCCTCATAGCTCGGAAATATGCGACCGTTTCGGGTTTCGTTGTTGGCCATTCGCCACTGCCTTCGTGGATAGTCGGGTTCGAGTTGAGCGTTGAATGAACGCACAAGATTAGGCGCGGGGAATTCTGAGAGAGCTCACGGTTTCGCTGCGCGTTCGTACGCAATCGTCGCGTGATGATGACTAACTTCATCAGGAAGTTGGGTAGACAATGTTGGACCGACTGAGGCCGTTGATTCTGACGGTGAGGGCGTCGCCATCGCGATCGGGTGATCATGTTGAACTTTCAGAACGGGGTTCGTCGGGCTCGAACGGGTCCGGACTCGGTGGATCGTCCAACGTCGAAGTGGCAGCGTGCGGGTCGCGCGATCACCGCGGTGCTACTCGGCGCTTCAGCCTTCGCGGTCGCTCTCATTGCGAGCCCGGCCAGCGCGGCCACGAATACTAATACCCTTGTCTTTTACGGCGGTGCCGCTGGCAGTAATGGTGTCTACACCCTCTCCGTTGCCTACGGCACGACGTCGCCAACCTACGCGGTGGTAGTAGGCGACACCGCTGACGCGACAGCCACGATCACGCTCGCGGTGACCGCGGGCACTGCCGGATGCACGATCAGCGCCTCGGTCGTCACGTATCAGTCGGCGGGCTCGTGTGTGATTACTGCGTCTGATTCGGGGTCCGACAAGGACAATGGGCAGGGTGTCGGCGATGGCAACTCCAGTGGACAGTCGGCCACGCTCACCCTCACCGTGCTGGCCACCCAGACGATTACCTTCACCAACGCGGCGCCGAACTCACCCACGGTCGGTTCGACCTACACCGTCACCGCGACCGGCGGCGCGTCGGGCAACCCGGTCACCTTCAGCGTGGACACGAACTCGACGACCTCGGGCTGCACCGTCGTGGCGGGTGTCGTGACGTTGACGGCCCCGGCGGGGACGTGCACGATCGACGCTAACCAGGTCGGCTCGGCGGCCTACGCCGCCGCCGCCCAGGTGCAGCAGACCGTGACCTCGGCGCTGGCCACCCAGACGATTACCTTCACCAACGCGGCGCCGAACTCACCCACGGTCGGTTCGACCTACACCGTCACCGCGACCGGCGGCGCGTCGGGCAACCCGGTCACCTTCAGCGTGGACACGAAC
>JAJZBX010000045.1 GCA_021846325.1 Actinomycetes bacterium | reverse complement strand
AGCAGTCGGGAACGGGCGCAGCAGTCTTGGCCAGCGTTGTCGAACACCGCGTAGGGGGCCATCGCGGCCGCTTTCTCCAGGTCGGCGTCGGCGAAGACAATGTTGGCGCTCTTGCCCCCCAACTCGAGCGTCAGGCGTTTGACCTGGGCCGCGCAGCCCTCCATGATCCGCCGCCCGGCGACGTTCGAACCCGTGAAACAAATCTTGCCAACGTGAGGATTCGTGACGAAACGCTCGCCCACCGTCGCGCCTTCGCCGGCAATGACTTGTAGTACGCCCTCGGGGATCCCCGCTTCGAGGGACAGCTCGCCAATACGCAGCGCGGTCAGCGGCGTCAGCGACGCCGGCTTCAGCACGACCGCGTTGCCCGCGGCCAGTGCCGGCGCCACGCCCCAGCTCAGGATCGGCATCGGGAAGTTCCAGGGCACAATGATCCCGACGACACCGATGGGCTCGTAGAACGTCATGTCGACGCCGCCGGCCACCGGGATCTGACGACCCGCGTGGCGCTCGGGCGCGCCCGCGTAGTAGTGCAGGACGTCGCGCACGTTGCCCGCCTCCCAGCGCGCGTTGCTAATGGTGTGCCCCGAGTTCGCGACTTCGAGTTGGGCGAGCTCCTCGACGTGCCCGTCGACGACCTCGGCGAAGCGGCGCAGCAGTCGCGCCCGGTCGACGGGGGTGACCGCGCGCCAGCTCGGCGCGACCTGTGACGCGCGCTCGATGAAACGGTCGGTCTCGGCGACGTCGTGCATCGTCACGTCCGAAATGGCGACTTCCGTCGTCGGATTGATGATGGAGATCGTTGTACTCATAGCCTCTCAAATCCTCGATACCGCTCCCAGTCCGTGACCGCCGCGTCGAACGCCGCGACTTCGACGCGAGCCGCGTGGACGTAGTGGTCGACCACCTCGTCGCCGAAGGCGTCACGAGCCACCGCGGACGAGTCGAACAGCGCGAGCGCCTCGTGAAGTGAGGTGGGCACGCGGGGCGCGTCCGAGGCGTAGGCGTTGCCGTCGAACGGTGGCGATAGCGTCAGCGACTCGTCGATGCCGCGCAGTCCGGCCGCCACGAGCGCCGCAATCGCCAGGTACGGATTGACGTCGCCACCCGGTATTCGACATTCGACGCGAATTGAGGATCCGTGGCCCACCACGCGAAAGGCGCACGTTCGATTGTCTAAACCCCACGCGAGCGCGGTCGGCGCGAAGGAGCCCTCGACGAAACGCTTGTAGCTGTTGACGTTGGGTGCGAGAAAGAGCGCTAGTTCACGCGAGTAGGCCAGTTGACCGGCGAGAAACTGCTCGAATACCGGCGAGAACCCGTGAGCTCCATCGCCGGCGAATACCGGACGTCCGGCTTCGTCGCGTAACGACAGGTGGATGTGGCACGAGTTGCCTTCACGTTCGTTGAACTTCGCCATGAAGGTGAGGCTGTAACCCTCTTGGGCAGCGATCTCCTTCGCCCCGAGCTTAAAGAGTCCGTGCTCATCGCATTTGTCGACCAACTCGGCGTAGCGAAACGCGATCTCGTGCTGGCCAAAGTTGCATTCGCCCTTCACCGATTCCACGACCATACCGGCACCCCTCATGGAGCGACGGATGCGACCGAGCAACGGCTCGATCCGCGATGTCCCCTGTATGGAGTAGTCGACGTTGTACTGGTTCGCCGGGGTCAGCCCCCGGTAGCCCGCCGTCCACGCTGACTCGTAACTGTCGCGAAAAACGATGAACTCCAATTCCGTACCCGTGAAGCCTGTCCACCCACGCTGTGCGAGTCGGTCGGACTGAGCGCGTAAAACCTGACGGGGCGATACCGCCACCGACTGGCCCTGGACCGACTGCACGTCGGCGAACACGATGACGGTGCGGTCGTGCCAGGGGACGTGCCGCACGGTGGAGAAATCCGGCCGAAACGCGACGTCGCCGTAACCTCGGTCCCACGAGGTGAGGGCGAACCCGTCAACCGTTCGCATGTCGACGTCGGACGCGAGGAGGTAACTGCAACCTTCGGCTACGCCGTCGACCAAGGACTCGACGAAGAACTCGGCGTCAATGCGCTTGCCCTGAAGTCGTCCCTGCATATCGGTAACGGCGAGGATCACGGTGTCCACCTCACCACGTTCGATCAGGGCCACGAGTTCGTCGCGCGCCACACGTCCTGACACTTCGGCCGTCATCGTTCCTCCCACCCGACGTCGTGTTGGTTCGACTCTTGGCCCTCACGTTACCGGAGCCGGGCCCCCTTCGCCGTGGCCCCGTGCGCGAGCTACCGCCACGTCGGACGTCTCGGTGCCGTGTTGAGGTTCGCGAGGAGTTGACCGGCGTCCGCGCGACGCGTCGTGACGACGTCCAACGTCATCTCGGGCGATCGCCAGCAAAACCAGTTGCGCGGGCGTGGCCGTGTCCCTAGTATGGCGCCATTATTGCGCGGCCGTCGGCTCTGGCGGTCACAGTCAGGGGGGAACCATGGCGACGAGTGACCACGCCGCGACCAGCGACACCGAACAGTTGCATCGCTTGGGCTACGCCCAAGAGCTGACCCGATCGATGAGTCATTTTTCCAACTTCGCAATATCGTTCACCATCATCTCGATCCTGTCGGGGTGTCTGACGCTGTACGGATTCGGCCTGCAGCACGGTGGACCGCCGACGATGTTGTGGGGGTGGTTACTCGTCGGAACGCTGGTGCTGTTCGCCGGTCTGTCGATGGCGGAGATCTGCTCGGCGTATCCGACCGCCGGTGGGCTCTACTACTGGGCCGCCAAGTTGGCCCCGGGCAAGAGCGGTCCGATATGGTCCTGGTTCACCGGCTGGTTCAATCTGCTCGGCCAGGTCGCGGTCACCGCGGGCATCAGTTTCGGCGCGGCGTTCTCGGTATCGGCCTTTCTCGCCCTCTTCACGAACCAGGCGTACTGGCTATCGCGCGGTCACACGATAGCGATACTGGCGGTCATTCTTCTGGCGCAGGGCCTGCTCAATACCTTTGGGATCCGACTCGTGGCCCTGCTCAACAACGTCTCAGTCTGGTGGCACTTGGCGGGAGTCGCCATCATCGTCGCCATCTTGTACGGCGCGCCGTCGTCGCACAGCCACCAGTCCGCGTCGTTCCTGTTCGGTTCGAGTGGCTGGCACGCTTTCTCGGGGCTATCGGGTTACTCGATCCCGTTCTACGTCTTTCTGATCGGACTACTCAATGCCCAGTACACCTTCACCGGTTATGACGCCTCCGCGCACGTCACCGAAGAGACGCTCAACGCCAGCGCTGGTGGTCCCCGCGGGATCGTTCACTCAATCTGGATCTCGTTGATCGCGGGGTTCATCTTGCTCCTTGGCGTATCGATGGCGATACCCCACCACTACCCGGTGACCATCGGTGGTATCGCGTTTCCGAACTACGCCTCGATCGCCTCAGCGACCGTGCCGTGGGCGACGATCTTCCAATACGCCGCCGGACGCGTCCTCGCCGAGCTGCTGATCCTCGTCGTCATCGGTGCCCAGTTCTTCTGCGGGATGTCATCGGTCACGGCAAATTCGCGAATGATCTTCGCCTTCAGTCGCGACGGCGCCGTGCCGTTCTCTAGTTTCTGGCACCACGTCTCACCCCGCCGCCACGTTCCGGTCCACTCAGCGTGGTTCGGCGCCGTCGGCGCGTTCATTCTGTCGGCGCCCTACCTGTGGAGCCCCGTCGCCTACGGCGCCGTGACGTCGATCGCCGTGATCGGCCTCTACGTTGCCTACCTCATCCCCGTCTTTCTGCGACGCATCAACGGTGCCGCCTTCACGCCGGGTCCGTGGCGGCTCGGGAAATGGGGACCATTCTTCGGATGGGTGGCCATCGTCTGGGTCGTCTTCATCTGCATCATCTTCATGCTGCCCCAGTTCTCGCCCGTTACCTTGAGTTCGTTCAACTACACGCCCTTGGCCGTGGTCGTCGTCCTCGGCTTCGCCGGTATCTGGTACGCGGTCTCAGCACGACATTGGTTCGTCGGTCCCAAGATCCAAGGCACGCCAGAAGAGTTAGCGGCCATCGAGCGCGAGTTGAGCCTGCAGGTGTCGCCACCCGGTGACGACGGCGCGACCTCGTGAATCGCCTCGCCTTGGGCCCACTCGCCATGACGTGGTCGCGTCACGGGTCGAACGTCATCGCTCGCTTGATCTAGGTCGCCGTCGGCATCGCCGTGCGGCTCAACCTACCAGGCGCGACGAGAGAACTAACCCTCGGGTCGCAGTACCGCACGCAGGGCGTCGAGCGTGGCGGGGTTGTCGATCGTCGAAGGAACCGGCATGTCGACGCCGTCGGCGATCGCGCGCATCGACTTTCGCAACACCTTGCCCGAACGAGTCTTGGGCAGAGCGCCAACGATGTCGACCTGACGCAAACTGGCCACGGCGCCGAGTTGGTCGCGGACCTTCTGCACGAGCTCGGCGGCGATCGTGTCGTGGTCCCGATCCACGCCATTCTTCAGGACCGCGAGCCCCCTCGGAACTTGTCCCTTGAGCGTGTCAGCGACGCCGATGACGGCGCACTCGGCGACGTCGGGGTGCGACGCGATGATCTCTTCGATCTCGCCCGTCGAGAGCCGGTGTCCCGCGACGTTGATCACGTCATCAACGCGCCCCATGACGAAGAGGTAGCCGTCCTGGTCGTAGTGTCCGCCGTCTCCCGTCAGGTAGTAGCCCGGGGTGTGGCGCAGGTAGGTGTCGGCGAACTTCTGGTCGTCGCCCCACACGCCGACCATGCATCCCGGCGGCAGCGGCAACTTGATCAGGATGAGGCCTTCGTTGTCGGGGCCCACGCGCTCGCCGGACTCCGAGAAGATCTGCACGTCAAACCCAGGCACCGGCACCGTTGGCGAGCCCGGCTTGACCGCCATCGCCTCGAGACCCATCAAGTTGGCGGCGACGGGCCAACCCGTCTCGGTCTGCCACCAGTGATCGATCACCGGCACCTTGAGCCGGTCGCTGGCCCACGTATAGGTCTCCGGGTCGAGCCGCTCACCGGCCAAGAACAGGTACCGGAACTTCGAAAGGTCGTACTGCTTGATCAGCTTGCCTTCGGGATCTTCTCGCTTCACCGCTCGGAATCCCGTGGGTGCGGTAAAGAGCGTCTTGACGCCCCATTCGGCGATCACTCGCCAATACGCACCCGCGTCCGGGGTGCCAACGGGCTTGCCCTCGTAGAGCAACGTCGTGGCGCCCGCGAGCAGCGGCGCGTAGACGATGTAGGAGTGTCCCACCACCCACCCGACGTCCGAGGCCGCCCAGAAGACCTCGCCCGCCGCCGTGTCGTAGATGTTCGGCATCGACCAAGTCAACGCCACGGCGTGACCCCCGTTATCGCGTACGACGCCCTTGGGTCGCCCCGTCGTGCCCGAGGTGTACAGCACGTACAACGGATCGGTCGCGGCGAGCGGCACGCACGGCTCGGGTGACGCCGCCGCAATCAGCTCGTCCCAATCGTGGTCGCGACCGGGTTGCATCGTCGCAATCGCCTCGGGCCGTTGCACGATGACGCAGCCGTCGGGCTGGTGTGTCGCCTCGGCCAGCGCAGCGTCGAGCAGCGGTTTGTACTCGATGACCCGGTTCACCTCGATGCCGCACGATGCGGAGACCACGATCTTCGGGGCAGCGTCGTCGATGCGCATGGCCAACTCGTGCGCGGCGAACCCGCCGAACACCACCGAATGGACGGCGCCAATTCGTGCGCAAGCGAGCATGGCCATGAGCGCCTGGGGGATCATCGGCATGTAGATGACGACTCTGTCGCCCCGTTTGACGCCGAGCGACGTCAGTACTCCCGCGAAGCGCGACACTTCGTCGAGCAGTTCGTCGTAACTGTACGCTCGCTTAACTCCCGTCACCGGGCTGTCGTAAATCAGTGCGCGTTGTGTGCCCCGACCGGCCTCCACGTGGCGATCGAGCGCGTTGTAGCACGTGTTCATCACCCCGTCGCTGAACCACCGGTAGAGCGGCGCCTGCGAATCGTCGAGCACGACGGTGGGTTCGTGATACCACGAGACGCCCGCAGCCGCCTCGCCCCAGAACTCGTTCGGACTCTCGATGCTGCGCTTCCACGCGTCGCGATACTGACCCATGACACCCCCCGTGATTTCTCACTTCGCCTATGGACTATCTAGTTGATTCACCGTAACGCAGTCCACTCACGAGTTAGGGTCCAAAGTCCAAAGTGTCGTTGCCAGTTCGATCCCTGATGGGAAGGGTGGTATCGGGTAGCGAGCGACGGAAAGCTCAGCCGGTCACCACGCTCGTGTACGCGATCGTATTCGCGTGCTTGGGAATCGTCACCGAAAACGACTTGCCCCAGCGCGTAAACGTCGTCGTCCCACCACCACCGCCGCCCTTGACGACTTCGGTCATCGGGAGGGCCTTGTGGCCCCTCGAAATGGTGAGCACGCTCGTAGTCTTCGCGGTCGAACTCGTGGCGGCCTTCGACCACGACAGAACGTAGTTACCGTGCCGATCGCGACCCAGCGAGACACCGGTGGACGTGGGCAGGAACGACGCGAACGCCACGACCGTGAGATTGGACTGGAAACTGGCGTACGGCGACGTTCCCGCCTTCATGACGATCACTTTGGTGCCCACCTTCTTCTGTTGGGTCGAGGTCAGCCCGATCAAGGTCTCCAGACCCTTCGCGTTACCACTCAGGTAGGCGTACTTGGGTGTGACCACAATAGAGATCGCGGCGCCACCCGACGTGAAGTACTCCTGACCGCTCGAGACGCCGAGATCGGCCCGAACGTGATTCTTGGTCGTCCCACTGGTCGACGAGACCACGATGTGCACGCTTTTCTCGGACACGACGGCGCGCTTGGCCGCCTTCAACACGCTCGAAACCGTTGGTTTGGTCGACCCCAAGGCCGCGGTACCGGTTAAGGGGCTCTTCGCAGATCACCGGGGAGTGACGGTGTCGAGCAGTGACCAGTTGGGGCGACCTGCGTAAAGCAGTGAGCGGATGCGGTAGTTCCGAAACGACGTGAAGCCGAAGGCGACTCTCTTGACACG
>JAJZBX010000004.1 GCA_021846325.1 Actinomycetes bacterium | reverse complement strand
TAGTCCTCGCGCTTGTCACTGAACATCCGCACGGCTCGCTCACGCAACTCGGGTGAGTATTTCGTTGAACCTGACATTGAGTAATCCTCTCAGAGGATTTACTCTCCAAGATTCCCGTCGCGATTCAGGGGTAAGACAAACTAGCGAACGAGTCTGAGAATGGCACGGGGCTGATCTTGACCTTCGCTCCCGCCTTCAATCCTTGCCATGGTCAAACCTGCAAGGAATTCTTCTAAGTCAGACTGAAACGTCCCAATTGATTCAAGGGCGATCTCACTTCGCGATTTCCCTTCCTTTCGCATGGTTGCCATCACAGTTGAAAGGATTGCAGAATGCTCGCGAGGCAACGAGTTCGGCTCGTTCCTTCGCAAACGCTGTCCGATGAGTTTGAAGTTCTCGCGGAATTCCCAATCCGACATGAGTTTCAATTCGTGGAGCCTGTAGACCAGGGCCGCAACTGACACCTTCCATCGCGTCTTCGCCTCAATGATTTCGCTAAGTGAAGCACGATACAGACCACTCGACATGATGTCCTCGCGCGGCATTAGGAACGCTGCGGCGAAACCGTTTGCCTCGAGTTCCTCGGCCCGCCCCGATGGTCTAGTGAGATGACGGTGAAGGATTAGATGACCGAGTTCATGTGCGAGATCGAAAATAGTTCGTTCGGCGGTCTTGTGAGTCCCCAACAGTATGAACGGTGTCTGGTCTCGCCAGAACGAGAATGCGTCGATCTCGCGGCATTGTTGACCAAGCGAGAACACGCGCACGCCGTGTGACTCCATGAGGTGGAGAACATTGCTTATTGGCGCGATGCCTAGTCCCCATTGGTTACGCACCATAGTTGCGGCGCCCTCTGGCTCAAGAATTTCGGGGTCAAGATCGGGTACGTTCGTCCCCGGAAGCTGGAAATTGTCTTCGATCCACCGATTAAGGGCGACACATAATTCACCGCTCGCCAACGCTGAGTCTCGAAGCGACGCAGGGGTTCTTGACAATTTCCGGAAGCTAGCGGCGTCCGCCGGTATCGCTTCGACTTGAAGGTCGCGCATGAAGAATGACGAGGGGAACTCAAGAAATTCTGCAATTCGCTCAAGTACTTCTGGCTTGGGCTCGTGAACCCCGTTCTCATAATTGGCAATTGCCAGCGGCGATACCTTTGCTTCATTAGCGAGCTGCGACTTCTTATACCCTCGTCGAAGACGTGCAAGTACAAGTTGTTCGGGTTGGAACATCAGCAGATCAACTCCTTAGGCTTGTTTACGTATGACGTTAACAACCGCTTGTTCGCTCGGAAAGATGCGTTGGCGCGGGAGTGCATTTTTTGCACCGCCAGCCCCACCGACGTTGCCGAGCAAGATGCGCTCTTGCCACCCATAGATGGTCCCATCGGTGTCGGCGGCCGGACTAGAGAGTTCGGCAAAGAGACCCTCCTCAGATGAATGGGCTAACAAATACCAGAGTGTCACAGGCGGGTCGTCGAAAAGGCGATTGTCATTGATTGCCTTCGTCGTGTTAGTGCCCTTCAACGCGACGGTGCGCGGGTCCCTCTCGGCAAAGACCCCCGTGAACTCGTCGCCCTCGGTCACGGTGATGGCAATGGATTCATCATTACTCATTGCGACTTCGATGTTTAGGTACCTGTACGGGTGCCAACCAAGAGGAATCGTCTCCTCCCGCAACGCTTCCACTCCCTTCGACACGGCGTTAAAGGCAGGCGAACTAGGGAGTTCGAGTCGGCCGGTGTTCCGACGGGCGTTATCACCGCGGAGCACGGCTTCGATCAGCGGTATCCTTGTGAGACCGCCGAGACGAAGTAAGCGGGCGTCAACGTCGTACGCATCAATGAAGACGCGGGGCGGAGGAACTTCGTAACTTCGAGCCATCAAGGTTCTCCTTCAGAGTCGCTATAGATTACGCTACCACACATGAGGGGCCAAAATCTATAGTTGCCCCTTGACACTGTTATAGGGGGCAAGCATAATGTCTAGTATGAACAAATTGACCACATCGAAAAGGGCCGAAGTCATTGGACTCCTCTGCGAGGGGATGTCCATGCGCGCCATCAATCGCACCACAGGAGTTGCCCGCCAGACGATCAGCAATCTGCTGGAGGATGTCGGCCAAGCCGCCTCAGACTACCAGGCTAGGGCTTTCGTCAACCTTCCCTGCAAAGTGATCGAGTGTGACGAAATCTGGTCGTTCTGCTACTCCAAGGAGAGGAACATTCCCGAAGACAGGCAGGGCGAATACGGCTTCGGCGACGTGTGGACGTGGACCGCCATCGACGCCGACACCAAACTCGTTCCAACGTGGCTCGTCGGTGAGCGCACCCAGTCCGATGCCTACGTATTCCTGTCTGACCTCAAGAGCCGTCTCAAGGACTCCCGGATTCAGTTGACGACCGATGGACTTCGGAACTACCTGACGGTCGTGAATGGCCTTTGGGCTGACGACATCGACTTCGCCATGCTCCACAAGATCTACGGATCAGGCAAGCAAGGACAAAGCCCCGACACCGCTTACAGCCCCGCTATCTGCACCGGCATCGACATTCGAGTGATCTCTGGAAACCCCGACATGAGTCGCGTCTCGACTTCGTACGTGGAGCGCCAGAACCTGACCATGCGGATGGGGATGCGCCGCTTCACTCGCCTGACCAACGGGTTCTCAAAGAAGATTGAGTTTCACGCTCACGCGGTCAGCCTGAACTTCATGTACTACAACTTCGCTCGCCCTCATCAGAGCCTGAGGGTCAAGAATGCCGACGGTACGTTCACCAAGCGCACGCCCGCAATGGCGGCTGGTATCGCGGATCACGTGTGTACAACGTGGGAGATTGCTGAACTGCTCGACTAGTCGTCGCTAAGGCGCTTTCTGAGCCTTTTGATCTCATCATTTGATGGCGGTGCAACTACTTTAACCGTGTATGAAGTCCCCTTGAACGGAGCCGAGCGATAACTGACAGGCCGAGTCAAGGTCGTGCGAAGAAGACCAATCGTGAAATTCGTTGGCATTGAACTAGACATCGTCACTCCCATTCTCATCGTCAAGAGATCCTGGAATCAAAGGCGGCTGGTCCTTCAACTGCTCTATTCTACCGTAGCGTGTTTCGTACTGGGCAACGGCCTGAGAAACCTGGAGAGACATGTACGTTGCCATGCTTGGTGAAATCTTCACCCTCGCTACTACCTGTTGCGGAATGACGACGACCGGTTTCCCGTCAGGAGAAGTTGCGACCTCGGGGGTAAGATTGACCACGAAGTCAAGTGTCATATCTGTTTCGCAAAACCAGACGTTGACCCCGTTCGCATAAGCGCCCTGCGCCCAGCCCTCTGGGACCCGTACCTCTGCGACTACTTGTGGTTGCTCGTCTGACATTTCTGAAGTGTGGTCGAACAGACTGGGAAAGTCAAATGGCGGTTAGAAAGCCTCAAAAGTCTTGCTTCTCAAACTAGGCCACTACCCGCTTTTGCGTTCGGCGTAAAAAACGGTAGAATGGTCAGCCGACCTGTGGGCGCGCCCACGGTCATTCGCGACGAGCCGCTCGTCGCCGTTGTGACGTAACAAGGAGAAGGAACCTGAGTAAGCCGAAGGAAGACGCGTTCACCGTTGAGGGAACCGTCGTTGAGCCGCTGCCGAACGCCATGTTCCGCGTCGAGCTGGAGAACGGGTACACCGTGCTCGCGCACAGCTCGGGCAAGATGCGCATGCACCGCATCCGCATCCTGCCCGGGGACAAGGTCCAGGTCGAGATCACGCCCTACGACATGACCCGCGGCCGCATCACCTACCGCTACAAGTAATCGGTTCCCCAGGTCGAAAGAGAAGAGATGAAGGTTCGCGCCAGCGTGAAGACCATGTGTGAGAAGTGCAAAGTCATTCGCCGTAATGGTCACGTCCGCGTGATCTGCGAGAACCCGCGTCACAAGCAGCGTCAGGGCTAGGAGAAGAGATGGCTCGTATTGCCGGTGTGGACATCCCGCGCGACAAGCGCACGGTGATCGCACTCACCTACATCTTCGGCGTGGGCCCCACCACGGCCGAGAAGATCTGCGCCGCGACGGGCATCGACGAGTCGATTCGCGTCAAGGACCTCACCGACGGCGACGTCAACAAGCTGCGCACCTACATCGATCAGAACGTGACCGTCGAGGGCGACCTGCGCCGCGACGTCGCCCAGGACATCAAGCGCAAGATGGAGATCAACTGCCTGCAGGGCATTCGCCACCGCAAGGGTCTGCCCGTGCACGGTCAGCGCACCCGCACCAACGCCCGCACCCGTAAGGGTCCCAAGCGCACCGTCGCCGGCAAGAAGAAGGTAACCAAGTAATGGCGAAGCCCACCACCACGGCGCGCAAGGGACGGCGCAAGGAGCGCAAGAACGTCGCCTTCGGCGTCGCGCACATCAAGAGCTCGTTCAACAACACGATCGTCTCGATCACCGACCCCGAGGGCAACGTGCTCGCCTGGGCCTCGTCGGGCAACGTTGGCTTCAAGGGCTCGCGCAAGTCGACGCCCTTCGCCGCCCAGCTGGCCGCCGAGAAGTGCGCTCGGGCGGCGATGGAGCACGGAGTGAAGAAGGTCGACGTGCTCGTGCGCGGACCGGGCTCGGGCCGCGAGACGGCGATTCGTTCGCTGGCCGCCGCCGGTATCGAAGTGGTGGCGATCAAGGACGTGACGCCGTTGCCGCATAACGGCTGTCGGCCCAAGAAGCGTCGTCGAGGCTAAGGAAGAATCATGGCTCGTTACACCGGTCCCGTCTGCCGACTCTGTCGGCGCGAGCGCACCAAGTTGTACTTGAAGGGTGAGCGCTGCTTCACGCTCAAGTGCCCCGTCTCGGAGAACTCTGACCGCCAGACCCGCGCCTTCCCGCCGGGCATGCACGGGCGCGACCGTCAGCGCCAGGGCTCGGAGTACCTGACCCAGCTGCGCGAGAAGCAGAAGGCCCGACGCATCTACGGCCTGCTGGAGAAGCAGTTCCGCAACCTCTACGAAGAGGCCAACCGTCGCCCCGGCATCACGGGCACCAACCTGTTGCAGTTTCTCGAACTGCGCTTGGACAACGTGGCCTATCGCGCCGGGTGGGGGTCGTCGCGCGCCCAGGCCCGCCAGTTCGTGCGCCACGGGCACGTGAGCGTCAACGCCAAGCGGGTCACGATCCCCAGCTACCGCGTTCGCCCGGGCGACGTCGTGGCGCTGAAGGGCGTCACCCGCGACAACTTCAACGTCCGGCGCAATCTCGACATCATGGACCGCTCGGTGCCGGGCTGGCTCGAGAAGGGCGAGGACGGCTTCGCCGTCACCGTGCGTGTCGTGCCTCAGCGCGAACAGATCGACGAATCCATCCGCGAGCAACTCATCGTCGAGTTGTACTCGAAGTAGTCGCCGTCCGCAGTCCCAGAAGGAGCAGCATGCTGATCATCCAACGACCCACCATTGACGCCATCGGCGACGAAGAGAACAACCGCCAGACCTTCGGCATCGGGCCCCTCGACCCGGGCTTTGGCCACACCCTGGGCAACTCGCTGCGTCGCACCCTGCTGTCGTCGATTCCCGGCGCCGCCGCGACGCGTGTGAAGTTCGACGCCGTGCTGCACGAGTTCGGCGTGATCGAGGGCGTCAAGGAAGACGTCCAAGACATCTGCTTGAACTTAAAGGACCTGTTGCTGCGCGTGCACAGCGACGAGCCCGTGGTCTTGCGCCTCGACAAGCGCGGTGAGGGTCCGGTGCTCGCCACGGACCTGTCGACCACGGCCGACGTCGAGGTGCTCAACGGTGACCTGCACCTGGCCTACCTGACCTCGGCCAAGAGCGTGCTCAGCTTCGAGCTGACCGTCGAGCGCGGCAAGGGCTACGTCGGCGCCGAGGGCAACAAGGGCACCTCGACCATCGGCGTCATCCCGCTGGACGCGATCTTCTCGCCGGTGCGCCGGGTGAGCTTTGACGTCGAGCCGGTGCGCGTCGAGCAGTCCAAGGACTTCGACCGGCTGGTCATCGAAATCGAGACCGACGGGTCGATCAACCCCGCCGAGGCGCTGGCCTCGGCCGGCAAGACCCTCGGGTCCCTGGTCGACCTGATCGCCCACTTCGACGAGGAGGCGCCGTCCCTGGAGTTGGGCGACGTGGGCACGGCCCAGGCCGCCGCCAGCGAGCTCGACATTCGGATCGAGGAGCTCGGCCTGACCGAGCGCTCGCGCAACTGCCTCAAGCGCGCCGGCATCAACACGGTCGCCCAGCTCATCAACGCCACCGAGCGTGACCTCACGTCGATCACCAACTTCGGCGCGACGTCGCTGAAGGACGTCACCGACCGGCTCGACGAGCGCGGCCTCTCGCTGCGGGTGGAGGACTAGTCATGCGCGGTACCCCGACCAAGGGCAAGCGGTTCGGTGGCGATCACGCTCACCAGAAGGCGATGATGGGCAACCTCGTGGCCTCCATGATCGCGGCCGAGTCCATTGTCACCACCGAAGCCAAGGCCAAGGCGCTGCGTCCGATCGTGGAGAAGGTCGTCACCGCCGCCAAGAACTCGCCCGAGGGCTCGGTCCACGCCCAACGTCGCGTCGTCGCGCTGATTCGCGACAAGGACATGGCCCAGAAGCTGTTCATCGAGATCGCGCCGCGTTACGCCGACCGGCCCGGTGGCTACACCCGGATCCTAAAGCTCGGGCCGCGTCAGGGCGACAACGCCCCGATGGCGCGCATTGAGTTCGTCTGAGCTAGACGCGCCCACCGCTCGGTGGCGGCTCGACCTCGCCTACGACGGCGCCGCCTTCGCGGGCTTCGCCCCCCAACCCGGTCGTGAGACCGTGGTCGGCGTGCTCGCCGCGGCCTTGGAACGGACGTTGCGTCTCGACGGGCCACCCTTCATCGTCGGTGCGGGACGCACCGACGCCGGCGTGCACGCCCTCGCCCAGGTCGTCTCGCTCGACCTGCCGGTGACCGCCGTGGGACCCGACGGCGCGGGCCATCTCGTCGCCGCGCTGAACGGCCAGCTGCGCGCGCGTGTGGCCGTCTTGCGCGCGGGGGTCGTCGACGGGTTCAACGCTCGCCACGACGCTCGCTGGCGCGCCTACCGGTACCTCGTGAGCACGGGGGCGCCACTGGGCGCCACCAGTCGCGTCGCGTGGCCGGTGTCCGGCGCCCTGGACTGCGTCGCGATGAACGAGGCGGCGACCCTGATCCTCGGCGACCACGACTTTCGGGCCTTCTGTCGGCGACCGGTCGACAAGTCCCCGGGCGAACCGCTCGTGCGTCACGTGCTCGCCGCCCACTGGCGCGTGGAGCCCGACCACCTCACGCTTTCGACGGGTGGGGTGTTCCTCGTCTTCTCGATTCGCGCCAACGCCTTCTGTCACCACCAGGTTCGACGACTGGTCGGGGCCTTCGTCGACGTGGGACGCGGGCGCCTAACGACCGCGCAGCTGGCCGCGCGCCTCGAGTCGGGCGAGCCAGCGGGGCTGGCGGCCCCGGCCCCGGCCGCGGGGCTGGCGCTGGTCGGCGTGGGTTACGACGACGCGCACGGCGGACCCTCGGGCGCGAACGCTGGCTGAGGGCCCGAGCCGAGCCGAGCGCGAGTCGGGGCCACCGGCGCCGACGAGATCACCAGCGCTGGTCGTACGTGAGGAACCCCTTCGTACGGTGATCGACGACGGATCACGCGATAGGAATTAGCAATAGTAGATTGCCGTAACCAATGTAGGGACTTTCGGCACTGTCCGTGGCCACGATGGCCTCCGTATGTTTCGAGGTATGCAGGAGATGCATCGCAGTAGGCACGGCGGGCAGCACCCGGGGCCGGCGCGAGAGTTCCTGCGCGCCGACGAAGTTGGCCAACTGTTAGAGGTCGACCGATCCACCGTCTATCGAATGGCCGAGCGGGGCGGCCTTGCGGCCGTGAAGGTCGGTCGACAGTGGCGTTTCCCCACCCACGCGATCGAGCGCCTGTTGCGCTCCGGTGAGTGCGTCGCCACGTCCACGCGCGCCGATCGCGAGCGCATGGTGCGCGCGGCCGGGGCGTCGCGGGCGCTGATCGAGTTGTCGGCCGAACTGCTCGGGGTCATGATGATCGCGACCGACATGGACGGACGACCGGTCACCGAGCTCATCAATCCCTCGCCGTGGTTCGCCGAGCACGCCGAGGACCCAGACTTGGTGACCTCGTGTCTGGGCTACTGGAAGCAACTCGCCGACGACCCGGACTTCGACCTACGCTTCCACCTCAGCCCGCTCAACGTCGAGTGTGCGCGGACCTTCGTGCGCGTGGGCCCCCAACTGGTCGGCATGCTCTTCGTCGGCGGCATCGATCCCACGAACCAGGACGATCGATCGCTCTACCGCCTGAGTGCCGACGACCGACGCCGGGTGCTGAAGCAACTACCGGCGGTCGCCGCGGCGATCTCACGGCTCGCGACCCATCCGTCGATGAGTGCGACAAGAGAGGAGACCCGGTGAAGCGACTGCTCATTCTAGGTGGGGGGACCGCGGGAACCATGGCGGCGAATCGGTTGCGCAAGCGGCTCGACCGCGCCGAGTGGGAGATCACCGTCGTCGACCAGACCGACGCGCACGTCTACCAACCCGGGAACCTCTTCGTGCCCTTTGGCATCTACCAGCCCCACGATCTGGTCAAGCCGCGCCGCCGCTTTCTACCCGACGGAGTCGAGCTGGTGCTCGGCGAGATCGACCGCGTCGAACCCGACCACGATCGCGTGCTGCTCGCCGACGATCGGTCGCTGCCCTACGACTACCTGATTATCGCCACCGGCACCACACCGCGCCCCGACCAGACACCGGGCATGATCGGCCCCGAGTGGCGACGGAGCATTCACGAGTTTTACACCCTCGAGGGCGCGACCGCCCTGGCGAGTCGGCTCGCCGACTGGCAGGGTGGTCGCCTGGTCGTGCACATCGTGGACATGCCCATCAAGTGCCCCGTGGCGCCGCTGGAGTTCACGTTTCTCGCCGACGCGTACTTCACCGAGCGAGCGATGCGCGACCGGGTGTCGATGGTGTTCGTCACGCCACTTGACGGCGCCTTTACCAAGCCGATCGCCTCGAAGCACCTCGGCGGGATCCTCGACGACCGCCACGTCGCCCTCGAGAGTGACTTCATGGTCGAACGCATCGACGCCGAGGCCAAGACGCTCGTCTCCTACGACGAGCGCGAGGTCCCCTTCGACCTGCTCGTCACCGTCCCGCTCAACATGGGCGCCGACTTCGTCGGGCGTTCGGGACTCGGCGACGACCTCAACTACGTTGCGGTCGACAAGCAGACGCTGCTCGCCAAGGGTCACGAGAACATCTTCGCGATCGGTGACGCCTCGGACATTCCCACGTCCAAGGCCGGCTCGGTCGCGCACTTCTCCATCGAACTGTTCGAGGACAACTTCGTCAGCCACGTGCACGGGCGACCCATGACCAAGCTGTTCGACGGCCACGCCAACTGCTTCATCGAGTCGGGCCACGGCAAGGGCATGCTGATCGACTTCAACTACGACACCGAGCCACTGCCCGGCAAGTACCCACTGCCCGGCTTTGGACCGTTCAGCCTGCTGAGAGAGTCCGAGGCGAACCACTGGGGCAAGATGACCTTTCGCTGGGTCTACTGGAACCTGCTGCTCACTGGCAAGGACATGCCGTTCGAGCCACTGATGTCCATGGCCGGCAAGGAGATCGAGGTGGCCTCGTGAGCCTTAGCGCGCCACCGTCGGTCGAGGAACGCCTGGATCGCCTGGCCGACGAGCTCGCCCAGGTCACCAGCGAGCTGCGACGCCAGCGCGAGAGCCGCGAGCGCTGGGCCGAGCTGCTCGACGACCTCGCGCCGCTCGCCGAACAGGCCATGTCGGTCACGATCAGCCACCTCGACATTGACTCGAGTGACGTCGAGAACCTCATCAAGCTCGCCCACTCGCTCGCGCGCAACGCGTCGGTGCTCGAGGCGTGGATCGGTCCGCTGCGCTCGATGTCGGCGCTGGCCGACGAGCTGGCCCCGCTCGCGACCCCGGCCGTCGCCAGCCTCAACGCCCGGCTACAGCAGTTGGACGAGCGCGGGTACTTCGCCTTCGCCCGGCGCAGCGTCGACGTGCTGGACAACGTCGTGACGTCCTTCAGCGAAGAGGACGTCCGGCTGCTCGGCGAGAATATCGTGCTCATACTCCAGACGGTCAAGCAGATGACCCAGCCCGAGGTCATGGGCATGCTGCGGCGTACCGCGCTCACCATGCAGCAAGCGGATCCCCAGTCGGGGGCGCCATCGATGCGCGGGCTCCTGGGACAGCTGCGCGACCCGCTCGTGCGTCGCGGACTGTCTCGCACCCTGGTCGCGCTGCGCTCGGTGGGCGCCCAGACCGACCCGCGGCCAGCGCCGGATCCCGTGACGGCCCCCGAGGGGCCACCACGAGGGGCGCCGAGCGCGCACGAGTCCATTGGGTCCACGAGTTAGGAGGTGGCGATCATGACCACAGCGACAATCAACGGCCTCGAAGTCCACGTGGATGAGGAGGGATTCCTCACGAACTACCAGGAGTGGACCGAGGACCTGGCCGCCGTCTTGGCCGCGAACATCGGCGTCGAGTTGACCGACGAGCACTGGCGGGTGCTGCGCTTCTTGCGCGAGGACTTCGCCAAGCAGGGTGAGACCGCGACGATTCGGCGAACCTCGACGGTGGGCGGCTTCGACACCAAGGCGCTCTTCGTGCTCTTTCCCAAGAAGCCCGCCAAGAAGATGGCCTACATCGCGGGTCTGCCCAAGCCCAAGGGCTGCGTCTAACAACATCAGGAGGTAGCGCTATGACCAACGAGAGAACTGACACGACGGCGCCGGTGCCGAATTTTGACGGCGGTGAGACCGATCGCAAGCTCGCCATCATCTGCTCCAAGGGCAACCTCGACATGGCCTACCCCGGGTTGGTGCTCGCCAACGCAGCCCTGGGCGAGGGCGTGGAGGTCCACCTGTTCTTCACCTTCTGGGGCTTCGACATGATCACCAAGAAGCGCATGAAGGGTCTGAAGCTGACGCCGCTGGGCAACACGGCGATGCACCTGCCCCAGGGGCTGGGCGGTGTGCCCGGCGTCACGGCGATGGCGACCGCACTGATGCGAAAGCACATTGCCGCCGTCGGGGTGCCCGAGGTACCGGATTTCTTGGACCAAATTGTCGCCTCCGGCGGACACCTGTGGGCCTGCAAGATGTCGGCGGACATGATGAAACTCCTCAAGGACGACCTCTATGACGCCGTCGAGGGGATCATCAACGCGAGCGACTTCATCGAGATCGCGAGCGGCGCCCGGCTGCTCTTCATCTGAAAGGTCTTGCTCGGAACAAGACGGCGCTTGGCCCGAGCCGTCGCGGCCACCTCGAGCGATCGATGGAGGGCACGCACGTCGGTATGCTCCTACTCGTGACTGTCGCAAATTCCGGCCCCGATTCGTTCGACCTCGAACCGTCGATCCGTCCTCAGGATGACCTCTTTCGCCACGTCAATCAACGCTGGATCGAGGCGACCCCGATTCCCGAGGACCGTGCCAGCTACGGCACGTTCTGGCTGCTCGCCGAGGCGGCGGAGAAAAACGTGCGCGCGATCCTCGAGGAGTCGGTCCAGGGAGAACCGGGCAGCGAGGCCGCCAAGCTCGGGAACCTCTACGCGTGCTTCCTCGACGAGACCCGCGCGCAGTCGCGCGGCGTCGCCCCGATCGAGGCGGACCTGGCGGCGGTGGCCGCCGTCGCGTCGATCGACGAGCTCGTCGCCCTGGTCGGCTCGCTCGAACGGCGTGGGGTCTCGGGCTTCTACCACCTCTTCGTCGACAACGACCCGGGCGATCCGGCGCGCTGCCTCGTCTTCTTCGAACAGGGCGCCATCTCCCTGCCCGACGAGAGCTACTACCGCGAGGCGCACTTCGCCGAGGTGCGCGCGGCCTTCGTCGACCACGTCGCGCGCACGCTGAGTTTGGCGGGCTGGGCGGACGCCGCGGCGTGCGCCGAGCGGATCATGGCGCTCGAAACGGCCCTCGCGGCGGGGCACTGGGACGTCGTCGCCTCGCGCGACGCCAACGCGACCTACAACCTGCGCACCCGCGAGGCGCTGCTCGGTGACGCCGCGGTGCTGTCGCGCTGGTTCGTCGCCCTGGGGGCGACCGGGGCGCTCGAGGAGTTCGTGCTGCGCCAGCCCGACTACACCGGCGCGCTCGCGAGCCTGCTCGACGACGACCACCTCGTCGCCTGGCGCGACTGGCTGGCCTGGCGGGTCATCAGCACGGCGTCGCCGTATCTGTCGGCACCTTTCGTCGAGGCCCACTTCGATTTCTACGGTCGCACGCTGACCGGCGCGCGCGAACTGCGCGCGCGCTGGAAGCGCGCGGTCTCCTTCGTCGAGGGCGCCATTGGCGAGGCCGTCGGGCGCCTCTACGTCGAGCGGCACTTCGACGCGTCGGCCAAGGCTCGCATGGACGAGCTGGTGGCGAACCTCGTCGCCGCCTACCGCGCGAGCATCTCGACGCTCGACTGGATGGGCGAGGCGACCCGGGCCCGGGCGCTCGCGAAGCTCGAGGCCTTCACGCCCAAGATCGGCTACCCGGTGCGCTGGCGCGACTACGGCGCCCTCGAGGTGGTCGAGAACGACCTGATGGCTAACGTGCGCGCGGCCGCCGCCTTCGAGTTCGACCGCCAGATGGCCAAGATCGGCCGGCCGGTCGACCGCGACGAGTGGTTCATGACCCCCCAGACGGTCAACGCCTACTACAACCCCGGCATGAACGAGATCGTGTTTCCCGCGGCCATCCTGCAGCCGCCCTTCTTTGACGCGACGCGCGACGACGCGGCCAACTACGGTGCGATCGGCGCGGTGATCGGTCACGAGATCGGTCACGGCTTCGACGACCAGGGCTCGAAGTACGACGGGTCGGGCAAGCTCGCCGACTGGTGGGACGACGGCGATCGCGCGGCCTTCGAGGTGCGCACCCGGGCCCTGATCGCCCAGTACGACCGGCTATCGCCCCCCGAAGTCCCCGACCAGCACGTGAACGGGGCCCTCACGGTCGGCGAGAACATCGGCGACCTGGGTGGGCTCGGAATCGCTTGGCGCGCCTATCAACTCGCCCTGGGCGGCACCGAGCCCCCGGTGGTTGACCAACGCAGCGGCGCCGAGCGCTTCTTTCTCGCCTGGGCGCTCAGCTGGCGCGACATCTCGCGCCCCGAGCGCGTCGCCCAGCTGCTCGCGACCGACCCCCACAGCCCGCCCGAGTTCCGGTGCAACCAGATCGTGGCCAACTTGGAGCCCTTCTACGAGACCTTCGCCGTGGCGCCCAGCGACGGCCTCTGGCTCGACCCCGGCGAGCGGGTCACCATCTGGTAGGGGCCAACTTGCCCTAACCCCCCCGGAGTTTGTAGGCTGGTTCCCCGGGCGCTGGCCGCGGGCCCCGTGAGGAAGAACTGTGCGTACCTATAGTCCTAAAGCCAACGACATCACGCGCGCATGGCACGTCATCGACGCCGAGGGCCTCGTGCTCGGTCGGGTTGCGACGGTGGCCGCCTCGCTGCTGCGCGGCAAGCACCGCACGTACTTCGCGCCCCACCTGGACACCGGCGACTTCGTCATCATCGTCAACGCCGACCGGGTCGTGCTGACCGCCAACAAGGCGGCCCAGAAGTTCGCCTACCACCACTCGGGCTACCCGGGTGGGCTGCGCTCGACCTCGTGGTCCAAACTGCTCGCCGAGGATTCGGCGACGCTCGTCTTTGACGCGGTCAAGGGCATGGTCCCCAGGAATCGTCTGGGCCGGGCCCAGATGGGCAAGCTCTTCGTGTACCCCGGCCCCGAGCACCCGCACGCGGCCCAGCAGCCCACGGCGTTCGACACCGCGGCGATTCGTCGCGGCTAAGGAGATTGATGACCACGCCCATTCAGACCACCGGACGACGCAAGGAAGCGGTGGCGCGCGTGCGCCTTCGTCCGGGCACCGGCACGATCACCATCAACGACCGGGCCTTTGACAACTACTTCACCTCGGCGACCCACCGCCAGATGGTCATGGAGCCGCTGCGACTCATCGACGTCCAACAGAACTACGACATCGACGCGACCATCGAGGGCGGCGGTGTGGCCGGCCAGGCGGGCGCGCTGCGCTTGGGCATCGCCCGCTCGCTGCTCGTGGTTGACGAGACCGTTCGACCGGCCCTGAAGAAGGCCGGCCTCTTGACGCGTGACGCGCGCAAGAAGGAGACCAAGAAGTACGGCCTCAAGAAGGCGCGCAAGGCTCCCCAGTACTCGAAGCGATAACCGGTGGCCGTGCGCTTTGGCACGGACGGCATTCGCGGGCGCGCCTACGACGAGGTCTCGGTGGATCTCGCCTATCGGCTCGGCCGAGCCGTCGCGGCCGTCTTCGACGCCCCCGTGGTGGTGGGCTACGACACCCGTGAGAGCTCGCCGGTGCTCGCCGAGGCCGTGCTCGCCGGACTGGTGGACGGTGGCGCGAACGCGACCGACCTCGGTCTGCTGCCCACGCCCGGCGTCGCGTTGATCGCGCGGGACCGCGCGAGCGTGGGCGTGGTCGTCTCGGCCTCGCACAACCCCTACGGCGATAACGGCCTGAAGGTCCTCGGCCCGGGGGGAACCAAACTCGACCAGGTCACCGAGGCCGTCCTCGCGGCGACCCTCGAGGCGTCCGGACCGGCGCCGGCCGACCTCGCGCGCGACGTGGCGGTGGACGCGGGGGCCGAGCTCGCGTACCGGCGCGCACTGCGCGCACTGGTGCCCGGCGACTTCTCGGGACTGCACGTCGTGCTCGACTGCGCCAACGGGGCCGCGAGCCACGTCGCCCCGGCGCTGCTGGGCGCTACCGGCGCGCGCGTCAGCGTCATCCACGACGCCCCCGACGGGCGCAACATCAACGACCGGTGCGGCTCGACCGACGTTCGCGACCTCGTGGGCGCGGTGCGCGAGCTCGGGGCCGATCTCGGCCTCGCCTTCGACGGCGACGCCGACCGGCTGATCGCCGTCGACGCGACGGGCGCCGTTCGCGACGGCGACGACCTGATGGTGCTCTTCGCGCTCGACCTCGCCGCGCGCGGTGAGCTGGGCGGCGGGGTGGTGGTGACCACGATGTCGAACCTCGGCCTGCGCCGCGCGCTGGCCGCGGCGTCCCTCGACGTCGTCGAGGTCGACGTCGGGGACCGCAACGTGCTGCGCGCCCTCGATGACCGAGGCTGGTCCTTCGGCGGCGAGCAGTCGGGACACCTCATCTTCGGCCGCCTCGCGTCGACCGGCGACGGACTGCTCACCGGCCTTTTGCTCGTGGACCTCGTCGCGCGCCGCGGCGCGCTCGCGTCGCTCGCCGAGGCCGCGTGGCGCCGGGTCCCCCAGACGCTGGTGAACGTGCGCCGCGACGAGTTTGACGAACGCGAAGTGGCCGCGATGGCCGACGAGCTGGTGTCGCACTACCGATTGGGCGACGACGAGTGGCGCTTGGTCGTGCGACCTTCGGGGACTGAGCCGGTCGTGCGCGTGATGGTCGAGGCCCTCGAGGGCCGCTTCGTCGCTGACTTTGCCGCGCGGCTACGCTCGGTCTTCGCGTCCGCGCCCCGAGGGGGCTAAAGGGCCCCCGAGTAGGCTGACGCCATGTGCGGCATCATCGGGGTCGTCGGCGATACCGACACGGTCTCGACCCTCCTGGCCGGGCTCGAGCGCCTCGAGTACCGCGGCTACGACTCGGCTGGCGTCGCCCTCGTGCGCCCCGGGGAGACGTGGCGGGCTCGCTGCGCCGACGGGACCGAGTCGGTCGCGGCGCTGCGTCAGGCCTGCGCCGACGCGCCGAGCGGCTTTCGCTCGGGCATCGGACACACCCGTTGGGCGACCCACGGCGCGCCCGAGGTCGTCAACGCCCACCCCCACCTGGACTGCTCGGGCCACGTCGCGATCATCCACAACGGCATCATCGAGAATCACGGCGAGCTCCAAGAGGCCCTCGTCCAGCGCGGTCACGTGTTCGCCTCGGTCACCGACTCCGAGGTGCTCGCCCACCTGATCGAAGAGGCGCGCCAGCGCGGGCTCGAGCTGCTCGACGCGGTTCGCGAGGCGCTGGGCGTCGTGCGCGGCGCCTTCGCGCTCGCGGCGATGGACGCCCTCGAACCCGACGTGATCGTCGCGGCGCGCCGGGTGTCGCCGCTGGTGGTCGGCACGGCGCCGGGTGTGACGTATCTGGCGAGCGACGTGCCGGCGATCCTCGACCGCGCGAGCGCCTTCTACGCGGTGAACGATGACGAGATCGTGCGCCTGGGCCCCGAGGGCTTTCGCGCCGTCGACCTCGACGGCGCGCCGGTGCGGCTGCGTCAGCTCAGCATCGACTGGGACCTCGAGACCGCCGAGAAGGGCGGCCACGACGACTTCATGACCAAGGAGATCCTCGAGCAGCCCGACGCCCTGCGCGCGACCCTGCTCGACCGTCGGCGCCGCGACGGCACGATCACCTTTGACGAGCTGCGCGTCACCGACGACGAGCTGCGCGAGGTGACCCGCGTCGTGCTGGTCGCCGCGGGCACCTCGCACCACGCGGCGCTGGTCGCCAAGTACGCGATCGAGCGCTGGGCCCGCCTCAGCGTCGAGGTCGACATCTCGAGCGAGTACCGCTATCGCGACCCGGTGGTCGAGGTCGGCACGCTGGTTATCGGCGTCTCCCAGAGCGGCGAGACCATCGACACGATCCAGGCCGTGCGCGAAGCCCGACGCCGGGGCGCGCGGGTCGTGGCGATCGCCAACGTCGTCGACTCGAGCCTCGCGCGCGAGGCCGACGCCGTGATCTACACCCGCGCCGGCCTCGAGGTGTCGGTCGCCTCGACGAAGTCCTTCGTCGCCCAGGTGGCCGCGCTCGAGCTGCTGGCGCTGCGCCTGGCCCAGTTGCGCGGCACCCTCGAGCCCCTTGAGATCGACGCGCTGGTGCGCGGCCTGGGCGCGGTGGGCGGACTCGTGGCGACCGCGCTGTCGCGCCGCGACGAGGTCACCGCGGTCGCGACCGCGCTGCTCGAGGCCCGCGACTTCTTCTTCCTCGGCCGCCACGTCGGCTACCCGACCGCGCTCGAGGGGGCGCTCAAGCTCAAGGAGATCTCCTACCGCCACGCCGAGGGCTACCCGGCCGGCGAACTCAAGCACGGCCCCCTCGCCTTGATCGAGCCGGGCGTCGTGGTGGTCGCCGTGGCGACCGACCTGGCCCTGCACGAGAAGTTGCTCTCCAATCTCGCCGAGGTGAAGGCGCGCGGCGCCAGCGTCGTCGCGCTGGCGACCGACGACGACGAGTCGATCGCCGCGGTCGCGGACTACGTGCTGCGCGTGCCCGCAACCGAGCCGATGTTCACGCCGATGGTCGACGTGGTCCCGTTGCAGCTCTTCGCCTACGCCATGGCCCGCGGGCTCGGGCGCAACGTCGACCGGCCGCGCAACCTCGCCAAGACGGTGACGGTCGAGTAGTGGCAATCGTCGGGGTCGGGGTGGACGTGGTGGACGTCGCGCGTTTTCAGCTGGCCCTGGACCGCCGTGCGCGCATCGTCGAGCGCCTCTTCACCGAGGGCGAGCAGCGCGACGCGCGCGGACGCACCGAGCGCCTGGCCGCGCGCTTCGCCGCCAAAGAGGCCGTCATGAAGACCCTCGGCGTCGGGGTCGGCTCGGTGCCCTGGCGCACGATCGAGGTCGTTCGACGCCCCAGCGGTGCCCCCACGATCGCGGTCCACGCGGCGGCGGCCGAACTCGCGCGTCGGCGCGGGGTGACGCGCTGGCACGTCTCGTTGACCCACAGCGACGCCACGGCGATCGCGATGGTCGTGGGCGAAGGCGAGGGCGAAAGCGAAGGCGACGACGATGCCCGTTGAGGGCGTGCGCCGGCCGGCCTGGGCCGAGATTTCGCGCTCGGCGCTCGCCCACAACGTGGCCGCCCTGCAGCGCGTACTGGGGCCGACGAGGCTCTGCGCCGTCGTCAAGGCCAACGGCTACGGTCACGGCGCCCCGCTCGCGGCGCGCGCGGCGCTCGAGGGCGGGGCCCACGCGCTCGCCGTGGCGATCGTCGATGAGGGCATCGAGCTTCGCGCGAGCAGCGTCTCGGCCCCCATCTTGCTGCTCGCGGAGATTCCCCCCGAGACCATTCCCGACGCGCTCAGCCACTCGTTGAGCCTCACCGTTGGCTCACCGGCCGGGGCCCGCCACGCGGTGGCGGCCGCCGAGCGTCTCGGGGGACTGCACCGCGTCCACGTCAAGGTCGACACCGGCATGCACCGGATGGGCGTCGCGCCGGCGCTGGTTGACGAGGTCGTCGACGTGCTGCTCGCCTCGCCGGCGATCGACCTCGAGGGTCTGTACACGCACTTCGCGGTCGCCGACGGCGCCCGCGACGAGGACCGGTCCTTCACCGTTGGCCAGCTGGCCGTCTTCGACGAGGTGATCGCGCGACTCGCCGCGCGCGGCGTGCGTCCGCGCGTCGTGCACGCGGCGAACTCGGCGGGGGCGCTCGGCTACCCCGCGGCCCGCTACACCATGGCGCGCGTCGGCCTCGCCCTCTACGGGTACCTGCCCGATCCGTGGCTCGGCGAAGCGCTCTGCGCGCACGGGGTCGACCTCGAGCCAGCCCTCACCCTGCGCGCCCGGGTGGTCGCGGCCCGCCGGCTGGCGGCGGGCGAGCGCCCGAGTTACGGGCGCCGCCGGGCACTCGCTGGCGCGGCGACCGTGGTGACCGTGCCCTTCGGCTACGCCGACGGCTACCCCCGGCGCCTCTTTGACGCCGGGGCTGACGTGCTGATCAACGGTCGGCGCTATCCGCTGGCCGGCACGGTGACGATGGACCAGCTCGTCGTCGACGTCGGCGACGACGCGGTCGAGGTGGGCGACGACGTGGTCCTGCTCGGTCGACAGGGCGACGCATCGATCACCGCCGACGAGTGGGCCCGACTCGCCGGCACGATCACCTGGGAGATCCTCTGCGGCATCGGGGCCCGCGTCCCGCGGGTGTTGGTGGACTAGATGGCCCTCGACGTCGCGGCCCTGTCGGCGTGCACGCGGTGTCGGCTCTGCGAGACGCGCCAGCGCGTGGTGATCGGCACCGGTCCCCACGACGCGAAGCTGCTGCTCGTGGGCGAGGCGCCGGGGCGCGACGAGGACGAGGGCGGCGCCCCCTTCATCGGCCGCAGCGGCCAACTCCTGTTTCGCCTCATCGACGAGGAGGTCGGGCTCTCGCGGGCCGAGTGCTACGTGACCAACACCGTGAAGTGCCGACCGCCGGGCAATCGGGTACCGGCGCGCGACGAGCTCGACGCGTGCCGGCCGTGGCTCGAGCAGCAGCTGGGCGACCTCGCGCCGCGGGTCACCCTCGCGCTCGGGCTCACCGCGGCCCGCGAGGTGCTCGGGGCGACCCTGCCCATGGGCCGGATCCACGGGCGGGCCCGCCACCTCGGCGACGCGACGGGACTGGCCACCTACCACCCGGCCGCGGCCCTGCGCGACCCGGCGCTGCTCGACGTGATGCGCGCCGACCTGGGGGTCGTGCGCGCCCTGTTGGGGTCGCCGTGAAGCGCGCCAGCGCGAGCGCCACCGCGACCGAGGCCGCCGGTCAGGCCTTCGCCGACGTCCTGGCCCCCGGTGACGTCGTGCTGCTCTCGGGCCCGCTCGGGGCGGGCAAGACGACCTTCGTGCGCGGCCTCGCGCGCGGACTCGGCGTCGTCGAGCGCGCGACGAGTCCAACCTTCACGATGGTGCGCCAGCACCGCTGCCACAACGCGCGCGGCATCGAGACCCTGCACCACGCCGATCTCTACCGCGTCGGCTCGATCGACGAGGTGCTCGACCTCGCCCTAGGCGAGCTGGTCGAAGAGCAGTCCGTCGCGGTCATCGAGTGGGGCGAGATCGCGGCACCGATCTTTGGCGTCGACGTCTTGAGGGTGACCATCGAGGTCATCAGCGACGAGGCCCGCCGTATTGGCGTGAGCGGTGCACTGGCCGCGGACCGCGCGGCCGCGATCGCCCGGTGGTTGACGTGAGGGTCCTCGCGATCGAGACGGCGACCACGGCCTGCGCGATCGGGCTGGGCGACGGGGAGCGCCGGGTCGTGCGACTGCTCGCGAGTGACCGGCGCCACGTCGAGGTGCTCGCCCCCGGCATCGTCGCCGCGCTCGGCGACCTCGACCTTCGCGCGCGCGACCTCGAGCGGATCGTCGTGGACCGTGGGCCGGGTCTCTTCACCGGCCTGCGGGTCGGTCTCGCGACCGCCGTCGCCCTGGCCGACGCCTCGGGGGCGATCCTGGTCGGGGTGACCTCGCTCGAGCTGCTCGCGCACGGCGCGCACGCGCTCGGGGTGCGCGGCTCGCTGGTGGCGGTCGTCGACGGCCGGCGCGGCGAGGTCTTCACCCAGCGTTTCGAGCTCGGCGACGAGGTGCTCGCGCGCGGCGAACCGGCCGTCGAGCGCCCGCGCGACCTGGTGATCGCCTGGGCGACCAACGGCGCCACGGTGACCTTCGTCGGCGACGGCGTCGCGCGCTACCGGGCCGACTTCGCCGCGGTGCCCAACGGCGCCGTCTACGACCTGGGCGTGCCCCCGGTCGAGGCCGCGCTGGCGCTGGCGGCGCGCGAGGGGGGAGCCGTCACGCCGCTCTATCTGCGCGAGGCCGACGCGGTCGCGAACTTCTCGACGAGGGACCGCCCGTGAACGAGCCGACGTGGTCGATTCGCCTCGCCGAGCGGCGCGACGTGCCGGCCCTGCTCGAGATCGAGCACGCCCAGTTCCCCGAGCCGTGGTCGCGCGCGATGCTGCTCGACGAGCTGAGCAACGTCGCGACGCGCCGTTACACCGTCGCCGACGAGGGCGGCGAGGTCGTGGGCTACCTCGGGGTGATGTTCGTGCTGGACGAACTGCACGTCAACACCCTCGGGGTGCAGCCCGGCGCCGAGGGGCGCGGGATCGCCACCGCGCTGCTCGACGAGGCGTGGGCCGACGCCCTCGCGCGCGGCGTGGCGCGCGCGACCCTCGAGGTCGCGGTCTCGAACGAGCGCGCCCGCGTGCTCTACGCGCGTTTCGGGTTCGCGCCAGTCGGGGTGCGCAAGAACTACTACGAGCGCACGCGCGAGGACGCCCTGGTCATGTGGGCTGACGTGCGCGAGCGCGAGCGTCACTAGGGCCACGGAGAGCCGGGTCGCGACTCGAGCGACCGGCGCCGATGGCCCTGGGCGGTCGGGCGCTAACATGCGCCGATGGCGGACCCGCGAGCGCTGGTGACTCGGCTGTGGCCCGGCCGCGAGGCGCATCTGTCGGCGCTGGCGGGCGGCATCACCAACGCGAACTACCTCGTGGAGCTCGGTGAGGAGCGCGTCGTGCTGCGCCTGGCCGGCGAGGGAACGGCCCTGCTCGGCATCGACCGCGACGACGAGGCCGCGGCCAACGAGGTGGCGGCGTCGATCGGCATCGCGCCGCCGGTGCTCGCGCGCTCGGCCGTCGAGGGCTGGCTGGTGACCCGGTACCTGCCGGCGCGCCCTCCCTCGGCCGAGGAGTTGGCGAGCGAGCCGATGCTCGGCGAGATTGCGTCGACCTTGCGCGCGTTGCACGGGGCCGGACCGGTGAACGCCCGTTTCGAGGTCGCCTCGGTCGTGCGGCGCTACCACGAGGTGGCGAGCGCGCGCGGGGTCGACGAACCATTCGACTTCGACGGCGCGTCAGCGGTCCTCGAGCGGGTAAGCGCGGCGCGACCCTTTCGGGCGTCGGCCTTCTGCCACAACGATCTACTGGCCAGCAACATCCTCTACGACGATCGGGTGCGGATCCTCGACTGGGAGTACGCGGGCATGGGCGACCCCTTCTTCGACCTGGCCAACTACTCGGTGAACCAGGACCTGTCGGCGGCGTCGGACGAGTCCCTGCTCACCGGCTACTTCGGCCGGGCCGACGAGCGTCATCTCGCGACCCTGGACCTCTTCAAGATCCTCTCGGAGTTGCGCGAGGCGATGTGGGGCGTCGTCCAGCGGGCCGTCTCGGCGCTCGACGTCGACTTCGCCGCGTACGCGCGCGAGCGCGGTCGCCACTTCGAGGCGCTGGTCGCTGCGGCCGACCTCAACGCGCTGGCCGGGCTCGCGGCGCGCCTCGCCGACTAGGCGTTAGGACCGCACGCGCTCGTTGGTCGGGTCATAGAAGGCCTCGAGGTGGACCTCGGCACCGACGGGTTGGCCGAAGACAACGACCTCCACGCGCTGGCCGGGGGTGGCCGCCGCCGCGGGCACGTAGGCGTAGGCGATCGAGCGCTCGACGGTGTAGCCGTAGCCACCACTGGTGACCCGGCCGACGGTTCGCCCGTCGAGGCGAACCGGTTCCGAGCCGAGGACGATGACCCCGGGGTCCTCGAGGGCGAGCCCGACCAGGCGCCGCGTGGGCTCGCCGGCGCGCTCGAGCGCGGCGCGACCGACGAAGTCGCCCTTGTCCATTCGCACCGCGAAGCCCAGCCCGGCCTCGAAGGGTGTGTCGGTGGTGGTGACGTCGCTGCCCCACACGCGGTAGCCCTTCTCGAGGCGCAGGGACTCGATGGCCCGGTAACCACCGGCGGTGAGCCCGTGGGGCCGACCGGCGTCGCTCAGCGTATCCCAGAGCGCGAGGGCGTACTCGGCGGGACAGTAGATCTCCCAACCGAGCTCGCCCACGAAGGTGACGCGCTGGGCGAAGCAGGGAACTGACCCCACGGCCAGGCTGCGAGCCTTGAGGTAGCCGAAGGCCTCGCTCGAGCAGTCGGTGTCGGTCACCGACTGGAGAATGTCGCGCGCCAGAGGGCCCCAGAGCGCGAAGCACGCGTACTGGGACGTGACGTCCTCGACGCGCACGCGCTCGTGCGCCTCGACGCGCGACTGGATCCAGGCGCGGTCGTGGTTGCCAAAAGCGGTGCCGGTGATGAGTCGAAAGCGCTCCTCGTCGAGGCGCACGACCGTCAGGTCGCACTCGACGCCACCGCGGGGATTCAGGAGCTGGGTGTAGGTCAGGGTGCCGGTGGCCTTGGCCACCCGGTTGGCGCAGATCCGCTCGAGGAAGGCCGCCGCGTCAGCACCGTGGACCTCGAGCTTGGCGAAGGAGGTCTCGTCGAAGAGCGCGGCCCGCTCGCGACAGGCCCGGTGCTCGGCGCCAATGGCCGGCGACCACCGCTGACCGGCCCACCCCGCCGGGCGTCGCGACTCGTCGCCGTCGGGGGCGTTGGACTCGAACCAGTTCACCCGCTCCCAGCCGCTCTTCTCGCCAAAGACCGCGCCGAGCTCGGCCAGGCGCGCGTAGGCCGGGGGCACGCGTAGCGGTCGGCCGGCCTCGCGCTCGTGTCCGGGGTACTTGATGTCGTAGTAGGTGGCGTAGACCTCGGTCGTGCGCGCCAGGGCGAACCCGCGGCTCACGTACTGGGGGCCGAACCGGCGCGAGTCCATCTCCCAGGTGTCCAGGCCCGGCTGGCCGTCGATGATCCACTGGGCCATCAGCTGGCCCATGCCGCCCGAGCCGGCGATGCCGTGGGCGCAGAAGCCGGCCGCGACCCAGAAGCCGTCGACGGCGCTGGGGCCGAGGATGAACTCGCCGTCGGGCGTGAAGGCCTCGGGACCGTTGATCAGCTGGCGCACCTCGGCGTTGGCGAGCGCGGGCACGCGGGTGGTCGCGGCCTCAAAGATGTCGGCGAAACGGTCCCAGTCCTCGGCCAGCAGCTGGTTGTTGAAGTCCGCGGCGATGCCGCGCAGGCCCCACGGCGCGGGGTTTCGCTCGTAGCCGCCAAAGACCAGGCCCCCGCTCTCGCCGCGGTAGTACACGAGCAGCGACGGGTCGCGCATCGTCGGCAGGTCGCGCGGTAGCTCGAGATCTCCGGTGATCACGTACTGGTGGGCCATCGGGATGATCGGCACGGTCACGCCGGCCAGCTGGCCGATCTCGTGGGCGTAGATGCCGCCCGCGTTGACGACGACCTCGCACTCGATCGGACCGCGGCTGGTCTGGACGCCGACGACCCGGCCGCGCTCGACGCGAATCGCGCTCACGCGCGTGTCGGTGTAGATGGTCGCGCCGCGCTGGCGCGCCCCCTTGGCGAGAGCCAGGGTGACCTGACTGGGATCGAGGAAGCCGTCGGTCGGCAGGTAGGCCGCGCCGTGGACGCCGTCGGTCGACATGATCGGGAACAGGTCGCGCGCCTCGGCCGCTGAGATGAGGTGCAACCCGAGCCCGAAGGTCTCGGCCCAGTCGGCCTGGCGGCGCAGCTCGGCCATGCGCTCGGCCGACGAGGCGAGCCGCAGCGATCCGACCTCGCGCCAGCCCGTCTCGAGGCCGACCTCCTCGCCGAGGGTCCGGTAGAGCTCGACGGAGTTCATCATCATGCGCGTCAGGCTGAGCGAGCCGCGCAGCTGACCGACCAGTCCCGCCGAGTGGAAGGTCGAGCCGCTGGTGAGCTGGCTCCGCTCCACCAAGACGGCGTCGGTGACGCCGAGTCGGGCGAGCCAGTAGAGGATCGAGGTGCCGCCGATGCCGCCGCCGATCACGACGACGCGCGCGCGAGCGACCATGGGTTCGGACTCGATGGCGGGCACGGTATCCCCCTGACGTGGCTGTCGTCTCGGCGCCCAGTGTACCGGCGCCGGCGCCGGCGCCGGGGACGGGCCGAGCCCGCCGCGACGATCTTGATGGCGAGTGCTTGACAGCGCACCCGTTGCTGAGTAGGTTCGCGCCAACTTCGACATTCGCCGCGGTGCACGTGGTACGTGGAGCGCGCGAGCGTCGGGGGTGGGCCCGGGACACGTCGTCGTGGCGCTCGCGCCAGGGGGTTGGGCAACGAGGAGTCGACACGTCGAAGTGCTCGAGGTGGTCGATTCAGTCAGGGGGACGTGCATGGAAGATTCGATACAGCCCGGCGGCGCTGACCACGTCGACACCAAGGACTTGGCCACGTTTGGCTACAAACAGGAGCTGCACCGCACGCTGGGCTTCTTTAGCTCCTTCGCCGCGGCCTTTAGCTACATCTCGCCGTCCACCGGCATCTTCACCCTGTTCGCCTTCGGCCTGGTGTCCCTCGGTGGCGTCTTCATCTGGTCGTGGCCGGTCGTGGCAATCGGTCAGTTCATCGTGGCGCTCAACTTCGCCGAGGTGTCGAGCCACTACCCCGTGGCCGGGTCGGTCTTCCAGTGGACCAAGTACCTGGCCGGTCGGCCCTACGCGTGGTTCACCGGCTGGATCTACATCTTCGCCGGGATCCTCACGGTGACCGCGGTCGTGGTAACCCTGCCGCTCACCGTGCTGCCCGCCCTGGACAACATGGGCTGGCACGTCGACGCCGGCGCGCTGCACGACCAGATCATGGTGGCCGCCATCACGCTGATCGTCATCACGGTCCTCAACATCTTCAGCGTGAAGCTCGTCGCCGTCATCAACAACACCGGGGTCTTCTTCGAGATCGTGGGAATGGTCGTCTTCGCGCTCATCATGCTCATCGTCCACCACCACCAGCCGATCTCGGTGGTGACCAACAGCGGCGGGATCCACGTCACCCTGCCGGCGTTCTTCGCGGCGATGTTCATGAGCCTGTTCGTGATCTACGGCTTCGACACCGCGTCGACGCTCGCCGAGGAGACGCGCGATCCACGGCGTAAGGCACCCCAGGCCGTGCTGTCCTCGGTCGCCGGCGCCTTCGTCATCGGGGGCATCTTCCTGCTCGCGCTTTTGATGGCGATCCCCAATCTCGGCATCGCCATCAAGCAGAGCTGGGGACCGGCGCAGATCATCGACGCCAACTTCGACAAGTTCTGGGCGACGGTCTACTTGGTGGTCGTCTCGTGCGCCATCTTCGTGTGCTGCCTGGCCATTATGGCCGCCACCGTTCGACTGTGCTTTGGTATGGCGCGCGACAACCGCCTGCCGGCGTCCAAGGCGCTGGCCAAGGTGCACCCGACGCTCTACACCCCGATCTGGTCGTGCATCGCGGTCGCGGTGATCGCGGCCGTGCCGATGCTCAAGTACGCCGGCGCGGGGATCGTGGCGATCGCGGCCACGGCCATGATCTACCTGTCGTACTTCCTCGGCAACCTCGCCATCGTCTGGGCGCGCGCCCACGGCTGGCCCAAGGTGAAGACGCCCTTCGTGCTCGGCCGGTGGGGGATGCTCGTCAACGTGCTCGCCCTCGTCTACGGCGGCGCGATGCTGATCAACTTCGCCTGGCCGCGCGCGGCGAGCAACCCCGAGCCCAACCAGACGGCCGGGGCGCTGAGCCTCGGAATAGCCTGGCTCAACAAGATCCCGATTCTCTACACGGTCCTGCTCTTCGTCGTCGTGATCGGTGTGCTCTACTACGCGGTCTCGGAGCGCAACAAGACGCTGGTGGTCGCGCCCCCGGCCGAGGTCGGTCCCTTCGTGATCCCGCCGGAGTCGCTGCCGCCCGACGAGGTGTAGTCGATGGTGCGACCTCGACGGCGCCTACGCTGACGTCGTGACGGTCGTGCTGGGTATCGAGACGAGTTGTGACGAGACGGCGGCCGCGGTGGTCGACGACGCCTGGCGCACTCACTCGTCGATCGTCGAGTCCTCCATCGACCAGCACCGCGACTTCGGGGGCGTCGTGCCCGAGCTCGCCGGACGGGCGCACGTGGCCACGATCGGCCCGGTCGTGCGTCGGGCTCTCGAAGCGGCCGGCCGGTCGGTGCGCGACCCGGGCGTCGACGCCGTCGCGGTGACCAGTGGTCCGGGGTTGATCGGCTCGCTGCTGGTGGGTCTGGCCGCGGCCAAGGCCTACGCGCTGTGCTGGGACGTGCCCCTGGTCGCGGTGAACCACCTCGAGGGCCACCTTTTCGCGCCGCTGCTCGAGCGGCCCGACCTCGCCTGGCCGGTGATGACCCTGCTCGTCTCGGGCGGTCACACCCTGCTCGTCTACCAGCGCGCGCCCGGCCACCACGAGGTCATCGGCGAGACCATCGACGACGCGGCCGGCGAGGCCTACGACAAGGTGGCGCGCTGGCTGGGGCTCGGCTACCCCGGCGGCCCGCCCATCGATCGCCTGGCCGGCGAGGGGGACCCGACGGCCCTCGCGCTGCCGACCTCGATGACCGGTGACGACCTCGACTTCTCCTTCTCGGGGTTGAAGTCCGCCGTCGTGCGCGCGGGCGAGAAGCGACCCGACCTCGCGCCGGCCGACGTGGCGGCGGCCTTTCAGGGCGCCGCGGTCGAGCAGCTGACGCGCAAGCTTCGCCGGGCCCTGGATCGCTACGAGGTGCGCGGCGTCGCCCTGGCCGGTGGGGTGGCCGCGAACTCGGCGCTGCGTGCTGGCACCACGCGGCTCGCCGAGCAGCTCGGTCTCGAGGTCAACCTGCCGAGCCTGGCCATGTGCACCGACAACGCGGCGATGGTCGCGGCGGCGGGTCTCGCGCGATACCAGCGCGGCCAGTCGAGTGCGCTCGACGTTGGCGCCGACCCGAACTGGGCGCTCGCTTCGGTGGCCTGATGGCGTCGTGGCGGCCGTTGGACCTCGCCGACTGTGACGCGGACCCGCTCGTGCAGTTCGCGCGGTGGTTCGACGAGGCTGAAGGTATGGCCGAGCGCGAGGCGGTCGCGCTGGTAACAGCGACCGCCGACGGTCGCCCGAGCGCGCGCATGGTGCTGCTTCGCCACCGCGACGCGACCTCGATCGGGTGCTACACGAACTACGAGAGCCGAAAGGGCCACGAGCTCGCGGCCAATCCCCACGCGGCGATCCTGTGGTACTGCGAGCCGCTCGGACGCCAGGTCCGCTTCGAGGGCGCCGTGGCGCGAATGTCCGACGCCGAATCCGACGCCTACTTCGCCGCGCGGCCGCGCGGCCACCAGATCGGGGCGCACGCGAGCCACCAGAGCATGCCCCAGGTCAGCCGGGCCGACCTCGAGGCGCGCGTCGCGGCCCTCGAGGCCGCCTTCGCCGGACGCGACATTGGGCGACCGACCAACTGGGGCGGCTACCGGCTGACGCCGGACCACGTCGAGTTCTTCCAGCAGCGCGCCGACCGACTCCACGACCGGGTCGTCTACGAGCGAGCGGGCGAGCGGTGGCGCCTCGAGCGCCGCGATCCCTGAGTTACTGCGAGCGGCCGCGTCCCGCGATGGGCACGACGTCGACGACCAAGTCGTCGCGAACGAAGAAGGCTCGATCGAAGAGGTTAAAGACCGGGCACACGTGATGGGGGATGCACCACAGCAGATCGCCGAGCGCCAGGCCCGGTCCCGCGGGGTCCAGTGAGCCAACGCCGTGCTCTTCGTTGAGAAACGTCATGGTCAGATCCGGCCGACCCGCGACGCGCATCCATCCCCGGTGGCCCTGGTCGTCCGCGGCCAGGGCCTTGGTGCCGGCGTCGATGACGAATCGATCGCGAGCCGGGCGGCTGACGACCGTCGCGAGCACGTGGGCCGCGCACTGGCGTTCGGTGGCGACGTGGTGATCGATCATGGTCGAGTCGTTAAAGACGTAGGTACCGGGCCGGACCTCGGTCACTGCGCCGCTGCTTAGTTCCGCGCTGACGCTCGGCGTGCTGCCCACGCTCAGCTCGTCGAGCGTGACCCCGCGCTCGGCGCAGCGACGCCGCGTCTCAGTCAGCGCCTCGATCTCAGCGTCGACGAGGCGCGCGCGCTCGGCGGGGTCTCTAACGCCGTAGGCGTGGCCGGCGTGGCTGAGCAGTCCCGTCACGCGTAGCCCCGCGAGCTCGGCGACGCGCTCAACGAGCTCGGCCGTATCCTCGCCCGGTGCGCGGCCCATCCGGTGCAGCCCGGTGTCGACCTCCACGTAGACCTCGACGGGCTCGCCCGAGCGGCGGCCGAGCGCGGCAAGCCCCTCGGCGACCACGAGGTCATCGAGGCTGACGATCACGCGGGCGCGCTCGCGCAGTCGCCGGAGTCGCTCGAGCTTGGCTGGCCCGAGGACGGGGAACGCGAGGAGAATATCGTCCACGCCGGCGTCGGCCATCACTTCGGCTTCGCCGAGCTTCGCGCAGGTGATGCCTCGAGCCCCGGCGTCAAGTTGCAGGCGCGCAATGGCCGGGATCTTGTGGGTCTTGGTGTGGGGTCGCAGTCTCACGGCGGCCTCGCGACACTGGGTCGCCATCGCGGCGATGTTCGCCTCGAGGCGCTCGAGGTCGACGACTAGCGCCGGCGTGTCGAGGTCGCGCACATCCATGGGCCCTCCAGCGCCGGTGCCGAGGCGTCCACACCGGCATTCGTCGATCGACGTGACGCCACTGCTTGACGAGGGTAGCACCAAGAGATACTGTCATCATAATGATCTGTGGTCTGGTGGTTCAGACCGACGAATGGGGGACGACATGGACGCGCAGCACGAACCGGTGAGTACGTCAGCAATCACGCGGCGCCGTTTCCTCGCGGCCAGCGCCGCGACGGCCGGTTCGGTGGGGCTGGCGACGCTCGCCGAGACCTCGACGTCCGCGGCCGCATCGGCGACACTTCGAGTCGGCTGGACGACACCGCCCGACGTCATGAATCCCTTCACCTTCGCCACCACCGCGTCCAACGAGATCCTGTGGCTGATCTACGACACCCTGCTCGAGTACGACATCGACCTGAACCCCGAACCCGGGCTCGCGACTCGTCAGTCGATCAGTGCCGACGGCAAGACCTTCACCTACTCGCTCCAGCCCAAGGCGCGCTGGCACGACGGGCGTCCCGTGACCGCCGCCGACGTGCAGTACACCTTCGAGGTGACCGCCAAGCACAACCTGGGCCAGGCCGCGTGGGCCCTCGCCGATTACGCGTCGTCCCAGGTCATCAACGACCACACCATCGTGATTCGCTACAAGGCGCCCCAGGCCTTCGATCCGGCGATGCTCATCGCGATCGTGCCCCAGCACATCTTTGGCCCCATGTCGCCGTCCAAGATCCTGAGCTACAACAACCCGCACCCGATCGGCAGCGGGCCCTTCATGTTCAACAAGTGGGTCACGGGCCAGTACGTGCAGGTGAATCGGAACCCGCACTGGTGGGGCCAGGCACCCAAGGCGAGTTCCATCATCTGGAACCAGTACGACAACAGCGACGTCATGGTCCAGGCCCTCGTCGCCGGACAGCTGGACATCTTGACCGAGGTGCCGCCGGTACTCTTTGACAGCCTCACGGGCAAGTCCAACGTCAAGCCCGTGGAGATGGAGTCGTTCTCCTTTCACCACATCGGCTTCAACGTCTCGCGCAATCCCAAGTCGAAGGGCAATCGTCTCCTGCTCGACCCCACGATTCGCCGCGCGCTCGCGTACTCCTTGGACCGCGAACAACTCGTCGCGTTGGCCCTGGCCGGTCGGGGCATTCCCGCCAGCGTGCAGCTGCCGCCGTCCTTTGGTGCCTGGCAAGAGAAGATCCCGGCCGACCAGCAGTTCAACAACAATCCCGGCAAGGCTCGTCGCCTCCTTGACGCCGCGGGCTACAAGGTTGGCTCGGGCGGCGTGCGCACCGATCGTCACGGCGCGCCGCTGTCCTTTCGCCTCATCGCCATCCAGACGACCGACGAGGACGTCCTGGCCGGCCAGATCTTCGTGAAGGCGGCCGAGGCGGTGGGGATCAAGTTGACCCTGGACACGCTGGACAACACGACCCTCGGCAACGTCGTCTACAACGCCGCCGCCCCGAACTGGGACATCTTCATCTGGGGCTGGGACTCGGCGTCGCCCGACCCCGACTATCTGCTGAGCGTCGATCTGACCAGTCAGATCGGTGGGAACAACGACGTCTTCTATTCGAATCCGACCTACGACCGCATCTACGCCCAGCAGGCGGTGCAGATGAACCTGGCCCGTCGCCGCACGCTCGTGCACGAGCTGCAGAAGATCTTCTACGATGACGCCGCCTACTGCATCATGTGGTATCAGAGCAAGCTCCAGGCCTACCGAACCGACACCTGGAAGGGGTGGCGGCCAACGCGAGGGGGCATGGTCTACAACTTCACGCGGGACAACTACCTGAGCGTGAAGCCTCAGTAGTTCGTCGGGCACTCGGGCTCGGGGCGCGACGCGTGAGGGGTAGTTACTGGGTTCGAAAGTTGGCGTCGTTGGCGGCGACGCTGTACGCCACGGTCTCGTTCAACTTCCTGCTCTTCCACGTCCTGCCGGGCAATCCGGTCCAGCTGCTCGCGCGATCGGGCCACTACGACGCCGCGGCCCGGCGCCAACTCGTGGCGCTGTTCGAGCTGAATCACTCGCTGCTCGACCAGTACGTGATCTACCTCAACAACACCCTGCACGGCAACCTCGGCTTCTCCTACGTCTATCGAGAGCCGGTGACCACCGTCCTCGGCTCGGCGATCGGCAACACGCTCCTGCTGGTGGGAACCGCGACGTTCATCACCGTGGTCGTTGGCGTGTGGCTCGGGGTCGTGGCCGCGTCGCGCGCCAACTCGTTGACTGACGCCACCGTGTCGGTGACCAGCCTCAGCCTGTGGAGCATGCCCGATTTCTTCACCGGCATGATCCTGATCTTCGTCTGCGGCGTCTGGATCCACGTGCTGCCGATCTCGGGCATCGAGTCCTCGGGCCTGGCGTCGGGCGGTCTCGCGCACGTGCTCGACATCGCTCGCCACCTCGTCTTGCCCGCCACGACCCTCGTGCTCGTGAACGCAGCGGAGTTCTCGCTGATTACGCGCAACTCGCTGGTGGACACCCTGGTCGAGGACTACGTGCTGACCGCGCGAGCCAAGGGCGTCTCGCGACGGGCCATCGTGTGGCGCCACGCGCTGCGCAACGCGCTGTTGCCCATCGTGACCGCGACCGCGCTCTACGTGGGCATGGTGCTCGGTGGCGCCATCCAGGTCGAGACCGTCTTCTCGTGGCCGGGGATGGGTCTGTTGATCTACAACGCCGTAGAGCAGCGCGACTACCCGGTCCTCGAGGCGAGCTTCTTGATCTTCGCCATCGCGGTGATCGTGACGAACTTCGCGAGTGACGTGCTCTACCGGCTCCTCGATCCGAGGGTGAGGCGCACGTGAGCGTGCTCGACGACGACGTCGCCCGGCGACCGGGCGTGTGGCGCGATCTGTGGCGCGATCGCATGGGTCGCAGCGGGCTCATCATGATGGTCGCGGTGCTGTTCGTGGTGCTGGTCGGACCGATGATCTTCCCGTTCCAGTCCCAGTCCTTTGGCACGTCGTCGGCCTCGATCCTGCAGCCGCCGTCGGCCGCCCACTGGTTTGGCACGACCGAGCTGGGCCAGGACGTTTTTCGCCAGTTCCTGCTCGGTGGACGGATCTCGCTCTACGTCGGGGTCTTCGCCACCGTGATTGCGATTGTGCTCGGCGCCGGACTCGGTCTGGTCTCGGGCTACTACGCCGGATGGCGCGACGCCGTGCTGATGCGGATCACGGACTTCTTCTTGGTTCTGCCCACGCTGCCCCTGATCATCGTCTTGGCCGCGCTCTTCGGACAGAGCATCGTCATCACGAGCCTCGTCATTGGACTGACGAGCTGGCCCCAGACCGCGCGGATCATCCGCTCCCAGGTCCTGTCGCTGCGCGAGCGAGCGCTCGTGCTGCGGGTGCGGTCCCTCGGGGCGAGCAACTATCGCATTATGGCGCGCCACATCCTGCCGAACGTCGCGCCGCTCATCTTCGCGAACCTGGTCCTCGTGCTCTCGGGTGCGATCCTCGCTCAGGCGGCGCTGGCCTTTCTCGGGCTCGGGGACCCCGTGCAGGTCTCGTGGGGCACCATGCTGCACAACGCGTTCAACGCGGGTGCGATGAGTACGGGGGCGTGGTGGTACATACTGACGCCGGGCGCCGGGATCGTGGTCATGGTGCTCGCCTTCTCGCTCATCGGCCACAGCCTCGATCGCGTACTGAACCCCCTGCGCCGGAGCCAGCGATGAGCCTGCTCGAGATTCGTGATCTGCGGATCGACTACCGGACCGAGTCGGGGGTCCTGCGCGCGGTCGACGACGTCAGTCTCGTCGTGGAACGGGGCGACGCCGTTGGCGTGGTCGGCGAGTCCGGGTGCGGCAAGTCGACGTTGGGACTCGCTATTCCGCTCCTGTTGGCACCCAACGCGACCGTCGCCGGCGGTTCGATCCGCCTCGACGGGACGTCGATCGCTGACCTGGACGAGCGCCAATTGAATCGCCTGCGCTGGACGACCGTCTCCTTTATCTTCCAAGGCGCCATGAACGCCCTTAACCCGGTGCAACGCATCGACCAGCAGATCCTCGAGGCCATTCGGATCCACGAGCCCGAGACCTCGACGGCAACGGCGCGCGCGCGGGTCGTCGAGCTGCTCGGACTCGTCGGCATCGCGCCCTCGCGAGCCGCGAGCTACCCCCACGAGTTCTCGGGGGGCATGCGCCAGCGAGCGATGATCGCGATGGCGCTCGCCTGTCAGCCGGCCCTGGTCATCGCGGACGAGCCGACCACGGCCCTCGACGCGATCAGCCAGGATCAGATCCTCCAACTGTTGCGCGACCTTCGCCGACGTCGAGGCCAGGGGCTCATCATGATCTCGCACGATCTCGCGGCCATCACGCGAGTCTGTGATCGAATCGTCGTCATGTACGCCGGCGTGATTGTGGAGACGGGCACGACGGCTGATGTCCTGGGCCGTCGCGACGCGGCGCTGGGGACGATTCATCCCTACACCCGCGCGCTGCTCGACGCGCACCCTGATCTGCACGGTCCGCGCGTACTCGCCCCCGGGCTGTCGGGCCACCCGCCGGACCTCGCCCGCCCGATCGTGGGCTGTCGATTCGCCGACCGCTGTGCGCACGCGACCGACCACTGTCGCGCCGTGGCGCCGGCGCTGGTCGCCGTCTCGCGCGACCACGACGTGCGCTGCCACTTCGCCGTCGCGGAGCGCGTCACGTGAGCGAGTCGACCAACCCGCGCCCGGTACTCGACGTCATCGACCTGGTCGTGCACTTTCGACGCCGCGCGCGCCGCGACGTCGTTCGCGCGGTGGATGGCGTCTCCTTTGACGTGGCGCGCGGCGAGATCCTGGCCCTGGTTGGTGAGTCGGGCTGTGGCAAGTCGACGATCGCCATGGCCGTGGCCCGCCTCGTCGCGCCGACGTCGGGGCGAATCGTGATCGACGGCACGGACGTCACCTCCGTCGGCGGTCGGGCGCTGCGCGCGATTCGCCGCCGCGTCCAGATGATCTTCCAGGATCCCTTCGGCTCCCTCGACGCCCGCCAGACCGTCTTTGAGACCGTCGCCGAGCCGATTCGAATCCACCGACTGGCTCGTGACCCCGAGGACCGGCGCCGCCGCGTCATGGCCGCCCTTGACCAGGCGAACCTGCGACCCCCGGAGCGGCTCGCCCAGCGGTACCCGCACGAGCTCTCGGGCGGTCAGCGCCAGCGCGTGGCGATCGCCGCGGCGATGGCCGTGGGGCCCGAACTGGTGGTCGCCGACGAGCCCGTGTCCATGCTCGACGTCTCGGCGCGCGCGGGCGTGCTGCGCTTGATGATGGAGGGGCGCGACCGGCTCGGCGTCTCGTACCTCTTCATCACCCACGATCTGGCGACGGCGTGGGTCGTGGCCGACCGGATCGCGGTGGTCTACCTCGGCCGCATCGTCGAAATCGGACCATCGCCCGAGCTCGTCGCCCACCCCGCCCACCCGTACACGAGTGCGCTGCTGGCGGTGGCCGGTGGCGAAGAGCACGACGGTCCGGTGCTGCCCGGCGAGGCGCCGTCGGCCGCCGCGGTGCCGTCGGGGTGCCGCTTCCATCCGCGCTGCCCCCGATACGTGTTGGCCGGCGAGCCGGCGATCTGTCGCGACGAAGACCCAACGCTGCACATTCGCGGCGCGGGGACGGGCCCGGCTCACCGGGTGGCCTGTCACCTCGCGCAACAGGACCCGATGGAGGAGACGAAGTGACGACGGTGAACGAAGACGAGGTGGTCGCACTGATCAGCGACTTGGTACGCATCGAGTCGGTCACGCCGTGGCTCGTGCCGAGTGGCTCGGGCGAGGGCGCCGTCGCGGCCTACCTCAGTGCGTGGCTGGCGCCGTTACCAGTCGAGGTGCAGGTTACCGAGGTCGCGGCGGGACGCTTCAACGTGCTCGCGACGTTGCGCGGCCTGGGCGGTGGGCCGTCGCTCTGCCTCAACGCGCACGCCGATACCGTTGGCTTCGCCGGTTGGCCGAACGAGGCGCTGGAGCCCGTGCGCGACGGCGAACGCCTCTACGGGCTGGGCGCGGCCGACGACAAGGGGTGCTGCGCTATCGCGCTGCTGGTGCTTCGTCACTTCGCAACACGCGCGCACCGACTGCGCGGTGACCTCGTGGTCGCCTGCGTCGCCGACGAGGAGGGTCAGTCCATCGGCACCCAGCACTTGGTCGCGACCAGTCAGTTCGATCTCGCGATCGTGCTCGAGGCGGACGCGCTGCCGCGCGTCGTCGTCGAGCACCAGGGCTTTGGATGGATTGATATCGTGCTGCACGGCCGCGCTGCGCACGGCTCGACGCCGGAGGCGGGGGTCGACGCGATCATGGCCCTCGGCGACGTGCTGGGGCGACTGCGGGCGTGGGATGTCGCGCACGGCGCAACGCCCGACGCTCGCAACGGGCGCGTGGTCTTTCACACCGGCACGGTGCGCGGGGGAACCGACTACGCGACGTACCCGAGCGAGGCCGTCCTGGGCATCGAGATCGGAACGCAGCCGGGCGAGACGCTGGCCGATCGAGTGACCGAGATCGAGACGATACTGGCCCACGTGCGCGCTGCCACGCCGGGACTCACCACCGAGGTCCTCGTCCGCCTCGACCGCGACCCCTTTCGCGCCAGTGGCCACGAGGCCCTGCTCGCCGCGCTGCAACGCGCCGCGCGGACCCAGCGCAGCGCACCCCTCGACGAGGTCGGAATGAACGCGTGGACCGACGCCGCCTTGATGCAGGCGGCGGGGACGCCGACGGTCCTGCTCGGCCCACTCGGGGGCAACCTCCACGCACCCGGTGAGTGGGTCTCGATTCCCGAGGTACTCGAGACGGTGGACCTGTTAGTCGACGCCCTTGGCGAGTTGCTCGGATGAGTCGCTCGTGGGACACGAACCTCGCCGCCGCGGCCGCCGCGGCCGCCGGCGCCGCCCTCGAGGCCAGTGGGCGACTGGTCGAGGACTTCCCGGTGCCCGGTGGCGTCGTCGCGATCACCGACGTCAATCAGCTGCTCGTTGTGTCATCCTTTGGTCACGACGACCCCGTCGCGAGGACGCCGATGGTGACCGATCGCCTCTTCGAGATTGGCTCCATCAGCAAAATTCTGGTCTCGCTCGTCGTCAACGACCTCATCGACGGCGGCCACCTCGCGCTGGAGACGGTCGTGGGTGACGTCGTCCCGTGGCTGGCTGACGTGCCACAGATCAGGTCGACGAGCGTGCGCGCACTGCTCACCCACACGTCGGGCCTCTCCCTCGGCTCTGACGCACTGCCCGACGACGCCGCCGAGATCGCCGCCGGCCTCTCGTTCGCGGTCGAGGCGACCGAGCGCTTTCGGTACTCCAACGTCGGCTACATGGTCCTCGGCGAGGTCGTGCGGGCGATCACGGGTCAACGTGTCGCCACGGTCATTGGCGCGAACTGGCTCGACCGACTCGCGATGAACAACTCCACGAGCGAGATTACCCACCGGGACCGAACGCGCTTCGTGCCGGGCTACCGGCCGGCCAACCCGGGCCGGACGTGGGTGCCCGGTGACCCACTCGAGTCGGCGCCGTGGTTCGAGACCGACTCGGCCAGTGGCAACGTGGCCTCGACGCCGGCCGACTTGGCGGCCCTCGCGCGCGCGCTGCTGCGCGCGGAGGCGGCCCGCCGCGGCGCGCAGGCGAGCACGCCGATCTCGGTCGCGTCGTGGACGCGGATGACCGAGACGCTCGCGCCCACCGGCGAAGCGACCTACGACGCCGGGGCCGACCCCGTAACGTCGAGTCGCTACGGGCTGGGGATCAACGTCGAGCTGATTGACGGCCACCGCTGCGTCAGCCACGGGGGCGGCATGGTGGGCTATTCGACCTTCGTGCTCGCGGACCTCGACCTGGGGCTCGGCGTCGCGGTGCTCACCAACGCCAACGGCAACTCGCTCGGCGCGCACGTGCTCGCCCGGCTGGCCCTGGCCGGTGCTCGAGCCGGGGACAGCGGCTGGCGGCCCCAGCTCGACGCGCGCGCGCGGGCGTTGCCGGCCGACGCGCTCGGCCACTTTCTCGGTCCCTCGGGCGAGGCGCTCGAGGTGGCGATGCGCGATGGCGTGGGCGTCGTGCGCTACGGCGACGACGAAGGACCGCTCTACGCCACGCCCTACGGTCGCCTGACGTGCGCACACCCCCAGCTGCGTGACTACCACCTCGACCGGATCCAGGTCACCGGGGTCGACGGCTGGGCGCACGGGCCCCACGTCTTCACGCGGCGAGGCACGCCGCGCGTCGACGTTGAGCGCGTCGCCGATCCGCTCGTCGGGCACTACCGCAGCCATTCCCCGTGGTTCCCCGAGTTTCGGATCATTCGTCGCCTCGGCGAGCGCTACCTCGTCGCCGGTGATGGCGTCGAGGCGCCCTTTGAGGAGCTGGTCCTCGTCGAGGAGTCGGGCGGGTCGGGCCTCGCGTGGCGCCTCGGCGCACCCGGTGCGCCCGAGCGGCTCGTGGTGCAGTTCCAGCGCGACGGCGAGGTGATCCGTCTCGTGCGCGACGGGTGCGCCTATTCACGGACGTTCAGCCCCTAAGTGACGTAGCGTTGGTCGCGTCGACCCGGGGATTGGAGTAGGTATCACTCTCTACGAGAACACCATCGAGTTCGTTCGTCGTTTGATCGTCGAACGCCGACTGCAGGCCGGCGACCGACTTCCCTCGGAGCAAGAGATCGCCGCCGTGGCGGGCGTGAGCCTGATGACCGTTCGCCGAGCCATGTCCGAGTTGGCCGCCGCCGGCGTGATCCAGAAGATTCAGGGCAAGGGAACGTTTCTGCGCTCCACGCGCATTCAGACCGAATCGACGATCTTCGGGGGGCTGAAGAAGACCCTCGCGCACCAGGGCGTGCGCCTCGACACCCGACTCGTGCGCTTTGGTGAACGACTGGCCGAGGTTGATGACGCGGCCAGGCTCTCGGTGCCCGCCGGCAGCGCGATGTGGGAGATCGTTCGGTTGCGTCTCTTCGACGGGCGTGCGGCCGTGCGCGAGGTCGCGACCATACCCCAAATCCTTGCTCCCGACTTGCCCGAGCGCTTCCAACCCGCCACCGATTCGCTGTACGAGGTGCTCTCGACGCACTACGGGCTCGCCGAGTCCAGCGAGGAGCAGACGTTGATCGGTCGGCCCGCGAGCGCCGACGAAACGAGTGATCTCGCGCTGGCCCCCGGCGCCTTCGTCATCGAGGTGTCGGGCGTGTCGACGTCAATGGGGGGGACACCATTCGACAGCTTCACGATGACCTTCGTCTCGAGTCAATTCGCCTTTCGACTGCGTAGCGCGCCCACGGCTGATCTCATCGGTGCGTGAGCCGAGGGAGCTGCGGTCGACGACGACGGTCACGTCGGGGTGGTCCACGAGATGGGTCACCGGCACCTCTTCGAGCCGTCGTCGATCGACGAGCTGGGTGACGACCTGTTCTTTACCGGGCCCCGAGACGAGCACGAGGACTGACTTGGCGCGACGCAGGTCAGCCAGGCCGACCGTTATCGCGCGCGTCGCGCGCGACGCGCAACGCGCGAAGTTCGCCTCCACCGTATCGGCGCTCAACTCGACCACGTGGGTGCGCTCATCGTCGCGCGAGCCGGGCTCGTTGAAGCCGACGTGGCCGTTGCGTCCCACGCCAACGATCGCGAGGTCGAGCCCGCCCACGCCGTCGAGCAGCGCGTCGTACGCACGAAGGTCTTGCGCGTCCTCGCGCGGCGCGAGTTCGTGGACCGTCGTGCGACCGTTGAAGACGAGTGGTCCGAGGTGCTCGCGCAAGAAGGCGACGAAGCTGCCGTCGGGAAAGGTGGGCAGGTCGAGGTACTCGTCCAGCATGAAGATCGTCGCGTGGTCCAGGCTGAACGCTCCTCGTTCGCCCAACGCGACGAGGTGTCGATAGAGGGGGATCGGCGTTCGGCCCGTCGGCATCGTCATGGCCAGGTCGGGCCGGGCCGCCGCGCGTTGGCGAACGACCTCGGCCGCAGCGGCAACGAAGCGAGCTTGGTCGGCGGCGTCGATGACCTTCAACGCGACCTTCGGTCATCGCGCGGCGTGGTGGCGAGATAGTCCCGTGCCCGGGTCGAGAGACGATCAAGGTAGCGCGCGTCCAGGGTGGGCAACGGGCTCCAGGTGAGGACTCGCTCCAGGTTCGAGGTCCAACCCAGCTCGCCAGCGGCGATCATGGCCGCGCCGAGCAGCGAGGGGCTGGTTGCGCGCGCGGCCAACGTGGTGCGCCCGGTGGCGGCGGCGATCAGGGCGGGGCCGAGCAGGGCGCTGTCGCGGCCCGCCAGGGTGACGACCGGACCCGTGGCGTGGTGGTCGGCGAGGTAGTCGAGACACCGCACCGTCTCGAAGGCGATGCCCTCAAAGAGCGCCAGCGCGAGCTCGGACCTCGAGGTGGCGAGCGAGAGCCCCGAGACCTCGCCGGTGAGGTCGCTTCGCCACAGGACGCCCTGCTCGCCGCCGGCCAGGTAGGGGGTGAAACGCACCGGACTCGACGCCGGGTCCGACGTGGCGAGAGCGAGCGCTTCGAGCTCGCCGGTCGTCGTCGCGAGCACGCCGGCGAGCCACGCGAGCGACGCGCCGGTCGCCAGCAGGTCGAGCTCGACACCAATCGTGTCCTCGACGAGCGGTGTGCGCAGCACCGTATCGTGATCGACGTCGCGCGCGGCGCTGGTGATGATGACCGTGGAGGACCCGTCGATCACCGACGTCGCGTCGGGCACCGCGCGGGTGACGGCGTAGTGGGCGCAGACCGAGTCGGCGGCGCCCAGCCACACGGGCGTGCCCACCCCCAGACCGAGCAGCTGTGCGCCCGAACGGGTCAGTGGTGCGTGGTAGGTCGGCGCCTCGACGCGCGGCAGCAGGTTCGACGAGATCCCCCAGAGCTCGCCGAGCTCGGCACTGAACGCTCGGGCGACCAGGTCGTAGTTGCCAAAGCCCGAAGCCGTCGACGGGTCGGTCACCGCTTCACCGGTCAAGACATAGAAGAGGTAGTCCTTCGCCGACAGGAGCAGTCGCGGGTCATAACCCTCGTCGCCGAGTCGGCGTAGGTGCATCGGGATGATGTAGCGCCCGTCGATGGGCGTGCCGGCGACGCGCGCGACGCGTGAGCGCGCGAGGACGTCGAGGCGCCTGGTCACCAACGCATCGGCGCGGGCGTCCTGCCAGGTGACCGCCGGTTCGATGACCCGTCCATCGGCGTCGATGGCGACGAGCGTCGGCATCTGCGCGCTGAGCACGACGCCTTCGAACACACCGTCGCAGCGGCTGGCGATCGCCGTGCTGGCCGAGGCGACGCCCGCCGTCCAGTCACTCGTGCGCTGCTCAGATCGACCGCTCGAGTCAGTCTGGCTCGAGTAGGTGACGTCTTCGGCGTCCAGTTCGAAGGACCGATCGAGCGCGGCCACCTTGACCCGCGAGGTGCCCAGATCAATCGAGAGGATTCGTCCGTCGCGGCCGTTCATCGAGTGAGAGTGCGCGCGCGCAACACCAGCGCGTCGAGGGCATCGCTGGCTCGCTCCAACGTCGCGTCGATCTCCTCGTCGCGGTGGGCGAAGGAGACGAAGAGGTTCTCGAGGTGGCCCGGGTGAAAGAGCACGCCGCGATCGAGCATCTCCTCCCACCAGATACGAAACAGATCGGCGCGCGCGTGTCGTGCGGCGTCACGGTAGTTGTGAATCTCGACGTCGGTGAACCAGACCTGGTACACGGGACCGACGCCTACCACGTCGCCCGCGATCGAGCGCTCGGCCAGTAGGGCCGCGAGTCCCTCGCGCAGGCGGTTGGATCGGCGATAGAGGTCATCGTAGGAGGCCTCGTGACTCAAGAAGCGCAGCGACTCGAGCGCCGACGCGACCGCGATCGTGTTGCCCGAGTAGGTCCCCGCGATCGAGACCGTCCCGTCGGCCGCGAGGTCCATGACCTCACGGCGCCCGCCGACCGCGGCGACGGGGAAGCCGCCGCCGAGACCCTTGGCCAGCACGGTGAGGTCCGGGGTAATCCCGTAGGCCGCCTGCGCCCCGCCCAGCGCGATGCGAAAACCCGTTATCACCTCGTCGAAGATCAACAGTGCGCCGTGGCGGGTGGTGAGTTCGCGCAGCCCTTCGAGGTAGCCCGGCTCTGGCACGATGCACCCGGTGTTGCACATGATCGGCTCGGTGATGATCGCCGCGACGTCATCGCCGTGCTGGACAAGGATCTCCTCGATCGCGTCGAGATCGTTCCAGGGTGCGATGATGAGCGAGTCGCCCATCTCGGTGGGCACGCCGGGCCCCTGGGCGACCGCGACGGGGTGACGGTCGGGGCCGGCCACCGCGAGGTCGGGGTGCTTGGACCAGTAGATGGCGTCGGCGAAACCGTGGTACTGGCCCTCGAACCGAATGACCTTTCGCCGGCCGGTGTAGGTCCGCGCGAGCCGCAGGGCGTAGAGCACGCCCTCGGTGCCACTGTTGACGATGCGTACGGTGTCGATGCTCGGTACGGCGGCCGCGATCGCGCTCGCCAGCTCGATTTCGAGCTCGGTGGGCATCGCGAAGACGGTGCCGACGGACTGGATCCGCTCGATGACGGCCCGGGTGACGCCCTCGGGTCGGTGGCCGAGCAGCATCGGACCCAGGCCGAGCAGGTAGTCGATGTACTCGTTGCCATCCACGTCCACGACGGTCGCGCCGGTGCCGTGGTCCACGAAGATCGGGTGCGGCGTCCACCCCGAGAAGGCGGCCCGCGCCGTGCTATTGACGCCCGCGGGTATTACGCGTTGTGCCGCCTCGAAGAGCGCCGCGGAACGGCGGTACCGGTCGGGGCTTAGAAAGCTCTCCGTCATCCCAACTCCCATATCAACATAATGACATAATATCAGACGTCATCGTGAGTCGCTGGCGCTGTGGTTCGGTGGCTCGCCACGAGAGAGGGGGCAGGGATGTCGCGTAGTGAGGGAGTTTTGCGCACGGGCCAGACGGACGATTCGGCCGGGTTGAAAACCGACGCGCTCGGCTTTGGCGATACCGTCGTGCTGGCGATGGCGAGCTCGGGGCCAACCCAGAGCATCGCCGCCTCGCTCGCGGCGCTGATGATTGCCGTGCGCTACGCCGGGTTCTTGCCGCTGCTGGTCTGCTTCGTACCGATGATCGGGATCGCCATCGGGTACCAGCGTCTCAACTCGTGGCAGCCGAGCGCGGGCGCTACCTACTCGTGGGTCGGACGGGTGATCAATCCGCACGCCGGATTCTTCTCGGGCTGGATCATGTTGATGTACTACACGATCGGTACGGTGAGCCTCACGCCGATTCTCGGCTCGTACACCCTGAGCCTCTTCTCCAACGCTGCGGCGAACAACAAGTACGACACCGCGCTCGTCGGCACCGTGTTGAACCTGCTCGTGCTCGTCATCGCGGCGCTGGGCGTCAAGCTCTCGGCTCGCTTCCAGTGGCTCTGGGCGGTCTTTGAGTACACCGCGCTCGCGGGCTTCTCAATCGCCGCGGTGGCGCTCATCGCGACCAACCACCTCAGCGGGTCGATCCACCTCGCGACGTCCTGGTTCACCCTGCACGGCGCGGGGGGCTTTCACGCACTGATCGCCGGCATCCTGATCGCGATCTTTCTCTACTCGGGCTGGGACACCGCGGCCTACGTCGGCGAGGAAGTGAAGGGTCGTCGCGCCGGGTCGGCAGCGATCACGAGCGTCGTCTTGCTCTTCGTCGTGTACTCCATCGGCGTGATCGCGCTGCAGGGGGTCGCCCCCTTCTCGGCGATCCAGGCGAACTCCGGCGACGTGCTCGCCTTCGTGGGTCAGCGGATCGGCGGAACCTTTTGGGAGAACGTGATGATCGTGGCCGTGCTGGGGGGCACGTTGGCCTCACTGCAGGCGGCGATCGTCAGCGCGGCGCGCATCTCGTACGCCATGGGGCGCGACCGCGTGATCCCGTCGTGGTTCAGTCAGGTCAGCAGCACCTACCGCACCCCGATGAACGCGACCATCCTCGTGGGCATCCTCAACGTGGTCTTCTTGTGGGGCTCGACACTGGTCGGCTCGATCGGCACCGCACTGAGCGACGTCGTGAGCACCCTCGGTCTCATGGCGGCGATGTTCTATCTGCTCACCGCCGTCACAGCGATCTGGTGCTATCGCCGTTCGATCGTGTCCAGCGCGTCGAACTTCGTGCTCGGCGGCGTCCTGCCCGCCTTCGGCGCCGCGTTCATGGCCTTCATCATCATCTACGAACTGGCCACCAATGCTCTCAACGGGATCGAGCTCTCCTTCGGCTTTGGCTTCGCCGCCTTCGGTCTCGTGCTCTCGCTGATCTCGTCGCGAGTCGGCAAGGCGCCGTTCTACTCGGATCCGACGACGAGCGCGGGCGCGACGGCGGAGGCCGAACTGGCCTGAGAACCGCGCGGCGACGACGGGGCACCGCGACCGGTGTGGTCCAGCGCGTCGAACGCGCCGACCACGTCGGTGGACGCGTAGCGACGCGTCCGCTCGGGTGTCGTGGGGCTCGAAGCGGGTCAGGACTCGATCGCGTCGTCGAGCACCGCGCTCGACGCGACCAGGCGGTGGCGCCCGGCCGCGCGCAGCGCGAGCAGGCCAAAGACAATCGCCGCCACCGTCGAGGCGACGCCGCCGAGTCGGTAGACCGAGCGCGGGGTCCATACCGCGAGCGCCGCGCCACCGAGCAGGTACGCCCCGACCTGGGCCGTCTGGGTGACGGCGTTCACCGCGGCGAAGGCCCGCCCGCGCAGCGCCTCGGGCGTGCGCAGGGTGAACAGCGACATCGCGGCCACGTTCACGATCCCGACCGCGACGCCGGCGAGGACCATGAAGGGGTAGATCTCGCCGACCGAGCCGACGAAGCTGATCGCGGCGACACTGAGCCCGGCGGCGACGACCGTGGCGAGCAGGGCCCGGGTCATCGGGTAGAGGTCCTGGGTGAGTCGCGACCCCACGATCGAGCCGGCGATCGTGCCGGCGCCGAAGGCCGCGCCGAGGGCGCCGTAGGCGAGGGGCGAGCCGTGGAAGGTCTGGGTCACGTAGAAGACCTCGGCGACGTTCACCATGCCCAGCGCGAGCAGGAAGACGAAGAAGTCGAGCACCACCGGGGCGAGCACCGCATCGGCGAAGACGTGGCGGATCCCGGCCGTCATGCGTCGATCGGCCCCCTCGGCGTGGACGACCGGACGGCGGTCGGCGCGCAGCATCGACGTACCGAGGGCGCCGAGCACGAAGCTCACGGCGTCGACGTAGAGCGGCACGCTCTGGCCGGTCCAGCCGACGAGCAGGCCCCCGAGCACCGGCCCGCCGATGAAGGCGAGGCCCTGGGCGGCCTGCATCGTGCCGGTGGCGCGGTTCACGTTCTCGTCGCCCACGATCGCCGGCACGAGGGCGGCGTAGCCGGGCAACGAGAACGAGACCGAGACGTTCAGCACGACCACGAGCGCGACGGTCGTGGCAATCGCGTGCCAGTAGCCGAGCCCGACCGCGACCACCGCATCGACCAGGCCGAGCGTGACGAGCAGGGGTTTGGCGCGCACGCGGTCGACGAAGTGGCCGGCCACCGGGGCGAGCACGGCCACCGGCGCCATCGCGGCGATGCCGAGCGCGGCGACCGCCCAGGCGTGCCCGAGTGGTGCGACGCGCAGGTAGAGCGCGACGAGTGCCAGGCCGTCACCGAGAAAGGAGATGCCACGAAAGACGGCGAGCAGCGTTACGTCGCGCCGCTGCCCGGCGCTTAGCCCGACGGGTGCGTCAACCGGTTCGCCCATCGCCCCCCCTTGGCGCTAACTTTCAGCCCAGGCTATAGGGGTGCCCGTCGCGTCGATGGTCAGTTGGCACTCAGCGCGAGCGTCTGCTAAATTGGCAGTCGCACTGTTTGAGTGCCAGTCACACAGGAGGCTAGTCACCATGAAGCTCAACCCCCTTGAGGACCGAATCGTCGTTCGGCCCAACGCGGCCGAGGCCACGACGGCGTCGGGCCTCGTTATCCCCGACACCGCGAAGGAGAAGCCCCAGCAGGGCGAGGTCCTGGCGGTCGGACCGGGCCGTCGCGCCGAATCGTCGGGCGAGTTGATCCCGACCGGCGTCTCGGTCGGCGACACGGTCGTCTACTCGAAGTACGGCGGCACCGAGATCACCGTCGACGGTGAGGACCTGCTCATCCTCTCGGGCCGCGACGTGCTCGCGACCGTCTCGAAGTAGGCGCCGTGACCAAGTTACTGAAGTTTGACGAAGAGGCCCGCCGTGGCCTCGAGGCTGGCGTGGACAAGCTGGCCGACGCCGTGAAGGTCACCCTGGGGCCCAAGGGCCGCAACGTGGTGATCGGCAAGAAGTTCGGCGCCCCCACCATCACCAACGACGGCGTCTCGATCGCTCGCGAGGTCGAGCTGGAGGACCCCTTTGAGAACATGGGGGCCCAACTGGTGAAGGAAGTCGCGACCAAGACCAACGACGTGGCCGGCGACGGTACGACGACCGCCACGGTGCTCGCCCAGGCCCTCATCAAAGAGGGCCTGCGCAACGTCGCGGCCGGGGCCAACCCCGCGGGTCTGAAGCGCGGGATCGAGCTCGCGGTCAAGACCGCGGTCGCCTCGATCGCCGCCCAGAGCCAGGTCGTCGAGGGCAAGGACCAGATCGCCCAGGTGGCGACGATCTCGGCCGCCGACGCCTCGATCGGCGAGGTTATCGCCGACGCCATCGACAAGGTTGGCAAGGACGGCACGGTCACCGTCGAGGAGTCCAACACCTTCGGTATCGAGCTCGAGCTCACCGAGGGCATGCAGTTCGACAAGGGCTACCTCTCGCCCTACTTCGTGACTGACCCCGAGCGTCAAGAGGCCGTGCTCGAGGACCCCTACATTCTCTTCACGAGTGGCAAGATCTCGGCCGTGCACGACCTCGTGCCGGTGTTGGAGAAGGTCATGCAGTCCGGTCGGGCACTGCTCATCGTCGCTGAGGACGTCGAGGGCGAGGCCCTCGCCACTCTCGTCGTCAACAAGATCCGAGGCACGTTCACCTCGGTCGCCGTCAAGGCCCCCGGCTTTGGTGAGCGGCGCAAGGCGATGCTCCAGGACATGGCCATTCTCACCGGCGCGACGGTGATTTCCGAGGAGATCGGACTCAAGCTCGACACCGCGACCGTCGACCTGCTCGGTCACGCCCGACGGATCGTCGTCACCAAGGACGCGACGACGATCGTTGACGGTGCGGGGACGAGTGCCGAGGTTGCCGGACGGGTCGCCCAGATCAAGCGCGAGATCGAGGACACTGATTCGGACTGGGACCGCGAGAAGCTCCAGGAGCGTCTCGCCAAGCTCGCCGGCGGGGTGGCAGTCGTGAAGGTTGGCGCCGCGACCGAGGTCGAGCTCAAGGAGAAGAAGCACCGTATCGAGGACGCACTGTCGGCCACGCGCGCCGCGATTGACGAGGGCATCGTCGCCGGAGGCGGCACGGCCCTCGTGCGCGCGCGCGTCGAGGTCGACGCGCTCGTCGCGACGCTCGTCGGTGACGAGGCGACCGGGGCGAAGATCGTCTCCTCGGCGCTCAGCTCGCCGCTGCGCCACATCGCCGCGAACGCGGGGTTCGAGGGTGCCGTCAAGGTGCAAGAGGTGGCCGAGGCGACGGGATCGTTCGGACTCAACGCCGCGACCGGCGAGCTCGTGGACCTGGTGGCAGCCGGGGTCATTGACCCGGCCAAGGTGACTCGTTCGGCGCTCCAGAACGCGGCCTCGATCGCGGCCCTGTTGCTCACGACCGAAGCCATCGTCGCCGACAAGCCCGAGCCGCCATCGGCCCCGATGGGCGGCGGCGACATGGGCGGCATGGGCGGCATGATGTAGCCACGCCAGTACGACGTGACGCTTCGAGGACCGGGCCGGTGGTCCGGTCCTCGTGGCGTCGGGTCGCGATGCGTCCCCCAATGACCTAAGGGCGTCACCTCGAGCGATCGTCGCGGCAGCAGTGACGCCGGCCAACGCCGACAGAGGACTGACGGATCGCGTACCGTCTCGGTGGTCGACTCGACTGCCGTGTCGCCGTGCGCTGACGTTCTCGCCGTCGTCGACGCTCGAACTCGTGGTCCAGAGCACCTGGGCGATCGCGGGGGTAGCGGGGAGGAAGCCGACGCGGTTGTGCACCGCCGATGGCGGCCCACTCGCGTTCGAGAGCGTCGGCACGCTCGATCAACGTAGGGGTAGCAAACTCACGTGGCGCCCACCAGGGACGAGCCCGCGGGTCAGGCCAACACCCTGGGCCGACGTGCGTGGTCGGGGCCGATCGAACCTCGAGGTCAAAGCGGAGGTTCCCCTCTCGGCGATTGGAATGCCCTCGCTTTTGCCGACTCGCTCGTGGTGCCCGTTACTGCCAACACGGTTTGGTCCAGGGACGGCTCCTTCACCGCGGCCATCAGGGTGAACACTGCGTTCAACGCGGTAAGCCCCTCGGGGACCTCGTGCAGGCTATGTGAGTTTCACCCGCGCGACCTGCGCCGCGTTTCATCCTCACCGATCGCTCCTCGCGATGGTCGACCAAGCGGTCCAACCACACCGAGCACACCGCATCGCGCCTCTGACGGCGTTCTACCTGGCCGGAGCGCTCGTCGTTAGTACGTTCACCGTTATTCCATAATGATTGTTAGAAAGGTGAGTTATCAAAAATATAGCGGAGAACTACAGAATGACAACTAAGTCTCGCAGTAGTAGTTATACCGAACGCAGAGTGCTAATTATCACAGCCAGGTGTGACGTACCATACGTAGAATTACGGGGCCAACAGTGACGCGTTATACGGGCTTATACGGCCGGTGAGGTGTAGAACAAGTGGGAGTCACGTGAGATGGTTGGCGACTCTCCAGCGGTGAGTGGCCGCGTTTCGTTCGTGGCGTGCTGCATACGGTCTTCGATGAAGGAGCGCGAATGAGTGAGGGATTCAGTCAGCGTTGGCGTCGATCAATCGCGGTAGGCGTTCTTTGCCTCGTCACGGTAGGGGCGCAGGCCGTGTTCCTGGTAACTCCCGCCGCCGCTGCCGTCAATACGGTGACATCGTTGTCGACGTTGGCGACCGGCATCGCGTCCGCGACACTTTCCGGAAACGTGACGACCACGTCGTCCGATACGGTAAAGGCGTACTTCTGCTGGACGACGACGTCGTTCTCGGGCAACTGCCCCGCTGGTGCTTCCATGTCCGCAAGTGTGTACTCGACCAACGCAACGACGTCGGTAAACCTCACCTACGATCTCTCGGGTCTCGCGGCGGGGACACTGTACTACTGGAACATCGAGGTGGTCGACTCGTCGGTTTCTACGAACACCGCGTGGGGTAGCACCAGTACGTTCACCACGGCCGCCGCGCCGACGCTCACCACCATCGCGCCGACGGGCCTGGGCTTAACAACCGGCAGCATTCCCGCTGGCAACGGGACGGCGAACGCGGTGCCCCAGGCCGACGTCAGCACCAACGGTGACCCCAGCACGACGGCGAGCTTCTGTCTCTCACCGGACCCATTTGCCTCGGGCGGCTGCACCACCACCGCCACCTACTACGTCTTCGCTGCGGCGCCTATTTCGACCGTCCCCATCTATCAGCCGGCCCTCAGCGCCGTGGTCACCCAGACGGGCAGCGGTGGTGCGCTCAACGTTGCCGCAAATGGCGAGTTGGGTGGTCTCGACCCTGGTACGACGTACTACTACGAGATCGAAGCGACGAACTCACTCGGCACGCTCTACTACGGCGGCGTCGTCTCCTTCACGACGTACAACAACATCTCGGTCACGACCACCCCGGTGACTTCGGGCACCTTCAATGGGACCAACGACACCGCGGGTTTCACGATGAACGGCACGATCACGACCTACAACGACCCCGCGACGACCTGGTACTACTGCTACAGCGCGACGTCGTTTGCGACCGGGACCTGTACGGGTCAATCTGGTCAGGTGTTCGATCCGTCCAGGGCGAATTCTTTGGCAGCGGGCCTTGGCAGCACGCCCCAGAACGTGAGTATCACGGTAACGAACCTCTCGCCCGCGACCACGTTCTACGTCCAACTCATTGGAACGAACTCGTCCAACAATCGGTTCTACAACGGTATTGAATCGTTCACGACGGCGAACGCCCCGACGCTCTCGGTCACCAGCGCGCCGGCGACCGTACTCTCGACGACCTCGGCGACACTGAACGGCTCAGTCAACCCCAACGGTGACCCGAACGTGTCGGCCATCAACTTCTGCTACAGCACGAGCAGTTCGCTCGCCAGCTGCAGTGGCGCGACCGTCGCCGCGGCGAGCACCACCGCGATCACGACTGGCGCTACCAGCGCGACGACGGAGTCGGCCACCATCTCGTCGCTCACGCCCGGCACGACCTACTACTACCAACTCGAGGCGACGAACTCGCTCGGCACCATTTACTACAGCCCGGTCTCCACGTTTACCTCGGCGAACACGCTGACCTTGGGCACACTGAAGGCGACGTCGTCGAACGCTGCCGGTTCGGTGACCTTCGGCGGCACGGTCGACGCCAATGGCGACCCCAGCGTCACGTCGATCGAGTTCTGCTACGCGCCTCACAGTTCGGGGATTGTGGCCGCAACGACGTGCACGGGCACCGGTGCGACGACGCTTGCCGCGACGGCGCCGACGTACACGGCAGGTGGAACCGACGCCGTGACGGCGTTCGCGACCCTCTCGCCCGGTGTCACGTACGACTACTTCTTACTCGCGACGAACTCGCTCGGCACCGTCTACTACAGCAGTCTCGGTACACCCTTCACCACGGCCGCCGCCGTGACCATCGCCGGGATGCGCACGGCCGCGCCGGGCTACACCGGTGGCGTCAGCGCGACGTCGTCGATCACGTTGTACGCCGTGGTTAGTGCCAACGGCGACCCCAACGTCACGTCGATTAAGTTCTGCTACGCGCCTCACAGTTCGGGGATGGTGGCCGCAGCGACCTGCACGGGTTCGACGGCGGCGGATAGCCAAGGAAGTTTCACGAATGGCATTGGGGGTGAGGTGAGCGCCACGCTCACCGGTCTCAGCCCCGGTACGGTCTACGACTACTACGTTCTCGCGACCAACTCGATTGGCACGGTCTACTACAGCAGTCCGCTCTCGACGTTCACGTCGGCCAACAAGGTGAGCCTCGCCACCACCGCCGTGACCTACGGAGGAAGTCCCGGCAGTGTTGGACTGAACGGCACGCTCGACACCAACGGTGACCCGACGGTGACCGGCGTCCAGTTCTGCTACAGCACGAGTAGTTCGCTGACGGCCTCGTCGACGTGCACCGGAAGCACCACCCCAGCCTCGCCGTCAAGTTTCACCAACGCGGCCGCGGGTTCGAACGCGGTCACCGGGACGCTCTCGGGGCTCAGTACGGGCGTGGCCTACTACTACTTCTTGATGGCGACGAACTCGGCCGGCCAGACCTATGAGAGTTCGGTGGCGCACTTCACCTCGGCCGCGACGTTGAGCGTTGCGACCGGTGCCGCGAGTTCCCCCGGGTACATCGCCGCCTCGGGCGGCACCCCGGCTTCGTCATCGATGCACCTCGCCGGTAGCGTGGCGGCGAACGGAGACCCGAGCGTCTCGTCGATTCAGTTCTGCTACGCGCTCGACAGTGTGGGACTGACCGCGGGAACGTCGTGTTCGGGTTCGACCATTGCGGCCACGCCGTCGACGTTCACCAACGGTACGGGTGGTTCAGTGAGTGCGGCGCTCGCTGGTCTCACGCCCGGCACGACCTACGACTACTTCTTGATGGCGACGAACTCGGTCGGCCTCATCTACTACGGCACGGTCGGCACGTTGACCTCGGCCAACGAGCTCAGCATCTCGTCGGTGTCCGCCACGTCAAACAACGCGAGCGGAAGCGTGACGTTCACGGGCACCGTCACCGCGAGTGGTGACCCCAGTGTCACGTCGATTCAGTTCTGCTACGCGCTCGCGAGCGTCGGATTGACCGCGGGAACGTCGTGTTCGGGCACGGTAGCCGCGGCTACGCCTCCAAACTTTGTCGGTGGTGGTCAAAATAACGAGTTGGACCTTTCGAGTTTGGCCGCCGGCACGACCTACGACTACTTCTTGATGGCGACGAACTCGGCCGGACAGGTGTACTACAGCGCGCGCCAGACCTTTACGACCGCGGCGGCACCGACAATCGGCGTATCGGCGCCGACGAACTTCACGATCGACGCGACCGGCACCGCGACCGGTGTCACGTTGGGCGGCACGGTGAACGCCAATGGTGACCCCAACGTTCACGCTATTGAGTTCTGCTGGAAGAGTTCGTCGGTGGCGACCTCGTGCAGTGGCGCGACGTTCGCGAACGCGAGCGCCGCGACCGCGTCGGGCACCTCGCCAACGACTGAGTTCGCGCTCGTGGTGCCGACGACGTTGCTGGCCCCGGCGACGACCTACTACTTCAACCTCGAGGCGACGAACTCACTCGGCACGGTCTACCTCGGCTCGGGCTCGTCCTTCACGACGCCGGCCGCACCGACGGTCGTGACGGGTACGGCACTTATTCCGTCGGTGACCGCGGCGACCCTGCAGGGAACGATCAACAGCAACGGTGATCCCGCGACGACCTACCAGTTCTGCTACAGCCAGTACGCGTTTACGTCGGGCAACTGTGCGGGCACCCTAGGCGCAACGTTCACTCCGCCCACCTCGATTAGTGGTTCGGCGTCGTTGTCGATCGCCCTTACGGGGCTCTTGGCGCCAACGACGTACTACGTCGAATTGATGGCGACCAACGAGGCGGGTGTCACGTACTACGGCGGCGTCACGACCTTTACCACGACGTTCATCGGGGTCGGTTCCGGTGGCACCGGCGCGACGACCGGGACGGCGACGGCCGTGACCGGCGCGGCCAGTGGCGTGGGTGCGACCTCGGCCACGCTCAACGCGGTGGTCAACGCCAACGGCAGTCTCAACACCCACGGCATCGTCTTCTGCTACAGCGCGACCAGCTTCACGTCGGGCAACTGCGGCGGCACGGTGATCGCCGGTACGCCGGCAAGCGTCACGGGCACGAGTCCGACGTCCGTCTCGGCGACGTTGACCGGTCTCACCGCCGCGACGACTTACTACGTCGAGGTGCAGGTGACAACCTCGACCGGCGTGGTGATCTACGGCGGCGTCCAGAGCTTCACGACGGCTTCGAACCTCGTACCCCAGGCGACACTCTCACTCGCCGCGAGTTCGGCGACGGTCGGTTCATCGATTACCCTGAGCACGAGCGGCGGCTCGGGCAGTGGTGCGGTGACCTTCACGGTGACTGGGGGCACGGCCGCAGGGTGCGCGGTGACCGGCTCGACACTGTCGGCAACGGGTCCCGGGACGTGTCTCGTGACCGCCACCAAGGCGGCCGACGTGACCTACCAGGCGGCGTCATCGTCGGCGACGAGTTTCACCTTTAACGCGGCGCCAGCACCGCCCAAGCCGGCGCGGCCCGGTGTGGTCGTGATTCACTTCGCGAGCGGCAGCTGGACGCTCACCGGTTCGTCGAGTTCGTCGCTCGTCGCCCTCGGCCACCACTTGGTCCGAGGGGCCCTGATTAGGATCATCGGCTTCGGCTACCACAACTCGGCCCTGGCGCACCGGCGCGTCATGGCCATCGAGCGGATGATCCTGCGAATCGTCAAGGTACGGGTGCAGGCAGTCTTTGTCACGGGACCTAACGCCAACCTGGGCAAAGTGGTGACCTTGGAGCAGTAGCGACAAGCGACGGTGTCGTTGGTTGACGTCCCGGGTGCGCATCGGGCACCCGGGACGGGTCGTCTCGGCGTGGGAGCTGGCGCACTCGCGCCCACCTCGCCGAGGCGATACTCGTCGACTCACTTCTCGCAACCGTGCGTCGGGCTCGCGGGCGTCTCGTGGCTGGTGTTCGGCGTTTCGTTGGGACCGACCTCGTGAGGTCGCCACGAACGTGGCGAGTGGAACGCGGCTGGCCGATCGGTCATTCTCGAGTAGGTGAACTGGTCGACGGGTCGACCTCGGAGCGACCGATCGCGAAGGTCAACTGCTCGCGCCAAGGAGTTGGCGTAGCGGGGACGTCCCGGGACTGGGCGCATCGCCGATTATGGATCCGGGTTCCGCGAGTTGTTGAGGGCGCGATCGGGGAACTCGATGCCCGACGCATGACGCCACTCGTCGACTAGCGCCTCGCGCTTCTCGATCGCACGGCTGAGCGATGTTTGCGGCGAGGTCCCGGCCAGCGGACGAATGGAGAGGCCCCACGTGACGCCAAAGGACCTTTGTGGCCACGCGCTCTGCGGCCGGCAACCGACGAACCGCGAGTTCGTGACCTTCGACCAACTTCGGCGTGCCCGCCGGACTCGTCGCTCCGAGAGACTTGCCGTACGACCGGCGCGAAGGTTGCCGTTGACTTTGCAGCCACCACCAACGCGGATCGATGAGTGAACCGGGGCGTGGAGTGAACGTTCCACGGACACTACGCCCAGTCACCGTCGCGCGGGGCAAGGTTTAGATGCCGGTGGCGAGTGAGCAATCGAGCGACCGTGCCAATTTGTTGGCTCCGGTGGATGAAGGAATATGGCGGCAATTCTGAGAAAACAGTCGATTACGTCTCGCCGAAGTAATTTCATTCTGCGCAATATTCGGGCTACTCTTGGACCGGCGACTCCGTGAGAGCCGGTTATCGGGCTGTACCGAAACCAGCGGAGCCGTTCGATCTGGAGGAACGGTATGCGGCGCAGTGGATCGGTCAGCGCAAGTTGGGTTCATCGGGTCGTTCGCGCGAGTTCGCGAGCACTCGTCGCGCTGGTCGCGAGCACCGTTGGTGTGCTCGGTCTCGCGCTGCCGGCCGCCGCCGCCTCGGTGTCGTCGGTGTCGTTCCTCGTGCCCCCGTATCCGCAGGGTACGGGTACCCCGGCGTCGGCTAATAGTGCCTACGCCAACCAGCCGACGGTCTGGGCAGTCCAGTTCACGGCGACCACTGCCAATCCCGCGTCCGCGACCGTGACCTTCCCCGCCGGCTTTACCATCGCCACCTCCCCAACATTTACCCTGTCGGGTGCGTTCTCTTGCACGACGTACACCGGTACGGCATCAGCATCGGGAACCACGATCACCGTGACGATGCCGGGCTGCGCGCTCGCGTCCGGCGCCCAAGGCACCATCACCTTCAACACGGGTATCACCAACCCGCCGGTCACCGACTTGGCGTACACGAGTGGGAACTTCTCGGTTACGACTTCGACCGACGTGAACGCGGCGATCGCGACGGCGATTCCCGCGCTTACCTACTCGGGATCCTCGATCATCTCGCCGAGCGTGGCCGGTGCGACGAACAAGGCGCACGCTACCGAGCCCTGGACCGTCCAATTCACGACGTCCAACATTACGAGCAGTCTCAGCGCAGCTGGCCCCTACGGCGGCGCGCTCGTCGCCGGCGACACGATCTCGGTGACGTTCCCCGCGGGATTCGTACTGCCGGCAACTCCGACCATCACGCTCATCGCCTCCGGCTTCGGTAACTCGTGCACGGCTTCTGGGTCAACGAGCGGCCAGACCGTGCTCGTTACGCTCGCTGGCACCTGCACGCTCGGGAACCTCAAACCGGCGTCGCTCACCATCGACGGCGTCACCAACCCGATCGCCGGCTCGTACTCGTTCGCCGTTCACACGTCCGAAGATCCCTCGGCCGTTCCGGCGAACGCCGTGATCGCGCCCGCCGGCACCGCCGTGACCCATGTGACCTTCTCACCGATCACCTACGCCGGTAACGCCGCGACGACGTGGACGGCCAACTTCACACCGACCTCGCCCGGCGAGTTGACCGCGGGCGACACGATTAGCGTGACGATGCCGTCGAGCTTCACCCTCTCGTCGCCAACGACGGTCACCTTCGCCGCGGGATTCGTCGGGGGGACGAGTTGTGCGTCCGAGTCCGTAACGCCCTCGAGCGGTACACTCGTTGTCACGGTTCCCGCGGGCTGTTCACTGCCGGGTGGCTTGCCAGCGGGGCTCAGCTTCAGCGCGACGAACCCACCGGCGACGTCGCTCTACGCGACGAGCCAGTTTGCGATCGCGACGTCCGAGGACCCGACGTCCGTTAACCCGACGTCGGTGACCGCCATTACGCCGTCGGGCAGTCAGGTCAGTGCAGTTACGTTCGCCGGCGCCACGAACAAGGCCAACGTGACCGAGACCTGGACCGTTGGGTTCACAACGTCGTCGACGGGCGCACTCGCCGCCGGCGACACCATCACGGCGGCCTTTCCCGCGGGGTTCGCGATCGGCAGCTCGCCGACGGTGACGTTTCTCGCGGGCTTCACTGGTTGCGCGCCGGCGACCGGCGTGGTCAACGGCACCGCGGTGACCGTAGCGCTGCCCAGCGGGTGCTCGCTTGGCGCGAGCAAGGGAGCGACCATCTCGTTCCCGGTGACCAATCCGACCGCCGGCACCTACGCGGCGAGCGGGTTCAGCGTGCACACCTCGGAGGACCCGACGTCGGTCAGCCCCACGTCCAACGTGGTCATCCTCTCCACGGTTTCGACGGTGACGGGCGTCACGTTTACGGGCAGCCCGTCCAGCGCCAATACGCTCTCGACCTGGACGGTCGGGTTCACAACGTCGTCGTCCGGGGCGCTCAGCGCTGGCGGCACGATCTCGGTGACGTTCCCCGCGGGATTCGTGCTGCCGGCAACTCCGACCATCACGCTCATCGCCTCCGGCTTCGGTAACTCGTGCACGGCTTCTGGGTCAACGAGCGGCCAGACCGTGCTCATCACCCTCGCGGGCACCTGCACGCTCGGGAACCTCAGAGGCGCGTTGCTGACCATTGGGGTCACCAACCCGCCGGTCACCGACCCGAGTTACGCCGCGAGCAACTTCAGCGTGTTCACCTCGTCGGACGCCGTGCCGGCCAACCCTTCGAGCGTTGCTGCGCTCACGGCGTCGGGTAGCTCGGTCGCCAGTGGCTCGGTGAGCTTCGCGGGGGCGACCAACAAGGGCAACGTGACCGAGACCTGGACGGTCCACTTCACGCCGTCGTCGACTGGTGCGTTGGTAGCCGGTGACACGGTCACGGTGACCTTCCCGTCGTCGTTCGCGATCACGCCAAACCCGAGCATCGGCCTGACCAGCGGATTCTTCGACTGCCTGGCGTTCCCCACGGTCACCGGTTCGACGTTGAATTTGACCCTCTACAACAATGGTGGGACGTGTTCGCTGGGCGGCGGTGCGCCCGCGACCCTCACGATCACGTCGGTCACGAACCCGCCGGCCGGTACCTACGCGGCGGGCGGCTTCTCCGTGGCGACCTCGGAGGACCCGACGCCAGTCCATCCGACGTCGGCTATTGTCATCGGCCCGTCCGGGACGGCGGTGTCCGCGGTGCGCTTCACGGCAATCTCCTACGCGGCCAACACCTCGACGACCTGGACGGTCGGCTTCACGCCGTCGGTGCCGGGCAATCTCGTGGCCGGCGACTCGGTGACCGCCGTGTTCCCCGTCACCGGTGGCGCCAGCGACTTCACGATCGGTGCCACGCCGTCAGTTACCTTCGCCTCGACCTTCAACGGGGGCGTGAACTGCTCGCCGACCGCGGGGACCTTCACCAGTGCAACGGGGACGCTCGTCGTCGTGCTCCCGGCGGGCTGTTCGCTCGCCGGTGGGTACGCAGCGACGTTGAGCGTCGCCGCGGTGAACCCGTCGGCGACGACCTCGTACAGCGCGAGTCAGTTCAGCGTGCACACCTCGGAGGACCCAACTCCGGTCAGCCCGACGAGCGTCGGCGCGGTCGGCGCGTCGGGCTCGGCGGTGACGGGCGTGAACTTCGCCGTCGCGCAGTACCCTCAGGCGAGCACGCCGTCGTTCTCGTCGGGCAACGCCGCCTACGGCAACCAGTCGTCGTTGTGGCAGGTGACCTTTACCGCGTCGGGCAGTGGGGGGCTGATCGCCGGTGACCACGTTACGGTTACCTTTGCCCCGGGCTTCGACATGACCAACCCGACTGTCGTCTTTGGCGGATCCTTCTCGTCCTGCACCAACGTGCCCGGCGTCGCGAACGGTCCGTCGGTGACCGTGACCCTGCCCACTAACTGCACACTGGCCTCGGGTTTGACGGGCATGCTGACGCTCGAAAGCGTCACGAACCCCCCGGCGACCGCGACCTTCAGCGCCAATCAGTTCAGCGTTTCGACCTCGGAAGACCTCACGGCCGTGAGCCCGCAGGTCGGTCAGTACGTGAGTGCCATCGTGCCATCGGGTAGCACCCCGAGCGTCACAACTGGTTTCGTGACCGACTCGCCCGCGACCAGCAACGTGTCGGCGACCCTCACGGTGAACTTCACGACATCGCCGTTAGGGCCCCTGACGGGTGCCGGACCCTACGGTGGTGGCCTCACCCCCGGCGACACGGTCACCGTGGCCGTGCCCGCCGGTTTCGTCGTGACGACGCCGTCGACTGCGGTCACGCTCTCGGGATGTCCCGCCGCGACGACGGGTGCGGTCACGGGAACCGTGGGCAGTGGGTGGATGGTCACGCTGCGCATCCCCGCGGGCTGCTCGATCGGCAACGGTACGTCGGCCACACTGACGATCGCGGTCACGAATCCACCGGCCAGCACCTACACCGGTTTCTCGGTGGCGACCTCGGAGGACCCGACGGCCAACGGATCGAGTTACTCGGTCCACATTCTGCCCTCGGGCACCGTGGTGTCCGCAGTAACCTTCGGCGCGCTCAGCTACGCGGGCAACACGGCGACCACCTGGACGGTCGGCTTCACGCCGTCGCTGCCGGGCGCCCTCGCCGGCGGCGACACCATCACGGTGACCATGCCGAGCGCCTTCTTCCCGGCTATCCCAGCCCAATTGGTGACGTTCGCCTCGGGCTTCGCCGGTGGGGCGTCGTGCGCGCCGGTCGCGCCGGGGTACGCCAGTAGTGGCGGGAGTGAGTCAGTGACTGCGACGCTGCCGGCCGGCTGCTCGCTCGCTGGCGGTCAGCCCGCGACGATCACGATCGCGCTCATCAACCCGCCGTCAACCTTCCTGTACGCGACGAGCCAGTTCGGCGTCAAGACCAGCGCCGACGGCAATGCTTCGGTCGCACCGGCCAGCGTCCACGCAATCGTCCCGTCGGGCAGCCAGGTGCACGGTGTCTCGCTCAGCGCCACGACGTACTCGGGCAATCAGACGTCGACGTGGACGGCGACATTCACGACCTCGACGGTGGGCGCGCCCATTGGTTCTCACGGTGGCGCGCTAGTCGCCGGTGACACGATTGCCGTCTCCTTTCCCGCCGGTTTCGTCATCGCGCCTGCTCCCGCCGCGACGTTGTCGAGTTGCGCTGGCCTCTTGTCGGGTGTCGCCGCCGGTTCAGTTGACGTGGGCTGGACGGTAACCCTGACGTTGCCGACGGGCTGTGCGGTGGCTAGCAGTACGAGCGCGACCGTAACGATCCAAGTCACGAACCCGCCGGTCACCAACCACTACGCGCCCAGCGCGTTCGCGGTCTCGACCTCAGAGGACCCGCAAGCGGCCACGCCGCTGACGGTTTCGCCGCTCGTTGCGTCGGGCAGCCATGTGGGCAGCGTGACCTTCGCCGGGGCGACGAACAAGGCGAACGTGACCGAGACGTGGACGGTCGACTTCACGCCGTCCTCGCTCGGGGGGCTCGTCGCCGGCGACACGCTCAGCGCTACGTTCCCGACGACCTTCGGGCTCGTGAGCTCGCCCTCGATCGGACTCAACGCGAACTTTGGTACCTCGTGCACGGCCGCGGGCTCGGTCACTGGCCACACCCTCACGGTGACCCTGCTCGGCACCTGCTCGCTCGCCAACGGCCAAGCGACCTCGTTCACCGTGTCGTCGGTCACCAACCCGCCAGCGGGCACCAACTACGTCGGCTTCGCCGTCGCGACGTCCGAGGATCCCAGTCTCATTGCTGCGACGAACGAACCGATCACCATCGCGCCGACCGGTGGCCAGGTGTCGGCGGTCACGTTCACCGCGGGCACCTACGCGGGCAACATCTCGACGACCTGGACGGCCGGGTTCACCGCGAGCACCGGCGGTGATCTGTACCCCGGTGATACGGTGACCGTCAAGTTCCCAACGGCCAACGGTACGAGCGTCTTCCTGATCACGCCGACGCCGACGGTCAACTTCACGGCCGGCTTCGTAGCCGGGTTCCTTGGCTGCAACCCGACCGTCGGTGCCTTCGCCGCGGCCACGGGTACGTTGACCGTGACCCTGCCGGCCAACTGCACGTTGGCCGCGGGCGTCTCGGCCAGTATCTCGGTTACCGCGGTCAACCCACCGGTGACGACGACGTACTTGACGAGCCAGTTCAGCGTGGCGACCAACGAGGACTTCACGCCGGCGAGCCCCTTGGCCGTTCACCCGATCGTGCCGTCCGGCTCCTCGGTCACCGGGGTGAGCTTTTCGGCGTCGAGCTATCTTGGCAACCAAACCGCCACCTGGACGGTGCAGTTCAGCGCGTCCAACGTCGGCGCGCAGCCGCCCTTCGGTGGCGAGTTGGTGACCGGTGACACGATCACCGTCCTCTTCCCGTCGACCTTCAGCGCGCTCGCGAACCCGACGCTGACCTTGGGGGGAACCCCGTGCGCGCTCGGCGCGAACTACGTGATCGCGTACAGCCGGGTCATGATCACGCTGCCCTCGGGCTGCACCCTCGCGACGGGTGCGCAGGCGACGCTTACGCTGAGCGCGGTGAACCCACCGGTCACCGAGCAGCCCGGGCCCAACGCCTACTTCGCGTGGACCTCGGAGGACCCGATGATGAGTGTGGCGAGCGCGTCGCCGCTCACGTCGACGGGCAAGTTGATCGTTGGCGCACTCGCGCCAACGAACACGCGCGCCAACCAGACGACGCCGTGGACCTTCGCCTTCTCGACGGGTGCGACGGGTAGCCTCGTCGCGACTGACACGATCACCGCGGTCTTCCCGGCGACCCTGACGGCGTCGGCCTCGCCACCGGTCACCCTGACTGGTTTCGTTGGCTCGTGCACGATCCTCGCGAACGACGTGCTGGTCACCGGCTCCTACAACGGGTCGGCGGCGACCGTGGTCACGGTCACCCTGCCCAAGGGCTGTTCCTACGGCTCACCCGGGGTCGCGGGCAGCGGTGGCTCGATCTCGATCACGCTCACCAACCCGCCCTACCCGATCTACGTCGCGGCGGGGTACACGGCGAGCGGGTTCGACCTGTTCAGCTCGGAGAACCCGGGCGTGGCTAACCCGTCGAGCGTCTCGGCGCTCGTGCGTTCGGGCACCGCGGCCCAGAACGTCACCTTCAGTGCCCTGAGCTACGGCGGCAACCAGTCGACCATCTGGAGCGCGACCTTCACGACGGAGAACGCGTTGGCGGTGGTCGGCGGCCTGCAGCCCGGTGACACGATCACGGTCACCTTCCCGACGAAGACGCCGTCGCCGTTCATCATGGGTCCGGCCTCGGCCATCTCGCTGAGCGGCTTTGGCTCGTCCTGTGCGCTTGGCGCGAGCGACGTGGGTATCGCCGGCATGGTCGTCACGATCACCCTGCCCGCCGGCTGCTCGATCGCCAACGGCGCCACGGGCAGCGTGAACGTCGCGCTCACCAACCCGCCGGTCACCGAGCAGCCCCTCGCCAGCGCCTTCTCGCTCTACACCAGCGAGGAGAACACGTCGGTCTCGCCGAGCACGGTCAGCGGGTCCTCGACCTCGCCGCTCGTGCCCGGGGGCGTTTCGACCTCGTCGGTGTCCTTCGTTGGCTACTCCAACTCGTCCAACACGGTGACACTGTGGACCCTCGGCTTCGTTTCGTCGCCGACGGGCCAGCTCGTCGCCTCGGACTGGGTGAAGGCGGTCTTCGCGCCGGGCTTCGTGATCGCGAACCCGACGACGGTCACCTTCACGACCGGCTTCGTCGGCTGCACGACGACGAGCGCGACCTTCAGCGCCAATACGCTCTACTTCACCCTGCCGGTCGGCTGCTCGCTGCCCGCCTCGACGATCGCGAGCTTCACGCTGACCGCGACGAACCCGATCATCCCGGGCCAGTACCCCCCGACGGACTTCTCGATCGCGACCTCGGAGAACCCGACGGCCACGAACCCGATCTCGGTCGTGGTGGTGGGCGGGATCTCGTCGACGACCGGTGGTGGCTCGGGTCCGGGTACCGGCACGACGGGCACCGGCACGACGACCTCGGGTACCGGCACGACCTCGACGCCGGCGCCCCCGCCGACGGGTATCGCGCCCAGTGACCTCGGCACGCCCCAGTCGACGGTCGTCGGCACGACGGCGACCTCGATCCTGCTCGTCTCGGGCTCTTCGATCTTCGAGCTGACCGTGCCGGCGAGCTCGCTGCCGGCGGGCACGACGGTGAGCCTCTACCCGGTCACGACTACCTCGTCGCTCAAGTCCCAGGTGCCCGCCGGCGGCTCGTTCATCGTGGCGCTCGCGATCTCCTGGCAGACGGCCGGCGGGGCGACGCCGGCGTCGGCGGTGCCGCTCACCTTGACGGTGAGCGACCCGGGCATCGTGACCGGTGACGTCGTCTACGTGGTCACCGCGACCGGGTTGACCGGCGTCGGTGTGGCGACCTCGAACGACACGGTGACGATCAACTTCAGCAGTGACCCCGTCTTCGTCGTCGCCACGGCGAGCCCGCTCACCCAGTCGGCGCTGGCGGTGAACCCCGCGAGTGCGCTCGTGGGCCAGTCGCTGACGATGACGAGTACCGGCGGCTCGGGCGCGGGCACGGTGACCTTCGCCGTCACCGGCGGCACGGCGACGGGCTGCTCGATCAACGGCTCGACGCTGCGCGCCTCGGGCGCGGGCACCTGCGTGGTGGTTGCGACCAAGGCCGCCGACGCGACCTACGCCTCGACCAGCTCGGCGCCTACGACCTTCACGTTCAAAGCGCGCGTCATCGTCCACCCGATCCCGCCGGCGCTGACGCTGCGCTTTGGAATCACCAACGCGAACCTCACGCCGGCGATGCGGGCCGCACTGGCCGTGCTCGCGCACAAGCTGGTGCGTGGCGCGTCGGTCGTGATCATGGGCTTCGGGTTCCACAACGTGGCGCTGGCGCGAGCCCGAGCGCTCGGCGTGCGCAAGTTCCTGCTCAGCCGGGTCAGCGTGCGCGTGGCGCTGCGCTTTGTGACGAGCGCGCGAGCGCCCTTCGCCCGGGTCATTACGACCAGGCAGTAGACCAGCACCGCCGGCCGCCCAGTGCGGTCGGCGGTGCTGGCGTGCGCGACAACGCACGAGGTGCTCGAGGACTGCGTCGATGCTTCCAGCCGGGCCACGCTCGGTCGACCGTGGCGAGTCGGACCCGAACGAGATTTAGAAAAGTGATACAACTGTCACCGTCGTGTCCGTGTCAGTGCGGGGTCCTAGTCTCGGTCTGTGCAGGCACACCCTCGCCGTTCTGACTCGCGGTCGCCGACCAAGCAGCGCGTGTCGCTCACCAAGCAGCACATCATCGAGGTGGCGGCCGAGCTGGTGCGTGAGGGCGGCAGCGTCGCCTTTCGCGTCGCCGATCTCTCGGAACGCGCGAGCGTGGGTATCCCGACGATCTACTACCACTTCACCTCGCGCGAGCAGGTGATCGCCGAAGCCCAGTTGGCCAACTACTTCAAGATGACGATGGAGTTGCCGGCGTACTTCAACCGGGCGAGCGCAGCCGTTGTCAGTCGCCAGGAGCTGGACTTTCACGAGGCGCTGCGCGACAACCTGGCGACGGCGTGGCGACTCGGCGGCTTTGACGCCCAGGTCGGCATCATGCGCATGCTCATCGACATCTGGGCCGTGCCGCAGACCAAGCGCGAATTCCTCGACATGCTCGATGGCCAGTACGCGCGGTGGGTGGCGGTCATGACCGACGCCCAGGAGCTGGGCTGGATCGACAGCGCGACCGACGCCGGCATGCTCGTCTCGTTCTTCTGGGCCGCCTCGATAGGTCAGGCGGCGATCCCCAATCGCACCGGTCTGGACGTCACGCCCGAGACGATCGCTGACTTCTGTCTGCGGGTCGTGGGGGCGAGCAGCGACGGTGCGACGCGCCCTCGACTAGCTGACTGAGGGGTCCAGCGCGAACTCGTCCTCGGTCGCCTCGACCGCCACGTGGGGCACGACGCGATCGAGCCAGCGCGGCATCCACCAGTTGGCGCGTCCGATGAAGTGCATGAGGCTCGGCACGAGCACGGTGCGAAGGATGAAGGCGTCCATCAAGACCGCGCCGCCGAGACCCACGCCGAACTCGGCGATGATCCGCTGCCCGCCGAAGGCGAAGGAGAGAAAGACCGAGATCATGATAAGGGCGGCCGCGGTGATCACGCGCCCGGTGTTGGCCTGACCGCGGATGATGGCCTCCTCGTTGTCGCCGGTGTTCAGCCACTCTTCGTGCATGCGCGAGACGAGAAAGACCTGGTAGTCCATCGACAGGCCGAAGAGGATGGCGATCATGATGATCGGTAGGAACGACTCGATGGGTCCGCTGCCCGCGCCGAGCAGTGCGCTGCCCCAGCCCCACTGGAAGACCGCGACCACCAGCCCGAAGGAGGCCCCCGCGGCGAGCAGGTTCATCACCGCCGCGACCAGCGGCACCAGCACGCTGCGAAAGGCCACCATCAAGAGCAGACAACCGAGCAGGACGATGACCCCGATGAAGAGTGGGATCTTGCTGCCGAGCACCGTCGCGAAGTCCGCGAAGATGGCGGTCAGGCCGCCGACGTAGATGGCGGTGTGGCTCGCGGCCGTGGCCCGCGGAATGTAGACGTCGCGCAGCCGGTTGATCAGTGTGTTCGTCTGGGTGGCCTGGGGGCTCGACTTCGGCACGACGGTGATGATCCCGACGGTCCCGTGGTCGGCGACCACGAGTGGCGCCACGGCGGCGACGTCGGGGCGGGTGCGCAGGCTTGAGTCGAGGGACGTCATGGTTGCCACGTCGGCCGGCTTGGTGATGGCGCCGACCACCTCCAGCGGACCGTTGAAGCCGGGCCCGAAGCCCGCGGCGAGCAGGTCGTAGGCCTGGCGCGTGGTCGACGATGGCGGGTTCGATCCCTGGTCCGAACTGCCGAGGTGCAACGAGAAGTAGGGGACGGCCGCGAGCACGATCAACGCGATGGCGCCCAGCGAGAGGACCTTGGGGTGGCGAGAGACGAAGTGGGCCCAGCGCTGCCAGGGTCCGGCGACGACCACGGGCTCGGGTCCGTGCTCAGCCAGCGCGCGGCGCTCGCGACGACTGAGGACCCGGGTCTTTTGGAAGCCGAGCAGCGAGGGCAAGAGAGTCAGCGACGCGAGCATCGTGATTGCCACGGTCACCGAGGCCGAGATCGCGACGCCGTTAAGAAACGACAGGCGCAGCACCAGCATGCCGGCGAGCGCGATCACGACCGTGGAGCCGGCGAAGAGGACGGCGCGCCCCGACGTGTTGATCGCGGCGACGATGGCGTCTTCGACGTTGAGTCCGCGCTTGAGGCCCTGGCGCGACCGCGTCACGATGAACAGGGCGTAATCGATCCCGACGCCCAGGCCGATCAGTGAGCCGAGGATCGGCGCGAAGTTGGCGATGTTGATCACGTGGCTGAGCAGCGTCGTCGCGGCCGAGGCGACGCCGATCGCGAAGAGCGCGACGCCCAGGGGCAGGAGCATCGCGAGGAACGAGCCGAAGGCGAGCAGCAAGATGAGCGCCGCGACGAGCAGACCGACGAACTCGCCCGGGCTACCGGCCGGGGCGTCGAGCTGGCCAAAGGCGTTGCCCCCAAACTGGACGTTGAGCGTGCTCGAGCGAATCGTCGAGCCAACGGTCTCGACGGCGCGGATGGCCGGCAGGGGGAGGCGAAAGGCCTGTTCGGAGAAGTTCACGACGGCGTAGGCGATGGTTCGGGCGTGGTTGATCTGCGGGGCGCCGCGGCACGTCGTCGAGGACCCGCAGAACGGCGAGACGACGCTCGCGACGTCGGGCAGCCGGGCGACCTTGGCGAGCATGGCGTCGATCGTCGCGCGCTCGGCGTCGAGGGTGCCCGTGCGGGCTTGGAGGACGATCTGGTCGACGTCACCGGCTTTGGTGGGGATCTTGGCGAGTAGTTCGACCGCGTGGGTCGAGTTGGTACCGGGCAGGCTGAAGGCGTTGGCGTAGGCGGAGCCGGCGCTGTGGGCGAGCACGTTGATGGCCACGATGACGATCACCCATACGCTGAGGACGTACCACCGACGACGCACGGCGAGGCGCGCGAGGGACTTCATGACTCTCCTCGTCTCGATTACGGGGGAATGGTGATTATACAAGCAATACAGAGGGTTCCCGATTGGCGGGTGGGGCGATGAGTTCGCGCGGGCCGCGCTTTGGCGCCCACGACTATCCCCAGGTCGTGCCCGAGCCCGACGAAATCGTTCCCGGTGGGCCGGCGCCCTGGGCGTACGTCGCCGACGACGCGCGGCGCTCGCTCCCCGTGGCGACCGTCGTGGCGCGACTTGGCGCGAGCGGCCGGCGCGTCGAGGACGCCCCGGCCCCGGCGCTGGCCGAGCCCGAGCTCGCCGGCGACGGGTGGCGCCCCTCGGCCGTGCTGGTGGCGCTGCTCGACGTGGCCGGCGAGGCGCACGTCATCTTGACGCGCCGCTCGCTGAGCCTTCGCCACCACGGCGGCGAGATCGCCCTGCCCGGGGGGCGACGCGACGGCGACGAAGACCCCGTCGCCACGGCGCTACGCGAGGCGCACGAGGAGGTGGGCCTCGACCCCGGCGACGTGACCCCGGTCGCGTGGCTGAGCCCCATCGCGACGGTCGCCTCGGACTCGGCCATCTGGCCGGTCGTCGCCACGGTGCGCGGCGCGCCAGCCCTGCGCGCGCGAACCGGCGAGGTCGACCGCGTCTTCACGGTGGCGCTGCGCGACCTGCTCGATGACCGGGTCTTTCTCGAGGAGCGCTGGCGCCGCGCGTCGTCCCTCGCCGGGCCCGGTGAGTTCTCGCCAATCTACTTCTTCGCCGTGCCCGGCGATCTCATCTGGGGGGCCACGGCTCGGGTGCTCGTCGAGCTGCTCACCATCGCGACCGGCGCCGACGCGGGTTCGGGCGTCGCGCGCGGTTCGCTCCAGTAGATTGGGACCATCGCCAGCCCCCTCGGCGGGGTTGGGCAATGGAGGACACCATGGCGGAAGTGGAGATAGGCATCTATAAGTCGGCCCGTCAGGCGTACGGATTCGACGACATCGCCATCGTTCCCTCGCGCCGCACGCGAGACCCCGAGGACGTCGACATCTCCTGGCAGATCGACGCCTACAAGTTCGAGTTGCCCATGCTCGGCTCGGCGATGGACGGCGCCGTCTCGCCCGATACCGCCATCGCGATCGGTCGCCTCGGCGGGCTCGGCGTGCTCAACCTCGAAGGGCTCTGGACCCGCTACGAGGATCCGATGCCGCTCTTCGACGAGATCCGCGAGCTCGACGACGACAAGGCGACGGCGCGCATGCAGCAGATGTACCTCGAGCCGATCAAGCTCGAGCTGGTCGCCGAGCGCATCGGCCAGTTGAAAGAAGCCGGCATCGTCACCGCCGCCTCGGTCACGCCCCAGCGCACCGACTGGATGGCCGCGACCATCATGCGGTCGGGCCTGGACATCCTGGTGATCCAGGGGACGGTGGTCTCGGCCGAGCACGTGTCGCGCACCGCCGAGCCGCTGAACCTGAAGAAGTTCATCCGCGAGTTCGAGATCCCGGTCATCGTGGGGGGCTGCGCGAGCTACCAGGCCGCCCTGCACCTCATGCGCACCGGCGCGGCCGGCGTCTTGGTCGGGGTCGGTCCCGGCAACGCCTGCACCTCGCGCGCGGTGCTCGGTATCGGGGTGCCCCAGGCGACCGCGATCGCCGACGTCGCCGGTGCGCGGATGCGCCACCTCGACGAGACGGGCGTCTACGTGCACGTGATCGCCGACGGCGGGATGAGCAAGGGTGGCGACATCGCCAAGGCGATCGCCTGCGGCGCCGACGCCGTGATGATCGGCTCGCCGCTCTCGAGCGCCGTCGAGGCGCCGGCGCGCGGCTTCCACTGGGGGATGGCGACCTTCCACCCGACGCTGCCGCGCGGCACCCGGGTGCGCACCCAGGTGCGCGGCACCCTGGCCGAGATCCTGCTCGGGCCGGCCCACGAGAACGACGGGCGCCTGAACCTCTTCGGGGCGTTGCGCACCTCCATGGCGACGTGCGGCTACGAGACCCTCAAGGAGTTCCAGAAGGCCGAGGTGATGCTCGCACCGTCCCTGCAGACCGAGGGCAAGTCGCTCCAGCGCGCCCAGGGTGTGGGCATGGGCCATTGAGTGTCCTCGTCGTCGACTTCGGTGCCCAGTACGCCCAGCTAATCGCGCGCCGGGTTCGCGAGGCGCACGTCTTCTCCGAGATCGTGCCGGCGACGATCACCGCGGCCGAGGTGGCGGCCAAGGCACCGTCGGCGATCATTCTCTCGGGCGGACCAAAGTCGGTCTACGACTCGCCGGCGCCGAGCCTCGATCCCGCGATCTACGAGCTCGCCCTGCCGATGCTCGGCATCTGCTACGGCGCCCAGCTGATGGCCCGCCAGCTCGGCGGCGAGGTGGCGCGCACCGGGGCCGGTGAGTACGGCCGCACGCTCGTCACGCGGCGGGGACCCTCGCGGCTGCTCGACGGGTGGCTCGACGAGACGACCTGCTGGATGAGCCACGGCGACGCGATCACCGTGGCGCCCGAGGGCTTCACGATCACCGCATCCTCACCGGGGGCGCCGGTCGCCGCCATGGAGGACGACGCGCGTCGTCGCTACGCCGTGCAGTTCCACCCCGAGGTCGCCCACAGCGAAGGCGGCCAGGCGCTGCTCGAGCGCTTCCTGCACGACGCGGCCGCCATCGCGCCGACCTGGACGAACGCGTCGATCATCGAGGAGCAGGTCGCCGCGATCCGCGCGCGCGTGGGCGACGCCAAGGTGCTCTGCGCGCTGTCGGGCGGGGTCGACTCGGCGGTCGCCGCCGCGCTCGTCGTGCGCGCCGTGGGCGAACAGCTCACCTGCGTCTTCGTTGACACCGGCCTGATGCGCCTCGGCGAGGGCGAGCAGATCGAGACGACCTTCACCGAGCAGTTCGGCGTCGACTTCGTCCACGTCAAGGCCCAGGACCGCTTCTTCGAGGCCCTCGCGGGGGTCGTGGACCCCGAGGCGAAGCGCAAGATCATCGGCGAGCTCTTCATCCGCGAGTTCGAGTCGGTGGCGCGCGACCTCGGCGCGGGGGGCGACGGACCACGCTTCTTGGTCCAGGGCACGCTCTACCCCGACGTCATCGAGTCGGGATCGGGCCACGCCGCCACGATCAAGAGCCATCACAACGTCGGGGGACTGCCCGAGGACCTCGCCTTCGAGCTGGTCGAGCCGTTGCGCACGCTCTTTAAGGACGAGGTGCGCCGCGTCGGCGAGGAGTTGGGCCTGCCCGAGGCGATCGTGTGGCGCCAGCCCTTTCCCGGCCCGGGCCTCGGCGTGCGCATCGTCGGCGAGGTGACCCGCGAGCGCGCCGAGATCCTGCGCCGCGCCGACGCTGTCGTGGTCGACGAGATCCGCCGGGCCGGCCTCTACCGCGAGCTGTGGCAGAGCTTCGCGGTGCTGCCCGCGGTGCGAACGGTCGGGGTCGCGGGTGACGGGCGCACCTACGCCTACCCGATCGTGATCCGCGCGGTCACCAGTGACGACGCGATGACCGCCGACTGGGCCCGGCTGCCCTACGACCTCGTCGAGCGAATCGCCAACCGACTGATTCGCGAGGTCGACGGGGTCAACCGCGTGGCCCTGGACGTGACGAGCAAGCCGCCGGGCACGATCGAGTGGGAGTGACGAGGACCTTCTCGGACGAGTCGCTCTTCGCCGAGCGGCCCCGGCTCGACCCCGCCGCACTGCTTAAGGACCTCACCGCTCCCCAGCGCGCGGCCGTCACCCAGCGCGGGGGGCCGCTGCTCGTGGTCGCGGGCGCCGGGTCGGGCAAGACACGGGTGCTGACGCGGCGCATCGCGCACCTGCTCGCCACCGGGGACGCGCGCGCGTGGCAGGTCATGGCGATCACCTTCACCAACAAGGCCGCCGACGAGATGCGACGGCGGGTCGTCGAGCTGGTGGGCGAGGAGGCCTCGCGCATGTGGGTCTCGACGTTCCACTCGGCCTGCCTGCGCATGCTGCGCGCCCACGCCGACGTGCTCGGCTACGAGCGCGGCTTTTCGATCTACGACGCCGGTGACTCGCGCTCGGCGGTCGAGCTGATCATGAAGGAGCTGAACCTTGACCCCAAGCGGTTGACGCCGCGTAGCGTAGCCGCCGCGATCTCGGGCGCGAAGAACGAGTCGGTGCGCGCCGCGCACTACCGCGATCGCTACGGCGAGGACCCCTTCCACCGTCGCGTCGCCGACGTCTACGCCCAGTACGAGCAGCGCCTGCGCGTGGCCAACGCGATGGACTTCGATGACCTACTGGTCAACGCCGTCGAGTTGCTGCGGCGCGACGACGCGGTGCGCGAGAACTACCAGGAGCGCTTCACGCACCTGTTGGTCGACGAGTTCCAAGACACCAACGGCGTCCAGAACGAGCTGGTGGCGACCCTGAGTGAGCGCCACCGCAACCTGTGCGTCGTCGGCGACGCCGATCAGTCCATCTACCGGTTCCGCGCGGCCGACGTGCGCAACATCTTGCTCTTCGAGGAGCGCTTCCCCGACGCCGACGTGATCGTGCTCGAGCAGAACTTCCGCTCGACCCAGACCATCTTGGACGCGGCCAACGCGGTGATCGCCAAGAATCCCGGCCGACGCGCCAAGCACCTGTTCACCGAGGGTGACCAGGGCGCCAAGATCAGCCTGTATCGCGCCGGTGACGAGTACGACGAGGCCCGCTACCTCGCGAGCGAATTGCGTCGCCTGCGCGCCGAGCACGGCCTGGACTGGCAGGATATGGCCGTCTTCTACCGCACCAACGCCCAGAGCCGCGTGCTCGAAGAAGAGTTCCTCCACGCCGCGCTGCCCTACCGGGTGATCGCCGGCCTGCCCTTCTACAACCGCCACGAGGTCAAGACGGCCCTGGCCTACGCGCGCCTGGTGGTGAACCCGCGCGACGAGGCGTCGGCCCGTCGGGTGATCAACGAGCCTAAGCGCGGCCTGGGCGCGGTCGCCCAGGCCAAGCTCGGCGCGCTGGCCGGCGAACTCGGGATCTCGTTCGCCGAGGCGCCCTGGTACGCGGCGCGCGCCGGGCTGAGCGGGCGGGCCCTGGCGGGCGCGGCCCGTTTCGCTCGTGCCCTGGACGCGCTTCGCTCGCGCGCGAGCGAGGTGAGCCCGCGCGAGCTGATCGACGCGATCGTCGCCGAGACCGGCCTCGGCGACGCGCTGCGCGAGGGACCACCCGAGGAGGCCGCCTCACGTCTGGAGAACCTCGGCGAGCTCGCCTCGGCCGCGGCCCAGTACGAGACGGTGCTCGACTTCGTCGAGCGCGTCGCGCTCGTGGCAGACTCGGACCAGCTCGACCGCGGTGCCGGGGCCGTGTCGCTGATGACCCTGCACGTCGCCAAGGGGCTCGAGTTCCCGGTCGTGGCGATCACCGGGCTCGAGGAGACGATCTTTCCCCACCGGCGCGCCCTGGCCGACGAGGACGAGCTCGAAGAAGAGCGTCGGCTCTGCTACGTCGGAATCACGCGGGCCAAGTCCCACCTGGTGCTCACCCACGCCTGGAGTCGCACCCAGTGGGGCCAGCGCGCCGAGGCGCTGCCGAGCCGGTTCCTCGCCGAGATCCCCGCGCAACTGGTGCGTGAGGTGTCCCACGTGGCCCCGCGACGTCGCGTGGCAGAGTTCGACGACGGGTTCCTCGGGCGCGCGAGCGAGTTCGCCTCGGGACCCGCCTTTGGCGCGCGCGCGGCGCCGCCGGTGCGCTCAACGGGCGCCGAGACGCTCGCCCTTGGCGTCGGGGAGCGGGTCGTGCACGATCGCTACGGCCCCGGCACCGTCGTGCGCGTGGAGGGCGAGGCCAGCCGGGCGCGCGCGACGGTCAACTTCGACGAGCACGGCACCAAGCAGCTGGTGCTCGCGATGACGCCGCTGCGCCGGGCGTGACGTGGTACCTAAAACGTCCCTAAGAAACCCTGGTGGCTGGGTGAGAGGTCCGACGACCACGTGAAAGAATGGAACGCCATGGACTCCACCCGTCCCGTCTACCGGCCGCCGTCCGCGCCGCGCAGCCACCGCTTGCCCCAGCGGGTCTACTGGCGCCGTCGCGCCATCGCGGTGCTGGCGAGCGTGACGTTCGTGGTCGTGGCCTACCTCGGGGGCACCCTCGCGATGGCGCTGCGCAACCCGACCTACGGGGTGAGCTACATGGCGCGCGGCGCCGAGTGGGGCCGCCAGCACGGCCTGGGGCCCATCGTGACCTGGATCGAGACCGAGTACTACCGGCTCAACCCGGCCAAGATCGGTGGTGCGCCGCCGGCGAAGTCCTTCGGTACCGGGGTCACCGCCGTGAAGGTTCCCGCGGCCGGCCACCTGCCCGAGCCGCCCCGCGTGATCACCCCGGCCGCGCACCCACTGCCCGGCGAGGGCGTCTGGCACGTGGCCGGTCGCACCGCCAACGGGATACCCACGGTCTACGAGGCCTACATCCGCCCCGACGCGATCCACACCAGCTACGTCGTGGGCATCGCCTGGATGGACCCCACGCTGCTGCGCGCCCAGCTCTACTCGGGCTCCTTTATCCCGGGGGGCAACACGCGCTTCATCTACAGCGCGCCGATCACGCCGCTGGCCAGCCGGTCACTGGTCGCGGCCTTTAACGCCGGGTTCCGCATGCAAGACGCCAACGGCGGCTACTACACCCAGGGCACGATGATCCTGCCGCTGCGCCGGGGCGCGGCCTCGGTCGTGATCTACAAGGACGGCATCATGACCGTCGGCGCCTGGGGAACGCCGGGCTTTACCATGACCAACCAGGTCGCCTCGGTACGCCAGAACCTGAACCTGCTCGTCCAGCACGGCCGCCCGGTCAACGACCTCAGCAATCCGGCACTCTGGGGCGCGACCCTCGGGGGCACGTTCAACGTCTGGCGCTCGGGCATCGGGGTGACCAAGGACGGCGCCATCGTCTACGTCGCCGGACCGGCGCTCTCGATCACCGACCTCGCCAACGTGCTGGTGCGCGCCGGTGCGGTCACCGGCATGCAGCTCGACATCAACCCCGACTGGGTGCAGTACTCGACCTACACCGGCGCACCCAACGCGATCGTCAACGGGGCCAACGGCACGAGCCTGCTCAGCTCGATGAACGGGCCCCCGTCGCGCTACTTCGCCACCTGGTGGAATCGGGACTTCTTTACGATGTCCCTGCGCACGGTGCCCAAGTCAACGGCGATTGCCACGACCCCGGTGGCGCCGGCCGGCTAGGTTGGCGCCGCGGTCTCACGAGCCCCGAGGGGGCCGGTGCGCCTGCATCCACGTCGTCGCGAAGTCCACGAGCGCGCGCACGGACATCAAGCGGGCGATCGCGGCGCCGACCGGCCCCACGGTCTCGAGGCCTCGCTCACCGGCGGCCCGTCCCACCTCGAGGAAGTCACTCGAGTCGTAGTCGAGCGTCTCGAAGGTCACCCACGCACGCTGGCCGTCGAGCCTGACCGGGGCACCCTCGCTGACCCGGCGCGCTCGACCGGATCGTCCCTCGGCGAGGTGCAGCGTGGTGTTGCGGTCGTGGCCGACGCCGAGCAGCAGGACCCGCCCGTCGAGGTCGTAGAGCCGGGCGAGGGGCGAGTGTTCGCCGAGGCCGTCGGCGAGCGCGTGGTTCGCCGTGATCGCGAGCGCCCGCGGGCCGACCGCGCAGAACGAGAAGGTCGGGTGGTCGCTGCGCAACGCCGCCGGCGCGTGGCGCACGACGTCAGGGATCGCGCCCATGTGCCTCGTCGGGGTGAGCCGCGCGTCAAAGGCGGGCATCGTGGCGCGTATGGTTGGCCACCACGCCTCGGGCACCGCCGGATGCGTCCAGCCCCCAGGATCGGTCAGGTCACTCGAGTGCGTCGGCACGACGAGGGTGCCCTGGCCGAGTGTCTCGAGCAGCGCCAGGACAACGGCGTGGGCGCCGCCGATGACGTAGCCGAGCGCCGACAGCGAGCTGTGCACGAGCACCGTCTCGCCGTTTTCGAGCCCGAGGGCGCCCAGGTCTCCCACGAGGTGGTCGACGCTGAAGGGCCCCGGGCGCTCGGACCCGGTCACCGTCGTCGGCCCCCGGTGGTCGGCCATCGCCGGTAACGTACGCGCCGAGCAAGGTTCGCCAACGCCGTTCGCCCGCTTCAGCGGTTGGCGACGCGGCGCCAGATCGGGGCGGGCAGGTGGCGCAGCACAAAGAAGACAACGCGCAGGATCGGCGGACTCCAGATGACCCGTGACTCGCTCGCCAACCCGCGCAGCACGTTGTCGGCGACTTCGTTTACCCCGGTGCTAAAGGGGATCTCCGGCTCGCCGGCGGTCATCTTGGAGCGCACGAAGCCGGGCCGGACGATCTGGAGGGTTACGCCGGTTCCCGCCAGTGAGTCGGCGAGCCCGTCACAGAGCCGGTCGAGGCCGGCCTTGGCGCCCGAGTAGAGGTAGGAGACGCGCCGCACGCGGATGGCCGCCACCGAGGAGAGCACGAGGATTCGGCCGTGTCCCTGGGCGACGAGGCGACGGCGCAGCTCACTGAGGGCGGCGACCGGCCACGCGTAGTTGACCGTCGCCATGGTCGCGGCCATCGTCGGGTCGTCTTCGTACTCGAGCTGGCGCCCCAGGAGGCCGACGGCCACGATGACGAGGTCGACCGGCTCGCCGAGCGCCTCGAAGCAGGCGCTCACCGCGCGCGCGGCGTCCAGGGGCTCGGTCGCCTCAAAGCGGACCGTGTGGGTGGTGGTGGCGCCGTAGTCGCGAGCCTCGGCGGCCGCCTCGTCGAGCAGGGTCTGGTTACGTCCGGCGAGCACGACGCTCTGGGCCCGTGCGGCGCAGAGCTTCTTGACGATCGCGCGGGCAATGTCCGAACTGCCGCCGAGCACGATGATGCTCTGGGGCTGGCCGAAGGCGTTCTCCATGGGTTATCCCTCTCGCAAGTGCAGTCGTCGAGCGAGGTCGCTCGTCAGGCGCCGCTCGGGGTCGATGGTATCGGCCAGCGCGGCGAACTCGGCCAGTCGCGGGTACATCGCGCGCGCCGTCTCGGGGGCGAGCCGCGCGTCCTTGGCGAGATAGACCCGCCCGCCCGCGGCCACGACCAGCTCGTCGAGTTCGTCGAGCAGTGGTGCGAGCGCCGCTGAGCCGACGGGCAGGTCGAGCGCCAGCGTCCAGCCGGGCTGGGGGAACGAGAGCGGTGCGGGGTTGGCCGCACCGAAGCGCTTCAGCACGGCGAGAAAGCTCGGCGCGCGCGACTGGGCGAGGCGATGGATTGCCTCGGCGACGGTCGCGGCGCCCGCGTCGGGCACGGCGAACTGGTACTGCACGAAGCCCCGCGGCCCGTAGAGGCGGTTCCAGTTGCCCAGCCCGTCCAGGGGGTGAAAGAAGGCCGAGATCGACTCGGGCGCGCCCTCGCGGTGGCGCGGTGCGCGCCGGAACCAGAGCTCGTTGAAGGCCGCGATGGTGAAGGGGTTGAGCAGGCCCCCCGGCGCCGTAAATGGCACGGCGAGGCGGGCCGGGCGCGGCGCGCGGCGCGCACCATCGCCCGCGGCGTGATCGCCACGGGTGAGTATCGAGCGGCCCGTGCGCTGACCGCGCGACGTGCAGTCGACCCAGGCGACCGAGTAGCGGTAGCGCTCGTCGCCCTCGACCATCGCCGCCATCACCGCGTCGAGGTCATCGAAGCGGTCGGTGTCAACGAGCACCCGGTCACTCTCGATCGCGAGCAGCTCGAGGGTGACCTCGCTCACCACGCCGGTCAGGCCCATCGCGCCGAAGGTCGCCCAGAACAGCGCCGGCTCGCTCGTGCGCGAGAGCGCGTGCACCCCGGTCGGGGTCACGAGTCGCATCGAGCGCACGTGGACGGCGAAGGAGCCGTCGACGTGGTGATTCTTGCCGTGGACGTCGGCCGCGACGGCGCCGCCGATGGTGACCTGGCGCGTGCCCGGGGTGACCGGGACGAACCAGCCGAGCGGTATCGAGACGGCGAGCAGTTCGTCGATGGAGACGCCGGCGCCCACGGTGACCACGCCGTCGGCCCCGATGGGCGAGATCGCATCGAAGCCGCGGTTGTCCACGACCAGCCCGCCACCGACCTGCGCGGCGTCGCCGTAGCTGCGCCCGAGCCCGCGCGCGATCACCGCCCGGGGCCCGCCCAGCAGATCGGCCACCTCGGTCTCGTTAGTTGGCCGCACCAGCTCGGCGACGCTGCCCGCGGTGCGGCCCCACCCGGTGAGCCGCGTCTTCACGCGTAGATCCCCACGAAGAGCAGGATCGCCCAGATAACGCCGAGCGCCTGGACGGTGCGGTTGCGCCAGAGCAGGTCCTCGGGGGCCTGGCCCTCGCCGGCCTCGGCCGCGCGCATGATGTAGAGCATCGCGTAGACGACCGGGATGACCGTGAGGCGGATCGGCACCATGTGGTGGCGCGGGCTCGAGAGGCCGCCGTAGGAGGTATCAAAGGCCCACAGGCAGTAGGTCGTCACGACGACCGTGGCGCTCATGGTCAGCGCCGAGTGCAAGAAGTCCGGGCTGTACTCGGCGAGCACGCGGCGCGTGGCCCCAGCGCCCACGTGCTGGAGCTCGCTCGATCGCTTGCCCACGACGAGAAAGAGCGCGCCGAAGGCGATCACCACGAGGAACCACGTCGAGACGTAGAGGTGCGAGGCCGCCGCCCCGGCGTAGGCGCGCAGGAAGAAGCCGCTCGCTACGGCGCCGAGCTCGATGATCGCCACGTGCTTTATCCCGAAGTTGTAGGCCAGGTGGATCACCAGGTAGAGCGTCAAGATGAGGTAGAGCCCTTCGGGCTGCCACAGGAGCATCGGCAGGGTGAAGGCGACCACGCCGAGCACCAGGGCGCTGGCCAGCGCGAACCCGACCCCGAGTTGGCCCGACGCGATCGCGCGGTACTGCTTGGTGGGGTGCTGGCGGTCGGCTTCGAGGTCGCGCACGTCGTTGAGCAGGTAGATCGCCGAGGAGAGCGCACAAAAGCATAAGAAGGCCGCGGCGGTGTGGCGGATGACGTCGGCGTGGGTCGCCACGCCGGCCGCGACCGGGGCGACCCCGATCAGACCGTTCTTCAGCCACTGGACCGGCCGCATCGCCGAGCTCAGGGCGCGCACCGGTCCACGCGCAATCGCCACGTCGCTCGCCACGGGTCCACGCTAGTCGGCGCCCTCGACGGACTTCGGGCGCCGCGACTGGGGGCTGGCGGGGCGTTCTATGCTGAAGATCCGATGAAGCGTACGTACCGCGTGGTGGTGGCCAAGCCGGGTCTGGACGGCCACGACCGCGGCGCCAAGGTCATCGCGCGGGCGCTGCGCGACGCCGGCTTCGAGGTCGTCTACACCGGGCTGCACCAGACGCCCGAGCAGATCGTCCAGGCGGTCGTCCAAGAAGACGCCGACGCGCTCGGCCTCTCGCTGCTCTCGGGCGCCCACCGGGTGCTGGTGCCCCGCGTGGTCGAGCTGCTGCGCGCGGGCGGTCGCGACGACGTGACCGTGGTCGTGGGGGGAATCATCCCCGAAGGCGACATCGCCGATCTCGAGGCCGTCGGGGTGGCGCGGGTCTTTACCCCGGGGGCGTCGCTCGGCGAGATCGGCACGTGGCTCGAAGCGACGCTCGACGCGCGCGAGGCCGTGGCCTAGGCATCGGCGGTATCCAGGCAGTGCTGACAGAAAGTGGAAGGTCATGGACCTCTTTGAGTATCAGGGCAAGCAGTACTTCGCGCGCTACGGGATCGCGGTCTCCCCGGGGGGCGTCGCCGACACCGTCGAGGAGGCGCTCGCCGTGGCCGCGCGCGTCGGCTACCCGGTGGTCGTCAAGGCCCAGGTGAAGGTCGGCGGACGGGGCAAGGCCGGTGGCGTCAAACTCGCCGCCAGCGACGACGAGGTCCGCACCCACGCGGGCGCGATCCTCGGACTCGACATCAAGGGCCACGTGGTGCGCCGACTGTGGGTCGAGCACGCGAGCGACATCGCGAAGGAGTACTACGCCTCCTTTACGCTCGACCGGCCGAACAAGGTGCACCTCGGCATGCTGTCGGCCCAGGGGGGCGTCGAGATCGAGGTCGTGGCCGAAGAGAACCCCGACGCCATCGCGATGCTCTCGATCGACCCGCTGGTCGGCCTGGACGTGGCCACCGCGCGACGTTGGGTCGCCGAGGCCGGCCTCGACGAGGCCGCGCGCGCCGAGGCGGCCGAACTGCTGGTGAAGCTCTACCGGTGCTACGTGGAGGGTGACTGCGACCTCGCCGAGGTCAATCCGCTGATCCTCACGCCGGGGGGGACCGTCCACGCCCTGGACGCGAAGGTGACCCTCGACGAGAACGCCGCCTTCCGTCACCCCGAGTGGGACGAGTTTCGCGCGACCGAGACCGAGGACCCGCGCGAGCAGATGGCCAAGGCGAAGGGCCTCAACTACATCGGCCTCGACGGCTCGGTCGGCATCATCGCCAACGGGGCCGGACTCGCGATGTCCACCCTCGACGTGGTGAACCAGGTCGGCGGGACGGCGGCGAACTTCCTTGACATCGGCGGCGGCGCGAACGCCGACGTCATGGCCGCGGCGCTCGAGGTGATCAACACCGACCCCAAGGTGCGCGCGATCTTCGTGAACATCTTCGGCGGCATCACGCGGGTCGACGAGGTCGCCCGCGGCGTCCTCGAGGCCCTGTCGCGGGTCTCGATCAGCTCGCCGATCGTGCTGCGCCTGGACGGGACCAACGCCGTCGAGGGACGGGCCATCCTCGCCGAGCACCTCAACGACCGACTACTCACCGAACCGACCATGTTGGACGCCGCCCGCCGGGCCGTGGCCTTCGCGAACCAGTAAGGACCAATCATGAGCATCTTCGTAGACGAGAACACCACCGTCATCGTCCAGGGACTGACCGGCGGCCAAGGACGCTTTCACGGGCTGCGCAACCGCGACTACGGTACCCGGGTCGTGGGCGGCGTGACGCCCGGCAAGGGCGGCACGGACGTCGACGGCATCCCCGTCTTTAACACGGTCGACGAGGCCGTCGCGGCGACCGGGGCGACGGCCTCGTTCGTCGTGGTGCCGCCGAAGTTCGCCGCCGACGCGATTATCGAGGCCGCCCAAGGCGGCGTCACCTTCATCGTGTGCATCACCGAGGGCATCCCGGCCCACGACGAGGCGCGAACCTACAACCGCCTCGTCGAGCAGTTCCCCGGCGTGCGCCTGCTCGGTCCGAACTGTCCGGGCATCATCAGCCCCGGCAAGTGCAACATCGGCATCACTTCGGGCGACATCGCGTTGGCCGGTGGACCCGTGGGGATCGTCTCGCGATCGGGGACCCTTACCTACCAGGCGCTCCACGAGCTGAGCCAGCAGGGCGTCGGCCAGACGACGTGCGTGGGTATCGGTGGCGATCCGGTGCCCGGGACCAACTTCATCGACTGCCTCTCGGCCTTCCAGGACGACCCCGAGACCCGGGCGGTGATGATGATCGGCGAGATCGGCGGCTCTGAGGAGGAGCGCGCCGCCGAGTGGATCAAGGCCCACATGACCAAGCCGGTCGTGGCCTACGTGGCGGGCGTCACCGCGCCGGCCGGTCGCAAGATGGGCCACGCCGGCGCGATCATCTCGGGCTCCAAGGGGACGGCCCAGGCCAAGATGGCGGCCCTGGCCGAAGCGGGGGTGCACGTCTGCGTGAACCCGACCGAGGCCGGGGCGAAGATGGTCGAGATCGTGCGGGCGCTCTAAACGTTGGACCGGGTTCGACTCTGCGTGCTGGTGTCCGGCTCGGGCACGATCCTCGACGCCATGGTCGGCGCCGGCCTCGACGTCGCGCTCGTCGTCGCTGACCGATCATGTCGCGCGCTCGGGGTCGCCGAGGCATCGGGCGTTGACGCGGTGCTGCTCGATCGCCTCGGGTACGGCGGCTTCTCGGCGGATTTCACCCGTGACGCCTACAGCACTGATCTGGCGCGGCTGCTCGGGGGCTACCGGATCGACCTCGTCGCGATGGCCGGGTTCGGCACCGTGCTCGCCCGCCCCTTTCACGAGGCCTTTGCGGGCCGAGTGCTCAATACCCACCCGAGTCTGCTGCCGGACTTCAAGGGTTGGCACGCGGTCGCGGCGGCGCTGGCGGCCGGCGTCGAAGAGTCCGGCTGTACGGTGCACGTGGCGACCGAATCCCTCGACGACGGGCCGATCCTCGCCCAACGGCGCGTTGCGGTCGTGCCCGGCGACACCGAGCTCGAGCTGCACGAGCGCATCAAGTCCGTCGAGCGGGTGCTCTACCCCGACGTGGTGGCTAGGGTGATGGCCGCCCTCGCCGAGGGACGTGAACCGGTGACGGTCGCGGGTGCACTGGAGGGGACCTAGATGCGCGCACTGCTCAGCGTGTGGGACAAGACCGGCCTCGTGGACTTCGCGCGCGAACTGACCGAGCTGGGCTTCGAGCTCGTCGCCTCCGGCGGGACGGCCGCCGCCCTCGGTGAGGCCGGCGTCGCCCACCGCGACGTCAGCGACGTGACCGGCTTTCCCGAAATGCTCGACGGTCGAGTCAAGACACTGCACCCGATGATCCACGGCGCGATCCTCGCCGACCGGGACCGACCCGAACACCTCGCGGCACTGCGCGCCCACCAGATCGAGCCCATCGACCTGGTGGTGTGCAACCTCTACCCCTTCGCGTCGAGACCCTCGGTCGAGCTCATCGACGTCGGTGGCCCCACGATGGTGCGTGCCGCGGCGAAGAATCACGCGCACGTGGGCGTCGTGACCAGCCCCGCGCAGTACCAAGGCGTCCTCGCCGAGCTCACCGAGCGCGGGACCCTCGCGCCCGCGACGCGCCACGCGCTGGCGCGTGCGGCCTTCGCGCACTGCGCCGCTTACGACGCCGCGATCGTCGCGTGGTTCGACCAGGGCGCCGTGATGGGCGAGGTGAGCGAGAGCGAGGTGACGCTGCCGGCGACGCTACACCTCACCCTCGAGCGCGCGGCGACCCTGCGCTACGGCGAGAACCCCCACCAGGTCGGCGCGCGCTACCGACGCGTTGGTGGGGACCCCTGGTGGGACCACGTCGTCCAGCACGCCGGCTCGCCGCTGTCCTACCTCAACCTCTACGACGCGGACGCCGCGTGGCGACTCGTGCACGAGCTCGTCGAGGACGCGCCCGGTCGGGTCGCGGTCGCAATCATCAAGCACGCCAACGCCTCGGGCGCGGCGCTCGGCGCCTCGCTCGAGGGGGCCTTCGCCGCCGCGCTCGCCGCGGACCCCCAGAGCGCCTTCGGGGGCGTGGTCGCGGTCGGCGGGGTGGTCGAGGACGCACTCGCCGCGGCCATCGCCGCGGGTCCCCAGGCCGACGTCATCGTGGCGCGCGACTTCACCGAGTCGGCCGTAGCGCGCCTGCGCGCGCGGCGCAAGGCGACGCGACTGCTCAGCGGACCGCCGCCCGAGCCCCTGGGGCGCTCGGTACGCACGCTCGGTGACACCGCGCTCGTCCAGAGCGCCGACGAGCTGGTGGCCACGCCGGCGACGTGGCGATGCGTCACCGAGACCCAGCCGTCGCCGGCTCAGTTGGTCGACCTCGCGGTGGCGTGGCGGGTCTGCGCGCGCACGACTTCTAACGCCATTGTCATCGCCCGCGACGGCGTCGCGGTCGGCGTGGGGGCCGGCCAGCAGTCGCGCGTGGTTGCGGCCGGCGTGGCCATCGCCAAGGCGGGCGACTTGGCCCACGGCGCGGCAGCGGCCTCGGACGCCTTCTTCCCCTTCGCCGACGGTCTCGAGTCACTGACCGAGGCCGGGGTCAGTGCCATCGTCCAGCCCGGCGGCTCGGTGCGCGACGGCGAGGTCATCGAGGCAGCCAACCGCGCCGGCATCGTCATGCTCGTCACCGGCGAGCGCCACTTTCGACACTAGGAGGACTATGAGCGCGACCCTGCTCGACGGTGAACGCGTCGCCGGCCGTATCAAGATGCAGCTCGCCGATCGCGCCGGACGCCTCGCCGCCGAGGGACGGCCGATCGGGCTCGGCACGATCCTCGTCGGTGACGACGGACCGAGCGCGCGCTACGTCGCGATGAAGCACGCCGACTGCGCCGAGGTCGGCGTCGTGTCGTATCACGAGCACCTGCCCGCGAACGCGACCCAGGTCGAGGTCGAGACGCTCGTCGACGCGATGAACGCCGACGAGCGGATCCACTCGATTCTCGTCCAGCTGCCCCTGCCCGAGGGGATCAACGAGGCCGAGGTGCTGTTGCGCGTCGATCCGGCCAAGGACGTCGACGGGCTGCACCCCACCAATCTCGGCCGACTCGTCATGGGCGCGCCGGGCCCCCTGCCGTGCACGCCGGCCGGGATCGTCGAACTGCTCGCCGACTACGGCGTGCCGGTCGAGGGCCGTCACGTCGTGATCATCGGACGAGGTCTCACCATCGGGCGCCCGCTCGCGCTGCTGCTGGCGCTCAAACGGCCGGGCTGCAACGCGGCGGTCACCGTCGTGCACACCGCGGTGGCCGACCTCGGCGCGATCACGCGCACCGGCGACGTCGTCGTGGCCGCCGCGGGCCGGGCGGGACTGGTCACCGCGGACATGATCCGCCCCGGCGCGGCCGTGGTCGGCGCCGGCACCAGCTGGTCGGGCAAACGCCTGCTCAGCGACGTCGACGAGGCAGTCGCCGACGTGGCCGGCTGGATCACGCCGCGCCTCGGTGGCGTGGGACCGATGACTCGTGCCATGCTGGTGCGTAACGCGGTCCTCGCGGCGGAGAAGGTGCGGTGACGATGGACGAACGTGGTCGTGAGTACGACGAACGGCCGTGGGGCAACTACACGGTCCTCGACGACACCGTCTTCGACCACAAGGTCAAGCGCCTGGTGGTCATGCCGGGCAAGCGGCTCAGCTACCAGACGCACGCCCGGCGGGCCGAGCACTGGTACTTTCTCTCCGGTGAGGCGACGGTCGTGCTCGACGGCACCGAGCGGGTCGTGCGCTCGGGCGACTCGGTGGACGTCGCGCTCGGTCAGGCCCACCGCGTGGAGAATCGCGGGACGTCCCCGGTGATCCTCATCGAGGTCCAGCGCGGCACCTACTTCGGCGAGGACGACATCGTTCGTCTCGACGACGACTTCGGCCGCGCCTAGCTCCGTGCGCATCGACGCGTTGTTGGCGGCGGGCCCTACCCGCTCCTTCGAATTCATGCCGCCCAAGACCGACGACGAGACGGCCCAGCTCGAGGCGACCCTGGACGACCTCGCGCCGCTGGCACCCTCGTTCGTCTCGGTCACCCACCGCGGCGGCGAGGCGTCGCGCCAGCGAACCTTCGACCTGGTGACCCGCATTGAGCGAGAGGGCGCGACGACGGCGATGGCCCACCTGATCTGCGTCGGCCACACGAGGGCCGAGATGCGCGAGGTGCTCGAGCGCTACGGCGCGGCCGGCGTGGCCAACGTCATGGCCCTGGGCGGCGACGTGCCCAGCGGCGAGCACGCGGCGAGTGAGTTCGCCCACGCGATCGACCTGGTCGACCTGGTGCGTGAGGTGGGCGGCTTCGCCGTGGGGGTGGCGGCGCACCCCCTTGGCCACCCGCGCTCGCCGGACCGGTCGAGCGACCGCCGCCACCTGGCCGACAAGCTCGCTCGAGCCGACTTCGCGGTCACGCAGTTCTTCTTTCGTGCCGACGAGTGGAGCGAACTGGTCGACGAACTGGCGGCGCTCGGCGTCAATCGGCCCGTGTTGCCGGGCATCATGCCGGTTACCAGCCTGGCCAGCGTCGACCGCATGGCGACCATGGGGGCAGCGGTGCCCAACGAGCTGGTCGCGCGCCTACGGATGGCCGACGCCCGCGGTGGCGCGCGAGCCGTGCGGGCGGTGGGGGTGGACGCGGCGACCGAGCTCGCCCGCGAGCTGCTGGCGCGCCATGCGCCGGGACTGCACTTCTACACGCTCAACCGCTCAACGGCCACGCGCGAGATCCACCGAACGCTCTTCGAGTCGCGCGACGACTGAGCGGTATCGAGGCGGGCTCGAGCAACAGTGTTGGCGACGTGGGCCAACGCGGCCGCTCTCGTCGACGTCGATGGGTTACCCCAATATCGGTTACTCGGCGCTACTCGACCTCAACGAGTCGCGGTGGGACCTTTGGCCCAAAATCGGCCGTTGCTAGGCGTTCTAGGATGAGGCCATGGCTGAGAAAATCACGATGAGCCCCTCGGGCGTCCTGCAGGTCCCTGACAATCCAATCATCCCCTTCATCGAGGGTGACGGCACCGGCGTGGACATCTGGCCAGCCGCGAAGCTCGTCTTGGACGCCGCGGCCGCGCGTCACGGCAAGGTGATCGAGTGGAAGGAGGTCCTCGCCGGCGAGAAGGCCTTCAATGAGACGGGCGACTGGTTGCCCGAACAGACGGTGATTGACTTTCGCGAACACCTCATCGGGATCAAGGGTCCACTCACCACGCCCATCGGGGGTGGCTTTCGCTCGCTCAACGTGGCCCTTCGACAGATTCTCGACCTCTACGTCTGCCTGCGCCCGGTGCGCTGGTTCGAGGGCGTCCCGTCGCCGGTCAAGCACCCCGAGCTCGTCGACATGGTGATCTTTCGCGAGAACACCGAGGACGTCTACGCCGGACTCGAGGTGGAGGCCGGCAGCGAGAAGGCCGAGACGATGCGGACGTTCCTGCACGACGCCTTCGGGTGGGACATCAAGGCGATGAGCGGCATCGGTGTCAAGCCGATCTCGAAGTCGGGCTCCGATCGCCTGATTCGAGCCGCGATCAAGTACGCCGTCGACCACCACCGCGACAGCGTGACCTTCATGCACAAGGGGAACATCCAGAAGTTCACCGAGGGCGCCTTCATGAAGTGGGGCTACCAGCTGGTGCGCGAGGAGTTCGCCGACGTCGCCGTCGGGTGGGACGACTGCGGGGGCGAGCCCGGCGACAAGATCCTCGTCAAAGACGCCATCGCCGACATCATCTTTCAGCAGGTACTGACGCGCCCCGCGGAGTTCGACGTGATCGCCTCGACCAACCTGAACGGGGACTACCTCTCGGACGCTCTCGCGGCCCAGGTCGGCGGCATCGGCATCGCCCCGGGCGCGAACATCAACTACGTCACCGGACACGGCATCTTCGAGGCGACCCACGGCACCGCGCCGAAGTACGCCGGGCTGGACAAGGTGAACCCGGGCTCGGTGCTGCTCTCGGGCGTACTGATGTTCGAGCACCTCGGCTGGCAAGGCGCCGCCGACGACATCGTGCGCGCGCTCGAGTCGACCATCGCCGACAAGGTCGTCACCTACGACTTCGCGCGCCAGATGGCTGGTGCGACCGAGGTCAAGTGCTCCGAGTTCGCCTCGGCGATCGTCGACCGCCTCTAGCAGCGACCCTAACCAAAGAGAAGGAACCATCATGACCACCCCCGTTCAGGTCACCGTCACCGGCGCCGCCGGCCAGATCGGCTACCAACTGCTGTTTCGCATTGCCTCGGGCCAGCTCTTGGGCCCGAGTACGCCCGTCGTGCTGCGTCTGCTCGAGATCGAGCCGGCGATGAAGGCCCTCGACGGGGTCGTCATGGAGCTCGACGACTGCGCCTTCCCCCTGCTGGCCGGCGTCGAGGCGACGAGCGACCTGCGCCACGCCTTCGACGGTGCGAACTGGGCCCTGCTGGTCGGCTCGATTCCGCGCAAGGCCGGTATGGAGCGCGGCGACCTGCTCAACGTGAACGGCGGGATCTTCAAGCCCCAGGGTCGCGCCATTGCCGAGCACGCCGCCAGTGACGTGCGCGTGCTCGTGGTCGGCAATCCGTGCAACACCAACTGTCTGATCGCGCGCTCGAGCGCCCCCGAGGTGCCCGCCGATCGGTGGTTCGCCATGACCCGGCTCGACCAGAATCGGGCCGAGACCCAGATCGCGAAGCGCGTGGGCACCGGCGTCGCGGGCGTGAAGAACCTCGCCATCTGGGGCAACCACTCCTCGACGCAGTTCCCCGACTTCGCCAACGCGACCGTCGACGGGGTCGCGGTGCCGGTCGCGGTGGGTGACGACGCGTGGCTGCGCGGTGACTTCATCACGACGGTTCAAAAGCGCGGGGCCGCCATCATCGAGGCGCGCGGTGCCAGCTCGGCCGCCTCGGCCGCCAACGCGGCGATCGACACCGTGGTCAGCCTCACGACGCCGACCGCGCCCGAGGACTGCGTCTCGGTGTCGGTCACCAGTCGCGGCGAGTACGGCGTGCCCGAAGGACTGACCTTCGGACTGCCGGTTCAGGTCGACCTCGCGGGTGCCTGGCACGTGAAGGAGGGCTTTGCCATCGACGAGTTCGCCGCGCAGAAGATCCAGTTGACGACTGACGAGCTGCTCGCCGAGCGCGACGAAGTGAAGAAGCTCGGCCTGGTTTGAGCCGCGTCGCGACGGCGTCGCGACGTTGATCTGACACGACGTGATGAGGGGTACGGTGGCCGACGAGACGAACACGGACGCGTTGCGCAGTTTCGGGGCGGCGCTGCGCCGAGCGCGTATGGAGGTCGAGCCCCAGCTGACGCTCGTCGCCGTGGGGAGCCACCCCGACGCGCCGCGTCAGTGGAGCCACTCGTATCTCTCACGCGTCGAGCGCGGCCTCGAGCTGCCCAAGGAGGAGTTGGTCCACTGGTACGAGACGCGAACCGGCGTGCCGACTGGCTACTTGGTCGACGAGTACCATCGGCTCGTCGGCTACGACCAGACGCCACCCGAGGAGCTTCGCGGTCGGATGCGGGCCTGGTCGATCGAGCGCATGGAGATCTTTGCCGATCTGACGGGCGAGCGCGCCGTTGTCTACGAGACACGAGACCTCATCGCGACGTGTGACGACGCGTCGTCACACGTCTTGCTCATGGACACGAGCGACCAGACGAACGACTCGTCGCGCTACGACGTGCAGGTGGTCGAAGGTGGTCAGCTCACGAGTCGGCCGACCTGGATGTCCAAGACACTGGCCGCCTACGAGGTTCGCTTTCACCGGACCTTTGGCGTGGGCGAGTGGCACCGAGTCACGCTGCGCCACGAGTTTCCTTCGACGGTGACGATTCCGCGATGGATGACCGTCTCGACTCGACGGGGCGAGACGCGTGAAGCGGTCATCACGATTGCCTTTGACATCGACAACATTCGCCCGGCCTACCGAATCGACGAGCTCTACCCCGAAGAGGTGCTGGCCGCATTCGGTGAGGCCTCGAGCGAACACATGTCCGAGGTGCTTAGTCCGCAACGGATGATTGTGCCCGATCTCGAGGGCATGGTGCGGGCGCGATTTCGTACCATCAAAACGGGGTTGCACTACGGAATCGGCTGGCTGTAGGCATCGGCGTTCGTCGTCGCGTTGACGATGACGCGTGGCGAGTAGTGACGTTCAACGGTCGCCAGTGACGCGACACCAACGGGTTTGTTTTCCATTGCTGGTTCACGACGGGTCAGGTGCCGGTGCCGGTGCCGGTGCCGGTGCCGGTGCCGTGGCGTCGACGCATCGCGCTCGTGGAACACGTGACGACGTGAGAAAACGTGTCGTACCGGTGAATGCTTAAAACTGAGTGAGAGTTTGAATGTGAATGTATGCACTGCTCTACAGCAGCGCACACCATACGATTTGCCGGGTGATCTGGACTAATCGGAGGTTCCTCGTGCAACGTATTCGACCGGTGGGACCACTGGTGAGCGCACTGCTCATCGTGCTGACCGCCTGGCCAGTGGGAGCGGCGAGCACCTCGGGCGCGTCACTGTCGGCACCTTTCGTCCATCGAGGTACCCACAACGAGAGTCACATTCGACCACTTGCTCGTTTGTCGGCCCACGTTGCCGATGGTTCCCGACGTGGCGACGCCGCCGATCCTCTCCTCACTGGCGGCACCGGCACCATCACCGGCACGGTCAGTGGACCAGTGGCCGGAACAACGGTGGGGCTCGTGGGCATCTGCGTGTACGCGTACGAGCCCGGTGTCTCGGGTGTCTCGGGTTCCGCGACGACGACATCTGGCGGCGCCTACAGCATCCCCGGTCTGCCAGCGGGGACGGCCTCGTACAGCGTCTCCTTCAGTGCTCAGTGCGAGGTGCCGCCTCAGAACTACGTCAGCCAGAGCGTTACGAGCGTGAGCGTGACAGTCGGCTCCTCGACGCCGGTGAGCGTCACGCTCGCTGCTGGTGGCACCATCACCGGCACGGTCAGTGGCCCAGCGGCCGGTGCAACGGTGGGGCTCGTAGGCATCTGCGTGAACGCGTCCGAGCCCGGTGTCTCGGGTGTCTCAGGTTTCGCGACGACGACATCTGGCGGCGCCTACAGCATCACCGGTCTGCCGGCGGGGACGTCCTCGTACAGCATCTCGTTCAGCGCTCAGTGCGGGGCAACGCCCCAGAACTACGTCAGCCAGAGCGTCACGGGCGTGAGTGTGACGGTCGGCTCCTCGACGCCGGTGAGCGTCGCGCTCGCTGCTGGCGGCACCATCACCGGCACGGTCAGTGGCCCAGCGGCCGGAACAAATGTGGGGCTCGTAGGCATCTGCGTGAACGCACGGGAGACGGGTGCTTCAGGTTTCGCGACGACGACATCTGGCGGCACCTACAGCATTACCGGTCTGCCGTCGGGGACGTCCTCGTACAGCGTCTCCTTCAGTGCTCAGTGCGAGGTGCCGACGCAGAACTACGTTAGCCAGAGCGTTACGGGCGTGAGCGTGACAGTCGGCTCCTCGACGCCGGTGAGCGTCACGCTCGCTGCTGGCGGCACCATCACCGGCACGGTCAGTGGCTTGTCGGCCGGTGCAACTGTGGTGCTCGGCGGCATCTGCGTGATCGCACGGGAGACGGGTGCTTCGGGTTCCGCGACGACGGCAACCGACGGCACCTACAGCATCACCGGTCTGCCGGCGGGGACGTCCTCGTACAGCGTCGCCTTCAGCGCTCAGTGCGGGGCAACGCCCCAGAACTACGTCAGCCAGAGCGTCACGGGCGTCACCGTGACGGTCGGCTCCTCGACGCCGCTGAACGTCACGCTCACTGCTGGCGGCACCATCACCGGCACGGTCAGTGGACCAGCGGCCGGAACAACTGTGGGGCTCGGCGGCATCTGCGTGAACGCGTACGAGCCCGGTGTCTCGAGTCTCTACGGTTCCGCGACGACGGCAACCGACGGCACCTACAGCATCCCGGTCTGCCGGCGGGGACGGCCTCGTACACCGTCTCCTTCAGTGCTCAGTGCGGGGCAACGCCTCAGAACTACGTCAGCCAGAGCGTCACGGGCATCACCGTGACGGGCGGCTCCTCGACGCCGCTGAACGTCACGCTCGCCGCTGGCGGCACCATCGCCGGGACGGTCAGTGGACTAGCGGCCGGAACAACTGTGGTGCTCGGCGGCATCTGCGTGAACGCGTACGAGCCCGGTGTCTCGAGTTTCTCTGGTTACGCGACGACGGCAACCGACGGCACCTACAGCATCGTCGGTCTGCCGTCGGGGACGTCCTCGTACACCGTCTCCTTCAGTGCTCAGTGCGGGGCAACGCCTCAGAACTACGTCAGCCAGAGCGTCACGGGCATCACCGTGACGGCGGGCTCATCAACGCCCGTGAACGTCACGCTCGCCGCTGGCGGCACGATCGCCGGCACCGTCAGCGGGCCCAGCGGCCCGCTCGGGGGCGTCTGCGTCCTCGTCAAGGAGTCCGCGATCGTTGGGGTTGTGGGCAGTGCGAGAACGGTGGCGAACGGCTCCTACACCATTACAAACTTGCCAGCGGGAACGTCCTACAGCGTCTGGTTCAACGCCCAGTGCGGGGTGTTGCCCCAGAGCTACGTCAGCCAGAGCGTCACGGGCGTCACGGTGACCGCGGGCTCAACGACACCCGTGGACGCCAACCTCGCCGCCGGTGGCACGATCGCCGGGACGGTCCGTGGACCGAGCGGCCCGCTCGGGGGCGTCTGCGTCCGCGTCGGCGAGTCAGGGATGATTGGAACGCTCAGTAGCACGAGAACGGCAACCGACGGCACCTACAGCATCACCGGTCTGCCGGCGGGGACGTCCTCGTACAGCGTCTCGTTCAACGCCCAGTGCGGGGCAACGCCTCAGAACTACCTGAGCCAGAGCGTCACGGGCGTCACGGTGACCGCGGGCTCAACGACGCCCGTGGACGCCAACTTCGTCGCCGGTGGCTCTATCACCGGTACCGTCAGTGGCCCCAGCGGGGGACTGGGCGGGATTTGTGTCACGGTGTACGACGCGAACGGCGCAACGGTCGCCAATTTGACCACGGACGTGAATGGCCAGTTCATCGCGAGTGATTTGGCCACCGGTAGCTACGCCATTTCGGTGAATGCCCAGTGCGGGTCGTCTCCCTTGAACTATGTGAACCAGAGCATGACGGGCGTCTCGGTGGTCGCGGGCTCGAACACGTCGGGCGTGTTATTCACCCTCGTAGCGGGAAGTGAGATCTCGGGAACGGTTACTGACGCGTCGGGCACGAATGCGCTCGCGAACATCTGCGTCGCCGCGAACGGAAACGGCAGTGGCGTGGGCAACAATGACGCCGTCTCGATCAACAACGGCTCGTACGCGATCGTGGGTCTACCGGCGGGCACCTACAACGTCACCGCGAGCGCGAACTGCAACGGAACCAACCAGAACTACGTGGCCGATACCCAGGCGGGGATCTTGACGTCAGCGGCCAGCCCGGCGACGGTGAACTTCGCGCTCGTCACGGGAGGCGAGATCACCGGCGTGGTCACCGGCAGCGGTGGCGCGCTGATGGCCAACATCTGCGTGTCGGCGACTGAGCAGAACAGCGTCGGCGTCGTCGGCAATGCCGTCACCGCAGGCAACGGCACGTACACGATCATGGGATTGCCGAACGGCAGCTACGTGGTTGAGGTCATCTCGCAGTGTGGATCCATCCCGCTGAACGTGACGGTCGGCGCGTTGAGTGGCGTCGGCGTCGTGACGGCCACCACAACCTCGGGCGTCGATTTCGTGCTGTCCAACAGCACTGCTAGCCCGCCGATCACAACGCCGCCGCCGCTGCTGCCGGTACCGCCATCGAGCGCGCCGCCACCGACCGGTGTGCCACCGGCGGATCTGGGGGCTCCCATGTCGACGCTGCTTACCGGCGCCGGTGGCTCTCTCGATCTGTCGAACCTCTCGAACTCATCGACGCTCACCGTGCCGGCCGGTGGCCTGCCGGCGGGGACGCTGTTGAGTGAGTTCCCCGTCGTGAACTCGTCAACACTCGCGGGCGAGGTCCCCTCGGGTCAGTCGCTCGTGCTGTCGCTTGGCGTATCGTGGGTTGTCCCCAATGGCGGGGTCCCGGTTGCCACGGCGCCTCTCGCGATGACGATCACGGACGCGGGGATAGTCGCCGGCGACAGCCTGTACGTGCTCGCTGCCTCGGGGTTCGTGCTGGTGGCCACGGCAACCACCAACGGTTCGATCTCGTTCTCGTTCTCGGCGAACGGCGCATTCGTCATCACGTCGGCGGCCGCACCCGTCGCCCAGAGCGCCGTCCAGTTGACGTCTGTCCATGGCGTTGCCGGCAGGCCGCTGACGTTGACCGCGTCGGGTGGCGCCGGCTCGGGCGTGATCACCTACGCAGTCCTCGACGGTACCGCAACGGGCTGTCGTGCGGTGAGCGGCCAGTTGTTCGCGACGAGCTCGGGAACCTGTCTCGTCGTCGCGACGAGGGGAGCCAGTGCGGGATTCGGTGCGACCTCCTCGGCGCAGACCGCCGTGGACATGGGGCGCCCGGCCATTCCCGCGTCGCTCGTCGTGGGCATGACACCCGCCCAACGACTCTTGACGAACCACGACCGAGCGGTGATCGCGTCGTTGGCGCGCAAGCTGCTCGCCGGCGCTTCGGTGGTCATCTACGGGTACGCCAAGGGTGACGTGGCGGTGGCGCGAACGCGGGCCGGCGCAGCGGCTGCGTACCTGGTCTCACTGGTGAAGGTGCACGTTCGACTCGTCGGGGTGACCCGTTTCGCGGCGAACGAGTTCCGCCTCGTCACCACCGATCAGTGAGGGTGCCCCCGAGCGACGTCGGACCGCAGCGAGAACCGTTGACGTTGACTCGCTGATCGAAGGTCGCTCACACGGCCACCTCGGCGCGGCCCAGACCATCGGCGAGGTGGCCGGTGGCGCCGTGGTCGCCGCGTCGTCGTCGACTCATCGCACAGACGTCGCGCCATCGGGCGTGGGCACTCGTCGAGTGTCGGTGGTTCGCTGCGTGGTTGCGACGGGTGACTCGCACGGGCACCGACGCCAACGGCGCGAAACCTCGGCGTAGCGCCGCCACCTCAGGGCTAGCGACGCCGCTCGAGCTCGAGCAACGTGTGCTTCATCGCGACGCCGCCGGCGTAGCCGCCGAGACCGGCGCTCGCGACCACGCGGTGGCACGGCACCACAATCGGGAGCGGGTTCCTGGCGTTGGCCCCGCCGACGGCGCGCGCGGCGCCGGGGCGACTGACCCGTCGAGCCAGCTCGCCGTAGGTGATGGTCGCGCCGTAGGGAATGCGTTCGAGCTGTGTCCAGACGTCACGCTGGAAGGTGGTGCCCTCGGCAAGAGTGGGCAGGTCGAAGTCCGTGCGCTGTTGGGCGAAGTACTGGCGCAGCTGCTCGACGGTGTCCGCCAACAGCGCGTGCGCGGGGTCGCGGCGACCCTTTGGCGCTCGTCGCGCGGTGGGCAGCCCGATTCTCGTCAAGAACTCGCCGTCGCTTTCGATGATGAGCTCGCCAACGGGGGTGAGCGTCGTGGTGAACGTGGCGGGGATCATGTCGGTTCCTTCGTGTTGGTTAGGGGTGACGCGGGGGCAACGCTCCAGAGGTGAACCACGGCGTAACTGCGCCACGGTCGCCAGCGCTCGGCGAGCGTCGGCCACCCGGGCTGATCGGTCGGTGCGCCGAGCGTCTCGAGCGCTCGCCGGATGCCGAGGTCGGTGGGCAAGAAGGCGTCGGGATCGCGCAGCGCGCGCATCGCCACGTAGTCGGCGGTCCACGAACCAACGCCCGCCAGCGCGACGAGGGACTGGCGCAACGCCCCGGGATCGGCGCCCGGGTCGATGACGACGTCACCATTGATCACGGCTTCGCCGAGCGCGACGATCGCGCGACGACGGCTCGCCGGCATGGCGAAGGCGCCCGGATCGTCCCTGGCCAGCGCCACGAGCGCCGACGGCGTGGGGAACAGGTGCGTGACCGCGCCGCGGGGCTGGGCTAAGGCGTCACCGGCTTCGCGCACGAGACGGCCGATGACGCTGCGCGCGCCGGCGACCGAGATCTGCTGGCCGACGATGGCGCGAACGGCCAGCTCGAAGCCGTCGACCGCGCCGGGCACGCGTCGTCCCGGCTCGCTGGCCACGAGCGAGCCGATGAGCGCATCGGCGCCCAAGACGGCGAGGATCGCGACCGGATCGGCGTCGAGGTCAAGCAGCTGACGACAGCGCGCGACCGCCGTCGTGAGGTCGCGCAGGTCCGCGAGGTGCAGTTCGGCGTTGACGTAGGCGGGGCCGTCGTCGCGACCTTCGCCGGCCTCGAGGTGGACAACGCCGGGTCCGTGCGCCAGACGCAGGCTGCGCGAGTAGACCGGACCGTCGACCGCCTCGAGGCCGGCGACCGCGCGCGCCCCGAGAAACCCGAGGACCGACGCGGCGCTGAACGGCCGACGACCGGCGAGGCGAAGCCGAATGCCTCGCTCGCGCCAGTCAAGGTGGTCGGCTCGCCCAGGGGCAGTCGCTCGTCGGCGCAGTGCGCTCGGACTCTCGGCGAACACCTGGCGGATCGTCTCGTTGCACTGGCGCACGCTGGAAAAGCCCGAGGCGAAGGCGACCTGGGTCACCGCGAGGTCCGTCGTCTCGAGCAGCGTGCGCGCGATCTGGCTGCGCTGGGCGCGGGCCAGCGCCAGGGGACCGGTGCCCACTTCGGCGCTGATCAACCGGTGGAGTTGGCGTGCGCTGTAGCCGAGGCGCGAGGCCAGACCCTCGACGCCGTCGCGGTCGACGACGCCGTCGCGGATGAGGCGCATGGCGCGCGCGACGACGTCGGCGCGCACGTTCCATTCGGGCGATCCCGGCGTCGCGTCGGGCCGACACCGCAAACAGGCGCGCAGCCCCGCGCGCTGCGCTGACGCGGTCGAGGCGAAGAATCGAACGTTCTCGCGCTTGGCCGTTCGCGCGGGACAGCTGGGTCGACAGTAGATGCCCGTGGTGAGCACGCCAACCACGAACCAACCGTCGAAGCGAGCGTCCTTACTGGTCGCGGCGTGGTAGCACTGGTCGGCGTCGAGGAGCACCGACGCAGTGTGACACGCCCCAGGCGGCGGCGCTAGCGGAAATCGGACGCGGCGGAGCCCGGCGTTTTAGCGAGCGACCGGGATGGACTGGGCGAAGGCGAAGTGATTCTCGGGGTCGTAGCGCCGCTTGATGCTCGTCAGGCGCGCCAAGTTGGCCCCGTAGTAGGCGATCGCCCAGTCGGCGAGCGTCGGGTCGATGTAGTTCTGGTAGGCCCCCGTCGCCGGGTCGAACACGTTCGCCCCGAGCCAGGTCAGCCATCGCTCGCCGGCGGCAACCTCGGACGGCGAGGTTGCGTCGGACCACGAGTACGTGGCCTGGATGCCGGCCAGCTTGTCGCGATGCACGAAGGCGGTCGCGTCGGCGGGCACGCGATTGATGGCGCCGCCGTAGGCGTCAAAGGCGAGTCCGCCGCCGAGCGTCGGCGCGTCCCCGTGAAGCAGCTCGACCGCGTCGACGAACTGAGCGACCCGCGCACTCGACATCGGTGCGTCAACGTAGCTCGACTTCGCGGCGTACGCCGAGCGCGCCAGGGTCCCGTGGTCGCGCGACGCGAGATGGCAGGCGGCGATCGAGAGTCCCGAGCAGCCGGCCTCGATCGCCATCGCCGTGATGTACGGCGTCGATCCGACGAATCGGTAGGTCGGTGAGCCGACGTCGGCCTGGAGCGACGCGAGCCGGCCCTCGAGCGCTTTCGGCGATCCACAGAGGACGCCGCTCACCTGGGCGAGGTAGCCGTCGGTGCCCTGGACGAGCAGTTGACAGTTCGACCAGAGCTCGTCGGGCGCGCTGGCGGCCCAGTGCTGCCACGCCTCGAGCATGACCGCGGCCGCCGACCACGCAAACTGCAGCGTGAACAGCGTGACCTCGGGCAACGGGTGGACGGTGAACTCGAACGAGGTGGCGATGGCGAAGTTGCCACCACCACCACCCCGCGAGGCCCACAGCAGGTCCGCGTGCTGGTCGGCGCTCGCCGTGAGGACGCGGGCGTCACTGGTCACCGCGCGCAGCGAACGCACGTTGTCCGACGTGAGTCCGTAGCGACGCCCGAAGACGCCGACGCCGCCGCCCAACGCGAGGCCGGCGATGCCGACGGTGGGACACGACCCGGCCGCGAGCAGCCGGCCCTGGCCACCGAGGACGTTGTAGACATCGATGAGCTGGGCACCGGCGCCGACGGTCGCCGTCTTGGCCCCGGGGTCAACCGAGATCCTCGACAGGCGGCTCACGTCAACCACCAGTCCCGAACAGCTCGAGTAGCCGGCGTAGCTGTGCCCACCCGAGCGCGCGGCGATGGCCATCGCGCGCGTCGTCGCGAAGTCGACGCAGCGCGCCACGTCGTCGGCACTGGCGCAGTAGGCGATGGCTTGGGGATGCAGGTTGACGAACTTCGCGTTGTAGAGCAGGGCGTCGGCGGGGTAGGCGGGACTCGTCGGCAACACCAGGGAACCCGCGAGTGACGAGGCGAGTCGCGCCCAGTCCGACCCGGTCGCCGGACCCAGCGTGGTCGTGGTGCTGGGTGGCGGCCCGCCACGGTGGGTCTCGAACGCGACCGCTCCCACGGCGGCGCCCGCGAGGGCCGCGCCCACTTGGAGTCCGCGGCGCAGCAGCGTTCGCCGACCGAGGCGTGGCTCACTCATGCTCCGACGCTATCGGCGACCAACGACCGCGGCGCCGCCGTGGCAGCGGTCCACGCCCGAACGTCGAGTCGAAGGCCAGTGGTCCTCGGTGCCGCGACACCGGTCGCACCGACGCGACGTTGGCCTCGATGGGCGAGTCGTCGAGCGATCGGCCGCGCGCTCGTCGGCGATCACGGCTGCGACCACTGGGTCAGTCTTCGAAGCGAACCCGCAACGTCTCGAGCACGCCCGCGGCCCGTGACCTAGGGCGCGGGGTGTGGCGAAGCCGCCAGCGCGAGCGCGCCCTGGGCGGCGACGCCAAAGAGCCGTTCGCGCACGTCGTTCGCGCGCAGCCAGCCGCGGTGATCCCACTGGCGAACGAGCGAGTCCCCGGCGTAGAGCAGTTGGGCGAAGCGGACGTGGCGGTAGCGCGCGACCGCGATGAAGGCGGCCGACTCCATGTCGACCATCGTGCAGCCCTCGGCGATCCGTCGGTCGACCCGACCCCGGGTCTCGCGAAAGATGGCGTCGGTCGTCCACGTTCGCCCGACCCGGTACGCCAAGTGATTGGTGCGAAGAACGGCCTCGAGAGCCGCCACGCCCGTCGGGTCGGCGTCGATGATCCGCGATGGCGCCGCGTAGTGGAAACTCGTTCCCTCGTCGCGCAGGGCCGAGCTGACGATCATGACGTCGCCGAGCGAGAGCTCCTCGACCAGGGCGCCCGCCCCGCCGCAGGCGACGACGCTGGTCATGCCGAGCGCGACGAGCTCTTCGACGATCGCCGCGGCGAGCGGGCCACCCATCCCGGGGTGTACGACCGCGACGGGTCCGTCGGCGCCGCGGTACTCGTAGACGGGGTTGGTGCCGATCTCGCTTCGCAGGCGGTAGAGCGGGGTCAGCGTGCCCTGCGCGGCGAGGCGTTCCAAGAGGTCGTTAAAGAAGCACAGCACGACGGCGCCGTGGATGCGGGGCCGCCGATGGATCATCGACGCCTCGAGCACGCCCGGCTCAGCGAGGTCGTCCTCGCCGAGCGGCAAGTCCTTCACGCGCGGGGTTGGTGCGCGGCGAGCAGCCAGTCGAGCAGCGCGACGAGCCCGTTCACGTCGCCACGGACCTTCACGCGCCCCTCGCGCAGGGCCGTCGCGCTGTCGAGCTCGCCGCGCAAGAGCCGTGCGGCGTCGGCGTAGGCGAGGCGCACCAGAGTGTCGGCCGCGAGGTGGTCACCGACTTCGGCGCTCGCCCCGGCGGTGCGCAGGCTGAGCGTGAAGGCGTGGGGGACCTTGGACGGGGCGTCGGCCAGCTCCACGACGACGCGCAGCGTCACGCCGTCGGCCAGGGGAACGGGACCGGCGGCGGCGAGCGTCGCGTTCAGGTTCGCGAACCACTCGTCGCCGGCGAACTCGGCCACGCCTAGGGAGCGGGCTGCACGCCGGCCTCGGTGGCCGTGCGCTTGGTGCGCCGTCGGATCTTGCGGCCGAGCCAGGCGACCGGGTCGTAGGTGGCGTCCACGACCCGCTCCTTGAGCGCGATGATGGCGTTGTCGGTGATCTTGATGTGCTCGGGGCAGACCTCGGTACAGCACTTGGTGATGTTGCAGTACCCGAGGCCCATCTCCTCGCGCACGTACTCGCGCCGGTCGTTCTGGTCGAGCGGGTGCATCTCGAGCTCGGCGTAGCGGATGAAGAAGCGGGGCCCGGCGTAGTACTGCTTGTTCTCCTCGTGGTCACGGATCACGTGGCACACGTCTTGGCACATGAAGCACTCGATGCACTTGCGGAACTCTTGGCCGCGCTCGACGTCCTCTTGGTACATCCGGTAGCCGTCGGCGGGCATCGGTGGGGGCAGCAGGGCGGGCACCCGTTCGGCCATCGCGAAGTTGAACGAGACGTCGGTCACCAGGTCACGGATGATCGGGAACGTCTTCATCGGGGTGACGGTGACCGGCCCCTCGGGCAGGTCATCCATGCGCGTCATGCACATCAGTCGGGGTTTGCCGTTGATCTCGGCGGCGCAACTGCCGCACTTGCCGGCCTTGCAGTTCCAGCGACAGGCGAGGTCGGGCGCCTCGGTGGCCTGAATACGGTGGATGACGTCGAGCACGACCTCGCCCTCGTTCTGAGCGATCGTGTACTCTTCGAAATCACCGCCGCCGGCGTCGCCGCGCCAGACCCGCATCGTCACGTCAGCCATTACTTCGCCTCCTCGAGCAGCGCCTTCAGTTCATCGGGCATGGTCAGCAGCATTGAGCGTTCGGTGGTGATGACGCCGTCCCAGGCGCCGTTGTCAATCGTGTGGGCCAGGTTGAAGGTGCCGTACTCGGCGCTGGCCTTGGGGAAGTCCTCGCGGGTGTGCCCGCCGCGGGACTCCTTGCGGTCCCGCGCGCCGCGCGCGGTGCACTTAGAGACCGTGATCATGCTCGGCAGGTCCGTCGCGAGATTCCAGCCGGGGTTGTAGGCGCGACCGCCCTTGACCGACAGGTTCTTCACCCGTTGCGTGAAGGTCTCGAGCTCGCTGATCGCGTGGTCGATCTCGTCGCCGGTGCGAATGATGCCGACGTTCGCCTGCATCATCTCCTGGAGGTCTCGCTGGATGTCGTAGGGGTTCTCGCCACCCTCGTTCGAGAAGGGCGCGATGGCGCGATCGACCGCCGCCTCGACCTCGCCCCAGTCGAAGCCGTCGGGTCCCGACCCACCCTCGACGTAGTCCGAGGCGGCCACGCCCGCGCGGCGTCCGAAGACGACCAGGTCGGACAGCGAGTTGCCCCCGAGCCGGTTCGCGCCGTGCATGCCGCCGGCGACCTCGCCGGCGGCGTAGAGTCCGAGCACCTTGGTCGCCGCGGTGTCGGCGTCGACCTTGACCCCACCCATGATGTAGTGACAGGTCGGCCCGATCTCCATCGCCTCGCGGGTGATGTCGACGCCGGCGAGCTCCATGAACTGGTGGTACATCGAGGGCAGTCGACGGCGAATGAACTCGGCGCTGCGCCGCGAGCCGATGTCGAGGTAGACGCCGCCGTGGGGGGTACCGCGCCCGGACTTGACCTCGGTGTTGATGGCGCGCGCGACCTCGTCGCGCGGCAGCAGTTCGGGCGGTCGACGTCCGGCCGAGTGGTCGTCGTACCACTTGTCCGCCTCTTCTTCGGACTCGGCGGTCTCGGCGCGGAACATGTCGGCGACGTAGTTGAACATGAAGCGCTCACCGTCGGCGTTGCGCAGCACGCCGCCGTCACCGCGCACGCCCTCGGTGACGAGCAGGCCGCGCACGCTGAGCGGCCACACCATGCCAGTCGGGTGGAACTGGATGCACTCCATATCGATGAGCTCGGCCCCGGCCCACAGCGCCATCGCGTGACCATCGCCGGTGCTCTCCCACGAGTTCGAGGTGAACTTCCAGGACTTGCCGACGCCGCCGGTCGCCAGCACGACCGCCTTGGCGGCGAAGGTGACGAACTCGCCCGTCGGGCGCCAGTAGGCGACGGCGCCGGCGACGCGTCCCGACGCATCGTGGACCAACTGGAGGACCTTGCACTCCATGAAGACGTCGGTGCCCATCGAGACGACCTTTTGCTGGAGCGTGCGGATCAGTTCGAGTCCCGTGCGGTCACCGACGTGGGCGAGGCGCGCGTAGCGGTGCCCGCCGAAGTCTCGCTGGAGGATCTTGCCGTCCTTGGTGCGGTCGAAGAGTGCCCCCCACTGCTCGAGCTCGCGGACCCGGTCCGGCGACTCCTTGGCGTGCAACTCGGCCATGCGATAGTTGTTGAGCATCTTGCCGCCGCGCATCGTGTCGCGAAAGTGGACCATCCAGTTGTCGTCGGCGTAGACGTTGCCCATGGCGGCGGCGATGCCGCCCTCGGCCATGACGGTGTGGGCCTTGCCGAGCAGTGACTTGGTCACGATGCCGACGCTCAGGCCACGTTGTTTGGCCTCGATGGCCGCGCGCAGTCCCGCGCCGCCGGCGCCGATGATCAAGACGTCGTACTCGTGGTGTTCGTAGGGGGAAGTGGTCACGGGATTCCTTTAGAAGAGCTTGTAGTCGGTCAGTACGCCCGAGGCGACGAGGCGAACGTAGACGTCGGTCAGGGCAACGAAGATCAGTGAGGCCCACGCGAAGTTCATGTGCTTAGCGTTGAGCGGCGTAAGGAACTTCCAGACCTTGTAGCGGGTCTTGTGCTGAGAGAACGTCTTCACCCCGCCACCGCACAGGTGTCGGCACGCGTGACACGACAGCGAGTAGGCCCACAGCAGGGCGGCGTTCACGAGCAGCACGAGGGTCCCGACGGTCACCCCCCAACCGAGGCCGGGTTGGCGAAAGGCTCGGATCGCGTCGTAGGTCAACAGGACGTTGAAGACGAGACCGGCGTAGAAGAAGTACCGGTGCACGTTGTGCATGACGAGGGGGAACTTCGTCTCGCCGGAGTACGCGCCGTGGCCGTCGGCGACGGCGCAGGCCGGTGGCGACCACCAGAAGGCGCGGTAGTAGCTGCGCCGGTAGTAGTAGCACGAGAGTCGAAAGCCCAGGGGAAAGATCAAGATGAGCAGCGCCGGCGACCAGCTCCACCCGTGGATCGCGAAGCCCGCGCCCGAGCCCGGCACGCACGTGTTGGTCAGACACGGCGAGTAGAAGGGACTGATGAGGTCGCGGTGGGCGGCCGCGCCGACGTAGTAGTTCTGGTTCTGGAACGCGGCCCAAGTCGAGTAGACGACGAAGGCGGTGAGAATCGAGACGGTGACGACCGGCTGGAGCCACCAACGGTCATTGCGCAGTGTGGCGACGTCGGGGCCGCCACGAACGCCGCCGAGTCGCACCTGGGTCGCACTTTCGATGGCCGCCACGGGACCTCCTCGCTCTCATCGTCGCGAGCCACGGCTCGCCTGCCACAACGTCCCCCATTGTAGGCACGGTACTCACAGGGGTCTGGACCCGAGGTGGTGTCGCGACCGCCCGAGGCCGTGATTGGCCCGGGTCATGTGGGGGTCCAGCTCAGCCGAGTGGCTCGTGGGTGAGGCGAATATCGCCGGCGGTGTTGGGGGGCCAGCCCCCCGACTCGAGCAGTGACGTGATCTCGTCGCGCAGGGTGCGCGCCGCTCGCGACAGCGTGTGGCGCACGTCGCGCACGAGGCAGATGGTGCGCTCGATCACCGGGTCGGTCAGCGCGATGATGTGCAGATCGTCGTTCATCGTGGCCACGATGCTCGGCACAATTGCCGCGCCGATACCGGCCGCGACGAACGCGTGCGCCGTGGCCATCTCCGCGCCGTCGAGGGCCACGAGCGGCGCGAATCCGGCCGCGTCGAAAGCTCGCAGCGTCGCCGTGCGAACGTCGTAGCCCTCGTGGAACATGATGAGCGGCACGCCGCGCAACTCACTGATGGTGATCGCGTCTCGTCCGGCGAGCTCGTGGCCCTCGCCGACCACCACGACCATCCGCTCGACGGCCAGCGTGCGTTGCTCGAGGGTCGAGTGCGCGAGGTTGCCCACCACGAGCGCGAGGTCGAGTACCCCGGACTCGAGGGACTCCGCGATCTGCTCCGAATGGCGTTCCACGAAGGACAGCGAGATGTCGGGGTAGTGGTGACGAAACTGGGCCAGCACGAGGGGCAGCAGGGTGGCCCCGATGCTCGGGGTGGCCCCGATGGTCACGTGGCCCCGGTGCAGCCCCTCGATTTCGTCGGCGCCGTGAAAGACGTCGTCCACCCCGCGCAGCACGCGTCGAGCGATGGGCAGCAGGGTCGAGCCCGCGTCGGTCAAGGCAATCGGCCGGCGTCCCCGATGAAACAGCGCCACGCCAAGCACGTCCTCGAGGCGGTGTATCTGGGCGCTGATCGACGGCTGGGCCACGCGCAGTTCGTCCGCGGCGGCGGTGAACTGACCCTCATCGGCCACGGCGACGAAGCAGCGAAGTTGCTGAAGGGTTAGATCTTGAGCGCTAAACATAAGTAATAGCTATTATAGCAAGACTTAGAATCAATTGGAAATCTATAGTTGCGCACCATACATTGGAGATATGCGCACATTCAAGAGTATTACAGTTCCCCTGCTAGTAAGCGCGCTGGCCGTCTCGGCGGTCGGCGTCGCATCGAGTGCGGGAGCCACCGCCCTGCAGCACGCCACCACCGGTTCGCTGGCGTCCCACGTGGTCAAGCCCAAGATCGTCAAGGTCGTCTTTAAAGGCACCTACCACGGGACCATCGCCATGCTCTGGTCGTCGACGGGGGTCAAGGCCACGGCCGTGACCGGTACCGGGACGGCCACCTACCTCGGCAAGAGCTCCCTGTCGGGCTCGGGGTCCTCGTCGGCCGCGAGCACCTGTGACCCGTTGAGTGGCAAGGGATTCCTCGTTGGCTCGGGCAGCAAGCTCATGCTCACGATCATCAAACCGACGTCGTCCCAGGCCTGCGCCGCAGGTCAGAGCGCGCCGACCTCGGTGAGCGTCAAGGGCGTCGCCAAGGTGACTGGCGGTGTGGGCAAGTACAAGGGCGTCTCGGGAACTCTCAAGTTCACCGGCTCGTTCGCCATCAAGTCCACGACGGCCGGCTCGAGCGAGAGTGACGCCTTCAGCGCGACGTTGACCGGTGTCTTGAGCATCAAGAAGTAGCTGACCGAGCAATCCAAAGAGGAGGTACGTATGAAGCGAGTAGTAGCGGCAGTGACGGCCGGGGCCCTGTCCCTGAGCGGCGCTGCCCTGATGGGTGCGTCGGGGGCTTGGGCTGACGCCACGACCACCACGACGACCACACTGGCACCGCCGGTCCAGGGGGCGGCACCGCTGCCGATCTTCCTGAACGTGACGACGGTCGTCGGCAGCGGCGGCACCGGCGTTCTCAAGCCGGCCGTCGGTTGCGCGCAGACCAACGAGTTCCTCGTCGGTCAGACGGTGGTCTTTCGGGTCTTCGGCGTGAACGTCGCGACCGGTGGCACGCCCCTGACGCCCAAGAACGTGGCGAGCGCCACGGTCGTCATTCCCGGCGTGGCCACGCCCGCGCCCATGGCGTACGGCAACCACGGCACGTCGGCGTTCTGGTCCTACGGCTGGAACACGACTGGCTACTCGACGCTGGGCATCGTGTCGTTCCAGATCGTCTTTACCACCAAGGCAGTGCCGGCGGTGACCAAGGTCGTCAAGGCTCGCCAGGGTAGTCGGATCGTGAGGAAGCGCGTCGTCGTGAAGAAGGCCGTGCCCTCCTCGACGTACACCTACACCCAGGCCGGTACCGCACCACCATCGCAGTTGACCCTCAACGCGGTTCCCGCTGCGTAGTACACCAGTTCGTCGCACGACCCGCTCACCAAGGTGATCGAGCGAGTCGTGCGACCAGCTGTCGACCACCCAACCACCACCCTGGTGCACCGCACCACGAAAGGATTCTCGTGTCACACTTGCGCACACTTCGGGGTCACCGACTGGCCGTGGCAACGGCTCTCGTCGCGGGCCTCTTGCCTATCACCCTCGTCGCCGTGCCGAGCGGCGCCGACTCGACCACCACGGCGCCCGCCGTCACGGCGACAACGCTGACCGCGCCGCAGATCCCCGGCGTCGCGGCGCTCCCGTTCACCGGGGTCGTCGCGGCCCCGGCCACCATGAGCCCGACCCTGGGCGTGCTCACGGTCACGCCGAACCAGGGCGTCGAGGGCGTTCCGTTCACCGTTTCGGGAACGGGGCTGCCCCCCAGCACCTCGGTCCAGCTGACCTGGTCGACCACGAACGTCTCGTGGGCCGTTGACGTCGAGCCCAATACCGTCAACTACCTCGGTCGCACCCAGGCGTCCACGGCGGTGGTCATGGCGACCGTCACCACCGACGCCAGCGGCAACTTCAGCGTCGCATTGACGACCCCGGTTGACGTGGGCGGGATCCACGACATCTACGCCGTGGTGAACGGCGTCAACGTCGACCACGGTGGCTTCGAGCTGCTGCGCACGCTGACCATGTCGCCGCGCAGTGGACCGGTCGGCACGCCCATCACCATCACCTACACCGCACTCGGCGGCTCCTTCTACACCGGTGGGGCGTCGGTGCTCTGGGACAACCACTACGTCGGCGAGATGATGGCGAACTGGACGCGCGGCACCGCCTCGGCCACGATCCGAGCGACCGGCTCGGTGGGCATCCACTACCTCCAGGTCGGCAACGCGATCAGTTACCTCTACCTCAACGTCATCCAGTCACCGATCCCGTACACCAACGGCGCGACCTTGCGATTTCGCGTCACCCCCGGCCACGCCTCGCTGACGCCCACCATCGACTGGCCGGTGTCGGTCGCGCCAACGCTCAGTGAGCGCACGACACTCTCTGCGGTGGGACTCGACCCGGCCAGCCACGCGGTCGCGAATCTCTCGGTGACCAGCGGCCCGGTGAACACCAAGGACAACCTGTCGGTGTCGAACCTGCCCGACTCGGGGAGTCTCCAGTTGGTCTGGTCGTCAGTCGTGGGCAACCGCGTGAACTGCTACAGCACCTGCTGGTCCTTTAGCTCGGTCCCGCTCGGCACCGCGACGGCCACTAACGGTCGGCTCAGCGCGGCGATCACCATTCCCAACGGCCTGGGCGGCTGGCACGTGGTGCAGGTCATGAAGGGTACGACGATTGAGGCGCAGGTCCCCTTCTACGTGATGGAGAGCATCGTGCCCTTCTACAACTCGGCCGGTCAGCTCGTGAGTATGGGCGTCGCGACGGCCAACGACGCCTCGACCGCGGCGGCGGTCGCGGTGGGTCAGTCGGGGACCGGGCAGTACACCTTCAAGGAGGGTCAGGAGTTCACCATCTCCATCGACGGGGTCGGTTGGACCCAACTCGACAACACGCTCGGCGTCGACTACGACAACAGCTACATGGGCTACGGCTGCGGGTTCAACTCGAATGGCTACATGGTGATCCACCTGCACGCGACCGGTGTTCCGGGGGTGCACCTCATCGACCTCTACCCGATGCTCTACTCGCTCTCGCCGTCCTTCGCCAACACGCCCTACGGCATGGTTCCCGTGCTGAGCTACGCGCACGACTACCCCGGTCTGGCGCTCGGCTACCACGTCCCGTCCATCCGCTTCGCGATCACGATCGTCAAATAAGTCGCATACCTCCCAGCTGCGAGTGCCAGCGCCTCGCCCCCCGTGCGCAGGGGGCGAGGCGCTGACATGTTCGGGCGCTAGCCCGCTCCAACGGTAGACGGCACCGGGGCTGCTCGTCAGTACGATCGGGCACGGAGGTCGTGCCGTGGTAACCGTCGTTGTCGTCATCGTCGTCATCGTCGTGATGGGCCTCGACCTCGTGCTGGTCGCCCGTCGCGCTCGGGGGTCGGCCCGTCGGTGGATGGTGCTGGTGAGCCGGGTGTTGCAAACGGCCACGACGGCGACGTTCGTCCTGTCGTTCCTGGCGCTCTTGGTCGGCGCGATCTGGGAGATCGCCCACTCGCGCTAACGGATGGACGGCCGACGGCGTCGTGGCCCCGACCACGCGCGCTCGCCGACGAGGGTGAGCAGGCTCGGCAGGAGCAGTCCTCGTATCACCGTCGCGTCGACCAGGACCCCGAGGGCGAGACCGGCACCGAGCTCCTGGAGACCCGCGACGTGGCCGATCACGAAGCCACTGAGCGCCGCGACCATGATTACGGCCGCGCTGGTGACCACGGCGCCGGTCGCCGATAGTCCTTCGACCAGCGCGTCGGGCATCGCGAGTCCACGGTCGTGGGCCTCGCGAACGCGCGCGACGATGAAGACCTGGTAGTCCATCGAGAGCCCGAAGAGCACCGCGAAGACGAAGACCGGCACCCACCCCTCGATCTGGTCGACGCGGTAGGTGCCGATCAGATCGGCGCCGACGCCGAAGCGAAAGACCCACACCAGCAGTCCGTAGGCGACCGCGACCGAGACGAGGTCGAGCGCGACGGCCAAGGTCGCGACGAGCATCGAGCGAAAGGCCCGCGCCAGCAGGAGCCACGCGAGCACGAGTGCCGCGAGGACCAGCCAGGGAACCACGCCGTAGATCGCGGCGAGAAAGTCCACGCCCTGGGCGGGGGCACCGCCGACGACGAGGGTCGAGCCGCGTGGGAAGTGGGCGCTCGCCACCTCGCGTCGCACCGCGTGCACCAGTCGCTGGGTCACCGGGCTGCCGAGCTCGCCGGTGCTCACGACGAGGATCCGTGCGTAGCGCCCCGATCGATCGACGAACGGCCAGATCGAGTCGGCGGCCACGACCTCGACGCCCGGGGTGTGCAGCAACCTGGTCTCGAGGGCGAGTCGCGCGTTCGCCTGGGCCGGTGAGGTCGAGCCGTGGGGTCGACCGCTGTCGATGAGCACCTCGATCGGGGTGAGGATGCCCGGTCCGATGCTCGAACGCACCACGGCGATGGCCCGCGCCGACGCCATGGCGGGGGGGATCGCTGACAGCGAACCCGGCGTGAGCGAGAGATCGGCGCTGGCCGCGGCGAGCAGTCCCAACCCGACGAGGGTGGCGAGCAGCACCCGCCGGGGGTGAGCGACGACGACGCGCGTCACCCGAGCCCATCGACTCGTGGCGAGCTCGCGGGGCTCGAGCAAGCCGCGCGGCCCGCGGGTCGCGACGCCGCGCCGGCCGAGCGTGGCGAGCAGGGCCGGCTGGAGGGTCAGCGCCGCGGCGAGCGCTACGACGGGCACGACGAGGCCCGCAGCGCCCAGCGAGCGCACCAGCGGGACCGGCACGACCAGCATCGTCGCGAGGCCGATCGCGACGATGATTCCCGAGAGGACGACGGTTCGTCCGGCCGTCGCCATCGTTCGTGCGAGGGCCGTCGGCTCGTCGTGGGTGGCGAGCTCGGCACGGTAGCGGTGAACGATCAGCAGCGAGTAGTCGATCGCCAGGCCGAGTCCCACGAGCGCGACCACGTTGGGCACGTAGAGGACCATCAGGATGCGCCCGGCGAGCAGATCGACGAGGCCGAGGGCGACGGCGGTGGTGGCACCGGCGACGATGAAGGGGATGATGACCGCGACGCTGAGCCCGAGCACGCCCAGTAGCAGGAGCAGCGCGAGGGCGAGCGCGACGATCTCGCCGCGTTGGAGGTCGCGGTGCAGAATCGGGGTCACGTCGGCCTGCAGGGCCGCCGGACCGGTCACGAGGGCCCCGGGAAGTCCCGCGGTTCGAAGCGCGGCCCGCAGATGCGCGACCGCGCCCGACGCCTCGTTGAGCGTGTCGCGCGACTCGAGGTCGGTCAAGAGCAGCCCGGCGACGGCCCGCTGTTCGACGACGTGCAACGACCCCACCGCGTGGATCGCGCGGTGCAGGCGTGCCTCGGCGACGTGATCGGCGCGCGGGGACCCCAGGTGCGTCACGACCACGGTGACTGCACCCTCGATGTTCTCACCGAAGTGGGCCAACAGAATCGCGTCGGCGCGCGAGGAGGGTGAACCCGGCACCGCGAGCGAGGTCGTCAGTCGCGAGCCGAGTTGGTGGTAGCCGACGAGGCCCGCGAGCGCCGCGCCGAGCCAGAGCGCGAGAACGAGCAAGCGCCAGCGGAGGATCCCGTGGGTCCATCGGGCGAGCACCCTTGAAGGGTAACGGTAAATCGACGGGACTTGAGGACCCGAATCCAGTGGGGGATCTACATCGCTCGTCGCCGTGGGTTTCGGGTGCGGCTGTCGTCGCCTAGTAGCATGAGGCGACCTCAACTTCGTGGGGATCGAAGACGCGAGGGTTGGGTCGCCATGTTTATCAAGCAAAGGATGCTCGCGGCGGCGCTCGGGTCGCTCGTCGTGATCGGTTCGGCCCTGGTGTCGATAGCGCCGGCGTCAGCGGGCTCGGGCCCCGTGCCGCCGACGCCCGTTCCCGGGACGGCGTACGTCGTTGACGGTGAGACCCACACCCTCTGGGCGATACCGCCCGGCGGAGGTGAGCGCGTGGCCGTGGCCGACCTCTCCGGACTCACGATCAACGACCCGAACTGCGCCGATAACTACCAGTGGGGAGCGGCAGTGCTCGGCAACTACGTGTACTGGCCCGACAACCAGTGTGGCGGCATCTTTCGCACCTCGGTGCTAACGGGACAGACCAACGAGGTCATGGCTGCGGGCTACCAGGGCGCGTATTCCTACGGGTACATCACCACTGACCCGTACGGGAATGTGTGGGCGACCGCCGACAACGCCATGCTCGTGGAGTTCCCCGCGGCGACCGGCTAGCCGGTCGTCTATCAAACGACCGGGGCGTCATTCGACTCGGGTTCTGGCATCGCCTGGTCCCAGGGCTACCTCTACGTCGAAGGCACGACCATCCAGCGCTTCGCCGACGGGCCGTCCTCCTCGTGGTCGAGCCCGATTGGGCTCGCGTCCTACGCGACCATCCCTGGGGCGGTGGGTAATTGGTCGGACCACGGATTCACCGCCGATGGGGCCGGTAATCTCTTCCTGTCGAACTACAACAATATCTATGAGGTCAGCGCGTCAACCCAGGCGACGACGCTCGTGCCCCAGTCCTGCACGACGCAAGGGATCGAGAATCTCACCTACTGGACGGGCCACCTGTACTTCTCGTCGTGGCGTCCCGGTTACGTCTGTGAGTTCTCGAGCGACCTGTCGGCGGCCTCGGTCTACTCGACGACGGCCAACCCCTCCCTCGACAACTCCTACTCGATAACGTCGGGCTGGAACAGCGCGCAGTTCAATCCCGAGGGCTTCGGCTTCTACCGTGCACCCACCACGGTCTCGCCGCTCGACGTGCGCGTGAACCAGGTCGCCTCGACGGTCAGTGCGACGTGGTCGAACACGGGCAACTTCGTCTGCACCCTGATGTACGGTTTTACGACGCCGTCGTCGTTCACCGAGCGCGTCAACGGCACCTCGTGCACCTTCACCAACTTCAGCCCGACGACGCCGTACGGCATACGGGTGAGCGGCGTGGGCGGCGGCTCGGTGACGTCCTTCGAGTACGCGGCACCCACGACGATCACCTGCGTTCGCGCTCGCCACTACCGACGAGTGACCGCGATCAATCCGGTGTGCCCGATGGGCTGGCGCCGCCGCTAACGCGGGGCGCCAGCGCTCGGTTGAAACCGCGATACTCAGCGACGTGCCCGACACGAGATCGAGGTGGTACCGGTCAGTTCATTCGATCACGGTGACCGCGTGACCGGCCCTCGCGTGTAGCGCGAGACCTCGCCGTCGATTTCAGACTTTGCCGCCGCGGCGGCTCTCGGCGGTGCCGCCGAAGAGAGCCCAGACGACGAGCGCCAGGCCGGGCACGAGGAACCAGATGCCAAAGACGAGCGCGAGCACGACGAAGAACGCGCCCATGCCCATGGTGAACGGCCAGATCGAGGTGCCGGGGAAGGCGCCGACGACCCCGGCGCCCTGGGACTGGGTGGCGTTGGGGTTGTCCTCGGGGCGCGCGCGCATGCGCCGGCTCCACCAGTAGTAGTAGCTGCCGGGCAGGAAGCCGAGCAGCATGCCCGAGAACATCATGACGCTGCCGGCGTTCTCGTGGCCCCAGTTCCAGTAGACGGCGACCATCAGGCCAAAGAAGAGGCCGAGGCCGAGCATGATCTTGGCTTCGGTCTTCACTGGTCAACCTCGACGTGGCCGTGGGGCACCGACCGGTGCTCGGGGTGGTTGTAGTCCCAGGTCGGCCGCTCACTGCGAATCGGGGGCAGCCGGTAGAAGTTGTGGTGGGGCGGCGGCGAGGTGGTGAACCACTCCAGGGTCTGGCCGTCCCACGGGTTGTCACCGGCCGGGTACTTCTTCCAGCTCACGACGACGTTGAGCACGAAGACGATGGTCGAGATGCCGATCAGCACCGCGCCGACGGTCGAGAGGTCGTTGAGGAACTTCCACTGCGGGTCGTGGGGGTAGATCGCCATGCGCCGCGGCATCCCGCGCAGGCCGAGCAGGTAGAGGGGCAGGGTGAAGACCTGGGTGCCGATGAACAAGAACCAGAACTGGATCTTGCCGAGACGCTCGTTCAAGAGGTAGCCGGTGATCTTGGGCCCCCAGTAGTACAGGCCGCCCATCGCCGCGAGCACCAGGGCCATCACCACCGAGTGGAAGTGGGCCACGACGAAGTAGGTGTCGTGCGTGAAGAAGTCGAGTGGGGGACTGGCCAGGTAGATCCCGGTCAGGCCGCCGATGAGGAACGTGACGACGAAGCCGATGGCCATCAGCATGGCCGTGGAGAACCAGATCTCCCCTCGCCACATCGTGCCGATCCAGTTGAAGATCTTGATGCCCGTCGGCACCGCGATAAGCAGGCTCATGATCGAGAAGAAGGGCAGCAGCACGACACCGGTGGTGAACATGTGGTGAGCCCACACGCCGAGCGAGAGGGCCGCGATCGACAGCGTCGCGAAGATCATGCCCTTGTAGCCAAAGACGGGCTTGCGCGAAAAGACGGCCAGGATCTCGGTGACCATGCCGAAGAACGGCAGCGCGAGGATGTACACCTCGGGATGGCCCCAGAACCAGAAGATGTGCTGCCAGAGCACGGGCACGCCCCCGCCGGCCACCGAGAAGATGTGCGTGCCGAAGTGACGGTCGGCGTAGAGCATGATCAGCCCGGCGGTTAACACCGGGAAGGCGAGCAGGATGAGGATCGCCGTGACGAGCAGGTTCCAGGTGAAGATCGGCATGCGGAACATCGTCATGCCCGGCGCGCGCAGGTAGAAGATCGTGGCGACGAGGTTCACCCCGGTGAAGATCGCCGAGAAGCCGGTGAGCAGCAGGCCCCCGATCCACAGGTCGGCACCGGCCCCCGGGGTGTTCACCGAGTTCGAGAGCGGCGCGTAGGCGACCCAGCCGAAGTTGGCGGCCCCCCCGGCGGTGAAGAAGCCCGAGAGCATGGTGATCGCGCCCGTGAGGTAGAGCCAGTACGAGAGGGCGTTGAGGCGCGGGAAGGCCATGTCCGGCGCGCCGATCTGGATCGGCACGATGATGTTGGCGAGCGCGCCGAAGGCGAAGGGCCCGGCGAAGAGGTAGATCATCACCGAGCCGTGCATCGTGAAGAGCTCGTTGTACTGCGCGAGCGACACGAGGGTGCCGTTGGGCGTGGCCAGCTGGGCGCGGATGATCTCGGCGAAGGCCCCGCCGATCACCATCATGATCACCGCGGTGATCGTGTAGGAGAGGCCGATCACCTTGTGGTCGGTCGTCGTGATCCACTTGAGCACGCCGCTGGGGCCGTGCGACTCGTGCGCGGGCTCGTCCATGACCAGTGGCCGATCGAGGACGTCGACCATTAGTTGGCTCCCTTGCTGAGGTAGGGCTTGGAGGGCACGATCGACGAGGTCTGCTGGCGTTGGGCCGTGCTAAAGGCGTTGGCCGCGCTGGCGCTCGACGAGTTGTTGAACGAGGCGAGCCACGCCTGGTACTGGGGCATCGTGACGACCTTGACGTTAAAGAACATCAACGAGTGGTAGAGGCCACAGAGCTGGGTGCACTGGCCAAAGAAGTCCCCGGTGTTGACCGCGCGGAACGTGAACTGGTTGAGCACCCCGGGCAGCGCGTAGCGCGAGAAGTTGAAGGCCTTGACGTAGAAGCCGTGCACCACGTCGGTCGAGGTGAGGTTGATGTGCACGTTGGTGTTCACGGGCATCATCATCGTCGGGTCCTGGGTCGTCTGGCCGATCACGACGGCCGAGTAGCCCGGGTAGGAGAACTTCCAGCCCCACTGGAAGGCGTTGACGTCAATGGTCACGTTCGTCTTGGGGTTGGCGAGCTCCTTGTTCTCCACGACCAGGGTGGCCGCGAAGAGCCCGATGATGATCAAGATCGGCACGATGGTGTAGGTCAGCTCTAAGGGGATGTGGTACTGGCTCTGCTTGGGGATCGCGTCGCCGTGTCGCCGGTAGCGCAGCACGGCGTAGAGGATCAGGACGGTGACCAGGGTGCCGATGATCGCGGCGCCAATGGAGAAGCCCTGCCACAGGTGAAACACCGAGCGCGAGCTCGTCGTGTCCCCGGGCGCCGCGCCGAAGGTGGGCACCGTACAGCCCGAGAGCGCCAGGGCGGCGAGCGGGAGTACAGCGGCCCGACGTACTCGTCGCCATCGGCGAGAGCGGGTCGATGCACCCTGGGGGGGCAGGGCGGGTGATTCCACGGCGAAAGCCTACTAACGGCCCGTTACCGACCCTAGGGCGGAAAGTATGAAACCCCTTAGTTTCGAACGCTCGCCACGGAAGCGTTTCGTACTAGGTCGCCGCGGTCGGGCGAGCGCACGTGGGACCGAGGACTACGAGTTGGTGTCGGTCGGCTTCTGCTCGGTGGCCTTGGCGTCGTTCGTCTCGTCGCTCGCCTTGGCGGCCTTTAATCCCTTTTCGAACTCGGTCTTGGCGGAACCGAGGTTGCGCGCCAGTTTGGGGATGGCCGAACCACCAAAGACGAGGACGGCCACCACGATGACGACGATCAGCAGGTCTGGTCCAAAGATTTCAGCGAGAAACACGATCTTCTCCTTTTACTCGCTCACCGCCACAGTAGTCCCCAATCAGCGCCGCCGTGCTGGCGTGGCCCGAGCGAGCGTCGCCCTCAACGCCGCGTGGAGCTGCGAATTGCGAACGATATATGCCACGCCGCGCGGTGGCCCTGGGTAACGGTCCTTCTGTCGATCAGCCCGCGAGGGCGACGCCGAGCACGAGGGCGAGGATGGAGCCGAGCGTGCCCAGTCCCGCGTAGAGACCACGCGCGCGCGGCGTTGACGCCTTGGTGTGCAGGTAGCTGCCGATCCCGGCCAGCGCGACGCAGGCCATCTTGACGACGAAGGCCACGTTCCACGCCGTGGTCGCCGCGCCGTGGTCGATCGCGAGGTAGTTCCACACGCCGGTCGCCACCAGCACCCAGTACGCCGGCCAGCTCAGGCGGCCAAAGGCGACGGCGACGCGCCGCGGGGCGTCGGCACCGAGGCCCCGCACCGTCGATAACAGTCCGGCGAGCACGAGCTGGCCCCCGACCCAGACGGTCGCGGCGAGCACGTGCAGGGTCAGTCGCGTGATGGCCAGCGCGTCGGCGAGGTGGGGCTGGTTGGCGAGGGCGAGCGACAGGCTCACCGACTTACCGGCCGGTCCAGGACGGGGCCCGCTTCTCAGCGAAGGCGACGGCACCCTCGAGGGCATCGGCGCTGCGGCCGATCGCGGCGAAGGCGTCGTTGTTGATCGACCACGCCTCACCCTCGGACAGCTCGACGGTGTCGTGCATCACGCGCTTGGAGGTTCGCACGGCGAGCGGCGCGTTCTGCGCGATGCGCGCGGCGATGGCGATCGCGGCCTCGAGGGCCTCGCCGGTGGGCACGACACGGTTAACGATGCCGAGCTCGTAGGCGCGCGCGGCGTCGATCGGGTCCCCGGTGAGCGCGAGCTCGTAGGCGACGGTGATGGGCAGGCGCCGGGGCAGGCGAATCAGGCCGCCCGCGCCGGCGACGAGGCCGCGAGTGACCTCGGGGATCCCGAACTTGGCGTGCTCGGCCGCGACCACCAGGTCACAGCTGATCAGTATCTCGAAGCCGCCGGCGAGTGCCGCACCGTTCGCGGCGGCGATGAGGGGCTTGGCGAAGAATCGATTGGTGATCCCGCCGAAGCCGTGGTCGGTGAAGGGCACCTCGCCGGCGGCGAAGGCCTTGAGGTCCATGCCGGCCGAGAAGGCCTTGTCGCCCGCGCCGGTCAGTACGACGACCGCGACGTCGTCGTCGGCCTCGGCGTCGTCGAGCGCGGCCTCGAGCGCGAGGGCGGTCGCGCGGTTGATGGCGTTGCGCGCCTCGGGACGATTGATGGTGAGTACGAGCACGGGTCCGCGCGTTTCGCGCGTGATTTCGTCAGCCATGGGTCCTCCTGGGTGGACGTCGTCAAGGTACCTCGTCGACGCTAGTTCGTTCCTCAACCGACGTGCGAGACTGGGCCGGTGTCTCGACCACGACTGTTCGCCACCCTCGACGGCTACGCCGTTGAGGGTGGCTACGACCGGGGCGTGGGTTTGGCGACGTGCTACGCGCCCTCAATCGCGCTCGGTCGTCTCGAGGGTCCCGGGGAGGCGGCCCAGCTGTGGCGAGACTACGAGGTCGTGCTCGAGCACGCCGCGCGCATCGGGCTCGACGGGGTGCGCCTCGTGGTGGAGTGGGCGCGCGTCGAGCCGCGTCGCGGGACCGTCGACGACGCGGCGCTCGCGCGCTACGGCGAGGTCGTTGCCTACGCGCGCGGGCTCGGGCTCGACGTCACCATCGTGCTCTTTGACGCGGTGTGGCCCCTGTGGGCCGGCCTCGAGTGCTGGCTGCTGCCGTGGGTGGCGCCCTACGCGATCGCGCACGGTCGTCGCGTGGCGGCCGCGTTGACCGCGGCGAGCGGGGTGATCGTCGCGACCCGGGGGGCTGACCTGGTCAACGGGCAGTTTCTTGACGGGACCGTCCCGCCGTTTCGCGTTGGGGCCCGCGACGACGCCCGCAGCGCCCACGGCGCGCTCGACCGCGTCGTCGCGACCCTGCGCGAGGACCCCGCGATCGCGCCGCGCCTGGTCGATTCGTGGCGCGAGGTGTCGATCGGCTCGGCGATCACCCGGTCGGGGGTCGACGAGTTGCACCTGCGCAGCCTCGTCGCTGGCTTCGGACCGACCGCGGCGCGCTCGGGACTGCTGGTGCGCGAGGGGGCCGGGTGGATTGACGGGCCGGGCGTGGCCCTACTCGACGCCCTCCGCTGAGTCCTCGGGGTGCTCGGCCTCCCAGGTGGCCTCGATGGCGAGGTCGCGACGGCGTCGCAGCACGTGGATAGCGAGGTAGCCGCCGATGATGACCACGAGCAGCACGGCGCCGACCCAGGTGCTGTAGGTCTCGATCGTGGCGAGCGCGCCACCGGCGTAGTAGCCGAGCAGCGAATAGGCCGTGCCCCAGGCGATGCCGCCCAGGGCGTTGGCGATCAGGAAGCGTCGGTAGCGCATACCCGACAGACCGGCGAGTCCGGGCATGACGGCGCGCAAGAACGCGGTGAAGCGTCCGAGAAAGACGTAGAGGGGACCGCGCTCGGCCAGCCCCGCGAGGGCTCGGTGTAAAGCGGCCTGTCGCTGGCGGATCACCGGCAGGCGCAGCAGTCGATCGCCGTAGCGTCGGCCGACCTCGTAGCCGACCGAATCGCCGACGATCGCCGAGAGGATGACCAGGCCAATGAGCACCTCGATGTTGACGTGGCCCCGACTCGCGACGACCCCGGCGACGATGACCGACGTCTCGCCGGGCAGCACGAAGCCGATGAAGAGGGCCGCCTCGCCAAAGACGAGCAGGGCGACGAGTCCGTACACGAGGCCGCCGGGCAGGTGCTGAATCTTGGTGAGCACGAACGAGACGACCGAGGCAACGAGCATGGACCCCATTGTGGCCGATCCGCGACTCGCGCCGGGCTCGCGACGAAAGACCGCCCGGCCGGTGTGCCACCATGGGGGATGGCGTCGAAGCAACTCGGTGAGCGCGCGCCGGGCTCGCGCCGGATGTTCGGCGCGCCGGTGCGCGCGTTGGCGCTCGCGGGCTGGGCGCTGTTGCCCCTGCGGCTCTTTCTCGGGGCGACCTTCACCTACGCCGGCCTGCAGAAATTCGCCAATCCCGACTTTCTGAACCAGAACAGCCCGACCTCGATCAAGGCCCAGCTGGTCGCGGCGTCGCGCACGAGCCCGATACACGCCGTCCTGGTCCACCTGATCGCGCTGGCCACGCCGATCGGGTTCCTCATCGCCTTCGCGGAGTTGGCCATCGGCGTGGGCACGCTGCTCGGCCTCTGGCCACGGGTGGCGGCGATCGGCGGCGCGACGCTCTCGTTCACCTTGTTTCTCACGATCAGCTTTCACGCGTCGCCCTTCTACACCGGCGCCGACATCGTCTTCACCTTCGCCTGGATGCCCCTGGTACTGGCCGGCTCGTCGATGCGCCCGTCCCTCGAGGGCGTCATCGCCGCGCGGGCCGCCTCGACCACCTCGAGCGCGACGAGCGAACTCGTCGCCATTCCCTTCGCGCAGGTCCAGCGACTCTGTGGCCACTACGCGCGCGGACGCTGCGCCGCGCGCAACGGCGAGCCCTGTGACGCGGGTCGCTGTCCGGTGCTGCTCGGCGAGCCGGCCGACCCCGTCGAGCGCCCCCGCGACGCGCTCGAGCGCCGGACCTTCGTGCTGCGCACCGCGTCGGGGGCGCTCGTCGCGGTCGGGGTGGGGGTGGCGGCGGCCGTGGCCGCGGTGGTCGGGCGATTCGCCGGGGGCGCCACGATCCCCGTTGCCCCGCCCGAGCTCGGGGGGACGTCCTCAGCCCCGGCGCCCACGTCCGCGACGCCGTCGGCCCTAGGCACGCTGCTCGGCCCGGCTCGCGTGGTGCCGGTCGGCGGCGCCGCGGCCTTCACCATTCCGGTGACCGGTGACCCGGGCATCGTCGTGCGACCCAGCGCCGCCCAGTTCGACGCCTACGACGCCGTCTGCCCCCACGCCGGCTGCACCGTCGCCTACCTCGCCCAGAACCACGTGCTGGCCTGCCCGTGTCACGGCTCGCAGTTCCTGGTGTCGACCGGTGAGGTGATTTCGGGTCCCGCACCCCACGGACTGATGAAGCTCAACGTCGCCGAAGGACCGGACGGTAACCTCTACTTGAAATGAGTGAAGACCGCCGCCGCGTCCTGGTCGTCGAAGATGACCACGACCTCGCCCAGGCGCTGGCCAACCTGCTCGGCGACGCGGGCTTCTCGGTCACCCAGCGCCACGACGGCGAGTCGGGTTACCTCGAGGCGCGCGACGGTCGCTACGACGTGATCGTGCTGGACCTCATGTTGCCCAAGCGCAACGGCTTCTCGGTCTGTTTGGACCTGCGCAACGCCGGCGTGCACACGCCCCTCTTGATGCTGACCGCCAAGGACGGCGAGCTCGACGAGGTCGAGGGCCTGGACGTGGGTGCCGACGACTTCTTGCGCAAGCCCTTCGAGACCTCGATCCTGCTCGCCCGGGTGCACGCGCTGCTTCGCCGTCACGAGCGCGAGCGCCCCCAGCCGCTCGTCGTCGGACCGATCTCCCTGGACCCGATGAGCCGTCACGTCGTCGCCCACGGTCGCGCGGTCAGCCTCACGCCGCGCGAGTTCGCGCTGCTCGAGTACTTGATGGGCCACGGGAGCGACTCGATCAACAAGGGTGACATCCTCACCGCGGTCTGGGGCGGCGACTTCGATGGCGACCCCAACATCGTCGAGGTCTACATCGGCTACCTGCGTCGCAAGATCGACCTGCCCGATCGTCCCTCGATCATCCGCACCGTGCGGGGCGTGGGGTACCGCGTGCGTGAGGAGTGATGCGTTCGCCGCGCGAGCTCTCGATTCGAGCTCGCCTGACGCTCTTCTTCGTCGTCTCCATCGCGGTGGTGCTCGCCTTCACGGGCGTGGCGCTGGTGAGCCTGGTGCACCGATCACTGGTGAACGGCGCGACGAACCAGGTGACCGAGGTGATGGCCGAGGTCCAGGCGCGACTGGCCACCACGGCGCTGCCCGCCAACCACAGCCTGGTGCTGCCCATGGTGGGCGACGTGGTGGTCCAGGTGACCGATCCGGCGGGCGGCGAGGTGTGGGCCGCCAGCTCGGCGATCGCTGGCGAGCCGGTGCTCGCCCGCGCCACCTCGGACAACGCGGCAACGACGGGCCTGGCGGCGGTGGTGCTGCGGCGACCGGCGACCGCGACGCTGCTCGGCGAACTCAGCCAGGCGACGGTGCAGTCGATCACGACGTCGCGCGGGCCGGCGCTGATCTTCGGCTTCGTGGACGGCGCGTCGATCACCCACAGCGTCGGCGACCTGCTGGCCAGCGTGGGGGTCTCGTTTCCCCTGCTGCTGGTACTGGCCGGCGCCCTGATCTGGTTCGGCCTGGGGCTCGCCCTCGCCCCGGTTGAGTCGATCCGTCGGCGCGTCGAACGCATCGCCGCTCGCGACCTGAGCGAGCGGGTGCCGGTCACCGGGGGCGACGACGAGATCGCTCGCCTGGCGCGCACGGTCAACGAGATGCTCGACCGGCTCGAGTCGGCCAATCGCTTCCAGCAGGAGTTCGTCTCCAACGTCAGCCACGAACTACGCAGCCCGCTCACCACGCTGCTCGCGACCGTCGAGCGCGCGACGCGACTCTCGGAGCGTGCCGACTGGTCCGAGGTCGCCGAGACGATCACCCGCGAGGGGCGCCGGCTCGACGTGCTGATCGACGACCTCTTCTGGCTCTCGCGCAACGACGAGGGACAGGTCGAACTGCGCCACGTCGACGTCGACCTCGACGACCTGCTCTTCGAAGAGGCCCAGCGGATCCGCGCCATGTCCGAGCTGGCCGTCGACACCTCGATGGTGACCCCGACTCGGGTCACCGGGGACCCCGCGACCCTGAAGCGGATGATCCGCAACGTGGTGGACAACGCCGCGCGCTACGCGTCCAGTGCGCTCACCTTCGAGTCGCGTTACGACGACGACGACGCGGTGGTGCGGATCAACGACGACGGTGCGGGGATTGACGTGGCGAGCAGTGCGCGCCTCTTTCAGCGATTCGTGCGCTCGGACCCCGCTCGGGCCCGCACCTCGGGGGGGACCGGTCTCGGTCTCGCGATCGTCGCCGACGTCGCCGCCCGCCACGGCGGCTCGGCCCGTTTCGTCGCGGTCCCCCGGGGGACCTGTCTCGAGCTGCGAGTTGCGCGAGAGGCGACGTGACGGACCAGTTAGCATGACGCGATGACCGGCCTCGAACTCGCCCGCCACCTCGCCCAACCCGTCGGGACCCTCGGCGCCAGCTTCTACTTCGATACGGGAACGCGCGCGCGCGCCAAGGAGCTCGGCCTCAACGTCTATGAGTTCTACGGCCTCGGACGCGCCGGGGTCCTCGGCGACGCGACGAGCGAGGAGGTCGCGGCGGCCTTCTACTTCTTTCACCCCGACACCATTAACTTCCTGTGGACGGCGGCCAAGACCAAGGCCGACCCCAACGCGACCGCCCAGTACCACGTCGAGGCCGCCTACGACTTTGCTGACCGCACCTTCGGCGCCCTCGAGCCGGCGCTGCTTAGCGCGGTGGCCGACGGCGCCCGTGCGGCCAGTGAGGCCGACGAGCTGGGGCGTCATCCCCTGGTCGACGGCTACCGCAAGGTCGCGCCGCCGACGGACCCCGTGCACGGCGCCTACCTCGGCACGGTGCTGCTGCGCGAGCTGCGCGGGGCCGTGCACATCGACGCGGTGGTGGCCAGCGGCCTCTCACCGGCTGCGGCCTGCTACCTCGAGGACGCGAGCGTCTTTAGCCTGCACGGCTACGGCGACGCCGACGTACCCGAAGTCACCGCGGCCATGACCGCGGCCAAGGTCGCCGCCGAGGCCGCCACCGACGAGGCCATGGCGACGTACTTCGAGGTGCTCAGTACGGCGCAGCGTTCTTCGCTCGCCCGGGGCATCGATGCGATGATGGCCGCCCTGGCCGATCCGGTCGCGCGAGCGCGCTAACGCCGCTCGTTGTCCGCTCGTCGAGCATCGAGGCGACGGCACCGCGGCCGCCGCAAAGCGCACTTGATCGAAGGCGTTCGTTCGACGAGACTCGACCGATGAGCGAGCGTCGGCCGACCAACTTCGCCCCCCTGGTGCACCGGGGCTTTCGTCTGCTCGTCGCCGGACAGCTCGCCTCGAACGTCGGTGACCTCTTCTACGCGGTCGCGTTGCCCTGGTACGTGCTCGCGACCCACGGCGGGGCCCTGTTGCTCGGCACGGTGCTCGCCGCCTACGGCGTGCCGCGCACCGTGCTGCTCGCGGTGGGCGGGCACGCGGCCGACCGCTTTCGCCCGTGGAACGTCATGATGGTGGCCGACACCGTGCGCGCCATCGCCGTCGCCGGGCTCGGCGCCGCGGCCTACGCCGGGCCAGCCCACACCTACGTGCTGGTACCGATCGCGATCGTGCTCGGCGCCGGCGAGGGGCTCTTTTTGCCGAGCTCGATGGCCATCGTGCCCACGCTGCTACCCGGGGAGGACCTGCAGGCCGGCAACGCCCTGGCCTCGGGCGCGGCCCAGCTCTCCACGATCGCCGGTCCGGTGCTCGGGGGGCTCGTCGTCGCGGCCGTCGGTCCCGCGAGCGCCTTCGTCGTCGACGCCGCGTCCTTCGTCGTCTCGGTGGTGGCACTGGTCGGCGTGCGCTCGAGCGCCCGTCGACCCGCGCCGACGCTTGACGCCCCGTCGCACGAGAGCGCCACGGCTAGCGCGCACGAGCGGCCCGCGAGCGTACTCGGGCTGCTGCGAACCGAGCGGATCCTCCAGGTGATGGTGCTCGTCACGGTCGCCGCGAACCTGGGCTTTGGCGGGATGAGCGAGGTCGCCCTGCCGGCCCTCGTCCACGGTCCTCTGCACGACGGGGCGAGTGGCTACGGGCTCCTCATCGCCGCGTTCGGGGCCGGTGCGCTCATCGGCACCGTCGTCGCCGGTCGGTTCACGGTGATCTCGAGCCCCTCACTCGTCGCGTCGTGGTGCTTCTTATTCAGCGCGGTCGCCGTCGCGGTTGTTCCCTACGTCGGCGGCACGGCGCTGGTCGCGGTGGCCCTCGCGATCTTTGGCGTGATGAACGGCTTTGCCAACGTGGTCACCATCACGCTCTTCCAGCGCTGGGCCCCGCCGGCCATGATGGGCCGGCTGATGGGCGTCATGATGCTCGCGTCCATGGGACTCTTTCCCGCCTCGGTGTTCGTCGGCGGCGTCGTCGTGGCCCACGTCGGCGCGTCGATCTTCTTCCCGCTGGCCGGCGGCGCCCTCGGGCTCGCGGTGCTCGCGGCGCTGACCCAGCGCAGCTGGCGCGAGTTCGGCGCGACGCCGGCGAGCGCTGACTAGGTCAACCTTGACGGCTCGGTCGCGCGGCCATCCGCTCGCTCGAGGTCGAGCAGGTAGGCCTTCACCTCGAGGCCGCCGCCGTAGCCGCCCAGACCCGCGGCCGCCACCACCCGGTGACAGGGCACGATGATCGCCCACGGGTTGGCGTGGTTGGCCTGGCCGACGGCGCGCGCGGCGAGCGGACGGCCCACCTCGCGCGCAACGTCGCCGTAGGTGCGGGTCTCGCCGTAGGCGATCGCCGTCAGGGCGCGCCACACGTCGCGCTGAAAGTCGGTGGCCGGCACGTCGTCAAGGGTGAGCGTGAACCTGCGTCGTCGGCCGCTGAAGTACTCGGCGAGCTGGCGCGCACCGTCGGCGACGGCCGCGGGCGCGGCGCCGCGGGTCGCGCGGGGATGCTCACTGGGCATCCAGACGCGCGTGATCACCCGATCGGTGCCCTCGACCCCCCAGCGACCGACGGGCGAGGCGACCGTCGCGATCGCGCGTTCCATCGTCCTGTTCTACTACTACGGTTTTGTCATGGTCCTCACCAGCACCAGTGACGGCGTGACCCTCGTCGCCGACGACGTCGGTCGCGGCGACGCGGTCGTGCTGCTGCACGGGTGGCCCGACACCGCGTCGATGTGGGACGAGGTGTCGGCCGGCCTGGTCGCGCGCGGGGCGCGGGTCATCGCGCCGGACCTGCGCGGGTGCGGACGCTCGGACAAGCCCGCCGACGTTTCGGCCTACGCCATGCACCACCTCGTCGGCGACGTCCTCGCCCTGCTCGACGCGGCCGAGCTCGACCGCGTTCGCCTGGTCGGACACGACTGGGGGGCCGCCCTCGCGTGGGCGGTCGCGACGTTCGCACCCGAGCGGGTGACCTCACTCGCCGCTCTGGCCGTTGGCCACCCGACGGCCTTTCGCGAGGGCGGCGTCGAGCAGCTGGTCAAGAGCTGGTACACCCAGCTCTTCATTCGCGAGGGCGTCGGCGAGGCCTTCTTGCGCTACCACGACTACGAGGTGCTGCGCCAGTGGTTTCGCCACCCCCGCGCGGCGTCGGTGATTGCCGAGCTCGAGCGCGACGGCCAGCTCACGACGCACCTCCACTGGTACCGCGCGAACCTGCCGCCCGACGCCTTCTTGGTGCCGGGGCCCCAGTTGCCCCCGGTGAGAGTTACAACCCTCGGGGTGTGGGCGAGCGGTGACCGTGCGCTCGGCGAAGGTCAGATGCTCGAGTCGGCTCGCTACTGCGCCAACGGCTTTTCCTACGTGCGTCTCGATGGCTACGGACACTGGTTCCCGATCGAGGCCAGCGAAGAAGTGACCAAAGTCCTTAGCGACTTTCACGCGTCGAGCGGCGACGCACGAATTTGACCCCGCGGGTCGAGTGGTAGAAAAGAATGATGAAAATTGCGCTCTGTAGAGAGTCACGCGCCGGCGAGACCCGGGTCGCACTCACGCCCGATGCCGTCGCTACCCTCGCGCGTGACGGCTGGGACGTGCTCGTCGAGCGGGGGGCCGGCGTGCTCGCCCACTTCACCGACGACGCCTACGCGACGGCCGGCGCGACGCTGGTCGACCAGGCGACCGGTGACGTGACGCTGCGGGTTAACCCGCCAACCCTCGAGGACGTCGCTCGCCTCGCCGAGGGCTCGCTGCACCTCTCGTTCCTCTCGCCGCTGCTCAACCTCGACGTGGTGCGCGCGATGAACGAGCGGCGCGTGACGATCACCTCGTTCGACCTGCTGCCGCGGATCTCGCGGGCCCAGTACATGGACGCCCTCTCGAGCCAGGCGACCGTCTCGGGCTACCGCGCGGCCCTGGCCGGGGCGACCTACTTCGACCGGTTCTTTCCCCTGCTCACGACGGCCGCCGGCACCATCCGGCCGGCCAAGGTGCTGGTAATGGGCGTCGGGGTGGCCGGTCTGCAGGCGATCGCCACCGCTCGGCGCCTCGGCGCCAAGGTTCGCGCCTACGACGTGCGATCGGCGGCCAAGGAAGAAGCCGAGTCGGCCGGGGCCACCTTCGTCAAACTCGGCGTCACGGCCGACGCCGCGGGCGGCTACGCCCGCGAGCTGACCGAGGACGAGCGCGCCCAGCAGCAGGCGGCCTTGGTGAGTGAGGTCGCCAACGCCGACGTGGTGATCACCACGGCGGCCGTGCCCGGACGGCGCTCGCCGATCCTGGTGACCACGGCAATGGTCGAGGCGATGGGCGAGGGCTCGCTGGTGATCGACATGGCGGCCGACGGCGGGGGCAACTGCGAGCTGACCGTGGCCGGCGAGGTCGTCACCCACGGCGGCGTGCGCATTGTCGGACTGGCGAACCCGCCGGCCCAGATGGGGGCCCACGCGAGCTTCTTGTTCGCCAACAACGTCCTCAAGCTGCTCGCCCTCTTCGGGGCCAAGGGCCAGCTCGCTCCCGACTGGAGCGACGAGGTCGTCGTCGGGGTGACCGTGGCGCGCGAGGGCGCCGTCGCCCACGCCGCGACCGCCGAGGCCCTCGGGGTGCCCTTCGTCGCGATCACGCCCCCCGAGAGCCCCAAGGAGAGTGCGTAATGGGTAACGTCCTGCTGCAGTACGCGACGGTGCTGATGCTGGCGATCTTCGTCGGCATCGAGATCATCGCCAAGGTGCCGAGCATCTTGCACACGCCGCTGATGAGTGGCTCTAACGCGATTCACGGCGTCATCCTGGTCGGCTCGATGCTCATCCTCGGGGGCGCGACCACGAATCTGCAGGAGGTGCTGGGCTTTCTCGCGGTGATCCTCGCCACGCTCAACGTGGTGGGCGGCTTCGTCGTGACCGACCGCATGCTCGAGATGTTCAAGCCCAAGACCGCCAAGGCGGTCGAGAAGAAGGACGAGGTGGCTCCGTGAGTCGCGAAACGCTCATCGACCTGCTCTACCTCTTCTCGGCGACGACCTTCGTGCTGGCGTTGAAGGGCCTGGGCAGCCCCAAGCGCGCGCGCTACGGCAACATGGTCGCCGCCTTCGGCATGCTCGTCGCGATCGTGGCGACCTTCTTCAAGTACGTCGACGGCCACGCCCTCTACCACGTGCCCCTGATGCTGCTCGCGATGTTCATCGGCCTGATCGTCGCGGTGCCGGTGGCGCGCTTCGTGAAGATGACCGCGATGCCCCAGCTGGTCGCCATCTTCAACGGCGTGGGCGGCGGCGCGGCGTCACTGGTGTCGATCACCGAGTTTGTCCACATCAAGTCGACCCACCCGGCGACCTACGTCATCCTCGAGGTGCTGCTCGGCGTGCTGATTGGCACGGTCTCTTTCGCCGGTTCGGCGATCGCCTTCGCGAAGCTCCAGGAGCTCATGACGGGTCGACCGGTGACCTACCCCGGTCAGCAGGTCATCAACGGCGTCGTCGGCCTCGCGTCGCTCGCGCTGATCGTGACGATTCTGGTCACGTCATCGGAGCCGCTGCTCTGGGTGCTGCTCGGCCTCGCCTTCGTGCTCGGGGTGATCTTCGTGCTGCCGATCGGCGGGGCCGACGTGCCCGTGCTGATCTCGCTGCTGAACGCCTTCACCGGCCTCGCCGTCGCGGCCTCGGGCTTCACGCTGGGCTCGAACCTGCTGATCGTCGCGGGCACCCTCGTGGGCGCCTCGGGTATCTTGCTCACGCGTCTGATGAGCAAGGCCATGGGTCGTAGCCTGCCCAACATTCTGTTCTCCGCCTTCGGCGCGACGGTCACCGCCAGTGGCGACACCCAGCGCGCCGACGGGCGAAGCGTGCGCTCGGGCACGCCCGAGGACATCGCGATCCTGCTCGGCTTCGCGAGCCGGGTCGTCTTCGTGCCCGGTTACGGACTGGCCGTCTCCCAGGGCCAGCACGTCCTGCGCGAACTGGCCGACGAGCTCGAGAAGCGCGGCATCGAGGTCTTCTACGGCATCCACCCGGTGGCCGGTCGCATGCCGGGCCACATGAACGTGCTGCTGGCTGAGGCGAACGTGCCCTACGAGCAGCTGGTCGAGATGGACGAGGCCAACTCCGAGCTGCAGACGGCCGACGTCTGTCTCGTGGTGGGAGCGAACGACACCGTGAACCCGGCCGCGACCGACGACAAGACCTCGCCGATCTACGGGATGCCGATCATCCACGCCGACCTGGCCGAGAACGTCGTCTTCCTCAAGCGCTCGATGCGCCCGGGCTTCGCCGGTATCGAGAACGAGCTGCTCTATAACCCCAAGACGACGCTCGTCTTTGGCGACGCCAAGGACACCCTGACCAAGATGGTCGCCGCCGTGAAGGCGAGCTAGGGCGCCCTCGCGCGCTCGATGCCGATCACCTACTGTGGCCCTTGACGTCGACGTGGGGGGTTGATCATGAAAACTTCGCGATTCGTGGCGGTACTGGTGGTGCTGTCGAGTATCGGGGTGGCCGGCGCGGCGAGCGCCACGGTCGAGCGAGCGGGCCGCACGAGTGAGCGGCTGGTTGCCCACGTGGCACCCACCGGCAACCGGGCCGTCATCGCCTACTTCCGCCAGGTCGTCGCCGCCACTCGCGCGGCCGACGGCGCCGAGTACACCTACAGCGCGTCGGCGCCGTTGGACCGGCTGAAGTTGCTCCCCAAGGGCGGCTGGAGCGTCTACAGCTGGTCGTGGCCCCACCCGGGCTACTACCCGATCGACGACACGTTCTTCGTGGGTGCGAGTCACGGACGGATCACCTTCGTCACCGACACGATGACCTGGGGCGGACATGGACCGACCTTCAGCCCCTTCGGTGAGGTGCTCTCGTCGCGCGGCGAGGTGGAGCTATTCGGTGGTGCGGTGGCGACCACCACGCCACCCCAACACCAGACGATCATGCAACCCTGCGATGGTCTCGTGCACGGCCCCGTAGCTAGTTACACCAAGGTCGGCGTCCCCTCGGGTTACGGCCTCGGCGGCGACTTTCGCTCGATGAAGCGGGTCGGGCCGAACGAGGTGGTGATCTCGACCTACCCCGCCGGCAAGGGACACGTCGCCACGGAGACCGACGTCATCGATCGCGCGACGGACCTGCCGCTCAGCGGGACGACGGTCGTGAGCGGCACGCCCGGCGAGCCCGCGTTCACCATGCACTGGTCGGTCGCGTGGTATCACACGCCCCTCTACCTGCCTCGCACGGACGGCGTCTGCGCGTCGATAAGCGCGGGTGTCGCGGTCTAATCCGCTCAGCGCGGTTGTCAGACCTACCACCGAGGCACCTCGCGGGTTGATCAGTAGCCGTAGCCGCCCGAGGACTTCGTGGTGGTCGTGGTCGTCGGCTTCTTTACCGGGGCCTTCAGCACGGCGACCGAAAAGCCGGCGATGCCCTGGCCGGTCACCTGGCCGGGCCGCTTGTCCGAGGTCCACCGGTAGAGCGGACGGCGGTGCCAGGTCACCTGGTAGGTGCCGTTGGTGCGACGAAAGACGCCGAGACCGGCGACGCCGCGCCCGACGGGCACGACGCCCTTGGGCACCGTGAGGGCCGGCCACAGTGCGAGGCACGAGCCGTTGCAGTTCGAGTGGTCGGCCCGGTCGGCCCGGTCGGTGTAGAGCGTGAAGCCCTTGGTCGTGACGAGGTAGGTCCCGTCTTTCGCGTTGTGACGGGTCACGACTACGACCTCGCGGCGCGCCGCGCCCAGGGCCGGGGCGACGCCCAGCGCCACCGTGAGTGAGGCGACCGCGAGAGCGATCGTCGCCCCCCGTCGTCCAGTGAGCTGTCGACGCATGGTGCTCCTTTCGAACGCGGCCCATGGCCACTGAGGGGCATGGTAAGTCGGGGTCGGCGCCACCGGTCCGTCAGGGGCGCCCGTGACCCTGTGAAGCGTCTTATTTCGTTCGGCGAACGGCCTGATCAGGAGCGGGTGAGCTCGTCGAGGCGCGCGACGACCGCCGGGTCGAGCGTCACCGCGGCGCCGGCGTTCGCGCGCACTTGGTCGGCACTCGAGGCACCGGCGATGACCGAGGCGACTGGTTCGCGACTGAGCAGCCACGAGAAGGCGAGCGTCAGGACCGCCACGTCGATCGACGCCGCGTACTCGAGCAGCGTCGCGACCCGGGCCCGGAAGGTGTCCGACAGCCAGTGGACGCTGCGCTCGGTCGACATGAGCGAGAGCCGGGTTCCCTCGGGCACCGGTTCGCCGGGGCGAACCTTCCCGGTGAGCAGCCCGTTCGCGAGCGGGTAGTAGGGCAAGAAGGCGACGTCGAGCTCGGCGCAGGCGTCCAGGACCCCGTCGCGCTCGACCTCGCGCGCGAGCAGCGAGTACTGGTTTTGTATCGAGGCGAAGGTGGGGCCCTCGCCGGCCGCGCCGCGCGCCGCGCGCAGCTGGTCGGCCGTCAGGTTCGAGCAGCCGATCTCGCGGACCTTGCCCGACTCGACCAGCTCGGCGAGCACGCCCAGGGTGTCGGCGATCGGTACGGCCTCGTCGGGGTAGTGCAACTGGTAGAGGTCGATGTGGTCGGTCCCGAGCCGGCGCAGGGACGCCTCGCAGGCCTCGCGCACGTAGGCCGGGCTCGCGCCGTAGCGCGCGTCGTCGATCGGCATGCCGAACTTGGTTGCGATGATCGCCTCGTCGCGTCGGCCGGCGAGCGCGCGACCGAGGTAGACCTCGGACTGGGTCGCGCCGTAGACGTCGGCGGTGTCAAAGAAGTTCACGCCCGCGTCGAGCGCCCCGTGGACGACCGCGGCGGTGGCGCGCGCGTCCAGGCGCGCGCCGAAGTTGTTGCAGCCGACTCCGACCACCGAGACCGACAGCGAGCCGATCGAGCGCTGTTCCATGGGTCCTCCCGTCGCTTCGAGTGTAGGCAGCGTCGGCGGCGCAGTCGACGGGTACCATGGGCGTAAAAGGAGCGCCATGAAGATCACCGTGAACTACGACCTGTGCACCAGCAACGCCGTCTGCATGGGCATCGCCCCCGAGATCTTCGAGGTGCGCGACGACGGCTTCATGTACGTGCTCAACGACAGCCCCGGACCCGAGTTCCTCGAGCGCGTGCGCGAGGCCGTCGCGAGCTGTCCCAATGGCGCCCTCTCACTCGACGAGTGAGCGCCGTTCGGGTTCGCTTCGCCCCGTCGCCGACCGGCTACTTCCACGTCGGCTCGGCGCGCACCAGTCTGTTCAACTGGCTCTTCGCGCGCCACCACGGCGGCGACTTCGTGCTGCGCATCGAGGACACCGACGTCGAGCGCAACCGCGACGAATGGCGCGACGGGATCCTCTCGGCGATGGCCTGGCTGGGCCTTGACTTCGACGAGGGCCCGGTGCTGCAGTCGAGCCTCTTCGCCGACCACGTCGCCGCGGCCGAGGCCCTCTACGCCGGCGGCTACCTCTACGCCTGTGACTGCACGCGCGAGGCGGTGGACGCGCGTCGCGAGGGTTCGCGCCCCGGTTACGACGGATTCTGTCGCGAGCGCGGCCTCGCGCGTTCGGCGAGCACGGCGCTGCGCTTTCGAGTGCCCGAGAACGGCGAGACCGTTGTCCACGACCTCGTGCGCGGCGACGTGACCTTCGCCAACGCGAGCTACGACGACTTCGTTGTCGTGCGACCGAGCGGCGTGGTGCTCTACGCGCTGGCCAACCTGGTCGACGACCGTACGGCCAAGATCACCCACGTGATCCGCGGCGAGGACCTGCTGCCCACGGCACCCAAGCAGGTCCTGATGTGGCGGGCCCTCAACGACTGCGCCGGCGTCGAGCCGGTTGGCGTGCCCGCCTACGCCCACCTGCCGATGCTCGTGAACGAGCAGCGCAAGAAGCTCTCCAAACGCAAGGACCCCGTCGCCGTCGAGTCCTACCGCGACCAGGGCTACCTGCCCGAGGCCTTCGTGAACTACCTCGCCCTACTCGGCTGGAGCCCCCGTGGCGGCGAGGAGATCGTCAGTCGTGAGGTTCTCGTCGACCAGTTCGACCTGGCGGACGTGTCGCACTCGCCGGCCTTCTTCGACGTGCAAAAGCTCACTCACCTCAACGGTGAGTACCTGCGCGCGCTGAGCCCAGAGGCGTTCATCGAGGCGGCGCGCCCCTGGGTCGCGCCGTGGTCGAGCCCCTGGCGGCCCGCGACGGCGCCCCCGTGGCGCGAAGACGAGTTCGACCCCGAGCGCTTCGCGCGCGTCGCCCCCCTCGTCCACGAGCGCGTCGCCACCCTCGCCGAGGTGGTTCCGATGGTTGCCTTCTTCTTCACCGAGGTCGACCTCGACGCGGCGGCCTTCGCCAAGGTCATCGGCGCGGATCCCCTCGGCCAGACGATGCTCGCGGTCGCGATCGAGCGTTTCGGTGAACTCGAGTGGTCGCGTGACGAACTGCACGCGGCGACCGCCGAGCTCGGTGGCGCCCTCGGCCTAACGCTGCGCAAGGCCCAGGCGCCGATTCGCTGCGCGGTGACGGGCTCGCTGGTCGGGCCGCCGCTCTTCGAATCGCTCGAGCTACTCGGACGCGAGACGGTGCTACGTCGCCTGCGAGCGGCCCTGGCGCGCGCGTGATCTTCTGGCCGCTCAAGCTGGCGCTGCGCATCGCGAGCGCGCTGCTGAGCGTGATCGTGCTGTACTTCGCGGTCACCTTCGTCCAGATCTGGCTCACCGGCCGTCACCACTCGAGTGCGAACGCCCAGGCGATCCTCGTCTTTGGCACCGCCGAGCTGAACGGTCGGCCCTCGCCGGAGCTCGCGGCCCGTCTCGACGAGGCCCTCACCCTCTACGACGCGCACCGTGCGGGGTGGATTGCCGTCACCGGCGGCAGTCGGCCGGGGGATCACTACACCGAGGCGGGCGTGTCGGCGACCTACCTCGAGGCCCACGGCGTCGCGGCGCGACACATCATCGTCGGTGGCGGTGACGACACCTGGCAGAACGTCTCGTCGGTCGCCGGTCAGTTGCGCGCCCGTCACCTCACGACGGTGCTGGTAGTGACCGACCCCTTCCACGAGGATCGCGCGATGGCCAACGCGTCGAGTCAAGGTCTCATCCCGCTGCCCGCGCCGGTCGCGCACTCGCCGACGACCAGCTTCTCGTTGTGGCCCTACTACCTAAAGGAGACGATCGCGGTCGGACTCGGTCGCCTGATCGGCTACGGCACGCTCAGCTCGTGGTCGCAGGGTCTGCACCTGCCGCTCGCGGTTGGCGGGTAGTCGGCGGGCTCGGGTAGGATTGCCAAGCCCTTCGGGGGTGGTGTAATCGGCAACACAACTGGTTCTGGTCCAGTTATTCAGGGTTCGAATCCTTGCCCCCGAGCGAAGCGACGGTACGCCGTCGATTCAGGGTCCCATCGTCTAGTGGCCTAGGACATCACCCTCTCAAGGTGGAGGCACGGGTTCGAATCCCGTTGGGACTGCGCTTGAAACCTTTCACGTCATGGTGAACCGTTGCACCGAAGCCGACGATGCGAAGCCCGGCTCGTTGGGCTCGTAGCCCCCGGTGAGGACGTGTCGCGACTCATCGATGAAGACTTCGTTTTCAGTGGGAACGGTCACGACGTCGTTGAAGACGTCGAGGCACCCCGACCCGATCGGCGGGGCCGACGTTACGGTGCCTCGGTTCGCCGAGGTAGCGCAACGCGACGCGCGAACGCGACGTCGCGCTGAGCCAGCGATTCGTGCTTCGCATCCTTGGCGAACCCGTTCCCGCGCGATGGTGTTGCCCGGCCCGTCGTCGCGAGCCCACTCGGGCCCCAAGACGTCGGCGCGACTGACCGCAACGGATTTAGCAGGGCAACACTCGCTCGGTTCGTGCCGGAGGTTGCGTTCAATGGTTCTCGCACCTCAAGTGCGCGGCGGTGACGCTTCGAGGTGAGACACGTGATGACGTTGGTCCCACGGAGAAACGCACAACAGTCATACAAATCACGCTCAAACCTGCGACAAGTCAGCCGAAACATCGATTTCTCGTGTCATGCTCGCGCTGGCCCCGCATTTCGCGGAGTGACTCGGCTTCGGCTGGGGTGGCCCTTCTCTAGCATGCCCTTGCGTGAAAGGGCCACGTCTCGAAACTACTGGGGACGCTGGGCTGGGGTGAGCATTGTCGTGACGAATGTTGCACTCATTTGGCGGTCCCGACTTTCCACGTCGAACGCACCGGTGGAGAGTTGAGCGGAAGTTGACGATCCCTGGATCGGGCTGTGGATTTCGTTTTCGACACTGGAAAACGTGCAGTTCACTACGCAAGGGCAGCGTTTTTCAGGAGCGACGACAACGAAGGTTGGCTTGGGCCGCGTCGCGCTCTCGTTGGCCGTCGCGGCGTTGGTGCTGGGCACCTGCGCCCTGGTGATTGCCCCCTCGTCGGGCGTTACCGCCACGGGCCAGAGGTCCTCGTCGATCAGCGTCACCTCTACGGGCGAGGTCGCACTCGCGTCAGTGCGCACGACCGCGGTCGGCTCGCGCGGAGCGTACACATCGTCAGTCACCTCGACGATCAGCCCAAGCAAGCCGACCAAGCGCGCGGCCTCACCCGCAACGAACCCGAGCCCGCGTCTTGTCACGTCGCACGGGTCGACGCCCGCGACCGGCGCGACCGCCCACGCCGCGGGTCGTCCGACGGCGTCGGTGGCGACCGTGGCCGTCGCGACCACGACCCACGTGGCGAGCACCCAGGTCGCAACGGTCTCCCCGGTGTCGCGCGCCACACCGTCGCCGGGACGCTCGTCCACGCCGACCAAGCGCGCCCCGGCCCGGCCCGTCGCCCCCGCGCCCGCCGTCACCCCCGCGTCGGGCGCGGCGGCGACGCTCGCTACGCACCTCAACCCGCCGGTCAATATCGCGCCGAGTCCCGACTTCTTGCAGGCCGGCAACTGCACGCAGACCGGCTCGACGTGGTCGTGCGCGAACCCGTGTCTCACGTCGACGCTGACGTGGCCGGCCTTCGCCAACGACCCGGCCTGTACGAACTACGTGCTGTCGGCGATCAATAACGCCCGAGCCGTCGAGCACCTCGGCCCGATGACCCTGCCGAGCAACTGGTACGGCCTCACGACCGCCGAGCAGCTCTTCGTCGTGGCGAACCTCGAGCGCACGGCGCGCGGACTGGCGCCCTACCTCGGCATCAACGCCGCCCTCAGCGCCGCGGCCCAGCGCGCCGCGAGCTCGAACCAGGACCCCGCGATCGCCGCCGGCTTCGCGATCGCGACCGACGCGCAGGGCTACCCGGCGATGGGCGGCGCGTGGTCGGGCGGCTTCTCGGTGCTCGCCGCCGACTACATCTGGATGTACGACGACGGCTGGGGCGGCAGTGCCGCCGCCACGTCGAACGTCGCCTGCACGACCGCCGGGGCGGCGGGCTGCTGGGCCCACCGCGACGAACTGCTCGGCTACGACCCGGGCTACAACCCCGGCGTCGGACTCAGTGCGACGACCTGCGAGATGGGCGTCGGCTTCGCCGTCGTGGGCGGCTCGGGATCATTCGTCGACCTGATCGAGAAGCCGGCGTCGACGCCGCCGGCGATGACCTTCACCTGGGCGGCCGACGTCGTGCCGTACTTATAGGTCGCAATTCGCTCGCGCGTCGGCAGCGACGTCTCGCGCACGTCGGTGGCTGGTCGCAGAGAATCCCACCGTCGCGGTCGTTGCTTCGTAGACTCGGGCCGGTGCGGTGCTTCGACGATGCAACGAAATCGACGACGGGACGGTCGTGACGACGGTCCTGGTGGTCGAGGACGACGCCGACGTCATCGCCCTGCTCGAGCGCTACCTGCAGGGTGAGGGCTACCAGGTGGTTACGGCCCGCGACGGAACCTCGACACTCGCCGCCGTCGCCCAGCACGAGCCGGACCTGGTGCTGCTCGATATCGTGCTCGGCGACGAGGACGGCCGCGAGATCCTGCGCGAGATGCGCTTTGTCAGCGACGTGCCGACCATCTTTCTCACCGGGCGCGGCCTCGAGTCCGAGCGCATCGCCGGTCTGAAGTTGGGCGCGGACGACTACGTCGTCAAGCCCTTCTCGCTCGGCGAGCTCTCGGCGCGCATCGAGTCGGTGCTGCGCCGTAGCGGCGCGAACGTCGCCGAACACCAGATCGAGGCACCGACCATGCGCTTCGGTGATCTCGCGATCAACGAGCACACCTACGAGGTGACCCTGTGCGGCGAGTTGGTCGAGCTCACGTCCAAGGAGTTCGCGCTGCTCGCCTTCTTCGCCGGTTCGCCCCGTCAGGTCTTTACGCGCCAGCAGCTGCTCGAGCACGTCTGGTCGTCGTCCAACGAGTGGCAGAACGAGGCGACCGTCACCGAGCACGTGCGTCGGCTGCGCGCCAAGCTCGAGACGGACCCCGACAACCCTCGATGGATCACGACGATTCGTGGCGTGGGCTACCGCTTCGAGCCCAGCGAGCACGCCTGAGGTTCAGCGTCCCCGGCGCGCGAGCAGCGCGTAGACGCGCTCGACCAACTGGCTCGGGCGAAACGGCTTGGCGATGAAGTCACTGGCCCCCAGCGCCAGGTCGTCGAGCACCGACCGGTCGGCCGAGCCCGAAGTGAGCAGCACCGCCGCGGCCGGGACCACCTCGCCGACCCGACGGGCGAGGTCGACCCCCGAGAGCCCACCCAGGACGACGTCGCTGAGGACGAGCTCGATCGAGTCGTCGAGGAGCTCGATGGCCGCCTCGGCCGATGGCGCGTCGAGCACGTGGTGGCCGTTTCGCCGCAAGACTCGGACAACGAGATGGCGTAGGGCCTCATCGTCCTCGACGACGAGGATCGTCGCGGCGCGCGGCGCGCTGGCTGGCGACGAGCGCTCGATACGCTCGACCTTCGCGGTGGGCGAGTCGGTGATCGGCAGGACCACCTCGAAGGTCGAGCCCACGCCCACGCGTGAACGGACCTCGATCGAACCGCCGCTCTCGTCGCTGAAACGCCGGGCCGCGGCGAGGCCGAGCCCGGTGCCGTTGAAGGGTCCCTTGGTCGTGAAGTGAGCATCGAAGCAGCGGCGCATCGTTTCGTCATCCATGCCGTGTCCGGTGTCCGATACCCGCAGTCGTGCGTAGGCGAGTGACCGATCGACGCGGTGTCGCTCGTCGAGTTCGTCCCCGCGCACGCCTTCGAGGTCGAGACGCAACTCACCACCGTTGGCCATGGCGTCGCGGGCGTTGATGATCAGGTTGAGCAGCACCTGCTCGAATTGATCGGCGTCGGCGTGAACGAAGAGCGCATCGCGGGGGCTCACCCAGCGCAGCGTGATGGTCTCACCGAGGATCCGCTCGATGACCTCCAGGTTCGACTCGACCACGTCGGCCGGATTGACTGCGACGAAGTCGGGGCGCTGCGTTCGCCCGATCGTCTGGAGCTGTCCGGCCAGCGCCGAGGCCCGGGTGCTGGTCGCCACGATCGCGGTCGCCGCATCGCGGGCGGGCCCCTCGTCGAGCTCGTCGACCAGCAGCTCGCCGTAGCCGGCGATGACGGTGAGCAGGTTGTTGAAGTCGTGCACGGTCGAGCCGGCGACGAGTCCGCGGATCTCCATCGTGTGGGCGTGACGCAGCTCCTCGCGCATCTGGCGTCGGTCGGTCACGTCGTCAACGAGGGTGAGCAGGGTCGCGGGCGTTTCGTCGTGTGACTCGAGCAGTCGGGCCGAGACGATGAGGTCCCGAGGGCGCCCGGCGACCGCGACGTCGCGCAGTTCGGTCGCCCGAGGTACGGCGCCGGTGAGTGCCTCACGCCAGACGCCGCGCAGGGCGACGAGCAAGTCGGTGGTGAGCATCGGTGCAGCGTCGGGGTCGAGCTCGATCGGCCACGACAGTATCGACGCCGCGGCGCGGTTCCACCAGCGCACGCGTTCGTCAGTCTCGACTTCGACGAGACCTATGGGGGCGCTGTCAACCAGGGCTCGCCATCGCGCCTCGCTCGTGCGAACGACCCTTGATAGCTCGCTCGCCGACAACGCCGTACCCGCGCTCTGGGCGAGCAACGTGGCGATCTCCTCGTCTTCGTCGGGGCCGGGCGCGGAGCGAAGGATGGCGAGTCGACCGCGGGGGTTGCCGGACGCGTCACGCACGGTCGCAATCAACCAGCGGTCGTCGGCACGCTCGGAACTACGATCGTCGCCGACGGGTACGAATTCGTCGGCCACGTAGCTGGCACCGTCGCGGTCGGCCCGCGTGATACGTCTCGGCGGGCCGTCGTCGACCAATATCACTGACTCCGCGTCGAAGAGTGATCGGGCGCGTGAGACGATCTCGGTTGCCACGTCGCGCTCGTCGGCGACCTGCAGGGCAATCGACGTGGCGATGAGGGCCCGCAGGTGACTGGCGACGCGATGAGCCACGGCCACGGCTCGATCGGTCTGTCGTCGAAGGTCGAGACGCTCAATCGTCGTGGCGGCTCCCCACGCGATCTCATCGATGGCGGTCGCCTCCATCGGTCCAAAGCCCGGCGTCGAGGAATCGCGGACGATCGCGACGATCGCGACGATCTTGTCGTGGACGCTGAGCGGCGCGACGATGCACCAGGGCAGTCCCGTGGTGACCTGCGCCGGGTAGCGCTGTCGACGTCCGTCGAGGACTGCTCGCTCGACAACTTCATCGAGACCGGGAACGCGCCCGAGTACGGTGGACGCGTCGGCGTCGCCATCGATGGTTGCCTCGCCGCCGTCGCGAACGAGTAGTCGCCGTCGAGGCGGGCCAACGAGATCCACGACGCACCATCGACAAAACGGGCCGACGACCGTGTCGGCGAGTGTTTGAAAGACACTCGCGATGTCATCATCGAGGCTGACGCCCGGACCGTTGGCGTTCAGCGTCGCGCGTGCGCCGGCGAAGCGCTGAGCGACGTTGACGGCGCGCTCAATTGCGTCGTCGTCTTCGCCGGCGCGCCGACGGCGGGGAAGCGGGGTCGGCTCCATGAAGTTGTTCGCCACGTTCGCCTCGACGTTGTCGGGATGGTCGCTCGACGCTGGACGATCGTGGTGATTGCTCATGAACTGATGCCCTCGTTGGCTCCGTCGTTGGTGTTCGCGCCGACATCGCGAGGCTACCTGCGCGAGGAACGCGCCGCGTGGTTCAACAGTTCCCGTGCTCGAGGGACTCGACACATAGTGAAATCGGTTCACTGGAACTAAGTGCGCGAAGGATAAATACGAGAACGCCGTATCGAGACGAACATAGTCGAGCACTTTGATTCACAATTGAAACACAACGACGACCCTCTAATTTGACAAAATGCCTGGTTCTACCTAGCGTGTGTGCTGCAGGGGCTTGGAGTGCAGTGACCTGGCGGTCAGAAGGGTCGTACCAAGAATGTTCCGTCATCTACCAAGTCCGCGGGTTTTTCGCACCGCCGTTGTCAGTGTCGTGATCGTTGCCGCCGCCTCCCAAATTGGCAGCGGCTTCGCCGCCGCGAGTGGTGGATCGCTATCTGCCTCGACGGACGATACTCGAGCGTTACAGGGATCGAGCCAGAACGATGCCTCACAAGCGTGCGCCGCGCTCGGTGGAACCGTCGCACTACACGAAGACGGTTCGTTCTCGAACGGTGACACCAGTGCCGGTGACGTCATCTCGTGGACGATTGGCCAGGAGATGACTGATCCGTACTTCCCCGGCGGCAGCGACAACTACACGGGTTCAACACCCATCCAGGACGTGAGCTTCTCGTACCCGAGTTCGATCAACGTGATTGGGGTCGTCGTGAAGGGCGGCACTGATTACAACGTCTACACCGGCTCGTCGAGCCTCACGAACGACTACATCTCGCCGCTCGTCGGTAGTGGCAACGTGGCCGGCATCAGTGGCTTCTGGGTGTGCGTCGGTAGTTCGACCCCGATCACCCCGACGATCTCGACCCAGCAGCACTCGACCGCCACCACGGCCTACGACGTCGTGACCCTGGGCGGGATGACCGCGGGGGCGCCCACCGGCTCGGTGAGCTTCACCATCGTC
>JAJZBX010000044.1 GCA_021846325.1 Actinomycetes bacterium | reverse complement strand
GTGTCTGGAACGTTGTCGATGTCAACGTGTGCAGGAAACTCGCACGGGTGAAGTTGCGCCCCGCCGCCTTCAGGGCTTCGACGAAGGCCACGCCCCAGCCGACGCCGTAGGCCATGTTGCCGTCAAGCGGCGTGCTCGACGTGAAGTTCGGAAAGTCGGTCTTGTCGTTGGCCAATACCTTGCGCATCCAGCCATTCCACTTCGACGTGTCCGTGGACGCGGGAAGGTAGGAGAACGAGATCGCACCGATTTCGGGGTCCGGGAAGGGCTTGCCCGCGAAGGCCGCGTCCACCGTCACCGGGTCCGCACCAACGCTGGAGATGACCCACTGCGGCGAGTACCCGAGCGCGAGCGCGTTACCCAGTGCGGCGTCAGTCGCGCCGGGGATCGTGTCGAGCACGACGACCTTGCAGCCCTCGGATTGGAACTTCGCGATGAACGGCGTGAAGTAGCCCGCTCCGCCCGTAACCAGTCCGGCCACGTTGTACATCACCGAGTCGATGGGCTTGATGCCGACCCAGGTCAGGCCCAGGAGGCCGTCAGCGCCGAAGTCGTCGTTCTGGCCCAGGAAGCAGGTCTTCTGGCCCGCGAAGTGCGCGTTCAGGTACTGACCGAGAATCTTGCTCTCCGTGGTGTAACTGGTCTGCCAGCCGAAGAGTCCCGGGTAGACCGTGGGGTTGTTCCAGTCCCTCGAGCCCGAGTTGACGAACAACTGCGGCACGTGGTTGGCCTGGAGCAGTGCACGCACCGAGTCCTGGGTCGGGGTGCCGAGCGAGCCGACGGTCGCGAAGACCGGCAAGGCGAGCAGGGCCTTGGTCTGGGCGACGGTGTTCGGGTTGCCGGTGCAGCCGAATCCGGGCGTGCCGTAGCAGTCGTCCTTCATGACGTACTTGATCTTTCGGCCATTGACCCCACCATGCTGGTTCACCCACGTAAAGACCGCGTTGGCAGCCTTGGCGACCTCGCTGTAGCCCTGGGACGCAATGCCGGTCAGTGGCACCGTCGCACCGATGGTCACCTGTTTCGCCGTCACCCCCGGAACCTTGGGCGCCCTCGTCGAAGCTCCCGCCGTTCCCATCGATGCCCCCATCGTGATCAGACTCAGGGTCAGCGCGAGCGCGGACCCACTGATCGTGAGACGACGCGTACGTCGTACCTCCATGGTTTGTCTCCCCCCTCCATCCCTTCGGATGGTCGCTTGTCAATTACTGGTGCGTAAGCCCCGATGCCGACCCTAGACCGCGGAGTTGGCGGTAGCAATTCACCTCGAGCGCCACTTCAACCACCGGTGACGCACGAAACCCGCGATTCCCGTTGGCGCGAACAAGATCGTGAGCACCAATAGACCGCCAAAAATTATCCCGTTGAGCTGGCTCGCGACGTTGCCCTGCGGATTGAGACCGGTGTGGGCGGTGAACCACGCGATCACGTTGGCCGCGAAGGCGTAGATCAGTCCGCCGATGAGTGCCCCGGGAATCGTTCCGATGCCACCGATCACGACCAGCGAGAGGATCGTGATCGAGAGGGCGAACCCGTAGGTCGATGGCGTCACCGCGTTGTTGATCAGGGTCCACAACCCACCGCCGAGCGCCGCGTACGCGGCGGAGACGATGAAGGCAATGACGCGCGCCCGCGGCAGCGAGATGCCGACCAATTCGGCCGCGACGTCATTGTCCCGCACGAGTCTCATCGCTCGACCGGTGCGGCTCGCGAAGAGGTTCGCCATGAAGAACAGGGCGATTCCGGCGGTAATGATCGTGACGTCGACGAGCCAGACGCTGTTGGTCGTGAGCGACGAGGTTCCGGGCCTGAAGAAATGCACGACCCAGGTTGGAGCGTTGACCGCGTAGGGCAGTTGCAGCCCCGAGTCGCCCCCGGTCCACGTGCCGAACAGGTTGAGCACCGCCCCGAAGGCGACCGCGAACGCGAGGGTCATGCCGGCGAGGTACGGTCCGCGCAGTCGCGTCGCGGGCAGGCCGATCAGCAGTCCGACGAGCGCTCCGGCCACCACCGCCAAGATCAGCACAACGGCGATTGGCGTCGTCCGGTGATGGTTGGCCCAGACGGCGACCGTGAACGCCCCCACGCCCATGAAGGCGCCGTTGCCGATCGAGATCTGTCCCGACGAGCCGGTGAGGAACGAGAGCCCGAGCAGCACGATCGACATCGCCGCGCCGATGGCGAGATTGGAGTCGACGGTCGATGAGAAGAAGCCGGTCACGACGAGTGAGACGTCAACGGCGACCACGCTGATCGCCGCGCGCGCCACGACGGGGTGGTTACGACGTAGTTCTGCCGAGGAGATCACGCTCAAGCCCGCGACGAGGATCACGGCGGCGACGCTCAGCCCCGTCGCCGCCCGAGCGGTCCCCACACCGAGCCAGGACGCGAGCACCGCGGCGACTCCGACCGCCGTTGCGCCGACGACCCGTTGGTTCCATCGCACGCCGCGCATCACACCCGCCTTTGGGCCGAGCGCGTAAACACGCCATTCGGACGAACCATGAGCGACACGATGAGCATCCCGAGCGCCACGAGGATGATGGCGTTGGAGTTCAGGTAGTCGCCGACGAACTGCAAGATGATCCCGAGCGAGATACCCGACAGCAGCGCGCCGACGGGACTGTCGAGTCCCCCGATGGCCGCGGCGATGAAGCCGAAGGCGAAGACCCCGTCCATCGCGGTGGGAGTCAGACCGGTGAAGTAGTTCGACGCCACGAGTACCGCCGTGACGGCGCCGACGGCGCTGGAGAGCATCCAGCCCAGGGTCAGCATCCTGCCCACCCGCACACCGAGCAGGCGTGAGACCTCGGGTGCGATGGCGGCGGCGCGCAGTCGCAGGCCGAGCTTGGTGTACTGAAAGAGCGCGGCGATCACGATCATCACCACCAGAGCGGTGACAATCTCGTAGAGCGCGAAGGGCGACATCGCGACCGGCTTGTGGTTGAGTTGCCAGTCCACCATCGAGAACGGCGTCGGGAGTCCGCGCGACGAGGTCGACCAGATGGCCGCCGCGACCGACTCCAGCACCAGCAGGAACCCGACCATCGCCACGACCGGGTTGATCTCGGGCTTGCCGTAGAGGCCGCGCACGATCACCCGTTCGGTGAGGCCCCCGATGACGAGCCCCGCGACGATCGCGACCGCCATGGAGACCCAGTAGTTGGTCGACGGCGCGAGCGCCGCGAATCCGACGTAGGTCGCGATCATCGCCATCGCGCCCTGGGCGAAGTTGAGGATTCTCGTCGAGCGCCACACGAGCACCAGGCTCAGCGCGACGAGGCTGTAGATCACCCCGTTGGTGATGCCGTTCAGGACGTCGGCGACGTTTCGCGACGTGAGGAAGGAACTCATCACTTCACCATCCCGAGGTAGTACTGGCGCAACTGATCGTCCTCGGCAACGGCCGCGGCGACGTCATCGGCGACGACCCGTCCGAGGTAGAGCACGACCGCGCGCTTGGCGATACGCAGCGCCGACTTCGCGTTCTGCTCGACCAGGATCACCGTCAGGCCGCTCGACGTGCAGAGATCCGAGACGGTGTGCATCAGTTGGGCCGTCACCAGTGGCGCGAGACCGAGCGAGGGCTCATCGAGCAGCAGCACCGACGGTTGGGCGATCAGGGCGCGCGCCATGGCGAGCATCTGGCGCTCGCCCCCCGACAGGGTGGCGGCCGCCTGCTTGCGCCGCTCGCCGAGCACCGGGAACCATTCGTACTGCTGGCTGAGCGCGTCGCGCAGCGTCACCTTCGAGATCATGGCGCCCAGGCGGAGGTTCTCCTCCACCGTGAACTCGGCGATCACCCCGCGCCCCTCGGGCACGTGACCCACGCCGCGTCGCACGATGTCTTCGGGCCGTTCACCGGTCAGAGTCGTCGCATCCAGTGACACGGTCCCCGAACGCGGGGTGACCAGTCCGCTGATCGTGCGCAGCAACGTCGTCTTGCCGGCACCGTTGGCGCCGAGCACGGCGGTGATCGCCCCGGTCTCGGCGCTAAAGGAGACGTCGCGCAACGCCTGGACTGCGCCGTAGGCGACCGAGAGGCCCTCGACGCGGATCACTCGTCGACTCCGAGGTAGGCGGCGATCACGGCCTCGTGGGCGCGCATCTCGTCAGCCGAACCCGTGGCGATGACCTCGCCGAAGTTGAGCACGACGAGTCGGTCCACGAGTGGCATGACGAACTCCATGTCGTGTTCGACGAGCAGCACCCCCATCGACGAGCGGAGTTCACCGATCAGAGCCGAGAACTCCTCGAGCTCGGCCTCGTCGAGTCCCGACGCCGGTTCGTCGAGCATCAAGAGGCTGGGCTCGCTCATCAGCGCGCGCGCCACCGAGACCTTCTTTGCCACACCGTAGGGAATCGCGCTCGGCATCTGTGTTGCGACGTCGGCCACGCCGAGGCGTTCGAGCATGGCGAGCGCCGAAGTACGAAGTTGGCGCTCACTGCGAACGCCTCGCGGCAGCGCGAAGAGGCTCGTCATGAAGTCCCCGCCGGCGCGAATGTGCCCACCGGCCATCACGTTCTCGAGCACCGTGCAGTGCGGGAACAACCCAACGCCCTGAAGCGTTCGAGCGACGCCGATGCGCGCGAGTTCACTCGGGTGCACGTTGGAGCGACCGGCCGCGCCGTAGTGGACGTGGCCCGATGACGGACGCACGAACCCGCACGCCACGTTAAAGGCCGTCGTCTTGCCGGCACCGTTGGGTCCGATCAGTCCGACGATCTCACCCGAGGAGACAGAAAAGGAGACGGCGCGCAGCGCGTGCAGTCCGCCGAAGTGGACCGAGACACGATCGAGTTCGAGAAGTGACGGCCCGAGGTTTGACTCCATTGAATCCCCAAGTTACACACTCGCGACCGTGCGCCGCTGACATGGTCACGACGATTCACAGCGTGAACGGCGCGTCCGACCTATTCGCCGGATCCCGGGTTCGCTGGCGCTCGCCGGGCCACGAGCACGTCTCGCGAGACCACCGAAAGGCCCACGCGAGCGCCCAACTCGATGTCGGCGGCGACGTCACTGCGAACGTCGACGCGTACCGCGACGCCGTCGACCTGGACGATCACGCGAGTGGTGGCCCCGAGGAAACTCTTGTGCGTGACGAATGGTTTGGCCGCCGGGTCGAGGGTGATGGTCACGTCCTCGGGTCTCAGGAGTGCGTCGACCTCGCCGTCGGGCAGGCCGACGTCGCTCGCGCGAACGCGACACCGATCACCGAAGAGCAACACCGAACCGTCGACCGGTTCAACCGGTACCCGACTCGAGACGCCGACGAACTCGGCGACGAACGGCGTCGTCGGACGCGAGTAGAGCGCCGCCGGCGTCGCGGTCTGCTCGGCGCGTCCCTCGGACATCACGCAGACCCGGTCGGCCATGGACAGCGCCTCTTCCTGATCGTGGGTGACGAAGACGGTGGTGATCGCCAGTCGCTGTTGCAGCTGGCGGATTTGGTCACGCAACTCGGCGCGCACCTTGGCGTCGAGCGCCGAGAGCGGCTCGTCCAAGAGCAGGACTCGCGGCTCGATCGCGAGCGCGCGGGCGAGCGCCACGCGCTGCTGCTGACCACCGGACATCTGGTGGGGGTACTTGGCCGCCTGGTCGCTCAGTCCCACCAGTTCCAGGAGCTCGCCGGCCTTCTTTCGACGCTGGGCCGCGTGCTGGTGACGCATTCGCAGGCCGAAGGCCACGTTGTTGAGCGCGTTCATATTGGGAAAGAGCGAATAGCTCTGAAAGACCATCCCCATGTCACGATGCTGGGCGCTGATCTTGCTGACGTCGCGCCCGTCGACCGTGACCTGCCCGCTGTCGAGTCGTTCGAAGCCGGCGAGCACGCGCAGCGCGGTCGTCTTGCCGCAGCCCGACGGACCGAGCAGCGCAACGAACTCGCCGGGCTCGATGGCGAGCGAGAATCCGTTGAGCGCCCGCGTCGCGCCGTAGGTCCGAACGAGGCCATCGAGGCTCACGCGCGCACCGGTGGGGGCCGGACCGGTGTTTCGGTTGGCGTCGGCTAATTCGGTCACGGGTTATTCGTCCTTCTTCGTGTACGGCGTGATTGCGATCGATCGAGTGAGACAATGAGCGTAATGAGCAGCCACGTCCCCACCAGCGAGACCATCGAGACCGCCGTCGAGACGTGCGCGTCGACCTGCTCGAACTGGTAGATCCATACCGGCAGCGTGGTCCACAGGTCGAGGCTCGCCATGGTGAACTCCCCGAGCACGAGCGCGAGGGTCAGCACGGTCGCTGAGAGCAACGCCGAGCGCAGATTCGGCACCACGACGCGCCACAGCGTGTTCAGCCAATTACCCCCGAGGGAACGCGACGCTTCGACGAGGGTTTTTAGGTCGATGGCGCTCAGCCCCGCGTCGAGGGACCGATAGACGAAGGGCATCGACAGGATCACGTAGACGAGGCTGAGCAGGTACGGCGAAGCGCGCAGCCAGAGCGGTGCGGCGCGCAAGACGCCCAGGATGAGCACGATCGGAGGGATCACGATCGGCAAGATGGTGACGAAGTCGAGCACCCGGCGAAGCCGCGGGAACTTCAGGTGCACGTAGACCGAGGTCGGGACCATCAACACGAGCGTGAGCGCGAGGGTTACCAACGCGAGTCGCATCGAGAGCCAGAAGGCCGCCGAGAAACCGGGCTCCGAGGGGATCGCCTTGACCGCGTAGAGCGAGAGATGTCCGGCGTCGTTCTCGAAGGAGAATCGAAGTCCCGCGTAGATCGGAATGAGGAAGTACGCGCCCGCCACGAAGAGCACGACCGCCCGCCAGACCCGCAGTCGCGGCAGTCGTCGGCCGCGCGATGAGGAACCGGGGACGGTGACGAGCGCGTCTTCGACGACGTCGGGGATCAGCGAAGCCACTTGGACGCCCTTCGCCGGACCAGTCCGTACAAGATCATCGTCACTGCGAGCACGACGAACATCCCCAGACCCACGGCGTAGCCGACGTTCTCCTGGCCGGCGAGCTGGTTACCCGCGAGCAATGAGCCGATCTGTATCGGAGCGAGCGTCACCGTGCCGGCGGTGAGGGTCTCGGCCGTGGCGTAGGCCGCGAACCCGCTGCCAAAGAGCAGCAGCATGCCACCGAGCACTGACGGCAT
>JAJZBX010000003.1 GCA_021846325.1 Actinomycetes bacterium | reverse complement strand
CTCCAATCCGTTGTCGTAGAGAAACAACAGACTTGCAGGGCCCCCGCCCTTCGCCAACTCCTAATTCCAGACCGACCGAATCTCAAAACCACGCGCACTTCCGAAGATCCGCTTTGCTCTCGGGCGACGTTGGGGTGGATGAGACTCTTTTGGCCGGGCTCACCCAGGGTCTGCGGGGCGGTGCTCCGGGAACAGAGGCCCCAATCGGGCTCGCCGTAGTGCGCATGACCGACAGGGGATTCAAGCGATTTCCGATGACCGTTCCGGAAAAGGTGATCGATGCCAACCCTCAGACCTTCATAGTGACGAGGTGAGGCTCAACCCGATCATCTCCGCCGACGGCTAGTGCCCCTACGTGACCACGCTGCGCAGACGTCCCTCCCAGCATGTCCGCACCGCGACCTCGGATGCTCAGGTTGCCCAGTACCGGCCCGGCGTCGAACGGCTCTCGCCTCGCTCTTCAAGCGCTGGGCGCATGGCGCGCATCAGAGCAATTCCGGTTGGGAGATCGTCCCGCTCTATCTCGACGAGATTGTATTCCTGTTCAAACGACGGCGCAGCCGATATTGGAGCCTCATACTCGTGTGCCCGGTGGAATTCGCCGTCGGGCACTCCTCTGAGCAAACCAAGTACCTCACACCCAATGTCGGGCGCACAAGAGGCGGTCACGCACGGCGCCGCCCGCCGTCGGGAGAGCGCGCAGCGTCAGTGTGGAGAGACCCGGCGCGGACAATCCGTAAAGTCCCACTGACCAGAAATATATCCCCGAGAACGATACCCCATTAGTGAGATTGACATCTCTTACGACAAGATACGCTCGACAAGCGATAGCCATCCTGCTGAGATCGTCTTAAGCGCAACCGCCCTCCGCACAATCGCCCATGTTAGATGCAATCATCGGAATAGACTTGCATGCCATTGACAACGACATTGTTCCACACACGTCGCCCATTTAGATCATCGACATCCCCCACACGCCGTTCCCACACATCACTCCACAAGGCACTCCTGCACAAAAGTAAAACACAACTGCGGCGCACAATTCTAAAGAGACTCACCCTTCCGTCACCACTGCGGCCACGCACACTCACAAGTACGCCATGCCATTCGTCGCTCATCCGGGTTAAGTCAACCACCATCCATTAGTGAATAATGCTCCGTAGAACAGTGAAACCGCTACCGTGATAGCTACAACGTGGGTCATGATAACCATTCTGCTACTTTTAGCCACTTTATCTATCAGGACTGCGCCAATTATGTAGAGAGGTGCTTGGAAAAATGTAAATCGCGCAGAATTTTGTAGCGACTGATCAATAGTACTCATTGACACTAACACTCCTAATGTTAACAGAACTACGGGTAGAACCAACTGCCGATCCTTCAATATCATTATGACAGATATTCCAAGTACAATTATGCCGATTATTCCTGACATTAGATTGACAAGATCAACAGCAACGACATTCGATGAATGAATTCCATTAAGCAGATTCCCTATGATTGCAACAAGCATATGAAAAGGATACGTTATGTGATTATCCCAACCAATCTTCTCCGCCTTAAGACTGACAAGAACACTACCAGTCGTAATGAAACAATAAATTAAATACAAGATGATTCCACTTTCGCCAATGGCACCATAAACCATCGCTTTGAGCACTACCTTCCATCGCCGTTCGCTTGTCATGATGGCAATAGACACGACAATTGCGGCAACGATGCCTTGAGGCATGATGGCGCTCGAAACCGCGGCGAGTAGTGCGGCGGACATCCATCGCCGATCCAAGCAGAAGCGAAGGCTCCAAACCATGGTAGCGACCAGAATACTTTCCGGATATCCAGCAATGAAGAATATCGATACAGGATTCCAGGCGAGCAGAAAACCCGCCATCCACGACGAGCGAGCCGATGCAAACCTCTGGGAAATGTCAATGACCCCCCACACCGCAAACACGGCGGCCAGCCAAGATACAGCAAGTGTTGCACCCATATAACCAAAAATCGGTGAACACACTCGTATTAATAACGGGTATACCGGGTAGAACGCGTGGGACATCAATGATGAATAACCTGATTGAGCTATTCCGATGTACCATACGGAATCCCAGTGGTTAAAGAGCGAAAGCCAATTTACTTCGTTCAATGGGAATATCCATGGCCCGTGTCTAAAGAATGTGAAGGCTATTTTCGCAGCAAGTAGGCCAATACTCAAACGTGCCGCAACAATTACTAGTGCCGCCATTGCATTGTTTTGCGATTGGGTTTCTGTGTCTGTTGTATGAGGCATCGGAAAATTGTATCAAGATTCTGGTTTAAGGGGAAGTATGTTTTGTCGATTTCGGAGGCCATTGGAGTTTCGGTCATCGATCGTTTCGGAATGGGTCGTTTCTGAAATAATTTTCGACGAGATTGGCTCTTGGTCAGCCTCGGGCTGAGTTAGCAACACTACTTGTGGCGAGATTGTGTTTGCACTTCTAATTTTGGTTAGATTGCGATAACTATTGTTATGTCTGGCCCTAGTGTTGTTCACTTTCTTTGAGTTAAGATTGAATGCTTCGGTGGTGATTACTATTATATTGAGTTGTGATTGCGCGACTCGAAGCCTTTTAGCGCTTTTTTGTGTCTGTGTAGATTGCTCAGGTTGAATTGATTGAATTTGGTTGCGGCAAATCAACGTGCAGTTTTTGATGTCCCCGCGATCTAAGGGTTATCGCGTAGTACCAAGTGGTTCGTCAGTTAAATAACTAAGGGGACTAGAGTGGACTCATGGTTCACGCTCTTGCCGCACCATTTTCCGAGACGTCGGTCATACCGAACTGGGTGAGTCCTGTCGGAGTTCGTTCACTCAATCAACTCGAGCGTTCACTTCCACCCAATGCCATTGTTTCGGCGTGGTACCCCATTGTGGCGCACGTCGACCACCGACCTCAGATCTACATGTGGCCGAATCCGTTCGCTCAGTCTTACTGGGGATTCGAAAAGCACAGTGGCCAGCCACTGCCAGCAGCTCAGCACGTGCAGTTTCTTCTACTACCGATGCAGTTAAGTAGTTTCGATTATCCCGGCCTCTTTAAGAAGATTGAACCAGACTTCACCCTGATACACCACGGGGGCGGCTTCGGACTCTTCGAGCGAATTCCGGTCAAATCGACACGTGCCTTGTCGACATCGACGCTTGCGCGACTGACGCACCAGTAACCGTGCTACCACGCGCACAATCCAGGTAGCAGCGCGCTCATTCGAGACAAGGTCGACTGCCACTAACTGTACGCCGCTGGTTACTCTGCGGCCTCCGTTGATCCGAAGTGCGGGTTCTCGATGAACCCTACGTAGGAGCCGTCGGGCGTAATGACCGCACCCACGATTATGCCGTCACCGACGTCATTAGCGTCCTCCTCGAGTGACGCGCCGTCCTCGAGGGCTTGATCGATCGCGGCCCGTACGTCGTCAACGCCCCAGTACGCGTGGGCGTCGCCACCCTCGTCGTCGGGGATGAGGCCGAGTTCGTAGCCACCGACGTCAAAGCCCACGTAGAACGTTTCGTTGAAGTACGGCTCGAAGCCAAGGAACGCGGTCCACCACGCCGCCGACGCGGCGAGGTCCTCCGTTGGGTAGATGACAGTTCGCAGTCCAAGGAGGGTAGCCATGGCCGAATGGTATCGCCCAGTCGTGTCGCGACTGCGTCTTTCTCGCGGCAATGGACGAGATGGCCGCTCGTCAACGAGACGCCGCACGTCGCCACGAAGACCCCGGCACGCGGGCGCAGTTGCCTTCGGTATGTTCCGCGCACGGTCGACGTGGGTTCCACAGACGCGTCTGGCATTGTCTAGCGTCCCGACAACAAGTGAGACTTCGTGATCCGGTCGCGACGTTCGAGAGGGGCGAATTTCGAACCTGACGTGGCGGGCCGAGCGGCGCGGTCGGCGAGCACTTCATCGTCGCGGCTCGCTCGGTGGGGACCACCCCGCGCGGTCCGCGTCGGGAGTACGTTGTCATGAGGACGCAACGAATCGAGGTGTCATGGCCACTCGCCACCCCAAGGCCCGTACCGTCGCTCTGCTCGGCCGAACGGGCGTGGGCAAGACGTCACTGCTCGAGGCGATTCTCGTCGCAACCGGCAGCCTCGAACGTCCGGGGCGAGTCGCCGACGGGACGACGATCTGTGGGACGGACCCCGAGGAGCGCAACCACCAGAGTTCGCTCGCCATCGCTATGGCCCCCGTCTGGATCGGCGACGACAAGCTCACGTTACTTGATACGCCCGGTCTCATCGACTTCTACGGCGAGACCGAACGAGCCCTCGACGTGGCCGACGTCGCAGTGCTCGTCGTGCACGCCGCTGACGCGGTGCAAAACGACACCCTGGTGCTCTGGCGCATGGCCCGCGAGGCCGGCGTACCCGTCGTCGTGTTCGTGAACGCTCTGGACACCGAACGCGCTAATTTCGAGGCGACGCTGCAGTCGCTCGAGCACATGGTCGGTCCGAGCCTCGCGCCGGTGGAACTACCCATCGGGGTCGGTGCCGAATTCACCGGGGTCCTCGATCTGCTCACCAACGAGGCGCTGCGCTACACCAACGCGGGCGTCGAGCACGGTCCCGTGCCCGAAGGCATCGCCGAGCTCGAGCAGCGCGTGCGCGCCAGCCTGCTGGAGGCGATCGTGGTTGGTGACGACACGCTCACCGAGCGCTACCTCGAGGGCGACGAGCCCGACCTCGATGAGTTAGAGACAACCCTGGGCCACCTGATGGCCGATGGTCGCATCGTCCCGGTCGTGCTCGGCTCGGCGATTCGTGGCGTCGGCGTCGACCGGCTGATCTCGCTGCTCGACGAGATCGCCGAGAGTCGGCCCATTCCTGCCGTTGAGGATGGCGAGCCCGTCACGCTCGCGCGCGACCCCGAAGCCGACGTGGTCCTGCGCGCCTTCAAGGTAATCGTCGACCCCTACGTCGGCCGCATCGTCGTCTTCGAGGTGGTCTCGGGCACCGTGAGCGGTGACCTGAACCTCACCAATTCGCGAACCCAGACCGAGGAGCGACTCCACGGCATCGGCTACCTCGTTGGCGCCAAGATCACCCCGACCGATCGCGCCGTGGTCGGCGACGTCATCGCCGTCGCGAAACTGAGCCACGTGCTGGTCGGTGACATCCTGACCCGACGCGGGCGCAACCTCCAACCGGTTCCCACCGTGCGACGCACCCCGGCGATGTCGGTCGCCGTGCTGGGTGCCGCGAGCGACGACGAGAAGCTCTCGACCGCGCTGCACCGGCTCGCCGAGGAGGACACCTCCCTCGCCGTGCGCCACGATGCGATCTCGCGGCACCTCGTCATTGACGTCATGGGCGAGATGCACCTTCAGGTCACCCTGGAGCGCCTGCGGCGTCGATTCAGCCTCAGCCTCACGACCGAGACGCCGCGGGTACCGCTCTACGAGACGATCCTCGCGCCGGCGACGGTCGAGGGCCGTTTGAAGAAGCAGACCGGGGGTCACGGTCAATACGCCGTAGTGAACGTCACGGTGGAGCCGCTCGACCCGATGTCGAACTTCGAGTTCGTCGACGCCGTCGTCGGCGGCGCCGTACCGCGCCAGTACATCAGTGCCGTGCGCAACGGCATCGAGCGGGCGATGGCTCACGGCGGGCCCAACGGCCAACCGGTCGTGGGCCTGCGCGCCACGCTCTTTGACGGCAAGGCCCACAGCGTCGACTCCTCCGAAGCGGCGTTCGAGACCGCCGGGTCCTTCGCGCTGCGTGCGGCGCTCGAGCAGTCTGGCACCGCGGTGCTCGAGCGGATCATGGCGGTGGAGGCGGCGGTGCCCGCGGAGTACCTCGGCGACGTCCTGACCGATCTCTCGAGCCGTCGGGGCCGCGTGATTGGTACCACACAGAACGACGAAGGTGACTCGGTCATCGTCGCCCACGTACCCGAGGCCGAGCTCATGCGCTACGGCCTCGACCTACGTCGTCTCACCGGCGGCCGGGGACGAGCGCGCATTGAGCCCCACCACCTGACTGAAGCGCCAAAGTCCGTGCTCGCCAAGTAGTGCCCAACGCCAGTAAGCACCAACTTCACCTCGTCCGCGCCGACTTGAAAGCCATTGGCTCATTTCGCGCGAGACCAGGGAGGTGCCTGTACACTCCGCCGTAGCGGCACTGCGCGACGTTCGGGAGTGCGGCAGGAATCCGGAGGCGTCATGGTCATGGGAATTGTGCTCGCAATCATCGCTGCCGTCATCGTTTTGCTCGTTATCGCCACGATCACGAAATCCGTGCGCATTGTCCAGCAGGGCTTCGAGGGCGTCGTCACGCGTTTCGGTGAGTTCAAGGACATCAAGAATCCGGGTCTGACCTTTATCTTCCCGTACATCGAGCAGATGCGCATCGTCGACGTTCGCGAGACGCCGCGAACCGGGGATCGCCAACAGGTCATCACCCGCGACAACGTCGCCGTGATCGTCAATGCGACGATCTTCAGTCAAGTCGTCGACGTGCGCCTCGCCCTCTTTACCAACTCGGATTACCTCGTGAGCGTCGACAACCTCGCTCGCACCTCGGTGCGCGCGGTGTTCGGCAGCATCACCCTGGATGAGGCCTTCTCCCAGCGCGAGCGCATCGGCTCTTTGCTCCAGACCCAAATGGAAGAAGCGACTGACAAGTGGGGCGTGCGCATCAACCGGGTCGAGGTCCTCGAGATCACCCCGCCCGACCAGATTCTCCAAGCCATGGCGCTCCAAAAGCAAGCCGACCAGGAGAAGCGAGCGAGAATTCTCGAGTCCGAGGGTCAACAGCAGTCGGCCGTCAACGTCGCGGACGGCCAGCGACAGGCCGCCATCAAAGAGGCCGAGGGCGCGCAGCAGTCGGCCATTCTGCGTGCCGAGGGAACGCGCCAGGCGTTGATCCTCGAGGCCGAGGGTCGCGCCCAAGCGATCTCCAACGTTTACGCCGCCATCACCCAGCAGTCCCCCAGTCCCGAGCTCATCGCCATTTTGCAGCTCGACACGCTCGCGAAGTTCGCCGCGAGTGAGAACACCAAACTCATCATTCCCGCCGAGAGCGCGGCCCTGCTCGGCGCGGCCCAGGCGATCCGCAGCGTGATGTCCGACGTCGCCTCAGCGACCCCGTCAGTCGGGCCAACTAATTAGATCGGCTCGACCCAGAGCGTGGTGCCGTAGGCCTTCTTCACCTTGATCTGCACACCGGGAACGATGGGCGACGGCCAATCGGTAACCGCGCGCCACGACTCACCCTTGATCTTCACGCGACCGGGGTGGCCCTCGTCACCGACGGCGTCTTCGACGAAGCCGGTCATGTTGGCGAGGCTGCTCGGCGCCGGCGCGGCGAGGTTGACGACGGGCTTGTGCTCGAATCGCCGCATCACCGTGGGTCGCAGCGACGCCAGGGTCACGGCGGTCACCACGACGAAGACGACCGCTTCCACGGCGAACGGCACGCTCGCCAACGCGAGGAAGAAGGCGACGATGGAACCGACGCCGATGAACAGCGCGACGAACGCCTGCGTGTGGATCTCCGCGACGATGCACACCAGCAGAATGGCCAACCAGAAAAGTATCGCCATGCGCCGCAGTATACGGCGGGGTCGGGCAAATTGACCGACACCGACCGCGTTGCGCGAATCGGTGTCTGAACGCGCAAACGCCCGCGCCTAGGCGACGTCGCTACCGCAGTACTTGCACTTGGTCGCGGCCACCGGTAGATCAGCCGACAGGCATTGGGGGCACGCCTTCACGGGTGCGGGGGGCTTGGGTGCGGCGAAGACCTCATTGCCGCTGCGGCGCATGTACGACCGGTAGGGCACGACCAGCACGAAGTAGATCACGATCATGAAGATGACGAAGTAGATGATGGCCGAGATGAAGGCGCCGAGGTTGACGAACTGACCGTTCACCGTCCAGCCGAGTCCCGGTGAGCCCGACGAGCTGCCCTCGAGCGCGCTGACCAGCGGGGTGATGATCGAGTCGGTGAAGGCCTTGATCAACGTCGAGAACGCGGTCGCGACAACCAAGCCGACCGCAATCACGATCAAGTTCCCCTGCATCAGGAAGTTCTTGAATCCCTTGAGCATCCCCGTCTCCTCTCGTGAACGGCGACAACCGCCATTAGCGAGAACCGTAGTGCCCCACGAACGCGCCGACAACTGGTTCACGGACACATTCGCGGGGCGTCGCGAAGGAACTTTCGACTTCGCTGACGGGCGCTAGACCGGGTTCTGGTGTCGCGAACGCGCGCAGTCGGCGTGAAAGACTCGTAGGGTGCCCCACGTCAATGCCCCCGCCACTCGCCCGCTGATCCGTCGCCCCGCGCCGCCCCGGTGGCGTCGCGTCGCGCGCGTCGCGGCCGCCATCGCCGTCGGCGGCCTCGTGCTCGCCGCCTGCGGCTCGTCGTCAGCGACCAAACCGACCGTTGCGTCACCCGCGACGACGATCAAGCACGTCGCGATCGTTCGCTGTCCGCTCACCGACACGCCGGCGCCGGGCAACGTCGTACCGCAGCGCCCGGCCATCGCGATGAAGGTCGACAACTACTCACTCGGCCCGGCGCCGGCCGAGGCTCGCCCCCAGAGCGGTCTCGACTACGCCGACGTGATCTTCGAAGAGCAGGTCGAGGGTTCGATCACTCGCTACGCCGCCGTCTTCCAGTGTCGCAACGCGCCGGGACTCGTCGGTCCGATCCGCTCGGCCCGTTGGACCGACGTTCAGATGCTGAGTGAGCTCGACCACCCGCTGCTCGTCCACGTGGGCGGCATCATCCCGGTCCTCCAGACGATCAACGCCTCCCAGCTGGTCAATGTCGACCTCGGCACGCACCCGGCGCTCGAGACCAATCCCCCCGGTCGCTACGCGCCCTACGACACCTACACCACGACCGCGGCGATTTGGAACGCGATAAGCACCCCGAAGAAGGCGCCGGCGCCCATCTTCAACTTCTCGGCGAAACCGCCGCCCGGCAAAGCCGTGAGCCAAGTTCACCTCGACTGGTCAGTCACCTCAGACATCTACTGGCGCTGGAATCCGCCTACCCACACCTGGCTGCGCTTTTACAACGTGGGCTCCACCGCGGTACCCAACATCCAGCCAGACCTGCTCGCCGACGGCGTGCAGAACCAGGCCCAGAACGTCATCATCCAGGACGTCACGATCACCTACGGACCCTGGGTGGAGAACAGCCAGGGTGGTCTCGAAGCCGAGTCCCACATTCTCGACAACCACGGCACCGCGTACGTGCTGCGCAACGGCGAGATGATTACGGGCACCTGGACGGCCGGACCGGCGGGCACCCCGACCGTCTTTCTCACCGCGAGTGGCCACCCGCTGACCCTCGCGCCGGGGCGGACGTGGGTCGAGATCTACCCGGTCGGTGCACCCATGGTCGCGACGCCCGTCGTGCACGCGACGCCGGCCGGCTAGCTCAGGGTTCGCTCGGCGCTTCGGGCAACGAGTCCTGGATGATGTCAAAGGCGCGAAGGGCCCGGATCCGGTCGTGTCGACGGGCGCGCAGCTTGCGCGTCGAGAGCGCCGAGAGCTCGACGTAGGTGCGCAGTAGCGAGCGGTGGATCCGCTCGACGGTGACAAAGGGGTTGGGGTCCTCGGGGATCACCTCGTCGATGAGGCCGAGCTCCAGCTGGTCCTGGGCCGTCGAGCGCATCGTCGCCAACGTCATCTTGACCTGGTCCCGACTCGGACTCGGCGTCTTGTAGAGGATCGACGCCGCCGAGCGCGGCTCGGCCACGTAGGCCATCGCCTGGTCGAGCATGACGATGTGGTCGGCCATCGGCGTCGTGGCGAGTCCCCCACCGCTCCCGAGGGCGCCGGCGACCAGGGAGATCACCGGGTGGGGGTAGTCGATCCCGCGCAGGATCGAGCGCGCGATGAGACGCGACTGACCGCGCCGTTCGCTCTCGAGGGTGGGCTTGGCGCCCAGGGTGTCGGTGACGAACAGCGCCGGCAGGCCGAGCCGAGCGCCGACTTCGAGGACCCGACCCAGGTGGGCGAAGTCCTCGGGACCCGGATTCGCCGGACGCTTCATCACCGAGTCGCCGTAGCGCTGGTACGAGGGCTGCGTGCCGAGGATCACGAAGGGCTGTGCGCCGAGCTTGGCGAAGGCGGCGACCACCGCCGGGTAGCGACGCACGTCGGCCTCTTGGATGTGGTTGTACAAGGCGATGGCGTCGGTGAACCCGTAACGGGCGATGAACTCGAGGTCCACGCGGTTGGCGTCGGCGATGAGGTCCTGGTACTGCTCGAGCAGGGCGTCGGCCCGGTCCGACGATCGCGGCGGGCGCATCGCCGCCGGTACGAGGTCGGGTGAACCCGACACGTCGTCAAAGCGCGGCCCGTGGATGCCCGGTGCCCCGAAGGCGTAGACCCGGCGCTGGTTCGCCGCCGTGAGGTTGCGCACCAGGCTCTCGGTCTCTTTGGTCAACTCCTTGTGCTTCTCCGGCGGCGCCGTCGTCGCGTAGACCGCCCCGAGGTACCAGACCAGCTCGGCGACGTCGGCGAGCACCACGTCGATGTTGCGGTCCAGCAGGTTGGTCTCGGCGCTCTGGGAGTCGCTCGGCACGGCGGTGCCCTCAAAGGCCTCGATGACGTTGGGCCCGGCGAAGCCGAAGTTGGTGCCCGACGTGGCGAGGATGACGTCGGCGTTCGGCACGGCGCTCGCCGAGACCCCGCCCCAGACGTTGCCGAGCAGCACCGCGACGTGGGGCAACCCGACCTTCTCCTTGTAGACCCGGATGGCCTCGACCATGCGGGTCATCTGGGTGAGGCCGGCGAAGTTCTCGTGCTGGCGCACTCCCGAGGAGGCGTAGACCGAGACGAGCGGCAGGTGCTTGGCGATCGCGAGGTCCGCCGCGGCTTGGAAGACTTCGCCGGAGATGACCCCGAGTGAGCCCGCGAAGAAGTCCCAGTTCATCGCGTAGAGCACGACGGCGCGTCCGTCGATTGTCGCCTGGCCGTAGGTCGAGGACTCGGACTTGCCGCGCTTGGTCTCGCGGCCGAGCTTGTCGAAGTAGGACTCGTCCTTCTCGGCGCCGTGCCCGTGGCGCACCAGGCCGACGAGGTCCTTGGCGATGTGCCAGCGGCCGTGGCTCGCCTTGAAGTGGACGAGCTCTTGGAGCAAGAGCAGTTGCGATGGGCTGTTCACCGTGCGACGGTTGCGCAGGTGAGCCTCGACGGGCTCGGCGAAGACGGGCAGCCCCATCGGATAACCTTCGCCGAAGAGCGTCGCGTCGAGTTCCTCGTACGGAGAGCCTTCCGGCCCAGCGGATTGCGACATGAGTGCCCATTATGGCACGCGGTGGCCCAGCGCCCGCCGAGCGGTCGTCGCTAGCCGAGCTTGAAGGGAAAACCGGCGGTGCCCCCGCCCGTGTTCTCACTTACCGCCAGGTAAGGCGTTATCGCGTGCGCGAGCCCGGGCAGCGTCATGCTCTGGAGGTACACGTGGCCGGGACCAGTCAGCTTCGCGAGAAAGAGCGTGTCAGCCCCGAAGAGGATGTTCTTGACGCCCTTGACCATGGTGATGTCGATCGAGACCGACGCCTCGAAGAGCCCGACGTGGCCCGGGTGCACCAGGATCGACTCACCGGCGCCGAGCTCGTAGGTCACGAGCTCGCCGGAGAGTTCGATCCACGCGACGCCCGCACCGCCGACGCGCTGCAGCACGAACCCGTTGCCCGAGAAGATGCCCACGCCGAGCTTTTGCTGAAGACCGAGGTTGAGGGTCACCTCGGCCGTGGCGGCGAGGAATCCGTGACGCGACACCAGGTACTCGCGCTGCGCGTCGATGGCGATCGCCATGATCCGACCGGGCAGTTTGGTCGCGAAGGCGACGGTTCCGCTCGCCCCCTGGGCGACGTACTGGGACATAAAGATCGTCCCGCCCGCGACCGCGCGCTTCAGTACGCCCATCACCCCCGATCCGCCGGCCCCGCTCGTCGCGGTCGACATGACGATAGTCGGGCTCATCCACGAGAGTTCGCCACCCTGGGAGACGATCGTCTGGCCGGGTTGGAGTTGCACCTCGAGGACCGGCATGGTCGTACCGAGTATTCGGTGCGCGACACCGGCGTTCGACGAATCCTCGATGGCCGGCGGGCTGGCGTCAACGGCTTCACTCATGATTCCCCCTCTTTTCACTGACTCGACGGTCACCTGCTTACGCGAAGTCCTCTTCGCGATACTCGTGCTCGCCGCGCGCGTCGCGCGCGAGCTCGGCGTTGCGCAGGTCGACGCGACGGATCTTGCCGCTGATCGTCTTGGGCAGTTCGGCGAACTCGAGGCGGCGCACGCGCTTGTAGGGCGCGAGGTGCTCTTTCGCGTACGCCAGGATCTCACCGGCGAGGGCCCGGCTCGGCTCGTAGCCGGCGACGAGGCTCACGTAGGCCTTGGGAACAGCGAGACGCAACTCGTCGGGCGCCGGGACGACGGCCGCCTCGGCGACCGCGGGGTGCTCGATCAAGACGCTCTCGAGCTCAAAGGGGCTGATCCGGTAGTCGCTCGCTTTGAACACGTCGTCGGCGCGGCCGACGTAGGTGATGTACCCCTCGTCGTCGCGGTGCGCGATGTCGCCGGTGTGGTAGCGACCGCCGGCGAAGGCGCTCGCGTTTCGCTCATCGTCGGCTCCCGAGGCCGCCTGGTAGCCGGCCATCAGTCCGACCGGTCGCTCAACGTCGAGCGCTACGCAGATCTCGCCGTCGTCGCCGACCTCACCGGTCAAGGGGTCCACCAACTCGATGCGGTAGCCCGGGATGGGGCGGCCCATCGAACCGGCCTTGACGCGCTGGCCGGGCGGGTTGCCGATCTGCACGGTCGTCTCGGTCTGGCCGAAGCCGTCGCGGATCGTGATGCCCCAGGCCCGCTCGACCGACTCGATGACCTCGGCGTTGAGCGGTTCGCCCGCGCTCGCCAGTTCACGCAGGGACGTCTTCCACGCGCTGAGGTCCTGCTGGATGAGCATGCGCCACACGGTCGGTGGCGCACAGAACGTCGTCACCGACGAGTCGCGCAGCACGTCGAGCATCGCCGACGCGTCGAAGCGCGCGTAGTTGTAGATGCAGATCGTCGCGCCGGCGATCCACGGCGCGAACACGCAGGACCAGGCGTGCTTCGCCCAGCCCGGGCTCGAGACGTTGAGGTGCACGTCGCCGGGTTCCAGGCCGAGCCAGTACATCGTGGAGAGGTGCCCGATGGGGTAGCTCGTCTGGGTGTGCTGGACCATCTTGGGTAGCGCCGTCGTGCCCGAGGTGAAGTAGATCAGCAGCGGGTCCTCGGCCGCGGTGGGGCTCTCGGGGGTGAAGTCGCTCGAGGCGCCCGTGGTCTCGGCGTAGTCGCGCCACCCGTCGGTGCCGCCCACGGCCACGCGCAGGTAGTCCCCGGGGATCTCGGCGAAGCGCGGCGCGATCTCGTGGCGCGCGATCACCGCACCGGCGCTGGCGCGCTCGATCCGGTCGCCCAGGTCGTGCGCGGTCAACAGCGTCGTCGCCGGGATCAGCACGGCGCCGAGCTTCATCACGGCGAGGGTCACCTCCCACAGTTCGACCTGGTTGCCGAGCAGGGCCAGCACCCGCGTACCGCGCGCGACGCCGTTCGCGGCGAGCCAGTTGGCCACCTGGTTCGAGCGTCGCGTCATCGTCGCGAAACTGTACGAGGCCGCGGACCCGTCGTCTTCGACGATGCGCAACGCGACGCCGTCGGGATTCTCACCGGCCAGCACGGCGTCGAACCAGTCGAGCGCGAAGTTGAAGGTCGTTGGCCGCGGCCAGACGAAGCGGGCACTCGCCGCGTCGTAGTCGCGACGAAGTTCGAGTAGCAGGTCGCGCGCCGCGCGAAACTCGTTCGTCGGAGTCCTCATAGCCCACCCTTCACCAAAGAGTACGTCTCGATGCGATGGTAGACCTTCGCTGGGCTCAGGCGCCGCTGCGTCCCGGGACGATCAGCGCCGTGCGCGTGCTCGACTGCACCGTGCACGTCGTAAATGCGAGACGCACGTAGGTGGAACGAACGAACGGCGTGAGCGACACGAGGACGCCGCTCGCGCTGCGAGCCCGGCAACGCGACGCCGGGTAGTTACCGGTCTCGGCGACGCCGAAGCCGACGCTGACCGACTGGCCGCGCCCGATGAGGTGGCGAGCCGGCATCATACCGACGCTCATGTTGGCGGCGGTGGGGCCGACCGGCCGGTGGCGGGGTCCCGCGACGGGCTGCACGTGGGGCACGCCCCAGATCGCGCAGATCGCGCGGGTGTTCGTGAAGATGATCGGGTGGTAGATCGAGCCCGCCGTCCCCTGGGGCGCACCGACGCTGACGCGAAGTTGGGCCGGTCGGCAGTTGGGCGCTGGTCCGAGTCGCGGGTCCGTGGTCGCGCTCGCGCCAACGGCGCTGGGAACCAGTCCCGCGCCAAGCCCCAGGGACAGTGCCAGTGCGAACGTTGCTGTTCTACGCATAATGACCTCCTACTCCACTCTGTCCATCACCCCTCGAAACTTACCGAGTCGATGACCCGACGTGTCAGGATTGGCTCATGGCCTCACTCGAACGCATCGTCGTACCCGGACTCGCCCGACTCCCCCAGTTCGCCCACGCGACGCGCGCCGGCAACGAGGTCTACGTCGCGGGCACGCTCGGCACGTGCGACGGCCACCTCGTGGACGGTGGTGTCGGCGCCGAGACGAGCCAGGTCATCCACAACATCGGCCTCATTCTGGGCGCCGCCGGCTGCGCGTGGGACGACGTCACGTCGGTATCGGTGTACCTCAAGGACTTCGACGACTTCGCCGCGATGAATGAGGTGTACGACGGGACCTTTAGCACCACGCCGCCCGCCCGGATCACCGTCGGTGGGGTCGACCTCGCGATGGGGGCCCGCGTGGAGATGCAGTGCGTCGCCCACCGTACGTCGACGGTGCCCACGGCGGTACCCGAACTCGCGCGGCGCAGCGGATACGTCGAACGCGACGGCGAGCGTCTCTACTACGAGGTCGTCGGCGAGGGCGAGCGCACACCACTGGTCTTCTGCCACGGCGCCGGCGGCAACCACGCGGTGTGGTTCCAACAGATCGCGCACTTCGCCCGCGACCGGGTCGTGGTGACCTGGGACCATCGCGGCTACGGCCGCTCGAGCGACCACGGTGACCGCACCGGTCCACTCGTCGCCGTCGACGACCTGCTCGCGATCCTCGACGAACTGGGGATCGAGCACGCCGACCTCGTCGGCCAGTCGATGGGTGGCTGGTCGGCCGTCGGCGCCGCCCTCGCGCGCCCAACGCTCGCTCGATCCCTCGTGCTGACCGACACCATCGGCGGCCTGGTGACCGCGCCCATCGCCGCGGGGCTCGCGCGCGCGCGACTGCGTGACCCCGAGCGCGACGTGCTTGGTGCCCACCCCGCGCTCGGCCAGGACTTCAGCACGCGCTTTCCCGAACTCGCGCACCTCTACCAGTCGCTCGGGCGAATGGGCAGTGCCGACGCTGACGTCGTCTTCGATCGGTTGCGCGCGACAACCTACGGTACCGAGGACGCGGCGCGGCTGACGATGCCGGTGCTGTTGATCGTCGGGGACCACGACCAGATCTTTCCCCCCGCCGCGATTCGGGCGGTCGCGGACCTCTTGGGCGACGCGCGCGTCATCGAGATCGTCGGCGCCGGCCATTCGCCCTACTACGAGGAACCGGCGACCTGGAACCGCACCGTCGACGCCTTCCTCGACTGGCTCGATCGCCGTGACGCGCACCGGCGATAGAGCCGTCGCTCCCCGCGCCCAATATGCGGCGGGGACCCGACTACGATTCCTACGGCGCTGCATTTTGATGGGCGCTACCACCAGCAGGGGCGCGGCGTGATTGACTTCACAGACCAAAGTGAGGCCTGGCAGTACCTGCTCGACGCGATGCCCGACGGGGTGCTGATCGTCGACGACGACGGTTGCGTCACGACCGTCAACCAGGCGATCTGCGAGCTGAGCGGCTACCGCGCCGCTGAACTCATCGGCTCGACGCTCGACCATTTGGTACCCGAGGAGACCCGGGTTCGTCACGCGGGGCTCGTCGCCGACTTTCCCCAGCGCGTCGCGGGTCGCGGCCACGGCGAACACCTCGACCTCGCCCTCGTGCACCGCGACGGGCACCGGTTGCACGTCGACATCGCCCTGTCGAGCATCACCAGCGGCGAGCGGCGCTACACGCTCGCCGCGGTGCGCGACCTCGGACCGCTGCGCCGCCTCGAGATCGAGCGTGACGAATCGGCAGAGAAGTTCCAGCTGGCCTTTCAGAACTCCATGTCACCGATGATCTTCGCCGACGCCAACGACCACATCGTCACGGCCAACACCGCCTTTTGCGAGCTGATCGGCCGACCGCTCGACGAGCTGGTCGGACACGACTCACGCCACTTCACCTACCCGCTCGACGTCGGGGTCACCGAGCAGTCCCTCGAGCGCGTGCGCGAACATCGAGCTAGCCACGAGCGCTACGTCAAGCGCTACCTGCACCGCGACGGCCACGTCATCGTCGTCGAGGTGGCCCGGGCCGCCGCCTACGACGACGATGGCCACCTGCTCTACAGCGTGATCAGCGAGCGCGACATCACCGAGGAGCGCCTCCTCACTGCCCAGCTGGCCCACCAGGCGTTGCACGATCCCCTCACGGGACTCGCTAACCGAAACCTGATCGAGGACCGGCTAGCCCAGACGCGCGCCAAGGTGGCGCGCGTCGGCGGTTACGGTGCCGTGTTGATGCTCGACCTCGACGACTTCAAGATCGTGAATGACACCCACGGCCACCTCATCGGCGACCAGCTGCTCATCGCGGTCGCCCGTCGCCTCGAGGAGGTCGCACGCACCTCGGACACGCTGAGTCGATACGGGGGTGACGAGTTCCTCTACCTCGTCGAGGGGATCCACCAGGCCGAGCAGGCCGGCCACGTCGCCGAGCGACTGCTCGGCGCGCTCGCTCGGCCCTTCAACGTGCTGGGCATCACGATCGAGCAGCGCGCGAGCGTCGGCGTCACGATCTTTGACGCCTCCACGGCCGATGACGCGCCGATCGTCGAAGAGGCCGACCTCGCCCTCTACGAGGCCAAGCGACTCGGCCGCGGCCGCTACGCCGTCTTTGCGCCACCGATGCGCCAGTACACGATGGGGCGTTTCGACCAGCTCCAGGAGTTGCGCCGGGCGCTCGCCGCCGGCGAGATCGTGATGCACTTCCAGCCCATCGTCGACGCCGCGAGCGAGGCCATCGTGGGCTTCGAGGCGTTGATGCGCTGGGTGCACCCGACGCGCGGCGTCATCGCCCCGTCGGAGTTCTTGCCGCTGGCCGAGTCCAGTGACCTCATCCACGAGCTCGGTGCCCTCGCCATCCGCGACGCGGTGCGCGCGGCCGCCGACTGGGCGAACGTTGGTGGTCGGTCACCTTACGTGTCGATCAACCTCTCGACGCGCCAGTTCTACGACGAACGCCTCATCGCACTGGTTGGCGAGGCCATCGCCGAGCGCGGCGTCGAGCCCGACCGAATCGTGTTCGAAGTCGCCGAACGGGTGGCGCTGGTGGACACCAACGCCGCCGCGGCGACGATCTCGGCGCTGCGCGACATCGGCGTCGGGGTCGCGATCGATCAGTTCGGCGCCGGCCTGTCGTCGCTGGCCTACCTGCTGCACCTCAAGCTCCAGTTCGTCAAGATCGACCAGTCCTTCGTGCGACCGACCCACGGCATTGGCTACAACGATGCCCTCGTCGGCTTCATCATCGCGATGGGCAACCAGCTCGGCGTCTCGGTGCTCGCCGAGGGCGTCGAGACACCCGAGCAGCTCGGGCGTCTGCGCGACGCGGGTTGCACCCTGAGCCAGGGCTTCTTGTTCTCGCCCGCGGTGCCCGCCGACGAGGCGACGGCGCTGCTCGAGGGCTCGAGCTGGTCGCCGGCTCAGGCATCGAGGTCGTAGCCGCCGGCGAGCACCGCTTCGAGCGCCGCGACGGCGGCGGCGTCATAGCGCACGCCCGCGTGCGCTCGCAGTTCGTCCAGGGCCCGTTCGACGCTGAAGGCGGGCCGGTGGGGCCGGTGGTGGGTCATCGCCTCGACCACGTCGGCGACGGCGACGATGCGCGCCTCGATCGACACCGCGTCACCGCTGAGTCCCTCGGGGTAGCCCGAACCGTCGAGGCGCTCGTGGTGGTGACGCGCGATGTCGGCGAACACCGCGGGCAGCGCGGCTTGTTCCAGGATGTCGGCGCCCACGTCGCAGTGGCGCTGGACGGCCTCGAACTCGAGCGGGCTCAACGGACCCGGTCGGCCGAGGATCTCGGCCGGTACCGCGATCTTGCCGAGGTCGTGCAGTGCCGCACCCTTGGTGATCTGATCGACCAGCTCAACATCGAGACCGAGGTGGGCGGCGATCGCGGCGCTGAGCGTGCTCACCCGGGTCTGGTGCCCCGCGGTGTAGGGATCGCGAATCTCGGTCACGCGAGCCATCGCCGCCATCGAGCCCGCGAGGGACGCTCGAAGCTGCGCCGTCGTTCGAACGCGCGTGACGAACAGCTCGACTTCTCGTAGCAGGCCCTCCAGCTCGCCGACCGACTCGTCGTCAAAGACAAAGATGTCCCGGTCGGCGACGCTCACCGCGGCCCGTCGCTCACCGATCTCGAGCGGCAGGGCGACGATCGCCTGGATCCCGTGGTGTCGGGCTCGGTCGTACCACGGCGCGAGCTCCTCGTGGTGCGAGACGTCGTGCACGACCCGCACGACTCGGTCGCGAATCGCCGACGCCGTCGGACCTCGCCCGCCGGGCCGCGCGGGGTCACTCGCGAACTTGAGGCCGTCGAGGTAGCCGACCTCGCCCGCGCGGGCCACGACCCCCAGATCCGACGATCGATCAACCTCGGCCGTGACCCAGGCGACCCGGTAGCCTCCGACGGCGACCAGCGCGTCGACGAGCCCCCGCAGCGCCTCGTCGACGCTCGCGGCGTTGGCGACGCAGCGGCTGACCTCGTTGAACAGTCGCAACATGCGCTCGCGATGGTGCTCGCGCGTCACGTCGGTGAACGACACGATCACCCCGCGAGCCGCGCCGCGCTCGACAACCGGGTACGTGTTCACCGAGAGCCAGCGACGCGGCGCGTCGTAGAAGTTGAACCCGACCACGACGTCCGAATACGCCTTCGAGGAGTCGATCGCGAGCACGTCGCGGGGATTGTCGAAGTAGAAGGGCGAGTCGTCGACGCGGGGCCGGGCCCAGCGGGGGTCGTAGAAGTTCTCACCGATCAGTCGGTCGGTCGTGGTGCGCAGCAGTCGCGCGATCGCCTCGTTGCAGTCACGAACGACGCCCCCCGCGTCGAAGTAGGCGAAGCCGACCTCGGTCGAGTCCAAGAAGGCGTTGAGGTAGTCGAGCGAGCGCAGCGGGCTCGTTCGGCTTTCGGCCTGCGTCATGGTCACTCCGACTCGTGAACAACCCCGACCTGAACATCATTCGGGATACTCCGATCAACCTAGCGTCGCCGCCTCACCTGGTCAAGCCACCTAGACGATGAAGAGTGACGCTTCCTCTTCGCCCGAAAAGACAAAGCCGTTGGCGAAGACGTCGAGACAGCACCGCACGACGTCGGCGTCGTAGAGCTCGCCGGCGTGGGTCGCGACCTCGTCGAGGGCACGCTCGAGCCCCACGGCGGGCCGGTAGGGGCGGTGGTTGGTCATCGCCTCGACCACGTCGGCGACGGCCACGATACGCGCCGGCATAATGATGTCGTTACCGATCAGTCCGTTGGGGTAGCCCGAGCCGTTCAAGCGCTCGTGGTGCTGGTGGGCGACGTCGGGGATCGGCCACGGGAGCCTCGCTCGCACGAGGATCTCGTGGCCGATGGCCGGGTGGCGCTGCATCATCCGAAATTCGAGGTCGGTGAGACGACCCGGCTTGGTCAGGATCTCCGAGGCGAGCGCCACCTTGCCCACGTCGTGCACGGCGCCGGCCTCGCGGATCCGCTCGACCAGGGCCGCCTCCATGCCGAGTCGTACGGCGATGGCCGCGGCCAGTGAACCGACGCGCGACTGGTGCCCGGCCGTATAGGGATCGCGGGCCTCGGTGACCCGCGCCAGTGCGGTCAGCGTACCGCCGAGCGCGGCGGCGAGCTCGCGAGCGGAGTTGCCGTGGGCGATGACGCGCTCGGCCTCGCCGACGACATTCTGGAGTCCGGACACCGTCAACTCATCGAAGGTATTGCGGTGTCGATCGTAGACGACGAGCACCGAACGCTCCCCGCCGGGCCGAAACGGGATGCAGATCGATGACCGCAGGCCGAAATGGGCCAGCCGGTCGCGCCACGGCATCATCATGGGCACGTTGGAGAGGTCGTTGGAGACAACGGTGCCGTTGGTGCGCACCGCGATGCCCGTCGGCCCGAGCCCGCTAGGTTGGGAACTCGACCAGGAGACCATGTTCATAAAGAGGTAGTCGGTGACGCCGGCCGACTCGATGATGTCGATAGCGGCGTCGGGTCCCGGCCGGGCGACGCCGACCCAGGCCAGGGCGAACTGTCCGGTCGCAACGAGCGAGGCGCAGAGGTGACGCACGGCGTCCTGGGCGCCGAGCAGCTCACCGTTCAGTCGGTTGACGTCGAGCAGCAACGAGACGAGCCGGCCCCGGCGAACCCGCTCGGTCGCGTCCAGGTAGGCCAACAGCACACCCTCGACGACACCACCTCGCAGCACCGGGTAGCTGTTAACGCTAAACCAGCGTTGCTCGCCGCTGGGCAGCTCGATGCCCTGCACGACGCCGTAGAGGGGGTCGCCCGTTCGCAGCGACCACACCGACGGGAGTTCGTCCAACTCGAACGGCTTGCCGTCTTCGTGTACCGGATTCCAGGTGACGCGCAACGGGTCGTCGCTGAGCAGGTCCTCTCGCGTCGTCTGAAAAACGCGCTCGGCGCGATCATTGCAGTCCACGACGCGCCCTTGGCCGTCGCGCAACACGAAGGCCGTTCCCGTTACCTCGAGGAAGTTCCCCTCAATCAACGCACCCTCGAGCGTTAACGGCGGTGCGCTCGACACGACGATCAACCCCCGACTCGCTGGTTCCTTCAGCGTATCGACCACGGCGACGCCGCGCAATCACGCTGCGCTAGGTTGACTCGCCAATCCATTCTCCGAAGGCCCGGACGCATCCGCTGGTGGCGCCTGTGCACGGATGCGCTGCCACAGCGGCGTCGCGACGAGCGCGAGACCCGACGAGACGAGCAGCAACTGCCAGAGCCAGATGGGCCACTGGTGACGCGCAAAAGTGTCGAGGACCGGATATCGAACGAAGGCGAACGCCGCGAAGACGGTCCAGGCGAGCCAGAACCAATGTCGCTGCCGGCGCACGAAGCCGATCACCACGTAGAGCGCGACGATCCCCACGACGATCTTGGGCAGATCGAGGCGAGCGTAGATTACCCAGATCTTCGAGTTCGTCTGAAATCCCGCGGGCAGCGGATCAAAGGCGAGGGTAACCGTCAAGAGCCACGCGATGACGCCCGCGCGCAGCCGGCCCGACACGGACTCGACGAGGATCAGCATCACGGCCAGCGCCATAAAGTAGTAGCCCCACAGGTTCTCCTCGAAGACGAGTCGCAGCGCGAGCGACACGCCAACCAGTGAAACCAACGCGAGGGGCTCGAGCACCCGTTCGCCGAGACGCTCGCGAACCCACCACGCGAGCACGAGAGCGGCGGCGAGGGGGGCGACGCGCGTCGCGAGGAAGAAAACGGGGCCGTGCAAGCGCAGTTCCCAGAGCACCGTACCGCCCAAGGATGGCGTGAACCCCGAACCGATCACGACGGCCCGAAAGGCCCGCCCCGACGTCGCGATCAGAAAGGGCAGGTCGACCGCGATCCCGGCGAGCGCCGTCGCGCCGACGAACCACCAGCGACGGGCCGGCGGCGCCACGACGAGCAGTGGGGCCGCGACGAGCAGGGCGTACTGGTGCGTCGTGATGGCGAGGCCAATAAAGAGGCCGGCCCAGACCCAGCGGCCCCGCAAGGCCGCGGCGAGCGCCGCGAGGCTGAGTCCCATCGCAACCAGGTCTTGGGGGTGGTAGAACTCGAGCAGGCACGCCACCACCGGCGCCGCCGTCGCGACGGCGAGCATGGTGACCGGTTCGACGAGCCGACGGCCGCGGTCGGCGGCGCGCAACAACGCGACGACGCCGCCGAGCACGACCGCGCCACTCAGGTAACCCAGACGCATCGTGCGCAACGCCGAACTCGAGGCCACCGACCATCGGTACATCGCGTCGTACGCGTTGGTGCAGTGCGCGCCGAGTTGCGCCGTGGTGGGAAACGCGACCGCGTGACCGATGCGAAAGAGCGCGGCGAACAGGCCCGAGAAGAGGGGGTAGAAGGGCGTGATCGACGTGTAGGGACGCGCGACGGGCGGCACGTGGTAGTACACGGCCGGTGGGTAGGCGCAGGCCAACTGGCCGTGGGCGATCGCCCAGGTCGAGTAGATGCCGACCGCCGCGTCACCCTCGGTCACGCCGCCGAAGAGGGCGACCACCCCGACGAAGGCGGCGATCGCCAGCAGCCAGCCGGCCAACGCCTCCAGCGGCCGCAGTGGGCGATTGAGCCACGTCCATCCGCGCCGCGCCGCTTGGTCGAGGCGCGACGTCTCGCTCGTCACGAGCTCATCCACGCGAGGCGTACTAGCGGGTCCGCTGGGCCATCGGGAAGCGGTTGAGGGCGTCCAGCGTCGCCTTGGCCGCGGCCACCACGTCCGCGTCGCACTGGGCGATGCCGTAGCGCTCGGCGCCGTCGGCGTTGGCCCGCATCGTCACGATGACCGGCCAGTTCTTGGACGCCGGAACGTTAGTCACCGAGGCGAGCGAGAACGGCACGTCATAGCCGAGCTCGCGCAGCGCGAGCAGGGTCGCCTCCGCGCCGCCAATCAGCGGGCCGCTCTGGGAGCGCCCGGTCCCGCTTCGACCACGATGGTTGAGCTCGACCTCGCACGCGCCGGTCGCCTCGTCACACGTCGCTCGCGTGAGCATCACTCGAGCCGTCTCGATCGCGTTCGGGGTCAAGACGTTGTTGGCGTCTTCAACGACGATCTTGGCCTCGGGGAAGTAGAGGCTCGCGATCTGGGAGGCGACGGCGTGCGTCTCGGTGGTGTTGAGCCCGTAGACGAGCAGCGTCACCACGTCAACGCTACCGCTCTCGCTACGAGCCACCGACACGTTCAACACGCCCGGCAGACTTCGCAGCTCGAGTTCAAAGTCTTCTTCGATCCGCGCAGTCATCAGTGGCGTATCCCCTTCTTCTCGTAGAGTCGGGCGTCAGCGATGCGGTACAACTCGGCCGGGTCGCTCGAGTCGCGCGGCGAGGACGCCACGCCCACGGTGAACTCCACCAGATCGTCGGTCGACTTCAACTGCAGTCGCAGGCGCTCCACGAAGCCGGCAGCCTCGACGCCCTCGGCGTTAGAGAGAATGACGGCGAACTCATCACCGCCGAGTCGGGCCGCGGTGTCGCCGTTGCGCACCGAACGTCGCAGCGCGAAGCCAAACTGGCGCAGCAGGTAGTCGCCGAAGGCGTGACCGCCGCGGTCGTTGACCGACTTGAAGTCGTTGAGGTCCAGCAGCAGCAGTGTAAAGGACCACCCGTAGCGGGCGCTTCGCGCGGCGGCGACCTGCAGGGCTGAGTCAAAGTTTCGCCGATTGGCAACGTTGGTCAGCGGATCGTGGCCCGCGCTGAAGCGCGCGAGGTGCAGCGACAGCGCCAGTTGGCACGCCGTGCGAACGGCGTCGGCCTCGTAGGCGGGCACGACGTCCGGCTCGCAGTGCACGCCGGCGCTGTCCCCGAGCCGAGCGGCCATCGCCGCGGGCACCGCCCGGCCTCCGAGGCGAAAACTCTGGGTACCGAATGACTCGTGACTCAACACGACGACCACGTCGCGCAGTCCGTGACGGTTGGCCAGTTGGTCGAGCAACGAGTAGATGAACCCGATCCCGAGCTCACCCTCGGCCAGTTCCACGATCATCGTTTGAAAGAGCCACGGCTCATAACTCGATTCGTTCAGCACGTGATCGAGTTGGTCGCTGTCGAGCGAGTTCACCACCGCCGATCCTCCCACGAAACATCGGCGGCGGGGGCGACGCTCAGGAGCGACCGCAACGTCGCCCCATCGCCCAGCAGACCAGCAAGCCCTTCGGCCGCGACCGGCTTGGATATCAAATACCCCTGCCCGCGGTGACAGCCCAGTTCAAGCAGCCCCGACACGATCTCGGTCGACTCGACGCCCTCGGCGATGATCTCCTTGCCGAGCGCCCGACCGAGTCGGATGATGGCGTCGACAATGGCGCGGTCGAACGGATCCCGCGCGACGCCGCGCACGAAACTCATGTCGAGCTTCAAGAAGTCGACCGGGAGATTCTTCAACTCGGTCATCGAGGCGAAGCCGGTGCCGAAGTCATCGAGCGCGATCTCGACGCCGAGCGCACGAAAGCCCCGCAGTATCCGAGCGGTCTGTTCGGGATCGTCGACCACCGCGTACTCGGTGATCTCTACGCACAACCGACGACCGGGCACGCCGTAGCGCGCCAGGCATCCTTCGACGAACTCCACGAGGTCACCCATCTTGAAGTCGGCCGGCGACATATTGACTCGCACGACGAACTCCAAGGCGGGATAGTCGCGTTGCCAGAGACCGAGTTGACGACAGGCCTCGGCAAAGACCCATCGACCGAGGTTGGTCACGAGTCCCGTCTCCTCGGCGACCGTAATGAACTCCGACGCGGCGAGCAGACCGCGAGTCGGGTGCTGCCAGCGCACGAGCGACTCGACGGCGAGCAACTTTCCACTGGTGAGATCGACCTCGGGCTGGAAGTGCAATCGCAGGCCGCCGGTGTCGATGGCCTCGCGCAGCATCAGCTCCATCTGTGATCGCTCGTCAACCGCCGAGTGCAGATCACCGTCGAAGACGATCGCCCGGTTGCGTCCGCGGGTCTTGGCGGTGTACATCGCGACGTCGGCGCGACTCAGCATCTCCACGCCGTTGAGGCCCGGCTGGGCGAGGACGATGCCGACGCTCGCGGTGTGGTTCATCGTCTGGCCGCTGATCTCGACTGGCTTGGCGATGACCTCGAGAATGCGGTACGCGCTGGCCAGCGCCTCCATCTCACTGTGCGCACGGTCAACGAGGAAGACGAACTCGTCGCCGCCAAGGCGGGCGGCGAAGTCGCCGGTGCGGATGCTCGTGCGAATGCGGTCGGCCATGGTGATCAGGAGCCGGTCACCGTTCGCGTGACCCAGGTAGTCGTTCATGATCTTGAAGCGGTCAAGGTCGATGAGCATCACCGCGACGTCGCGGTGGTTGCTCAGACGGCGGTTCAGCTCCTCAATCAGGGCCCGCCGGTTGGGCAGGCCCGTCAGCTCGTCGTGGTTCGCATTGTGGACGATGCGCTCTTCGGCGTCAATGCGAGCCTGCAGGTGCACGATCATGGCCGCGACCGCCTGCAGGGCGTTCACCTCGCCCTGGGACCACTGCTGGGGTTCGTTGTACATGAAGCCGAGCACGCCCCAGGTCACGTCGCCCATCATCAACGGCACGGCCGCCCCGGTGATCGGGGTGAGGCCCTCGGTCGCGCGCTCCACGCGATCGACGAACTCGTCGGTGGCGTCTTGTGCCCCCGTCAAGTACGGCTCCTTCAGACTCCACAGGGCCTCGAAGATTGGGTCGGCGTCGAAGGGCACTTCGCCGAGTGGATCGGGGTCGGGGATCTCGTCACGCACCGGCCACGACGCCTCAAAGATACTGAGCCCTCGCGCGTGGTCGTGACGACGCAAGAAGGCGACGTCACTGCCGAGGAACATCGCGAGTTCGCGCGTCGTCCAGTCGAGGAGCTCGCGGCGGTTCTGTGACGAGCCCGACATCAGCTTGACGGCGACACTGCTCACGAGCTCGTCCAGTCGCTGCTGGTGGCGCAGCACGCCCTCGCGAACGTTCAGCGAGGTGACGTGACTCAGCAGGTCGGCGAAGGTACGGCTCAACGCGCGCTCGCGCTTGGACCACGCCTTGCCCTGGCGCGCGACAACGAGTGCACCGACGGCCGCGTCGATCTCGACTCGTATCGGTTCGGCGAGCACGCCCCACTCCACACCGTCAATCGACAGCGAGAACGACGACGTGGATGACCCTGACTCGAACCACTGACCGACCCGAGCCTGGATTGTCTCGAGCGCGCCCTCACCGGTCGCGGTTGCGAATGTTTCGAGCGGCTCGACGTGCGAAGACTGGCCCCCATTGACGAATATGCAAATGACCTCGGTACCCGGTATGACCTGGCGCAGCGTGTCGAAGACAAGACGCGTTTCGCCGCGCGCACTCAGCCGGTGAAGAGGATTTTTGTCGGGCACGCGTGCTCTACCTTCGGTGGGCTAGGAAACTAAACTATCAGTCCAGACTTGCGCGGTAAAGAGGTACTTTCTACGCGGTCTTTCGGGCCCAATTTCCTTTCCCAACCGTTGAGATGTTCCCGCGAACTACGGCTCAAACACCGCCACGGTGGCCTCGGCGGGAATCGGGGACGCTTGGTCACGACTGAAGACTTCAGTCAGGGCCAGTCGACTGCTGTGCACGCTCGGCGCGGCCCCGTGGAAGAGACGAACGACCATCGCCACGGTCTCACCGTCGGCCAGTTCCCAATAGTCACGCTGTTCATCGGCCTGACGCACCAGTTCATCGAGGTACCGCTCGCCCCCAAAGGTGAGCATCTCGGCCTCGCTGGTTGCGTACAGCGTGAGCGGAACCATCGGCTGCACGGCGATGCCCAGTCGCTGCGCGTTCAGCCAGAACCGCTCGAGGGCCGCACCAGCGCGAACGTACCACGCCGGTTCGGCCCGCGGAATCGTGATCGCGGCCAACGCCGAACTTGACTCGACGGCGTACTTCGACGGGGCGCCGAGCGCGTTGCCGGCGCGCCAGTCCGCGAGGTGACCCATGACGTCGCTGCGCGCGAGCAGGTCAATGCCCGTGACGACGTGGTCGCCCAACTCCAGGGTGCGGACGTCGAGTCCCTCGTCCAGCGTGTCCTCACCGGGCCAGCGCAACTCGTCGCGCATCGTCGCGTGGACATCGGGGATGATGTAGCGCAGTCGATCGGCTCGCGCGATGAGGTCCGCCCCCACACTGAGCTTCGACCGGTCGCTGACCACGATCAGCTTCGCCCCTTCGCGTTCCACCGCGTGGTCCAACAGCTCCAGCGAGGCATCATCCAGGGGTACCGGCTGGCCGATTCGCCGGTTGGTCGCCCGCGTGGCGACGTAGGGCAAGAGTCGCGCCACATCGGCGTCGGGCGAACGACCACGCAGCAGCGTCGCCACGTGGCTGGTGCGCGGACCGTCGGGGAACAGGCGCACCGGACCGAGCTGCTTGATCGACGCCGCGGCGACTCGAGCGTTGAAGAGGGCGGCGCCCATGGCGACGTAGCCTCCGCGGTGCTCGACGTCCCAGATCGAGGTCCGCTCGGGCACCAGATAGAACCGGACCTCGTCGTCGTTACCCTCGAAGCGCCACGGCTGCATGTTGCCGCCCGAAGGCGCTCGGCGAGCGGCGTCGATGATGAAGGTAACCGGCTCGGTCTCGTCGAGTGGACCATCGACCGGTGGCGGGCTCGCGAGATCGGCCACCCGCTGGTCGTCAATTTCGACCTCGGCGAGCGACGAGATGATCTCCTCAACGTCGATGCGCACCCGACCCGACGGCAAGTCACCCGTCGTGCCGAGCCGTCGCACGGCGGTAGCGACCGCGGCCGCGCCGAGAGAGACCTCGCTCGCGAGCTGCGGCCAACCGGTGATGGTCTGACCGACCTCGAGGAACGTGGCCGCCGCGCGCGACGACGCGTCACGCGGACCGACGAGTCGTGCCACGTAGGGTCCCTTTTCGAGCGTGGACAGGCCGGCCAGTCGGGTCGCGTCCAGGTCGCCGAAGATGCCGTGGAAGATCGGACGAGTTGGCTCGAGATCGAATCGCTCGACGTCCAAGATGCCACGGTCGCTCGTCTCCATGATCACCGGGATGCGTCGCTCGCGGGCAGCCTCGCGCACCAGGAACTTCATGTCGAGTGAGTCGCACTCTTCGATGACGACGTCGAGCCCGTCGAGAAACTCCGCGAGATTGTCGGGTCGTAGCCCTTCGGTGAAGGCCACCACTCGCAGGTAGGGGTCCGTCTCGGTGATACGGCGGGCCCCGACGACGGCCTTGTTCACGCCGAGATCCAGGACACTGGCTGGTAGGCGATTGAGGTTCGACACGTCGACGGTATCGAAATCGGCGAGGCGCAACTCGCCGGCCAGCCCCTCCATCGCGAGTACGTGCGCGACACTGTTGCCCGTGCTGACGCCGACGACACCGATACGCAGCGTCCGCAGTCGGGCCTGCTCCTCGCGCGTTAACTTGTTGCGGTTCCGATCGAGGCGAAGGAACGCGAAGGAACGTGGGCCGAGGAGTCGTACCGTGGCGCGACGCCACGGGTAGTAGACCCAGCGCGACTCCTCCTTGATCAACGACGACGACGGCGCGGGCAACGTGGCGCCCAGCTGATCACGCTGGGCGCTAAGCCGATCGACGAACTGAATGGCGTCATTCGCGCGAAGTACCTGCAGCACCTCGCGATCAGTGCGCCTCGTGACGTCGAGTACCAGCGGCTGCCACGAGCGCGTCCTGGTCGACGCGACGTCGAGCTCGGTTGGAGCGTCCACCACTGGGCCGCGAGCGAGCTGTTCACTCTCGATTCGCATGGCTCGCTGGTGTTCGGGCGCGCTCAACTCGTACGTCGTACCCCGGTACCAGCAGACCGGCACTGTCCGGTAGCGATCGTCGGGGTACGGCACCCACCGCTCGCCCACCTGTCGCGCGCCACCCGGTGAGCCGATTGGCACGAGGTTGTCCGAGACCGCGGTGATCGCGAAGTCCGCGCCGAGCCAGTTCATCGCGTGGGTCACCGACCTAGTGATCGCGGCGACCAAGCGGAACCCGGTCGCCGCGGCGCCCTTGGACCACATCCCCTTCACTTCGATCACGCCGCCACGAATATGGTCACTGATGAGGCGCTCTAAGTCACCGAGCTCATCGGACTCAGCCATCTCCTCGAGCAACAGCGCCCGGTAGGCACTCTCGAGGGGCCCGTGGAATCGGACCCCGCACACCGCCTCATCGTTCGCACCGAAACCGAGGAAGAAGAGCGAGACGCCACGGCCCTGCTCGAGTTCCTGACGGTGCAGCGCCACCTCGACGCCGCGAAGGCGGAACTGGCCCTCGCCCTCGTCGAGGTAGATCTTCCATAGGTCGGGCCGCTCGAGCGGGTGATGGCCCTCGAATCGCACGCCCGTGATGGGGTCGACGTAACTCGCGCCGAAGCGATAACGGTGTCCCGAGGTACTACCCACCATGAATCCTCTCCACCGTCGGCTGGAAAACCACCGCGTCGCGAATAGCCATCTATCGTGGGTCCTCCTACCCCTCGAACTATAGTGAGGCGACTCGTGAAACTGGTGTATCCACCGCCGAAGCAAAGGGCGTAGCGCGTGCTCGACTCACTCTCGCAGCTCGTTGCCGCATGGCGGCGATGCCGAAATCGAGCAAGACGAGATTTGATTTGCACCGAGGCCCTCGCCGGAGGCGCGCCGTGTTGAGCCTGCTTATCGTCTACTGCGCGCTGCTCGGACTCATCGTCGGCTCGTTCCTCAACGTCGTGATCTATCGCGTCCCGCGCCAGCGCTCGATCCTTCGGCCACGATCGGCCTGTCCGCACTGTAACGAGCCGATCGCGCCGCGCGACAACGTGCCCGTCGTCTCGTGGCTCTTGCTGCGCGGGCACTGTCGTCACTGCGGTGGGACAATCGCGCTGCGCTACCCGCTCGTCGAGACCTCGACCGCGCTGCTCTTCGCCGGTGGCGCGGCTCGCGTCGGCTACCGCGCGGACCTGCCGGCGCTGCTCATCATGTTCGCCGGGCTCTTCGCCCTCGCGGTGATCGACGCAGAACTGCTCATCTTGCCCAAGCGCATCGTCTACGCCACGCTCGTCCTGCTCGCGGGTGCGCTGCTCGGCGCCGCCGCGTACGAAGGCGCGTGGCACCGCCTCGGCGTCGCCACGCTCGTCGCCCTCGCCTGGTTCGTACTCTTCTTTCTCATCAACCTCGCCAGCCCACGCGCCCTGGGTTTCGGTGACGTGCGACTCGCCCTGGTGCTCGGTCTCGGACTCGGCTGGCTCGGCGTCGGGTACGCGTTGATTGGCTTCTTCGCCGCGAACATCCTCGGCGCGGCCATCGGCCTCGCGTTGCTCGCGGCCCGGCGGATCGAGCGACGTCAGCCGATTCCCTACGGCGTCTTTCTCGCGATCGGCGCGGCGCTGGCGATCTACGCGGGTCCAGAACTCTTGGCGCCGTTCCAGAATCTGCAGTGGCACTGGTGAGTCCGCGAGGACGAGGTGCGCACATCATCGACGACCACGCCGTCGCCGCAAGTGGGCTCGTGAACGTTACCTTTCCCACTCGCCAGCGCGCATTACACCAAACATCACGCGTGGACAACATGGGACCCGGCTAAGTCTTCACGGTCCGCTCGATGGCCACCGGGCTTGTGGTAAGTCCGTCACTTCGGTGACCTGGTGCGTTCGCCGCAACTTGGCTCTTCATGAGTCCCGTTCTCGTCGGGTCCACCTTGGAGCGGCATTAGCTCAGAAGACGAACTCGGTGCGCAACCCCTCGCTGTCCCACTCGGCGTCACTCGGAATGCGCTTGGCCGCTTTGCCATTCACTCGCCGCGCCGTCCACATCAACGCCACGGCGTCGAGCAGATGCTTTTCGGGTACCCCGATGTCGGCGTCAAGGATCATGCCGACATTTTGAACCCGCTTGACCAGCAGCTCGCGTCGCTCCTCGCGACCCTCGTCGCGCCGCTTCGAGTAGCGCAGCGGTGCGTCGCCGTTGATCTGGTAAAAGCTCAGCTCCGGGTGACCCTCGTAGACGACCCGCTGGCGAAACGGTGACATCTCGGCGTAGAGCTCGCGGTAACGCGGTAGGCGAACGAGCGTGGTCGCGCCGAGCCCCGTCGTCACCACCTCGGCGTCCGGCCGCAGACTGGCCCTCGTCGGCGCGCTCGCGACGGTCGAACCTCGTCGCCCAAGCAAGTAGCGCGCTTCGAGGTCACAGGTCCGCGGCGGGTCACCGATCTCGTCGCGATACCCGATGGGTGCGTAGACGACGATCGTCGCGTAGGCCGGGCGTTCACTGACGACGTCGAGAAACGTGGTGAAGAGCCGTGGCGGCTCGGGCATGAAGGTCGCCGCGTGGTGCTTCGCGCCAGCGAGCAGCCACCCACCGCTCCACGGCGTGACGCCGGCGACGAGCAGGTAAGGCAGTGCGGGACCACGGTGAATGGTCACCGTGGCTCAGGCTTTCGCGCCCTTGTACCCCAAGAACTCCAAGGAACGGGTCAACTCCTTCGGGTGGGCGCTCGTCGCAAACGCATCCTCGTAGGATACCGTGCCCGCGACGACCAATCGGGCCAGGTCGGTCTCGAGGATCTGCATCCCCTCCTTGGTGTTGGTGAACATCACGTTGGTCAACTGGTTCGATCGACCTTCGCGGATCAGGTTGCGCACCGGGCTCGTCGCGATAAGCACCTCGAAGGCCGCCACCATCCCGCCCCCCACCTTGGGCACGAGGCGCTGGGCGACGATGGCGCTCAGCGAGGCCGCCAGCTGGACTCGGGTCTGCTCCTGGCGCCACGCCGGAAACACGTCGATGATTCGATCGATCGCCTGGGCGGCGTCGTTCGTGTGCAGGGTCGCAAAGACGAGGTGACCGGTCTCGGCCATCGTCAGGGCGATCTGAATCGAGTCGATGTCGCGCATCTCACCGATGAGCAGCACGTCGGGGTCCTCGCGTAGCGCCGAGCGAAGCGCGCGGTCAAAGGACGGGCTGTCGAGCCCGATCTCGCGTTGGGTGACCGCGGAGATCTTGTGATGGTGCACGTACTCGACCGGGTCCTCGATGGTGAGAATATGCGTCGCGCGGGTCTCGTTGATCCGGTCGATGATCGAGGCGAGCGTCGTCGACTTGCCCGACCCCGTTGGTCCGGTGACGAGCACGAAGCCGCGGGGCTGTTGAGCGACCCAACTAGCTGCCCACGGTAGGCCGAGGTCGTCGAATGACGGGATCTTGCTCGGAATGATTCGCAGCGACATCGCGGCCTGGCCGCGTTGGGTAAAGACGCTGCCGCGAACGCGAGCGAGGTCGCGCCACGAGAACGCGAAGTCGACGTCCATCAACTCCTCGAACATCCGACGCTGGCCATCGGTCAGCAGCGGCATCGACATGGCGTTCACGTCGTCGACTGTCAGCACGGCGGCACCCTCCACGGGAATCAACTTGCCGTCAACCCGGATACGGGGCGCCGACCCCGCCGCGACAAGCAGGTCAGACCCGCCGTGATTCCACAAGATCTCGAGCCACGGGTCTACCTTGTCAGCAACACCACCCGACATGATCACTCCTTACATCTCTCACCAAGTGCCAGAGCCCGAGCGACGACCATCGGCCGTTCGCTCGGGCTCCCGCTGCACGTTTGCGATTGTTACTGAAGTAACGACCTACGCGGTTTGGCAGGCCGCAATCGGGAACTCTGTGGCGTCGTACGTTTTACCCCCGGCCGTCACTAGGACGTCACCATAGTTAGCCTGAGTCAGGCCGCCAGTGGTGCCCGTGGGCGGCGTCACCGTCTCTTTTCCGATGGCTACAGAGATCGAGTAGTTCGCCGTGGAACCCACTCCGCCACCAGTCGGCCATGACTGCAAGAAGGGTGAACCCGTGACGGTACCAAACGTACCGTACGTACCGTAGGTCTGGGCGGTCAACAACTTCGGCCAGTCCGCGCTTGCACCGACCGTAATCGACGGATTTTCCGCCCCAAAGGCCGCGACGCCCGTTGCGACGGTCTTCGCGTCCGTCTGGCAGGCTGCCTGCACACTCTTACCCGTGATGCCACCGAGGGCGAATACGACGATAGCCGCCAAGATGCCCAGAACGACGATGACGATGAGGAGTTCAATCAACGTGAAACCCCCCTCGATTTCGCCGGCGGCTCGACGCCGTTGAATTCGTTGATACGTCTGAATCATTCTCTCAACCTTTCGTCACTCGAGGTCCGACACCCCGATCAATCCGCATTCCGCGAACCGAGAACTATTTTTATCATACAAAAGAGAGGAAAACAACGAGTCGGACACACCGAGAACGAGAAAAGCTAGAAGAGGCGACCACATACCCCACTTCGCTCAAGTATTGTCACAAATTTGAGCGTGGATTGATACGAGCGCTTTCTCGGTCACTGGCACCGATGTTCTTGACTTGGTCGGCTGTGTCGCTCCGCTTCGCGTTTTGTCACGTTCAATCTGCCCGAACAGTTTCAGCACGTCAGAACTCGGGGCCGGTGCAAGATTACGGCTGTTGCTGCACCTTCCATGACAGGATCTCCATGACGGTGCCGCAATCGGAACTAGGGACCGGCGTGCACGTATACGGTGCCGGACCGGTTAGCACCACATTATCGACGAAACCAATCGTAGCGGTGAGCAACGGCGCCGTGTTCGGATTGGATGTCATCACTGCGCCAGTCGGATCTGCGAACACCTGAATCGTCAGCAGCCGACTGAATCCCACGTCCACCGATGTCGAACACACTGCCGCCATCGTCAACGAATTAATCGTGATCGGATCACCGCTCAAACACGCACCACTGTATTGAAACGAAGGTGAGGACGAGACCAACTGAGTAGCCGGCGGATAGGTATACCGTGACGCGGCCAGAGCAACTTGTGCCGCTCCGTCGGCGGCGTACAGCACTGATTGGCCATAGCGGAACCGCGACGTATTGTTGAGGTCATTGGTTGTCCAACTCGCAAGTGTCGTCACCAGCAACGACCCAATCAACAAGAAGGCGAGCGCCAGAATCAGGGTGCTACCCACATCGTCATGATCACTTGCGCGAATGGAACTGCGCGAGAATCGCGCGCCGCAATCGCGGTCGGCCCCAATCGAACCGACGTGACCACCCCATGACCCCCTACGATGCACGTGTGGTCGTCGCAACTGACGATTTTCACGACGCCTCGACCGACCGTCATCAGACACGGTAAGCCTCATCGGCAACGACAAAACTCAGATGATTAATAATCCCGTGCGGTCCGAAGCCCGTCACAGTTATCAATTGTGGTGAGAAATTTCCCGCCGCACAGCCGGTACCCCACGAGCTGCCATCCCAATACTGGATACTTGTCGCATCAGACAGGGAATACGACGTGGACGGCGGCAACGAGAGTGAGCCGAGGTTGATCGACGAACCATTGTAAGTGATGCCCCCATTCAAAATCCCAGACGATGCTACCGAGACCGTTCCTGAAACTGACGCGCACGATGAATAGAGCGGCGGCGACGGAATCTGCTGCGTCTGAATCTGATATGTCGCCGCCTCGGCAATGTTGCGTAACCCAACATCGAGTGAGGCCATCGTTCGATGTTGAGCCGAGCCAACGATCGACATCGTATAAGCACCAAAAATCGCCACTGCCGCGATGCCGAGGATGATTATGGCAACTAACACCTCCACCAGCGTGTCGCCGACCTCATCCTTCTTTGCTCGAACTTTCAACAATAGAGAAACGTCCGGAGACGTATCGGCAGACGTTTTCATATTATGACCTTGGTCGGCAACTGGATGGCAACAATTACGGACGCCTGGTCAGTATGAGGCTAGCGGGAGAGTTGCCGCCACCGTCGCACTTCATGTTATTCAAGATCACGTTGCTGCCCTGCAGCACTGAACCACCATCGAACGTGAGTGTCCCGTTGGGAGCGTACAGAATCCCATTGGGGCCCAAATCCAATATCGCATTACCATTGAGTCGCATAGGGCCGGTCACCGTATCCCAGATGATGACGCTCGAGGATCCGTTCGAACCAGGTATCGGCGACGGGCCGCTCGGGAGCGTCGAGTTATCGATCACGTAGATTGTCCCACCGACAAGGGAGAATCTCCTGGGCCACGTTATTCCTAGATTGACGATCGAGGGAAAGCCTGTAATGGACGAACTCGTTAACGTCGCCGGCGTCAAGCCAGCAAATGGGTCCGTAAACGTCCCCGACACCGTACTAATTGAACCCTGATGAGTACTGATCGTTTGACCATTACTGCCATAGATCGTCGTTCCACTGAGGCTACTGTATAGATTTGGATCGTTTCCATCAACCGTGACCGTTCCGCTATTCAGTCCAATCGACGGGACGTTTACGTCGCAGTGTCCGTTCAACTTGGTCGGAGCACCCGTTTTGTTTACGTCGAGGAGCGTTGAAGGCCCTGACAAAAACCAGCCGGCAACACACGTTGGCGAGGATATGCACCCCACCGTCGTCAAAGGAAGCCACGCTCTGGGTCCCGAACCAAGCGAGAAGGACCACCCTCCCGATCCTGAAGTTCCAACGTCGTGCACCGTCAGTTGAACGCTCTGAACCCCTACCGCAGACGTCCACCCTTGTGCCGCGGAACTCGCCGCCGGTGCGCATGCCGTGGTCGCAGCGGAACACGAAAGGCCCGTCACCAGCGGTACCACATTGGGTGAGGGAATATTAGTAGCGAGCGACGATACGGCTGTCGGCGTGACAACGCCCGTCTGTGTTGTGCTAACGCCCGTACACAGCACACGTTGGATACCGTACGACGTAACGCCGTTGACGTTACCTTCGCCGGCGACGGTATAAGAAACTAGATTCAATGTATTGGCAGTACCCTGCCACTCGACGCCGATCACCTGGCTCCCGGAGCCGCACTGCGGCGACGAGGTGGACTGGGTCGTGAATTGCGTGCTGCTCTGCAGGTCTGGGAAATAGCTCGACGACATCACTTGAGCGTCTCCCGATGAAGTCAGGCGATTCGAAATTGTGGATTGATTCTTGAAGATCGCCAACAGCGACACCGCAATAGCGCCAACGACCAGGGGAAGAATCACTATGACGATGAGCAACTCGATTAATGTGAAGCCATCATCCCTCGATCCGTGGTCTCTACGTACGACGCGCGAATTTTCGTGTCCCTGACACGCAACTGGTCCACCGACAACCGGGCAACACCGTAAATGATCTGAACCTGACTTCACCATCACCCGCCCCAACTACCTCGAACTTGAAGCGATAACAACTTAGTGGACTTGAACCTGGTTGTATATACCGTACATAGCGGATATCAACGCCACCGCAACAAATCCGACGACCACGCCCATCACGACGATGATCGCGGGCTCGAAGAGCGACGTCGCATGGTCCACCTTCGCCTCTAACTCACGGTTATAGTACGCCGCCGCCACCTCCAATTGCTGGTCAAGGGTGCCGGTCTCCTCGCCGACGCGAAGCATCTGGCGGGCCGCACCAGGAAAGAGACCCGTTCGCGCGAGCGGCATGGCGAGTCCCTGGCCCTCCATCATCTCCTCGCGAATCGTCTCCAGGGCCTGTCGATAGACGGCGTTGTTCGCCGCCTCGGCGGTGACCGCCATCGAACGTGGCAGGTCGACCCCGGCGCGCAGCAGCGACGACAAGATGCGCATCGTGCGCTCGAGGATCGACGTCTTGGTGATGTCGCCGATCACCGGCAGGCGTAGCAGCCAGGTGTCGAGGACCGCGCGACCCCGCGGATTGCGCCGCATGGTGATGAACGTCGCGACCAGCACGAGGATGAGCGCAATCAAGATGTACCACCAGCGCGTCATGTAGCTGGAGAAGTTGAGCATCATGCGCGTCACGAGCGGCAGCTTCGCGTCGAGGGACTTAAAGAAGACCACGAAGCGCGGCAGCACCACGACGGTGAGGATCACGACCGTCACGACCGACATCGCCGCGACGACCGCCGGATAGATCAGCGCCGAGGTGATCTTGCTGCGCGCCTTGATGTCGCGGTCCATGTAGTCGGCCAGCTGGTTGAGGACCTCGTCAAGGTTGCCGGTCAGCTCGGCGGATTCGAGGATGCCGACGTAGTAGTTCGGGAAGGCCTCGGGGTGCGCCGACGCGGCGGCGGCGAACGTGTCGCCGTTGCGCAGCGAGTCAACCATGTCGATCAGCACGATGCGCATCATCTTGCCCGTCGTCTCTTCGAGAATGACCTCGAGCGACTCCATGATCGGGATGCCGGCGCGCATGAAGACAGCGAGCTGGCGCGAGAAGTTCATGACCTCCTTGCGCGGCACCATCTTCTTGGTGATCTCGAACTTGAGGAGGTTCTTCTTCTCGATCACCTCGGTCGCCTGCAGGCCGCGCTGCATCAGGGCCATGTGGGCGGCGCCGCTCGTCGTCGCCTTCTCGACGCCCTTGACGGTCTTTCCCTCATCGTCGAGCGCGACGAACTTGAAGCCCCGAATCGGCAGCGCGTTGGCCTTCTGTCGCTTGGCGTCGGACTTCTTGCGACGCGCCGCCGTCCGATCGAGTCGGGCGTCAGCCCGAGCGCGATCGCGCTGCGCCTTGGTGGGCTTGGCCGCCTTGGGGGCTTTGGCGTCCTTCTCGGCCTTGGCGGGCTCGACCGCGTCGTTGTTGGGGTCGTCGCTCATAGGGTGTACACGCTTCGGATCACTTCGGCGATCGTTGTGATGTCCTGAGCCACGAGGTTCAGCGCCTCGTGGCGCAGCGTGCGCATGCCCTGCTTGACCGCGAGGGCCCGAAGCTCCTCTTGGGTCGCCCAGCCGACGACCAGTCGACGGATCTCGGGTGTCATGATCAAGAGCTCGTAGATACCGATGCGGTCCTGGTAGCCGGTGTGGCTACAGAAGTTGCAGCCGGCGCCGTGGTAGTAGGTCTCCTTGGGCTCGCCGCCACTCTGCTCGTAGAAGATGAGCTCCTCGTCGGTCGGCTCATAGGTCGTCTTGCACGACGTGCAGATCCGCCGCAGCAGGCGCTGACCGACGACCGCCAGCACGGACGAGGCGACGAGGAATGACTCGATGCCCATGTCGAGTAGCCGGTGCAGCGCCGACACCGAGTCGGTCGCGTGCATCGAGGAGATGACGAAGTGCCCAGTCAGCGCCGACTGCACCGCGACCCGGGTCGTCTCGACGTCACGCACCTCGCCGACCAGGATCACGTCGGGGTCCTGGCGCAGGATCGACTTCAGACCGGTCGCGAAGGTCAGCCCGGCCGTCTCGTTCGTCTGGATCTGATTAATCATGGGAAAGACGTACTCGACAGGGTCCTCGATGGTCATCACGTTCATCGCGGCGTTGCCGATCTCGCTCACCGTCGCGTAGAGCGTCGTCGTCTTGCCACTGCCCGTCGGCCCCGCGCAGAGCACCATGCCAAAGGGGGCGCGCACCAGCTTCGCGTAGGCGATGTGGGTGTCCTCGGGCATGCCGAGATCGGCGAGACGCAGCACGGAGCGGGTCTTATCGAGGATCCGCAGCACGCACTTCTCGCCCATGATCGTCGCCACGGTCGAGACGCGTACGTCGACCTCCTTGCCGTCAATCGTGACCGTGAGCTGCCCGTCCTGGGGTCGGCGTCGCTCGACAATGTTCATGTCGGCCATGATCTTGATGCGGCTGATCAGGCCCGCGCCCATGGAGGCGGGCAGCTCGAGGATCTGGTTGAGCGCCCCGTCGATGCGAAAGCGCACTCGCACGACCTGGTCAGACGGCTCGATGTGGACGTCGCTGGCCCGGTCGCGCATCGCCTGGGTGAGAATTCGGTCGACCACCTGGACGATCGGCGCGTCGTCGGCGACGACTTCGGGGGCCACGACCACGTCCGAGGTGCGACGTCGCGCGGCGTCGACCACCTTGAAGACCTCGACGAGCTCGTCGACGCCGGTAATCGCCCGGTAGTTCGAGTCGATCGCCCAACGAACGTCGGTGAGCGACGCGATCTGCATCGTGATCTTGCGACCGGTCAACTCGGCGAGGCGCTGGCGAAGCGTGGCGCTGGGCTCGGCCGCGGCGACGAGCAACTCGTCTCCGACCAGCTTGACCGGCACGACGACGTTGGCCCGAGCGAATGCCTCATCAATCAAGACGAGCGAGTCGACCTCGACGTCCTCGCGGTGCAGGTTGACGACCGGCAGGCCGTGCATGCTCGAGAGGGCCTGGGTCAGCGCCTGTTCGTCGATGATGCCCTGGCCGACCAGGATCTGGCCGACCTTCTCGCCCGACTTCTGCTGGGCTCGCAGCGCCTCGTCGAGTTGGGCTACGGAGATCTGTCCTGAAGAGACGAGAAAATCGCCAAGGCGACCCTTGCGAGGTCCGGTATCGCCGTCGACCTCGCGGGCCACATCGTCATCCATGACGGCGAGGGACCCGTGATGCAACTTGGCACCCTTGTCGTGACCGTCTCGCTTGTCCTTCTTCTTAAACGCCACTCTTACTCCGACACTCGAGTAGAAAATACTTCAGGAAACACGACGAAATGTCAAATTAATCGGCACACTCCCAGACGCGCCACTCGTACCTGTCGTCGACCGTAACCGCAACTACTGCCCACTCTAGGGTCGGCACGCCCGTCGCTGGGACATTTCCACGAAGTTCGACGGTGCTCAACCACCGCCGCGACGTCAAATGAAGCGGTACCGCGAGCGCGGCGTCACCTCGACGGCCTTATCGCGCGCGAGGTAATTCACCGCCTGGCTGATGACTTCAACTAGTTGGGCGGGCACGACGTACTCGGTGCCGTCGGCGCAGCGCAACGTGACGATGGTCGTTGCCTCGAGGGCGTCGGCGATCTGATCGTAGGACTCAACCTCATCAGCCGTAAACACCGTCATCGCCACGTAGCCCCGCCCATCAACGCGACCGCAACGCCGCGCCACTACGGCCTCGCGGTTCCCACCTCGATGCTAGAAGGGTCATCCGCGCGCGGGGTGGATGGTCGGCGACGCGGTCATGCACGTAGCGCGAGAACGAGGTCGAGCCCCGAACGCGCTGGCGATCAACCTTCGAGCACTAGCGCGAACGGGGCCGCGGGCGTCGACACAGAAGACTCCGTGGGGCGTGCTATGACTTGGACTAGGGGCATAGCGAAAGTACCGAGCATGACTGACCTCGCGAACCATCCCGGCGTGCACGCGCCGATGTTTCGCCCCGGCGTATACCCGTCGGATCTCACGACGCGCGTCACGACCGAACGTGGACTCACGCTCCAGATGCGCCCCATTCGGCCCGATGACGCCGACATCTTGAACCAGTTCCACGCCCAACTCTCACCGGACTCGGTCTTTCGCCGCTACTTCTCGGTCCACCCCGAACTCTCCGCGAGCGAGCTCGTCCACCTCACGACCGTCGACTACGTCGACCGTCTCGCCTTTATCATCATCGACCGCGGCGTGCTCGTCGCCGTCGGACGCTACGACCGCGATCCCCAGACCACGCGGGCCGAAGTCGCCTTCCTCGTTGATGACGCCTTCCAGCACCAGGGGCTCGGCATCTTGCTGCTCGACCACCTGGCCGACGCCGCGTGGGCGCGTGGCATCACCACCTTCGTCGCCGAGACCCAGGCCGACAACCGCTCCATGATGCACGTCTTTCGCGAGTCGGGCTTCGAGGTTACGGCTCGTCTCGAGGACGAGATCATCCTCGTGCACTTCCCCATTGAGCCAACCGAGTCCAGTCGCGCCCGTCGTGCGGAGCGGGCCCGCCGCTGGGCGACGTCGCGCGAGGCGGCGCTGCGCTGACGTGCTGATCGTCAACGACCCCCTCGACGACCTCGGCCACGAGGACCCGGGCCACCCCGAACGTCCCGATCGCCTCGTCGCGGTGCGCCACGCCATCGCCCAGCTCGACCTCGGTGGTGATCAGGTGAACGTCGCCGCACGGGCCGCGACGCGCACCGAGCTGGCGGCGGTCCACGAGGGCGCCTACCTCGACGAGCTCGGAGCGTTTTGCTACGAGGGCGGCGGCGACATCGATGAGGATACCTACGCGACCTACGACTCGTGGGCGCTCGCCCAGGTGGCGGCCGGTGCCGGACTGGTCGTTGTAGACGAGCTGCGCCGGCGCGGCGAGGGCGTGGGCTTCGTCTCGGTACGCCCGCCGGGTCACCACGCGCTGGCCGACCGCGCGATGGGCTTCTGCCTGCTCAACAACGTCGCCATCGCCGCCGCGGCCCTTCGTGGCGACGGGGAACGGGTCCTCATCGTCGACTGGGACGTTCACCACGGCAACGGCACCCAGACCATCTTCTGGAACGATCCCGACGTCCTCTACGTCTCGACCCACCAGTGGCCCCTCTTTCCCGGCAGCGGGGTCGCGAGCGAGGTCGGCGGGCCGCGCGCGGTGGGAGCGACCCTCAACCTGCCCCTGCCGGCGGGGGCGACCGGCGACGTCGTGCGACGCGCCCTCGACGAGGTCGCGGCGCCGGTGATCGAGGAGTTCGCCCCGACCTGGGTGCTCGTGTCGGCCGGCTTTGACGGCCACCTCGCTGACCCCATGGCCGACTTCGCGCTCTCGAGTGGCGACTTCGCGCGTCTCGCGTCGTGGGCGGCGAGCTTCGCGCCGCGCGACGGCCGCCTCGCGTTCTTCCTCGAGGGTGGCTACGACCTCGCGGCCCTGCGCGACTCGGTGACCGCAACCTTGGCCGCGGCCCTCGGTGACTCGATGGCCAGTGAGGGTGAGACCTCCGGGGGACCCGGCGAGGAGCAGATTCGCCGCTCGATGCGCGAGCGCGCGTCGAGCCTCGAGCTGGTGCGCGACCAGCTCGCCGACGGGGCCGCGCCGTGAGCGCCTACCCGCGCACCATCGCCGTGGGCTATGACGGATCGCCCGACGCCGTCGCCGCCGCCCACTGGGCAATGGCGACGGCCCGCCTGCTCGGCGCGCACCTCGTCCTCGTCCACGCGCGTGGCATGCTCGGGCGCCTCGATCGCCGCGACCCGCGCACGATCTTCGCCGCACCGGTGGCCGACCTCGTCGAGAGCACCGGCTTTGACCCGACGCGGCTCAGCTGGCACGACACCGACGGCGACGCCTGCTCGGTGCTGTTGCGCTGCGCCGAGGCGCCGGTCTTCGCCGACCTGGTGGTCGTGGGTTCGCGCGGTCGCGATGAGCACGCCGGGATGCTCCTCGGCTCGACGAGCCTGCAGCTCGCCGAGCGCAGTCCAGTGCCCGTGGTTATCGTGCCCACGTCGCCGGGTGCCTAGACGAAGGTCCGACCGCTTCGCAACCGGCGCCGCGCGTCCCAGAGCGCGAGGTTGAGGGGAAAAGCGCGCAGCGGTGTCGGGAGCCACCGGTTGAGCCCGCGCGCGACGCGAATCGTCACCGAGAAGAGGCGGGCCCGCGCCGGGTTCCACGCGAGACCGAGTTCCTCACGGATGACCGTGGGCAAGAAGCCGGCCGTCACGACCCGATGCAGGGGGCCCGCGAGGGTCGACAGCGGTCGGGGCACGAAGCGCAGCGAGGCGATGTCCCACAGGTAGCCGCGCGTGAGCTCGTCCATCGCGGTCTGCTCCAGCGCGCTCGCCCAGTACGCCTCGAAGACGGCCCGATCGGCCGGCCAACGCGACGCTGGCACCTGGAGGGTCGTGGCGAATCGCGCGCTCAGCCGGTAGAGCTCGTCGAGGCGGGCCTCGGAGGGTTCGCCGACGAGCCTCAGCGCGTCAAGGGTCCCGCGGTACAGACAGGCCGCGACCCACAGCTGCAACTCGGGGTCAAAGGCGTCGTAGGCGACGGGGTCCTCGGGCCGTGACCGCACGTGGCGGTGTTGGCGGTTGACCTCGCGTCGAAGGGCCAACCGCTCCTCGTCGGAGCCGAGCAGCGCGATGGTCACGTAGCCCAGCGTCGTGCGGGTCCGCTTGAACGGGTGGCGGGTCAGCGATCCGCTCTCGACGCGGCTGCGCGCGACCCCGTGGCCGATCTCGAGACGCGCGAGCTGCATGACGACGTTCGCGCCCGCCGCGAGCAGGCCGAGCCCGTTCATGAGATCACGGCGCAGTTCCGGCGACGGGAACGGCGTCGCGACCGGTGATGTCGCCTGCGCCACGGGGGCCTCCTCGCCAAAAGTCTAGGGAGACGCCCGGCCGGTCACGGGTGCTGTAACACTCGTTACACTTTGCCCATGTCGTCCCGCGAACGCGCCTCCGGCGCGCCCCTCGAGCAAGACCTGGGCTTTCGACTCAGTCGAATCAGCCGGACGCTGCGCCGTCAGTGGCGCGACGAGCTCGCGGACTTGGACCTCGCCCCACCCGAGGCCGCGACCCTGCGCGCGATCGTCGAGCACCCCGGCTGCGCGCTGCGCGCGCTCGCCCGACTGCTCGCGACCGACCCGATGAGTGCCAAACGCTGCGTCGACGGCCTCGAGCGACGAGGGCTCGTCGCGAGCGGACACCGCGCGGGCGATCGTCGCTCGCGCACCCTGCGCGCGAGCGACGCCGGGCTCGCCCTGTTCGCGACGCTCAATGAGCGCCTTCGCGAGCGCGAGCGACACCTGGCTCGCCTGCTCGCCCCCAACCGTCGCTCCGCGCTCGAGCTGGCGCTCGCGGACTTGGAGCGGGGCCTTGACATCGAAGCTGCGAACAACGAGAGAGAGCCGATGAACGAGTCACCGACAAACCACCAGCACCACAGCACCACCGACGCGGCCGCGATGTGGAACGAGCGCTTCGCCCGTGACGGGTGGGCGAAGGAGCCCGACGAGGAGCTCGTCGAGCTCGCCTCGCCCCTCGCGCCGGGTGACGCCATCGACCTCGGCTGTGGCACCGGGCGCAACGCCCTCTGGCTCGCGCGCCACGGGTGGCGCGTGACCGGCGTGGACGGCTCGATCGTCGGCCTCGACGAACTACGCCGCGATGCACTGGCCCTCGAGTTGGCGAGCCCGACGACGATCATCGCGGACCTCGCGGCCTACGAGCCACCGCGCGAGTCCTTTGATCTGGTCGTACTCGCCAACATCCACGTCGCGCCCGAGCAGCGGCCAGCGCTCTTCGCGGGCGCGGCGGGCGCGGTGCGGCCCGGTGGCCACCTCTACGTCATCGGCCATCACCTCGACGCCCTCGGTCTCGCCGGTCCCCCCGACCCGCAGCGTCTCTACACCGAGGCCGTGCTCGAGGCCGGTTTTTCCAACCTCACCATCGAACGCCTCGAGCGACTCGAGCGGCGCCTCGAGGACGGTGGCGATCACCCGGTGGTCGACGTGCTGTTCTGGGCGACCAAGCCGACGGCGGTGGCCGCGTGAACCCGACCGACACCGCCACCCGCGAGCGCCACGCCTTTGCCCTGGTCGTCATCGCCACCGCCCAGCTCATGGTGATGCTCGACCTGACGATCGTCAACGTGGCGCTGCCGGCGATCCAGCGCGAGCTCGCCTTCTCGACGACCAACCTCACGTGGGTGATCGACGCCTACGTGCTCGTCTTCGGCGGCCTCTTGCTGCTCGGGGGCCGCATGGGCGACATCTTCGGACGTCGCCGCATGTTCACCATCGGGATCGCGCTGTTCGCCGGCGCCTCCCTGCTCGGCGGGGTCGCCACCTCGCAGGGCTGGCTCATCGCCGCGCGGGCCGTCCAGGGCATCGGGGCGGCCATCGCCTCGCCCACCGCGCTCGCCCTCGTCGCGACGACCTTCGACGAGGGCGCCGAACGTCATCGCGCCATGGCCGTGTACGCCGCGATGACGGGGGCCGGGGGCGCCCTCGGTCTCGTGCTCGGCGGGTTCTTAGTTGAGTTCGCGTCGTGGCGCTGGGTCTTCTTCGTCAACGTCCCCATCGGCGCCGCCCTGCTCATCGCCGCACCGATCGTCCTGCCCCGGGTCGACGGGCACGGCGGTCGCCTCGACGTGCCAGGAGCACTCACGGTCTCGGGCGGCCTCGCCGCCATCGTCTACGGACTCATCCGGGCGCCGGGCTCGGGCTGGACCGACCGGTACACGCTGGCCGCCTTCGGCGTGGGCCCCGCACTGCTCGTCGCCTTCGCCGCGATCGAGCTGCGCACCCGCGAGGCGTTGATCCCGCCGAAGTTCTTGCGCGACCGCAACCGGGCCGGCGGCTTCGCCGTCGTGCTGCTGCTGGGCGGGGCCATGCTCGCGCTGCTCTTCTTTCTCACCCAGTTCCTCCAGGAGCAACTGCACTACAGCTCGCTGGTGACCGGCGTCGCGTATCTGCCGATCCCCTTCATGGTGGCCTCGAGCAGCCTCGTGGTCTCGCGGCTCATCCGCCACGTCGGCGTGCGACCCTTCCTCGTCGTGGGACCGCTGCTCGCCTCGCTCGGCATCTTTTGGGCCTCCTTCGTCACCACCACCTCGTCGTACTGGCACGTCTTTGGGCCCCTGGTCGTCACGGGTCTCGGGATGGGTCTCACCTTCGTGCCCCTCACCGTCAACGCGGTGCGCGGGGTCGCCAACCGCGAGCAGGGGCTGGCCTCGTCGCTGCTCAATACCAGTCAGCAGATCGGCGGCTCGCTCGGACTCGCGGTCCTGGTGACCGTGGCGGCGACGGCCGTCAAGCACTCGCTGGCGAGCGGCCTCGCGGCCCTGCACGGCGCGAGCGGCCCGGCCGCGGCCGCCGTCGCCGCGCACGCCGCCGTCCACGGCTACCAGACGGCGGTGCGGGTCGGCTCGCTCGGCGCCTTCCTCGCCTTCGTGATGGCCGTGGCGATCGTTCGCCCGGTGCCCGAGCCCACGGCGGCGCCCGACGTCGCCGTCGCGCTGCACTGAGCTAGGCGCGCGGCGGCCACCCCGGGATCACGCCTCGCCCCGAGGGGAATCGGACGTTCTTCGCGCGAACGAACTCGAGCATCGTCTCGGGCGCGTACTCGCGTCCGTAGCCGCTGGCCTTGACGCCCCCGAAGGGTGAGCCGATGAACGTGCGACGGGTGTAGTTGTTCACGAAGACCATCCCGACCTCGAGACGCGCGGCCAGCGCGCTGGCGCGCGCCTCGTCGGCGGTGCAGATCGCCGCGGTGAGCCCGTAGGCCGAGTCGTTGGCGATCGCGACCGCCTCGTCGTCGTCGCCAAAGGCCAGCAGGCAAGCCACCGGACCGAAGATCTCGTCTTGCGCGATGGACATCGACGAGGTCACGTCGCCAAAGACCACCGGGGCGACGTAGTAGCCGTCGGGGTCGAGCCCGGCTGGCAGGTCGGCGCAAAAAAGCATGGTCGCGCCTTCGGCGAGACCGCGCTCGACGTAGCTGAGCACCCGGTCGCGCTGGCGGGCGTCGACCAGGGGACCAATGTCGGTCGATGGATCGAGCGGGTCACCGATCACCAGACGCGCGGTCGCTTCGACGAAGGCGGCGGCGAATGCCTCGTAGCGTGACTGGTGCACGAGGATGCGCGACGTGGAGGTGCAGGCCTCGCCCTGGTTGTAGAACATCCCCTCGATCGCGATCGCGACGGCGTCGTCGAGGTCGGCGTCGTCGAGCACCAGGAGGGCGTTCTTGCCGCCGAGCTCGAGGGTGACGTAGGTGAGGTTCGCCGCCGCGCCCGCCATGACCTTGCGGCCGGTCGCCGTGGCGCCGGTGAAGGTCACCCGCTCGACGCGCGGGTGGGCGACCAACGCCGCCCCGGCGGCGACGCCGCCGACGGCGTTGATGACCCCGGGGGGCAGGACCTCGTTGGCGATCTCAACGAGGCGCAGCACCGTGAGCGGCGCCTGCTCGCCGGGCTTGATCACGACGGTGTTACCGACCGCGAGCGCCGGGGCCGCCTTCTTGGAGAAGTGGATCGGCGGCCAATTGAAGGGCAGGATCGCCGCCACGACGCCGTAGGGCTCGTAGGTGATCCGGGCCTCGACCGGCCCCTGGTCGAGCACCTCGCCGTGAACCGTCTCGGCGATGCCGGCGTAGTAGTCAAAGCTGGTGTGACACGAGACGACGTCGACGCGCAACGCGTCGCGCTTGGGCTTGCCCATCTCGCGCGCCACCAGCTCGCCGAGTTCGTCGGCGTGTTCGCGAATCCGCGCCGCCACGGCACGCATCAGGGACCCACGCTCGCGCGGCGAGAGGTGGCGCCACGTCTCGTCGTACGCACGCCGGGCGTCGCGCACCGCGCGGTCGACGAGTTCGTCGTCGGCCGCCACGACCGCCGCCATCGTGCGCCCCGTCGCCGCCTCGGCGACCGCAAAGGTCTCGGCGCCGTCGGGCACGACGAAGGCACCCCCGATGAAGGCGCCCCAGACGGGCCGACCCGCGAGCAGGGACCAGCTCGGCCCCGACTCCTTGGTGCCCATGATGCGGTCGCTCATCACGCTCCTCTCGCTTTAGCCCATTGCCCGCGCCAGCACGACCTCGCCGAGCGAGTCGAGGATGGCGTCGAGTTCGGGCGCGGGTAGGAACCGACGACGAAGGTCCACCAGCGTCGCCACGCTGGCCCGGTCGACGCGGCCGTCGGCGATGAGGCCGTTCGTTGGGTCGATGATGGTGCGGTAGTGGGCCCGGGCCTCGGGCTCGGTGAGATCGAGTACGGCCATCGCGGCGTCAACCACGTCGGACTCGCGCCGCTCGTCGAGCACGCTCCTCGCGGTCTCGACGAGCGCGTCGGCGAAGCGTTCGCGCGCGAGGCGCGCCTCGGCGTCGTCGGTCTTTAGGGCCGCGAGCACCCCGCCGAGGTACGGGCCGAGCGTGTCGACGCTCGCGACGAGCGTGCAGCCGGCCCCCAGCGCGCGCTGGTCGTTGCCGGCGTTGAGGATGGTCGCGGCACACTGGCCCGCGGCGAGCGCCTGCGCGCGCCGTGGCGTGGACCCGAGCGCGACGACTTCGTAGTCCCCCGGCACGAGGCCGGCCCGCTCGAGCAGGGCGTAGCCGACGAAGGCGAAGCCCGACTGGGCGACGTCCACGCCAAAGGCGCGACCGCGCACGTCCTCGACCGAGGTCGTCGTCGGTGCGAGCGCGAGGGTGAGTCCCAGTCCGCGGTCGAGTGCGCAGATGATCTCGACGGGCAGGTTGCGTCCGAGGGGATTGTTGGCGAGGAAGCGGTAGGCGAGCACGTTGTCGGGGCTCGTGACGACAACGTCGAACTCGCCGGCCTCGAGCGAGGCGAACTGACCGGGCGACGAGGTCACCGACACCTCGTCGACCTCGAGTCCGGCGCGCGCCAGCGCGCCGTCCGAGCGGGCCAGCGCCAAGAGCAGCGACCTGGTAAAGGTACCGACCCGCAGCGTGCTCGACATCGGGTCATCCTTCCACAAGCCCGGGCCGCCCGGTGGCTCGTGGTCCCTGAGCGGGGGTGAGTTTTTTTAACCGCGTCTGGCCCGGCGCGCCGGCGAACCCGGGTCGCCCGGTCGCGTTGAGCGAATCGCCCTAGCCGAGCAGCCGCCGGCTGTGCGCCCAGTGCGAGAGTTGATGGCGATTGGCGAGTTGCAGCTTGCGCAGCACCGCGGACACGTGGCTCTCGACCGTCTTGACCGCGATGCCCAGTTCGTCGGCGACCTCGCGATAGGAGAAGCCACGCGCGATCAGACGCAGCACCTGGAGCTCGCGGGTCGACAGCTGGTCAACGTCGTCGGGCGCCTCGACGTCGAGCGCCGGGCGAAAGGCGTCGAGCACGAAGCCGGCCAGTCGCGGTGAGAAGACGGCGTCGCCCGAGGCCACCCGCCGCACCGCGTCGACCAGGGCCGCCCCCGAGATCGTCTTGGTGACGTAGCCCCGCGCGCCCGCGCGCACGATCGCGATGACGTCCTCGGCGGCGTCCGAGACCGACAGGGCGAGGAAGCGGATCGTCGGGTCACGTTTCGCCACGGCCTCGATCACCACCTGGCCTCCCCCCAGCGGCATGTGGACGTCGAGCAGGACGACGTCGGGCGCGCGCTCGAGGATCATCGCGATGGCCGCGTCGACCTCGTCGGCTTCGCCCACGATCTCCACCGCGTCGCCGAGCTCGGCGCGGATCCCCGAGCGAATCAACTCGTGGTCGTCGACGATGAAGACGCGCGGACGCTCACTCATCACGGGGTCGTTCGTCGCCCCAGCACGAGCTCGACGTCGGTGCCCGAACCCGGGGCGCTGCGAATCACCGCCGTGCCGCCGTGACTGCGGATGCGCTCCTCGATCGAGTGGGCGATGCCCCGTCGATCGGCCGCGACCGCGTCGAGCACGAAGCCGCGGCCCGCGTCGCGCACGAAGAGCGACACGCGGTCGGTCTCGACTTCGCCGTAGACCGAAACCGACGCCGCCCCCGACCACTTCGCCGCGTTGACGGCGGCCTCGCGGCCGGCGGCGACGAGCGCGTCGACGTCGTCGTCGGCCGCGATGTCGCCGACCACCACCACGTCAACGGTGATGTCGTAGTGCTCCTCGACGTCACGCGCGAGCTGGTCGACGAGCGATGAGAACGTGGTCGCGCCCGCCACGCGGGGCTCGTCGAAGAGCCACGTACGCAAGTCGCGCTCCTGCTGGCGGGCGAGCCGGATCACCGCCGCGGGATCCTCGGCTGACTTCTGGATCAGCGCCAGGGTCTGCAGTACCGAGTCGTGCACGCGCGCCGCGAAGTCGGCTCGGGTCTGGGCCCGAAGGCGTTCACGCCGCTCGTTGGTGAGTTCACGTAGCGTGCGCACCCACCACGGCGCGAAGATGAGCAGGAAGCCCCCGACCATCGCCCCGACGCCGAGCAGGGCACCGTTGGTCGACTGGAGACCCCGGGGCGAGAGCGCGGCCACCCCAACGCCGAGCAGCGCGACACCGCCGACGAGCCGGCTCAACACCGAGCGCCACGGGCGCGAGCCCGTGTCGCTGAAGGGGAGTCGCGCGAGGTGAGCCTGCAGGTCTATACGCTCCGCCGGCGAGGACCCGCGCCACACGACGAGTAGACCCACCGCCGTCACCAAGACGGGCCAACCGGCCGAACTGACGCCCTGGTGCCCAACGACGAGCAGCGTGACCAGCACGGCCGCCAAAATCGTTGAGCTCGCGAGCACGATCTGGCTCTCGCGACGGTCGTTCACGACGCGCTGGGCGATCGAGATCGATTCGCCGCGACGCGGCACGAAGACCCACGCCGCCACGTAGACGATCAGTCCAGTCCCCCCGAGCAGGATCGACACCAGGGCCACGGCGCGCAGCCAACGGGGGCGAATCCCGAGGCGTACACTGAGCCCGCCGACGACGCCGCCGACGATCGCGGTCTCGACGCTGCGCCGAAAGGGACGTTGACTCGCCCCGAGGACCGGCCGGTCCACCGACTCAGTCGGCGAAGCGCCGACGGCGGGTTCTGAGGTCGTCGCGATAGCCCAATTCTGGCACGCGACACTGGCCGACGCCATCGGGGATAACCCCGAGACGACCCAACGCGCGAACGTTCTGTACCGGGCAGTCCCCACTGGCTGGTGGTCAAGCGGCCCGATACCGTTCGCACGTGGACAACGACACGAGTACCAGACCCGAGGGACCAGCACCCACCGAGCCCAAACCCGACGCACGCGGGCTGCACCGCAGCAACCAGCACCGCGTGCTCGGTGGCGTGGCCGGCGGCATCGCCGAACGCTTCGACGTCGATCCAAACCTGGTTCGCGTGGCCTTCGTGGTGGCGACCGCGCTGTGGGGACTGGGCGCACTGATCTACCTCGCGATGCTCGCGATCATCCCGCGAGCCGGCGACGACGGGGGTCCGCTCGCACGCTCGCAACTGCTGCGCTCACTCGTGGCGAGCGCGGCGATCGTCATCGGCGTCCTCGTCGTTCTCAATCGGGGCGCCGGGCCGCACTGGAACGGCCTCGGCGTGGGGTGGTTCGTCGCCCTCGTGATCATCGGCTCGATCTGGTTGTTGAGCCAGCGCCGCGCCGTGTGGCGCCTGGCTCGCCGGGCGGTGCTCGTGCTTCTAAGCGCGCTCGTGCTGGCCGTGGCGGTCGTCGCGATCGTCGTCGCGTTCGCCGGCGTGCCCTTCGCCGGCAGCATCGGTGATCGGTTCGTCCAGCCGCTCACTCGCGCGCAGGTCAAGTCGGTCTACCGGCTCGGCGTCGGGTCGCTCACTATCGACCTCACCGACGTCGCCCTCGGGACCCGGCCGTTGCACCTCAACGCGTCGGTGGCGGTCGGCTCGCTCGTCGTTGAGGTCGCACGCAACGTCGTGGTGAGCGTGAACGCGGCCAGCGGCGTGGGCACCGTGCGCTACCCCGACCCCGTCAGGGGCGTCGCGGGACCGGCGCACCTCGAGCTTTCCGCCAGCGTCGGCGTCGGCCGGGTCCTCATCGAGCACCAGTAGACCGCCGGCGACGCGCGCTGGCTAGGGTAGCGCCATGAAGGGCGCCGCGACTCGCCACGAGCGACCCGGCGGATCGGTCGCCGGCACCCGTCGGGCCCTGCGCGAGACGCTGGCCGTCGATCGCGGCCTCCTCGCCCCCGTCGTCGGGGCGGTGACCGCGGCGCCCGTCGTCGCGCTCTACGCCGTTGGCCAAGCCCTGTCGAACCCGACGAGCGCGATCGCCATGGCGATCGGCGCCGAGCTGATCGCCATCGTCTCCTTGATCGCCGCGCCCAGGCTCTCGGTCGCCTGGGCGCTGCTCGACGCGCTGGCCATGGGCGTGGCCGTCTTCGCCGGGGTGGTGAGCGTCTCGACGCCGTGGCTCCACGTGAGTCTGCTCGTCGCGTGGTGCTTCGGCGCTGGTCTCGTCGTCGTGCTCGGACTAACGGCCGGGGCCATCGGATCCCAGGCGATCATCGCCTACGTGGTCTTTGGCCGATTCTCGGGGTCCGCCTCGTCGGCCGGTCACCTCGCCGCCTACGTCATCGTCGGCGCAGTCGTCGAGGTGGCGGCCCTGCTCGTCCTGCGCGCGCCACCGACCCTGCGTGAGCAGCGCGCCCGTCTCGCCGACGCGTGCGACGCCGTCGCGGGCCTCGCCCGCGCGCCGGCCAGCTCCAACGCGATCGCCACCCTCGTCGTGCTCGACGACGCCGAGCGCATCCTCGCTGCACCGTCGCTCTTCGGGCGAACCGACGTCGGCGACCTGCGCGGCGTGCTCGACCAGCTGCGTCGGGTGCGCCTCGAACTGACCACGATCGCCGGGCTGCGCCAGCGACTTCTCCAGCGTCCACCGGCTGGCGTTGAGGACCTGCGCCGAGCGCGCGAGGCCGTCGCCGACGTGCTCGTCGAGTTGGCGGGTGCCGTGCGAACCCGAGTCGCGCCGTCGTGGTCGGCCGCGACCTCAACCCTCGAGGCGGCGCTGGCTCGCCTCGAGGACCACGTCGAGCCGGTCGATCCCGTCCTCGTTGGCCAGTACGTCACGCACCTCGGTGCCATCGGCGGCCAGCTGCGTTCGATGCGCCACCTCACCGTCGACCTCGCGCGTGACAACGCGCGCACCGCGTGGCGCGTCGGGCGTCCAACCTGGCAACGGGCCGACGCCACCGACTGGCGCGGGGAGCTCACCCTGCTGCGCGACGCCCTTCGATCCTGGTCACCGGCGCTGCGCCACGCGGTGCGCCTCGCCGTCGCCGTGCCGGCAGCCGTCCTAATCGCGACCTGGCTCTCGCTGCCGCGCGGCTACTGGGTCGCCTTCTCAGTCGCGGTGATCCTGAAGCCCGACTACAGCACGCTGCTGCGTCGCGGGGTCGGCCGCGTCGTGGGCACCGCACTCGGCGCGACGCTCGCGGCGCTGGTGGTGAGCCTTCTTCACCCCAACGCCGCCGCGACGACCGTGCTGATCGGCCTGAGCGCGTGGGCGGCCTTTACGACGTGGTCGGCGAGCTTCGTGCTCGGCGTGGGTTTCATCACGGCGCTAGTGCTGGTCATTCTCTCGACCTCGAGCGAACCGGTCACCACGGCCGCCGATCGGCTGCTCGACGTGGTCATCGGGGGCGTCATCGCCTTCGCCGTCTATCTCGCGTGGCCGACCCCGCCACGCGCCGGTGTGGTCGACGCCGAGCGCGACCTCTTCAGCGCCCTGGGTGACTACCTCGCCGCGACGATGCGCCTGGTCTCGTCCCAGCCCGTGGACGGCGACCACCTCGTCGAGCTCTCACGCCACGCGCGCGTCGCGTGGGCGCGCACCGAGGCCGCCGTCGGGCGATCCGTTGAGGAGCCGGGGGCCACCCGGGTGAACCCGGCCGAGGGCCGAAGCCTGCTCACCGTGGGGCTGCGCATCCTGCGCGCGACCCACGCGCTGCGCACCGAGGCCGAGCGCGGCGCCCGTTCGGCCCCCAACCAAGCGCTCAGCGACTTGGGTTGGGACTTCGCGCGGGCCCTCGGTCGCATCAGCGCGCACTTCGAGGACCGCGAGCCGGGTCCGCCGGTCGCGCTGCGCGAACGCTACCGGGCGGCCAAGCGACACCTCGACGCCGACGAGGTCGCCCCCACCATCGCGAGCCACCTCGACGAGCTGGTAAACGCGATCAACACCGGCGCGCACCTCGCCGGCCTCGAGACGATGACGCCAACCGACTAGAAGACGACGACCGCGCGGCCGCTGAGGGTGCCGTCGTGGAGGCGACGGTACGCCTCGGGCGCCTCGTCGACGCCGAAGCGTTCGACGTGCACGCTGAGCAGACCGCTGTGGGCGAGGTCGAGGACCTCGATCAACTCGTGGCGGTAGCCCCAGTAGGTCACGCCGACGTTCACCTCGTACGGGGTAACGAAGAAGCCCACCGGGACGCTCGCGCCGCCCATCCCGATCCCGACGATGCGCAGGTCACCGCCGACCCCGACCAGCTGGCGGGCGAGGTCGACGCTCGACTGAAAGCCGGCGAAGTCAAAGACCGCCTGGGCGAGGCGCCCGTCGGTGAGCTCGCGCACCATGGCCAGCGCGTGGGGATCGGCCGAGGTCATGACGTGGTCTGCCCCCGAGGCCATCGCGAGGTCGAGCTTGGACTGCTCGACGTCAAAGGCGATCACCCGCGCCGCGCTGAGCGCCTTGATCATCTGGATGGCCAGGTGACCGAGACCGCCCACGCCGACGACGACGGCCGTCGAACCGGCACCCAGCTTCGCGAGGCTGCCCTTGATGGCGTGGTACGGGGTCAGTCCCGCGTCGGTGAGTGGGGCCGCTATCGCCGGGTCGAGGTCGCCGATGTCCACGAGGTGGCGAGCACTGTCGACGACCATGTACTCGGCCATCGCGCCGGGGGCGCCGAGACCCGGGGGCATGATGCCGAGCTCGGCCGCGCGCTCGCAGTAGTTCTCGTGTCCCGCGGCGCAGGCCCGGCACGTGCCACAGCCCCACGGCCCGTAGACGGCGACGGCCTGGCCGACCGACACGCCGCTGACGCCGGCGCCGAGCTCGGCGACGACCCCCGCCCCCTCGTGGCCGAGGGTGAGCGGCAGCGTGCCGAAGCTGTACTGGTCGGCGGGCACGTTCATGATGAACGAGTCCGAGTGGCACAGTCCCGCGGCCCTCATCTGCAGCAACACTTCGCCCGGACCCGGGCTGGGTCGATCGATCTCGACGACCTCGGGGGCGGCGCCGAACGTTCGGTACTGGACGGCTTTCATGATGCTCCTTTCGCGTCAACGGCAGTATCCGGCCTAGCAGCACCTTGGCGAGACCACTAGGGCCAAAGGTCAGTCGCCGAGCACCGCCGTCACCCGGGTGGCGAGGTCGTCGTCGGCGCAGGCGTCGTAGCCCGGGGCACTCACCACGGCGAGGTGTCGGGCCGACGCCGCGTGACCGGCCGCGCCGAGCAGCGCCGACTCAGCGATCAGACCAAGCTCGTCGAGCAGGTCACGTAGGTGCCACGCGGCGAACTCGGCGTCGCCGCGGCAGCGATCGAGTCCTCGGGTCGCGGCCTCGAGTCGCGGCACCAGGATCGCGTCGAGGTCGGCCCCGATGCTCGCGCGCAGACGCGCCGACGCCACCGCCACCAGCGGCAGGCGGCCCAGGTCGTTGAGCACCTGGGCCGCGAGCACGTTGTGGGTTCCCTCCCAGGACTCGTAGACGATGGCGTCGCGGTACAGGCGCGGCAGCACGCTGAACTCTTCGATGGTGCCGTTGCCGCCGAGCACCTCGATCGCGTCACGCGCGACGCTCGTCGCCTGACGAGACGTCAGGTACTTGACGAGATTGACCAGGAGTCGGTGGTAGTGCACGTCGTCCTCGCTCGCGCGCTGCGCGTCGATGCGGTCTTCGAGGTCGGTCAGCGCCATCACCAGTGCGAGGGCGCCGTCGGCGAGCACGCTCATGTCGGCGAGCGTTCGCCGTATCGAGGCGAAGCCCTCGATACGCTGACCGAAGGCGACGCGGTGGCGCGCGAAGGCGCGCGCCTCGAGCACGGCCCGGCGCATGATGCCCGTCGCCCCGACGGCCGTCATCCACCGGCTGGTGTTCAAGACGACCGAAACCGCGGTGCGGAACCCCTCGGTTACCGGTCCGACCGGCCACGCCCTGGCGCCGGCGAAGTCGATCTCGCCCGAGGCGAGGCCCCGCGTGCCGAGCTTGTCCTTCAGCCGGCGCAACGCGAAGCCGTTGGGACGTCCGTCGATCTCGCGCGGCACGACGAAGCTGGCGAGTCCCGCGGTCCCCGCGGCGCCGTCGGGCAGGCGCGCGGTGACAAAGAACTGATCGGCGTCGGCGACTGAGCAGAACCACTTCTCGCCCGAGATCAGGTACGTCGTGCCGTCACCACTCGGCGTCGCCTCGCAGGCGTTCGCCCCGACGTCGCTGCCGCCTTGGACCTCGGTGAGAAACTGCGCGCCGCGCTCGGCCCGGTAGTAATCGGTGTCGAGCAGCGCGGGCAAGAAGCGCGTCGTTACCGCGTCGTCGCCGCGGCGCCGCAGCGCGCGCGCCAGGCCAATCGTGCAGGTCGCCGGACAGGCGTGGCCGGCCTCGCCCTCGAGCGAGAGCAGGTACAAAAGGGTCGCCTGCTCGAAGGCCCGCCCCGCCTCACCCGACAGGGAGACGACCCCGCTCGCCCACACCGCCACACCGGCCGCGTGGTAGGCGGGATCGAAGTCGACCCGGTCGACCCGCCGACCCAGGCCGTCGTAGGGCGCGAACTCGGGCAGGTGCAGGCGCTGCTCGTAGCGCGCGGCCGCCGGCGCGACGACCCCGGTCACCGCGCGCGCGAAGCTCGACGCCCGGGTCCTCAACGCCTCCAGGCGCGGGCCGTCCAGGTAGTGCTCGAGTAGGTCACCGAGGAGTCGGTCCGCGCTGAAGGGGTCCTCGGGGTAGTCGTCGCGCCAGGCGAGCAGGTCGGCGCGCGCGTCGTCGTAGGTCATGGTTGCAGTATCGTCGCGCGCCCGCTACCGTGCCAATCAGTCACGTCAAAGGGAGGAACCATGGACGTCGCCACGTTCGTCACGTCGGTCTTCGACGGACGCCTACCGGTGCGCATCGTCGCCTACGACGGCAGCGTCGCCGAGCCGACCGAGCCCGGGGCCGACGTCACGATCACCCTACGCAACCGCGACGCGCTCACTCGAGTCCTGACCCGGCCGGGCGAGCTGGGCCTCGCACGCGCCTACGTCGCCGGCGACATCGACGTGGAGGGTGACCTCGACGCGCTGGTCGCCCTGGAGATGCCGTCGTTCAACCTCGCGCGCCACGCGCCCGCACTGGCCGAGCTGGTCAGCGCGCTGGGTCCGTCGGTGCTGCGCCCGATTGCGCCGCCGTCCATCGAGGCCCGTCCGCGCGGCGCGATGCACTCGCGGCGACGCGACGCGCAGTCGGTGACCCATCACTACGACGTCTCCAACCGCTTCTACGAGTTCGTGCTCGGCGCGTCGATGACGTACTCCTGTGCCGTCTTCACCGACGCCGACCAAGACCTCGACGAGGCCCAGGTCAACAAGGTCGACCTCGTCGCGCGTAAGTTGGCGTTGCGCGAAGGCGCACGCCTGCTCGACGTCGGCTGTGGCTGGGGCACGATGGCCATCCACGCCGCGCGCGCCTACGGCGCCCGGGTCGTTGGCGTCACCCTGAGCGAGCCCCAACGCGCGTACGCCACGGCGCGCGCGCGACGCGACGGCGTGGGCGACCTGGTCGAGTTCCGGGTCCAGGACTACCGAGACGTCACCGACGGTCCCTACGACGCCATCAGCTCGATCGGCATGGTCGAGCACGTGGGACGTCGAGGGCTGCCGGCCTACGTCGACACCCTGACCCACCTGCTCACCCCGGGGGGCCGCTTGCTCAATCACGCGATTGGACGGCCGGCCACCCACGACCCCGACCCCCAGCCGACCCGCCTCGACGACCTGCGCCGTCACCTCGGCCTCGCCATCGGCGCGCGGCGCGCCACCAAGACGGGCAGCGCCTTCATCGACCGCTACGTCTTTCCCGACGGCGAGTTGCACGAGGTCGGTGACCTCGTCACGCGCTTTCAGTCCCACGGCCTCGAGGTGCGCCACCTCGAGAGCCTGCGCGAGCACTACGCCTTGACCCTGCGCGCGTGGGTCGCGAACCTCGAGCGCCACTGGGGCGAGGCGGTCGCCGAGGTCGGTGAGGCGCGCGCGCGGGTCTGGCGACTCTATATGGCGGCGTCGGCCGTCGCCTTCGAACGTCACCACCTCGAGATTCATCAGGTCCTGGCGGTGCGACCCAACGACGGGGCGAGCGGCGTCCCCCTGCGCCCGCGCTTTGACGCGCCCTGACTCGTCGGCCGTTCGAGGTCGCGTCGTCGCCGCCGTGGTGAGCGCGACGGCTCGCTAGGAGTTCATCGCCTTCTCGATCGTCGTGACGATACGCTCAACCGAGGGAATGGCCAGGTCCTCGAGCGCGTCGGCCGCCGGCAGCGGGATGTGGGGGGTGGTGATGCGCACGATCGGGCCGTCGAGGTCGTAGAAGATCTCCTCGCTCACGATCGACGAGAGCTCGCCGCCCCACCCGCACAGCCGCGGGTTCTCCTCGACGGTGAACAGGCGCCCGGTCGCGACCACCTCGCGAAGGATCGTCGAGGTGTCCAGCGGCACCAGTGAGCGCACGTCGACCACGGTGCAGTTGATCCCGTTCTCGCCCAGCTCCTCGGCCGCCGCGAGCGCCCGGGGCACCATCGCGCCCAGGGACACGATCGTCGCGTCGGCGCCCGAGCGCAGCACCTTGGCCGAGCCGAGCGTGTCGACGATGTCGCCGTCGGGTACGTCCATCTTGGACGCGTAGAGGGACTTGGCCTCGAGAAAGATCACCGGGTCGTCGTCGCGAATTGACGCCGCCATCAGACCGATCACGTCGGTGGCGTTGGCGGGCACGACGACCTTGAGCCCGGGGATCATCATCGCCCAGTTCTCGACGCTCTGGCTGTGCTGGGCGCCGAAGCGCAGCCCACCGCCGTTGCCCGAGCGGATCACCAGCGGGAAGGTCATCTGACCATTGGTCATGTACCGGCTCTTGGCGATCTCGTTGACCACGATGTCCCAGCACACCGCGAAGAAGTCCGAGAACATGATCTCGGCGATCGGGCGCAGGCCGGTCATCGCGGCCCCCATCGCGGCCCCGAGGATGGCCTGCTCGCTGATCGGGGTGTCGCGCACGCGCACCGGTCCGAACTCGTCGAGCAGCCCGACGGTGCCCTTGAAGACACCGCCGGCCGCACCGACGTCCTCGCCGAGCATGATCACCGAGTCGTCGCGTCGCATCTCTTGGGCAATGCCCCGAGCGATCGCCTCTCGAAACGTCAGTTGCGCCATGAGGAGCCTCCGTTCGCCCAGACGTCCTTCATCAATAGGTCTTCGCCGGGGATCGCCCCGGCCTTGGCGGCCTCGGTGGCGGCCTCGACCTCGTCGGCCACCTCGGACTCGATGGCGACTAGCGTCGCCTCGTCCACGCCGAGTTCGACCAGCCGCGCGCGGTAGCGCGGCACGGGGTCCTTGGCCTTCCACTGGGCGACCTCCTCGTCGGGACGGTACTTGCCGGGATCGGCGCGACTGTGGCCGCCGTGACGATAGGTCTCGGCCTCGATCAGGCTCGGACCCTCGCCGGCGCGCGCGCGCGCGATGGCGCGGGCCGCGACGTCGTAGACGGCGTCGGCGTCGTTGCCGTCGACGAGGATCGACTCGAGCCCGTAGGCACCGGCGCGGTCGGCGGCCGGGTGGGCGACGGCGGTCACCTCGGTCGTGCGGGTGTACTCCATCCAGAGGTTGTTCTCACAGATGAAGACCACCGGCAGCTTCCAGATGGCGGCGAAGTTCAGGGCCTCGTGGAAGGCGCCGATGTTGGTCGTGCCGTCGCCGAAGAAGCACACCGCCACCTGGTCGGTGCCGCGGTACTGGGCGCTCCAGGCGGCTCCGCACGCGATCGGTAGGTGCGCGCCGATGATGGCGTAGCTGCCCATCACGCCGTGCTCGACGCTGGTGAGGTGCATCGAGCCGCCCTTGCCGGCCATGAGACCGTTGGCGCGCCCGAGGAGTTCGGCCAGCACCGGGGTCATCGGCACGCCGCGCGCCAGGGTGTGGGCGTGGCCCCGATAGGTCGCAAAGGTCCAGTCGGTCTCGCGCATCGCCGCGGCCACGCCCGCGGCGATGGCCTCCTGGCCGAGCGAGAGGTGGCTCGTGCCCTTCACCAGGTTCTCGAGGAACAGGTCGTAGGCGCGTGTCTCGAAGAGTCGCAGCGCCACCTGACTGCGGTAGAGGGCAAGTCGGTGCTCGAGGTCGATGGCGGTCGTTGGTTTCGTGGCAGTGGTCATCATGCTCCTAGTACTCGTTCGCGATCAGCAGTTCCTGGGCCGGAAACTTGGTGAGGATGGCCGGGCCGTCGCGGGTCACCACGACCTCCTCCTCGATCCGTGCGGCCGACACCCCATCGCTCGCCGGACAGTAGGTCTCCAGGGCAAAGACCATCCCCTCTTCGAGCACGATCGGGTCCTGGAGACTGTTGAGCCGACTGATGATCGGCCGCTCGTGCAGGCCGAGCCCGAGGCCGTGGCCGAACTGCAGGCCAAAGGCCGCCATCTCGTCGGCGAAGCCGAACTCGGTCGCGGCGGGCCACGTCCGAGCGATCTCGTCGGTGCCCACGCCCGGCTTGACGAGGTCGATCGCCCGATCCATCCACTCGCGCGCCTGCGCATAGGCGTCGCGTTGGGGGGCCGTCGAGCTGCCGACCGAGAGCGTGCGGTAGTAGCAGGTGCGATAGCCGTTGTAGGAGTGGATGATGTCGAAGAAGGCCTGGTCGCCGGGACGGATGATCCGGTCGGTGAAGTTGTGCGGGTGCGGATTGCAGCGCTCGCCGGACACGGCGTTCACGGCCTCGACCTGGTCCGAGCCCATGTCGTAGAGCCGCTGGTTCACCAGGGCCACGATCTGGTTCTCGCGCACGCCCGGCTTCAATGCCTCGAAGACGTCCTGGTAGACGCCGTCGACCATGGCCGCCGCCTGGCTGAGCAGCATGATCTCGTCGGGGTTCTTGATTACGCGCGCGTCGAGCATCGTCTGCTGGGCGTCGCGGACCTCGACGCCGGCCGCCTGGATCTCGAAGAGGAAGGGCAGTTCCACGATGTCCACGCCGACCGGCTGACCGGCGACGCCGGCGTCGGCGAGCAGGCCCACGATCTCGCGCACCGCCGAGGCGAAGAGGCCCGCGCGCGGCGCGATCGCGCCGCGCATCCCGAGCATCCCGGCGCGGCAGTTGTCCGGCTCGAGCCAGGGGGCGAAGAGCTTGTGGTGGCGCGCGGCCGAGCCGAAGTCCCACACGATCGGCTCACCGCCGCGAGTCAGCAGGCAGTACCGCGTCATCTTGTCCCCGAGCGCACCGCCGACCCACGTGCCCGAGACGTAGCGAATGTTGTAGAAGTCAAACAGGAGCAGCGCCCCGAACTCGCTCGCCTCGAGCGCGGCGCGGGCGCGCGCGAGCCGGTAGTCGCGCATTCGCTCGAAGTTCACCCTCGTCTCGAAGTCGACCCCCATGTGTCCCGGGGTGATCATCGTTGGTCCGAAGCCCTCTCTCACGGCGCCGTCCCCAATCCGTCGTCGACGAACACGTCTTCGGGCTCCATCACCAGTCCCGAGCGTCGCGCCTGCTCGAGCAGCAAGACGGCGAAGTCCTCACTGGCGTAGCCCGCGCCGATCGCGCCGGCCACGAGCTCGCTGGTCAGCGCCGACACGGGCATCGCGGCGCCCAGCGCCTTGGCCGCCGCCATGGCGAGGTCGAAGTCCTTACGCAGCAGCACGGGCGTAAAGGTCGGGGTGAAGTCGAGGCGCACCAGCGCCGGGGACTTGTAACGACTAAAGGTCGAGCCCATCACCGACTGGTTCATGAACTGAAGAAAGGCCTCGCGCGAGACGCCGCCCTTCTCGGCGAGCACCGTCACCTCGGCCAGCACCTGGGTGACGACCCCGAGCACCACGTTGTGACAGATCTTGACCAGCCGGGCCAGCTCGTCGTCGCCGACGTAGGTCACGCCCTTGCCGAGCACCTCGAGGTACGCGCGCACCGAATCGAAGGCGGCCCGCGGGCCCGAGACGGCGAGGGTGAGGTTGCCCGAGGCGACGACCTTCGGATTGCCGCTCACCGGCGAGGCGAGGAAGTCCGCGCCGCGCGCCAGGCAGGCCGCGCGCACCGCGGCCGAGGTCTCCGAGGACACGGTCGAGCAGTCCACGACGATGCCTGGCGCTCGTGCGGGGTCACCCAGCACGCCGTCGGCGCCGGTCACGACCTCGATGAGGTCGGCGTTGCCCGCGACCATCACGAAGACGACGTCGCAGTCGGCGAGGTCCCGGGGCCGGTCCACGACGCTCGCCCCGAGCTCACCGAGCGTTTCGGCCTTGGCCCGAGTGCGGTTGGTGACGCGCACGTCGTGACCCGCCAGCACCAGACGCCGGGCCATCGCCGCGCCCATGCGGCCACAGCCGATCCAGCCGATGCGCCTCGACTCAGCCATCGCGTCCTCCAGTCACCGGTGCGTGGCGAGCCTCTTCGAGCGAGCCGCCCAGGTAGAGGGCGCCGATCTCGGGATTGTTGAGCACCTCGGCGCCGGTGCCGGTCAGTCGCACTCGACCATTCTCGAGCACGACGCCGTGGTGGCTCAACTTGAGGGCCTGTCGCGCGTTCTGCTCAACCAGCAAGACGGTGCGACCCGCCTCGTTCATCTGCTTCACCGTCGCGAACATGACGCGCAGCGTCTTGGGGTCCAGTCCCATCGAGGGCTCGTCGAGCACGACCAGATCGGGTTCGAGCATCAGGCAGCGCGCGAACTCGACCAGGCGCTGCTGGCCCCCCGAGAGGCTGCCCGCCTTGTCGCCGGCTCGTTCGGCCACGATCGGGAACATCGAGCGAATCCGCTCGAGGCGCTCGGCGACCACCCGCTTGTCGTGCTCGAGGAAGGCCCCGAGCTGGACGTTCTGCTCGACGGTCATCTCGCGAAAGAGGCTGTGATTCTGGGGGACCTGGACGATGCCCATCTTGAGGATCTCGCGCGGACTCTTGCCGACGAGGTTCACGCCCTTGAACCAGATCTCACCAAGGCGCGGCTTCACGAGCCCGCTGACGGCCTTAAGCAGCGTGGACTTGCCCGACCCGTTCGGGCCGACGATGCACGTGACCCCGCCCTGGGTCACGTTGAAGTCCACGCCCTTTAAGACGTCGCCGCCGCCGTAGCCGGCGACCACGCCCGTGAAGCGCACGAAGGGGGTCGTCTCAGGCACCGGCCACCGCCTCGGTGAGGTCGTCGTCGTCGTCGCCGCCGAGGTAGGCGTCCAGCACCAACGGGTTGGCGCGCACCTCGGCCGGCGTGCCGGTGACCAGGTTGGTCCCCTGGTGCATCACGGTGACCCGATCGCACAGGCTCATGACGAACTCCATGTTGTGCTCGACGATGAGGAAGGTCTTGCCCGACTTGTTGAGGGCGCGGATCTTCTCCTTGATGCCGTTGATCAGCGTCAGGTTGACCCCACCGGCCGGCTCGTCGAGCAAGATGACGTCGGGGTTGGCCACGAGCACGTACGCCAGCTCGAGCAGCTTTCGCTGGCCGTACGAGAGGGCGCCGGCCTGGAGGTGAGCCAGCCGGGCGATGCCGACGAACTCGAGCAGCTCCATGGCGTTGTCGACCTCGACCTTGGACGACTTGGAGCGCAGCAGCCCGCGCAGCCAGCTCTCGTCGTGCTGGGTCGCGATGAGCATGTTCTCGAGCACCGAGATACGCGCGAAGATGCGCGTGAGCTGGAAGGTTCGCCCGACGCCCAGCGAGAACACGGCGTCGGGACGCGCGTTGGTGATGTCACGCCCGTCGAAGGTCACGGTTCCCGCGTCGGGCTTGACGTAGCCGGTGATGACGTTAAAGAGGGTGGTCTTGCCCGAGCCGTTGGGCCCGATGAGCCCGGTGACGCTGCCGCGTTCGACGTCGAGGTGACACTCGGCAAGGGCCTGCAGGCCCCCGAAGGACTTGGTGACGCCGGTCGCACTCAGCAGCACGTCCATCAGTGCGCACCCCCCACGGCGACGTCGAGCGGGGCCACCGCGTCCGCGGTCGCCAGGTCGTTGGCGGCCACCGCTTCGCGCTCGCGCTCGGCGCGCCGCGTCACCCGGTCGCGCAGGTAGACCACGACGCCCTGGGGCATGAACATGATGACGATCAGAAATAGCGCTCCGAAGAGGATGAGGTACAGCGACGAGTTCGAGAAGGTCACCGTCAGGTACTGCTGGCTCGCCTCGAGCACGAGGGCCCCGAGCAGGGGGCCCGTCAGGGTGCCCAGGCCGCCGAGGAAGGTCATCAGCGCGATGCTGACGTCGAACATCGGGTCAAAGACGAACTGCGGGTAGATCTGGCCGACGAACATCGCGTAGAGCGCGCCGGCCGCGCCGACCGTGAAGGCCGAGAGCGTGAACCCGGTGATCTTGACCGCGCTCACCTTCACACCGAGCCCCATCGCCCGGTCCTCGTCGTCGCGGATCGCGAGCAGCTGCAGGCCGAAGCGCGAACGGCGAACCGCCGCCGACAGAGCGGTGGCGAAGACGACGAGGCTCAGGCCGACGTAGTAGAAGGGCGTGTTGAAGTTCTGGTACCCCCACGTGATGAAGGGCAGTGCCAGACCGGACGTGCCGCCGGTGAAGCCGAAGTTGATCGCCGAGAGTTGGAAGATGAAAAAGACGGCGATAGTGATGACGACGAACGTGTGTCGACGCACCCGCAGCGCGATCCAGCCGAAGGGCACCGCGAACACCATGGCGACCAGTCCGCCGACCGGGACGAGCCAGAACATGTCCGATCCGGCGGCCATGTGCAAGTGGAGCGAGAGCAGGGCCATCGTGTAGGCGCCCGAGCCGTAGAAGACGGCCGAACCGAGGGCGATGTAGCCCGAGTAGCCCGAGAACATGTTCCACGAGGTGGCGCAGGCCATGTAGATGGTGGTGAAGACCGCGATCGTGGTGAAGAGCGGATTGGTAACGACGATGGGGTACATCGCGAAGACCGCGATGGCCAACACCCACCAGAGATTCTTCTTCTGGAGCATCACGCGGCCCGTGTCAACTGCTTGCCAAACAGGCCCTGGGGACGCAGCAGCAGCACGATGACCAGCACGACGAAGTACGACATCGACGACCACACCGGTGACCAGATCACCCCGACCATGTCACCAATGAAGACCATCGACACGCCGGCCACCATGGCGCCACCGAGGCTGCCCATACCGCCGAGCACGATGATCGTGAGCAGCCGCGAGATCAGGTCGTAGCTCGACGACGCGTTGAACGAGTTCGTCGCGCCGTAGATCATGCCGCCGGCGGCGGTCACCGCGACGCCGATACCAAAGGTGATCGTCGACACGCGACGAACGTCGATGCCGACCAACGCCGCCGAGGTCTGGTCGGCCAGCGACGCGCGCACGCTCACCCCGAAACGGGTGCGGTACAACATGAAGTACAGCGCGCTCAACAGCACCCCCGCCAAGATGAACCCGGCGACGTAGACGTACCCGAAGTGGATCTGTCCGATCGCGAAGGCCTTGGGAACGTACCATCCCTGGAGCTGCACGTCGTTGACCGAGAAAATCATGTTCAGCGATCCCTCGATCAACAGCGAGACCGCGTAGGTGACCAGGAGCGACATCGCGGTCTTTTCGGGACCCTTCAGCCGGCTCATGAAGAGCCGCTCGATCACGATCCCGACGATGAACATCGTCGGGATCGTGATCAGCAGACCCACAAATAAATCAATGTGCCAGTGCACTTGCAGGGCGTAGCTCAAGTAGGCACCGAGAATCACCAGGATCCCCTGGGCCAGGTTGATGATGTCCATGACCCCAAAGATCAGGGTGAGCCCGGTCGCCATCAAGGCGTAGATCGAGCCGGTCAGGATGCCGTCCTTGGCGGCGCTCAGCAGTGCAATGGAGTTCAAGGCTTACTTACCCCACGCCGGCTTCGGGAAGAGCACCGGTACGGAGTTCGGGTCGCCCGCGGGGTTGACCTGGACGAACTTCGTGCCCTGCCACTGGAAGGTAAAGGCCGTCGGCGTCGTGTTCATGCCGAGGGCGTTGAACCTCACCGGGCCCTGGGCCGACTGGAGCGTCACCTTGGAGTGGAGGTACTGGATGATCTTCTTGTTGTCGAAGCCACCGGTGGCCTTGACGGCCTGGGCGACGACTTCACCGACCGAGTAGGCCTCGACGACGTCACTGCTCACCTGGGAGGCGGTGCCCCCGTAGAGCTTGACGTACTCCGCGACCATCTTCTTGCTCAGTGGGTTCGACGAGCCGCCGTACCACGCGTTGGGCACCATCATGCCGTTCGCGTTCTTCGCGCCGACGGCCTTGAGGAACGTCGTGCCCTGGTCGGGACCGCCCGTCGCGATGAAGACCTTCGGGCTGAAGCCCGACTGTTCGAAGGCCTGCATGAACGACGACACCGTCGGGACGTCGACCGAACCGAGTACGACCACCTGCGGCTTGGATGCGGCCACCGCGTCGGCGATCGAGGTGTAGTCGGTCACCTCAGCGGGGAAGACGTGGTTGTACACGGTCTTGATGCCCGCCTTGGCGAGCACGGGCTCGATCGTCGTGACCTGGGGCTCGGTGAAGGGGTCATTGGACGTCACGTAGGCCACCGTCGTGGGCCGCTTCGCCTTGGGCAGCGAGGTGATCCACTTGGAGAACGGCACGAGGTCGTTCGCGACCGGCAAAGACACGTCGAAGAGGTTGTGCAGACCGGCCTGGAACACCGACGGCGCACCACCGGCACCTTCGACCAACGCGTACCCGTAGCGGGCGACGGCCTTGGCCGCCGGCAGCGACAGCAGCGACGAGAACGGCCCAAAGGTCAAGTTGACGTGCTTGACCGAGATGAGGTCCTGGTAGTTGGTCACCACCTGGGTCGGGCTCGACGCGTCCGAGACGATGTCGAGAACGACCTTGTGTCCGAGCAGACCGCCGGTCTTGTTGACGTCGGCCGCCCAGAGCTTGTAGCCCTGCTGGAAGGCCAGACCGTCGGCGGAGAAGTCACCCGAGAGCGACAACGAGATGCCGATCGTGACCGGCGCCCCCTTGGCCAGGCCACCCGACGAGGCGCCGCTCGTGCCCGCGAGGGTCAGCAGCGACGCCCCTGCGATCGACGTCGCCGCGGCCGCGCGGAGATACTTCGCTTTTGAAAATTTCATATTCCCCCCTACTCCAACGACCCCGAACTCCCCCCGATTTCAGTCGGGTACGCGGTCGACCGCTCGGTGAGCGATTGCGAAACCATAACGACGCGCCGATGGTCCGTCAACGTCATCAGGGGTGAAATTAGTTAGGTCGTCGTGAAAAGAATTAACGGATCGGCCGTGGGACGCTCGAACTCGTCCTTGTACCATCGAGCACAACTTCAGTGGGCCGAGGGGGTTAGGTGGCCGATCAACTCGTCGAGACCGCCGTTACCAACTGGGCACCGCGCTTTTGCGCGAATGGGGTCGACACCAGCGACTACGCGCGCATCACCGCCAGCATCGAGCGCTGGGACGACTGGTGCGCGGCGTGGTGCGCGGCCGGCGACGCTCACCTCGCGCTCGCCGAGGCGGCCCGCGAGGGCGGCCACCGCCGTAGCGCGGGGGAGGCCTTCGCGCGCGCTTCGACCTACTACCACTTCGGCAAGTTCCTCTTCGTCCACGACCGTGATCAGGAGCGTCGCGCTCACCAGCGAGCCGTCGACGCGCTCAACGCTGCGTTGCCACTACTCAGTCCGCCGGGACGGCGCGAGTTGGTGCCCTTCGAAGGCAGCTCACTGGCCGCCGTGTTGCGCACGCCGCCGGGTCCTGGTCCGCACCCCACCGTCATCTTGATCCCGGGACTCGACTCCACCAAGGAGGAGTTTCGCGAGGTGGAACGGACCTTTCTCGATCGCGACATGGCGACCTTCGCCATCGACGGGCCTGGTCAGGGCGAGTCGGAGTGGACCCTGCCCATCCGCGCGGACTGGGAGGTCGTTGGCGCCGCGGTGCTCGCGCACCTCGCGACGATCCCCGAGATCGACCGGGACCGCGTCGGCGTCTGGGGCGTCAGTCTCGGGGGCTACTACGCCACCCGACTAGCCGCGTCCGATCTGCCCATTCGCGCCACGATCGCGCTCTCGGGTCCCTACGACTTTGGCCACTCGTGGGAGAACCTGAACGCGCTGACCCGGCGAGCCTTCGAGGTTCGCTCGGGCTCGGCTACCCCCGACGCCGCCGCGCAATGCGCGAGCGAGCTCACGATGGCCGGGCGGACCGCGGCGATCCGCACGCCGCTGCTCGTCGTGATGGGCAAGCGAGATCGTCTCTTCTCGTGGCGAGACGGCGAGCGACTGGTGCGTGAGGTCGGCGAGAACGCCACCCTCGTCGCGCTCGACGAAGGTAACCACGGCTGCGCGAACGTGGTGAGCTGGCACCGCCCGCAGAGCGCCGACTGGATGGCCCAGCGCCTCGGGGTCGTCGCGATCGATGGGGAGGCCTGAGGTGGCCAACGTCAGCATGCCCCAACTCGGCGAGACCGTCGCCGACGGCACGGTCACCAAATGGTTCAAGGCGGTCGGCGAGCACGTCGAGCGCGGCGAGACCCTCTTCGAGGTGTCCACCGACAAGGTCGACACCGAGATACCCTCGCCCGCTTCGGGGACGCTGACCGCGATCCTCGTCGCTGCGGGCACCACCGTCGACGTCGGTACGGTACTCGCGACTATCGGCGACGCCGAGACCGGCGCCACCGACGAGCACTCGACGTCGAGCACGCCACCGTCGAGTACGCCACCGTCGAGTACGCCACCGTCGAGTCGCGGCGCTCGCGCCGCCGGTGCGCAGCGCACCACCGGACTCTCGCCGGTCGTGCGCCGACTGCTCGCCGAGCACCAGCTCGAGGCGGCCGACATTACCGCGACCGGACCCGACGGGCGACTGACCCGCAGCGACGTGCTCGCGTACGTCGCAGCCGGCACCGCAACGCCAGCCGTGACGTCAGCACCGGCGACGTCGCCGGTCGTGCGCCGGCTGCTCGCCGAACACCAGCTCGAGGCGATTGACGTCAAAGCGACCGGTCCCGACGGTCGACTGACCCGGCGCGACGTCGAGGCCGCGATCGCCAAGCGGTCGAGCGCTACGGGCGACGAGGAGATTCCCTTCACCAAGATTCGGGCGCTCACGGCTGAGCACATGGTGCGCTCCAAGGCGACGTCAGCCCACACCCTCATGGTGCGTGAGGTCGACTACGAGCGCGTCGAACTCGTTCGACGCGCGTGGGGGCCGGACTTCAAGCGTGACGAAGGGTTCTCGCTCACCTACCTGCCATTCAACGCCATGGCGGCCGTCGAGGCGCTCGCCGACTTTCCTCACCTGAACGCGTCGGTCGGTGACCAACGCCTCATCGTGCACCGTGAACGCCACCTGGGTATCGCCGTTGACCTCGATGGTGATGGTCTCGTCGTGCCGGTCGTGCGCGGGGCCGATCGATTGGGCCTGGTCGAGATGGCGCGCGCGATTCGCGACCTCGCCCAGCGCGCGCGCACCAAGCGGCTGAGCCCCGACGAGGCGGCCGGTGGGACCTTCACGATCACGAACCCCGGACCCTACGGCACCCTGATGACCGGCGCCGTGATCAATCAGCCCCAGGTCGCGATCCTGGCCACCGACGGCGTCGCGCGTAAGCCCGTGGTGGTGCGCGACGCCAGTGGTGGCGAGTCGATCGCCATCCACTCGGTCGGCCTGCTCGCGATCACCTTCGACCACCGCGTCATCGACGGCGCCTACGCCGCTCGCTTCCTGCGCCGCGTGGACGAGATCTTGAACACCCGCGACTGGCGCGGGGCCTGACCGGGCGTCACGGGCAACCCCGATGTAGTCTTCGCCCGTGACCCGAGACAAGATTTTGGAGGCCGCGGCCCACGAGATCGAGAAGCACGGGCTCACCCAGTTCCGGGTGAAGCGGGTGGCGATGGAGGCCGGCATCTCGGTCGCGCTGCTCTACAGCTACTTCGACGACCGCGAGGGCTTGATCGCCGCCACCATTGTCCACCGCTATCGACAGGTCCTGATGGGCAACGCTGAGACCTTCACCACGCCGCTGCGCGGCGTGGAAACGACCCAGCAGTTGCGCGATGCACTGCGCGTCATGATCGCCGACGCCCAGTTGCCCGAGCGCACCGAGGCGCGAATTTTGCGCATCGAGGGCATGTCGTTCGCCCATCACAATCTCACGGCGTCGGCCGGCATCGCGGCGGCCAAGGAGGAGGTTGGCGACCTGATCGAGCGCTACGTGCAACCCCTCGTGGATAAGAACCTGTTGGCCGAGGGCATGACGGGCTTCGCCTTCGCGCGGATCTGGTACGCCCTCTTCTTCGGCCAGATCGCCCTCGAGGGCGAGAAGAACCTCGCGGTGTCCGCCGAGGACTGGCTACGCGCCCTCGAAGTGATCGCCGACTCGATGGTACGTCGGGACTAACGTCCCAACCCTCAACGTTCGGTGCGGCACTAGCCTCGGGCGGTGACTCAGGCGCGGATTCTGGCCGCTTCGAATGAGGAGTTGGAGAACCAGGGCGTCACTCGGTACCGCGTCAAGCGCGTCGCGACCAGCGCCAACGTCTCAGTCTCGTTGCTCTACAGCTACTTCACCGATCGCGAGGGGCTGATCGCGGCGACCATTGTGCGGCGCTATCGCGAGGAGGTCCTGCGCGGCGCTACCGTCTTCACAGCACCCCTGGTCGGAGTGGCGACCGTCCAGGGACTTCGCCAGGCGCTGCGCCGCATGATCGACGACGCCCAGCGCCCCGAGCGCTTCAGCTCACGGAGCCTGCGCATCGAGAGCCTCTCCTTCGCGCGGCACAACGCCGTGGCCGCGGCGGGGATCGCCGAGGCGCAGCGCGACGCCGGCGACTACATCATTGGGCGGGTGCAGCCCATCGTCGACCGCGGGCTCCTGGTCGCGGGGATGGACGCCGCGTCCTTCGCGCGGATCTGGTACGCCCTCTTCTTCGGCCAGGTCTCACTCGAGGGCGCCCACCCGCTCGCGGCCAGTCCCGACGAGTGGCGGGCGTCGCTCTACTCGATTGCCGAGACGATGCTCACGCGTTCGAGCGAGTGACGCTCGTCGAGTGTGGCTGCACCTGGGCCAGTTCACGGACCCAGACCAGCAGACTGAGGCCGTAGGCGACTTCGTAGACCGTCTCGCCCTGCAACAAGAACGCGAAGTGCCACGTGGGCAGCGACGCCGCGGCCAGCAGACCACCGGCGAGTTGGACCACGGACAGTATGCGAACATCGGCGCGAGACCGGCGACGCACGAGCGCGATCGTGCCGGCCGCCTGGACCAGCGCCATCGCGACTCCGATCGTCATGTGCGACCAGTTGAGTACGACGCCCTCGTCGTAGGGGGTGACCAGCAGCAGCGGCAGCCCGATCGCGATCACTCGCACGCCAAGAAAGACCGACGGTGGCGCCGCGGCGCGGCGAAACCAGATCCCCGCGCGCCAGAGTCCGAGACCGGCCGCGGCGTAGCCGGCGACGACGACGATCACGGTGCGCGGCCAGACCCCGTAAAACGAGATGCCGTCCTGTTGGGCCTTGGTGCTGTGGTTCACGACGACGCACAGCGCGAGCGATACGAAGAAGATGGCCTGCGTGGTCGCCAGGAGCCGGACGGTCGAGCCGCGAGACTCGACCTCGGGCGCCGCGAGATCAGGCACGCTCACCCCTATCGCCCTAGCCGGCGACGCGGGCTCGCGACGCCGCCAGTTCCGCCATCGCCTCGGCCCGGCCGACCCATCGCTCGACCTTCATCCACTTGCCCTCGTCGAGGTCCTTGTAGACAGTGAAGAAGTGCGCGATCCGATCGAGGACGTCCTTGGGAACGTCGCCGATATCGGTCGCCGTCTTCCAGTGCGGATCGTAGGTCGGTACCGCGAGCAACTTCGCGTCCTCGCCGTGCTCGTCGGTCATCAGGCACATGCCAAGAATCTTGGATTCGATGAGGCAGCCGGGAAAAGTGGGGAACTCGGTCAGCACGAGGGCGTCGAGCGGATCGCCGTCGCCGCCCAGGGTGTCGGGCACGAATCCGTACTCGGCGGGGTAGCCCATCGAGACCAGCAGGTGGCGATCGAGTTTGATGGTGTGGTTTTCGTGGTCGTACTCGTACTTGTTCTGGCTCCCGCGCGGAATCTCCACCACCACGTTGACGCTGTCCATGCCAACCTCCATCCAGTCGACGGGCTCTCGCCCCCTGGTCATCGTAGTCAGCGCGCCACGCCGGCGGCTCGCGCTCGTCGGCGCCGCCGGGTGCGCCATCTAGACTCGTGAACGCTCGACCGGCGGTCGACATCGGACGTGGAGGTCTCGATGGAACGGATTGGTGTGGTGGGCTGTGGCCTCATGGGGTCCGGCATCGCGGAGATCGCGGCGCGCGCCGGCGCAGACGTCGTGGTCATTGAACGCAACTCCGAGGCCCTCGCGGCGGGCGTCGCGCGCATCGAGAAGTCGCTGAGCCGGGCGGTCGCGGCGGGCAAGGTCCCCGAGGACGAGGCCAACCGGGCCCGCGGGAACCTCAGCTTCAGCGAGGACTTCACGCGACTGCACGATCGCCAGCTGGTCATCGAGGCGGTCGCCGAGGACGAGGCGACCAAGGTCCAGGTCTTTCATCGGATCGATTCGGTCGTCACGGACCGCGACGCGATCCTGGCCACCAACACCTCGTCGATCCCGATCATCAAGCTGGCCATGGCGACGAAGCGACCCGAACAGGTCATCGGCATGCACTTCTTTAACCCCGTACCGGTGCTCAAGTTGGTCGAGGTGATCTCGTCCCTGCTCACCAGCCCCGACACGACGGCCCGGGTGCGCGCCTACGGCACCGACGTGCTCGCCAAGAAGGTGATTACCTCGCCCGACCGCGCGGGCTTCGTCGTGAACGCCCTGCTGATTCCCTACCTGCTGTCGTCGGTGCGGATGCTCGAGTCGGGCTTCGCGAGCGCCGACGACATCGACACCGGCATGGTGGTCGGCTGCGCCCACCCCCTCGGGCCACTGGCGCTCACCGATCTGATCGGTCTGGACACGACCCTCGCGGTGGCCGAGTCCCTCTACGAAGAGTTCAAGGAGCCCCACCTCGCCCCGCCGCCGCTGCTCTCGCGTATGGTGCAGGCCGGACTGCTCGGACGCAAGTCGGGTCAGGGCTTCTACTCCTACAAGTCCTAGATCGGCGACGTGTCCGCGCCCACGTACGTCGTCACGCTGCAGTGCCGCGACGTTGCGGGCATCGTACGCGCACTCAGTTCGGCGGTCTTCGCCATCGACGGGAACATCTTGGAGAACGACCAGTTCACCGACCCGGTGACCGGGCAGTTCTGCATGCGCACGCGATTCGAGTGCGCGCGCGACGTCGGCGCCGTGCGCGAGCGGCTCGAGGCTGAGCTGTCAGGCTTCGCGCCGACCCTCACCATTCGCCCCGAGACCGAGCGCCGTCGCGCGCTCGTCATGGTCTCGCAGTTCGACCACTGCCTGGCCGACCTGCTCTACCGGGCCGAGCAGGGTGAGCTCGCCCTGGACATCGTCGCGGTGGTGAGCAATCACGGGGTCGCTCGCGCGTTGTGCGAGCGACACGCGGTGCCCTTCTTCGAGGTACCCGTCACGCCGTCGTCCAAGGCGGCCGCCGAAGCCGAGCTGCGCCAACTCGTCGAGCGCTACCGGGCCGACGTCGTCGTGCTCGCGCGCTACATGCAGATCCTTTCGGGCGAGCTCTGCGCCGATCTCGAGGGACGCATCGTCAATATCCACCACTCGTTTCTGCCCGGCTTCGCCGGCGCCCGTCCGTATCACCAGGCCTACGAACGCGGCGTGAAGCTGATCGGGGCGACCGCCCACTTCGTCACGGCCCACCTCGACGAGGGGCCGATCATCGACCAGGACGTCGCGCGCGTGACCCACGCGCGGCGGCCGAACGACCTGGTCTCGCTGGGCCGTGACGTCGAGCGAACGGTGTTGGCCCGAGCCGTCGGGCTCATCGCCGAGGACCGCGTGATGATTGTCGGACGACGGACGGTGATCTTCGACCAGTGATCAGGTGACCGCGCGACGCGTCGCGAAGCGCGGGTCCGCGTACTCGCCTCGCTCGACGACCACGACCAGGCGGTCAACGGCGTCGTAGACGTCGACGTAGCGCAAGTACAGCGGTGTGAAGCCGAATCGGCAGACGTCGGGGGCTCGGAAGTCGCCCACCACACCCCGCTCGATCAGGGCCTGGACGATCCCGTAGGCGGCGTGGTGGCGCAACGAGACCTGCGAGCCGCGTCGGGCGTGTATCCGCGGGGTCACGACCTCGAAGTGGCCGGCCAGCCGCTGCTCGACGAGCTCGATGAAGAGGTCGGTCAGCGCCAGACTCTTGGCGCGAATCGCCGCCATGGTCACGCCCTCGAAGGCGTCGAGGGCGCCGTCGAGGGCGCTGAGCGCGAGCACCGACGGTGACGACGTCACGAAGGACTGCACGCCGGGGGCCGCCTCGTAGTCGCGCTCGAAGTCGAAGGGGCGCGCGTGACCGAGCCAGCCCCGCAGCGGATTCTCGATGACGCCCTGCCACGACGAGCGCACGTAGAGGAACGCGGGCGCGCCGGGTCCGCCGTTCAGGTATTTGTACCCGCAGCCGGCCGCAAGGTCGACCTTCGCCGCGGTCACGTCGAGGGGCACGGCGCCCGTCGAGTGCGCGAAGTCCCAGAGCATCAGCGCCCCGCACGCGTGGACTCGCTCGGTGACCCCGGCGAGATCGAGCATCTCGCCCGTGCGAAAGTCCACGTGGGTCAGCATCACCAGGGCGACGTCGTCATCGAGCTCGTCGTCGAGGGTGTCGCGATCGATGACGCGCACCGTGATGGGCCGACCGGCCCGACGCACGATCGACTCGACCATGTACAGGTCGGAGTGGAAGTTCGCGGCGTCGCTCACGACGACGTGACGATCGGGGCGCAGGTCGAGCGCCCCCAGGACGAGCTTGGCGAGCAGAATGGTCAGGGTGTCGGCCACCAGCACCTCGCCGGGTTGCGCGCCGATCAGTCGCGCAATGCGGTCCCCGATCCGCGTCGGCGCGCCCATCCAGCCCGCGGTGTTCCAACTGGCGACCAGGCCACGCGCCCACTCGTCGTCGAGGGTCGCGCGAACCCGCTCGCGCGCGGCGCGCGTGAGGGGGCCGAGCGAGTTGCCGTCGAGGTAGATGAGCCCGTCAGCGAGGGCGAAGTCCGCGCGTCGAGGCGCGAGCTCGTCCAGCGCGTCGAGCGCGGCGCAGGATTCGCGCGTGGTCGCCCCTCGGTGCGCGTCGGTCACGGCGCCACGTTATCGACTGCCACTGCCACGGGTGAGTGGCTTGTAGCGGATGCGGTGGGGTTGATCGGCCTCCGCGCCGAGGCGCTGATGACGGTCGACCTCGTAGTCCGAGAAGTTTCCCTCGAACCAGCGCGCCACGGCGTCGCCTTCGAAGGCGAGCACGTGCGTCGCGATCCGATCGAGGAACCACCGGTCGTGGCTGATGACCACGGCGCAGCCGGGAAAGGACAGCAGGCCGTCCTCCAGCGCACGCAGGGTGTCCACGTCGAGATCGTTCGTCGGCTCGTCAAGCAACAGCACGTTGCCCCCGCGTCGCAGTACCGTGGCCAGTTGGACGCGATTGCGCTCGCCACCGCTGAGTTCGCCGACCCGCTTTTGCTGGTCGGCGCCCTTGAAGCCGAAACTCGCGACGTAGGCGCGCGCGTGAATCTCGCGGCCACCAACGACGAGGCGCTCCTGGCCGCCGCTGATCTCGTCAAAGACGGTGGCGTTGGCGTCCAGGCCCTCGCGTGACTGGTCCACGTAGGCGAAGTCGACGGTGCTGCCCACCTCGAAGCTTCCGGCGTCGCACGCGAGCTCGCCGACCATCATCTTGAAGAGCGTCGACTTGCCGGCCCCGTTGGGGCCAATGACCCCCACGATGCCCCCCGGGGGCAAGAGGAACGAGAGGTCCTCCATAAGCAGCCGGTCGTCGAAACCCTTGGCGACCTCGTGCGCGTTCACGACGACGTCGCCGAGGCGAGGGCCCGGCGGGATGGCGATCTCGAGCCGATCGGCCGCGCGGTCGACGGCCTCACTCTCGGCGACCAGTTGGTTAAAGGCGCTCACCCGTGCCTTGCCCTTGGACTGGCGAGCTCGCGGCGACATTCGAATCCACTCCAGTTCGCGCGCGAGCGCCGCTTGGCGGGCCCGATCGGCGCGCTCGTCGGCGGCGAGCCGCGCGCGCTTCTGTTCGAGCCACGACGAGTAGTTCCCCTCCCACGGGATGCCCGCACCCCGATCGAGTTCGAGGATCCACGACGCCACGTTGTCGAGAAAGTAGCGGTCGTGGGTGATCGCCACGACAGTCCCCGGGTACTCCTGCAGCGTGCGCTCGAGCCAGGCCACCGACTCGGCGTCGAGGTGGTTGGTGGGCTCGTCGAGCAAGAGCAGGTCGGGTTGGGCGAGCAACAACCGACAGAGCGCGACTCGACGTCGTTCGCCCCCCGACAGGGTTGTCACGTCGGCGTCCGGTGGCGGGAGGCGCAGGGCGTCCATGGCGATCTCGAGCGTGCGCTCGAGATCCCACGCGTGCATCGCGTCGATGCGCGTCTGGAGATCGGCCTGCTCGACGAGCAGTGCGTCGAAGTCGGCGTCGGGCTCGCCCATCGCGGCACAGACCTCGTTGAAGCGAACCAGGAGGTCGCGCTGCTCGCCGACGCCATCGGCCACGTTGCCCACGACGTCCTTGGACGCGTCGAGCGTCGGCTCCTGGGCGAGGTAGCCGACGCTGAAGCCCGGCGTCAGTCGGGCTTCGCCGGTGAACCCGTCATCGAGACCCGCCATGATGCGCAGCAAGGACGTCTTGCCCGACCCGTTCGAACCGATGACCCCGATCTTGGCCCCGGGGTAGAACGAGAGGTTGATGCCGCGCAGCACCTCACGGTCGGGTGGGTAGAAACGCCGAAGATCGCGCATGGTGAAGATGAATTGGGCAACCATGCCCTCCAGTGTGCCCGATAGCGCACCGGTCGACGTCACTCGACTGGCCGATACACTCGCGCCATGCCCGAGCGCGCCACCGAGCACCGTCACGCCCCCGACTGGATCGTGCTCACCATCGCGTGCGTCGCGCAGTTCATGGTGGTGCTCGACGTCTCGATCGTCAACGTGGCGCTGCCGTCGATGCAACGCGACCTGCACTTCACGGTCGCCAGCGCCCAGTGGGTCGTCAACGCCTACGTGATCACCTTCGCCGGCTTCCTACTGCTCGGGGGCCGGGCGGCCGACATCTTCGGTCGTCGACGCGTCTACCTCGCGGGATTGACGATCTTCACCATCGCCAGCGTCGGCGCCGGCTTCGCCGCCTCGGATGCCCAGATCGTCGCGGTGCGTGCCCTGCAGGGACTCGGCGGCGCCGTACTCTCGCCGGCGACGCTGACCATCATCCTCACCACCTTCCACGGCGCCCGGCTCCCCAAGGCGATCGGCGCGTGGAGCGCCGTCGCCGGCGCCGGTGGGGCCGTCGGCGGCCTGCTCGGCGGCGTGCTCACCGGCTGGTTCTCGTGGCGCTGGGTCTTCTTCATCAATGTCCCCTTCGCGGCCCTGGCCGCCGTCCTCGCGATTCGCTACCTGCGCGAGCTGCGCAATCGCGACGCGCGCGTCAAACTCGACATCACCGGGGCCGTGCTGGTCACGGCTTCGCTGGCCGCCGCGATCTACGGCCTGGTGACGACCGCGACGACCGGCTGGTCAAACGCGGCGACCCTGGCGTGGATGGTCGGCGGCGTGCTCGGTATCGGCCTGTTTCTGCTCTGGGAGTCGCGCGTCGCCACCCACCCGCTCGTGCCGCTGCGGCTCTTCCACTCGCGCGCGGTCACCACCGCCAACCTCGTGATGTTCCTCGTTGGCGGCATCTTCTTTGCGATGTGGTACTTCCTCACCTTCTACTACCAGTACATCTTGGGCTACGGCGCGGTCAAGACGGGCTTCGCGTTCTTGCCCATGGCCATTGCGATCATCGCCGGCGCGCAGCTGAGCTCGCGGGTGATCGGCCGGTTCGGGGTGCGCCACCTGCTGGTGACGGGGACCTCGAGCGCCGCCGTCGGCTTCTTCTGGATCGCGCTGATTGGCGTGCATTCGTCCTACGAAACGGCGATCGTCGTGCCGTCGGTGCTGTGCGCCTTCGCGATCGGCCTGCTCTTCACGCCCCTCGCCACCGCCGCCACGAGCGGCGTCGATCGCGCCGACGCGGGACTGGCGTCGGGCGTCTTGAACACCAGCCGTCAGATCGGCGGCTCGGTCGCGCTCGCCGCGCTCGGCACCATCGCCGCCGACCGCAGCGCGACGTTCACCAATCCCCTCTCACCGCTAGCCCTGGTCAACGGCTACCAGTGGGTCTTCCACCTCTCCGCCGGGATCGCGCTGGCCGCGCTCCTGGCCAGCCTCGCCGTCCCCCACCACCGCGCGCTCGCGCACTGAGTTTGCCGACACGGCCAACGCGCGCGAGATCGAGCGCCGCTGTCCACCGATCGCGTCTCGTTATCGAGCACGGTGTAGCCCGACACGTGCACGTGGTCGGCCGAGCAATCAAGCGCGAACGACGTGATCGAGGTTAAGCCGCCCACTGGCGCCGGCTGGTGTACCTCGCGCACTGGCCGACCTCGTCGACGACGCGGCGCACCTCGAGCTCGGTCGCGCGGCCACGGCGAGCGCGTTCGGTATCGACGACGTCCCACCCGCGCCGCGCCCGCCGCTGCTCGAGCGCATCGGATAAGTGACCCGAGTAGCCTTTCGCCATGCCCGGCCCGCCGCTGACGCTCGAGCGCATCGCCCGAGCCCCCAAGGTCCTCCTGCACGACCACCTCGACGGCGGGCTGCGCCCCCAGACGGCGCTCGAAATCGCCGGTGAGATCGGTTATACCGGGCTGCCCTCAAGCGATCCCGACGTCCTTCGACAGTGGTTCATCGCCGACGCGCCCGGCAGCGACCTGGTCCGCTATCTCGAGGGTTTCGCCCACACCACCGCGGTGATGCAGACGCGCGAGCACCTCGAGCGGGTGGCCGCCGAGTGCGCGCTCGACCTCGCGCGCGATGGCGTCGTCTACGCCGAGGTTCGCTTCGCGCCCGAATTGCACACCAAGGGCGGGCTCGCCCTCGAGCACGTGGTAACGGCCGTGCTGGCGGGCTTCGCGCGCGGCACGGCCGACGCGCGGCGCGAGGGACGCACCATCGTGGTGCGCGCGATTCTCTCGGCGATGCGCCAGGCGACCCTGAGCGAGGTGATCGCCGAACTCGCGATCGCCCACCGCGACCAGGGCGTGTGCGGCTTCGACATCGCGGGGCCCGAGGACGGTTTTCCCCCCACCCAGCACATCAGCGCGTTTCACCTCGTGCAGCGCGAGAACTTTCACATGACCATTCACGCCGGCGAGGCCTTCGGGCTGCCCTCCATCTGGGAGGCCGTGCAGTTCTGCAACGCCGAGCGGCTCGGCCACGGCGTGCGCATCGTCGACGACATCGGCAACGTCGACGGCGAATATCGGCTCGGGCGACTCGCGAACTACGTGCGCGACCGTCGCATTCCCTTGGAGATCTGTCCGACCTCGAACGTGCACACCGGCGCGGCCCCCTCGCTCGCCGCCCACCCGATCGACCTATTGCGTCGGCTTCGATTTCGCGTGACGCTCAACACCGACAACCGGCTGATGAGCGGCATCACGCTGTCCAGTGAGTTCTCGGCGTGCGTCGAGGCCTTCGGGTGGAATCTCGACGACCTGGAGTGGCTCACGCTCAACGCCGCCAAGAGCACCTTCTACCCCTTCGACCAGCGCCTCGCGCTAATCAACTCGGTCATCAAGCCCGGCTACGCCGCGCTGCGCGGCGAGCACTAGACGGACAACCCGCCGACGCCGTCGGGTTGTCCGCCGGCCGACTCGCTACGGGGGTCGCGGCGCCGAGGGCCGCGCAACAGCGTTTTTCAGGCGTGGCGAGCGAACACGGGCCGTCGTGCGACGGACTCGGGGCCGGCCGACATTGGGTCGTTGTCCCCTACCCGGGTCACCCGGTCGTCATCGAGGTGCCCGTAATCTCCACTAAACGACTGGGGGAAGTAGAAGAGGACTCGACGGTGCACGGCGAGCAATACGGCAGCGAACGTTCGACGACTCCGAGTGAACCGACGTTGCGCAACGCTGGCCGTGACCTCGCGGTCAACCTCGCGCACCCGCCAGTGCGCGACCGTCGGTTTTGGCACGTCCAGGTTATGGTCGTGGCCATCTTCGTCGTCCACGTCACGACCGACGTCAGTCGCCTGCACCACTTCCTGCCGGTGCCGGACTTCACCGTCAACCTGCTGCTCTTCATCCCGATCATCTACGGTGGCGACGTCTTCGGGCTCGCCGGCTCGTTCGGGGCGACCGTGACGGGCACGCTGCTCACCATTCCCGACGAGCTGCTCTGGCGCCACAGCGTCGTCGACGTGTGGGGGGAGTGGGGCATCCTCGCCACGGCGTTCGTCGTCTCGATCCAGGTTGGTCACCAGTACGAGGTGGAACGCCGCCAGCGCGAGCAACTCCGGCGAGCCGAGCGCGACCAGGTCGCGATCGAACGACGCACGCGACTCAACGAGGCCGAGGCGCACCGACAGATTGAGCGCCGCGACCAGCTCTTTCGCGACGCCTTCGAGAGCAACACGGCGGGCATGTTCCTGCTCGACGGCGACGGGCGTCTGCTCAACGCCAACTGGGCGTTCTGCGAGATGATCGGCGCCGAGACCCGGGCGTTGATCGGCGTCGCGCCCAGTACCTTCACCCACCCCGACGACCTCGCCGACGCCGACGCCCAGCACGGTCGACTGGTCGCCGGTAGCGCGTCGCGCGTGCGTTACTCGACGCGCTACTTGCACCGTGACGGCCGGGTGATCTTCGGCGACGTCTCCACGGCGTGCCTCGTCGACGAGACGTCTCGACCCGACACGTTCGTCGTGTCGGTGCGCGACACCACCGACGAACGCGCGCTGCTCGACGAGCTGCGCGAGCGCGCGCTGTACGACCCGCTCACCGGACTCGCCAATCGAACGCTCTTTAACGATCGCCTCTCGCTCGCCCGAGCCAACCTCGCGCGCGAGCGCCGCTCGATCGCGGTCTTCCTGCTCGACCTCGACGACTTCAAGGAGGTCAACGACGCCTTCGGCCACCTGGTGGGCGACCAACTGCTGATCGAGTTCGCTCGCCGCCTGCGCGCCGTGACCCGCGCGAGCGACACCCTCTGTCGTTTCGGGGGCGACGAATTTCTCTACCTCGCCACGGGGCTCACCGGGCCCTACGAGGAGGTCGCCGAGCGGCTCCGGTCGGTGGTGCGCGAGCCCTTCGCCATCGCCGAGACCAGTTTCGAGCAGCGCGTCAGCGTCGGCGTCGCCACCGCGGCGGTCGATGACCTGAGCAACGACGAGCTGCTGCGCAACGCCGACACCGCCCTCTACGAGGCCAAGCGCTTGGGCAAGGGCCGCGTCGTTCACTTCACCCCCGACATGTACGACCGCGCGGCCCGGCGCTTCGAGCTGCTGCACGATCTTCGCGCCGCGATCGGCACCGACCAACTGTCCATGGTCTATCAGCCGCTGGTCGACCTGGCCACCGGCGAGGTCGAGGGCTTCGAGGCGCTCATGCGCTGGCGACACCCCACCGTGGGCCCCGTCGCCCCCGACGTCTTCATCGCCCTCGCCGAGCAGACCGACCTCATCATCACCCTCGGCGAGTTCGCGCTGCGCGAGGCGACGATCGAAGCCGCCACCTGGTCCGGGGCCCACGGAAGACTTCCCTACGTCTCGATCAATCTCTCGACGACGCAGTTCCGCGACCGCCAGTTACCAGCCAAGCTCGACGACGCGCTGGCGTCGAGCGGGCTCGACGGACGTCGCCTGGTGCTCGAGGTGACCGAACGAGCGGCCCTGGCCGACGGCGAACAGGTGTCACGGGTGCTCGCGCACCTCGAGCGACGCGGCGTGCGCCTCGCGCTCGACGACTTCGGCACCGGCTACTCGTCGCTGTCCTACCTCATTCAGCTGCGCCCGCACGTCATCAAGATCGACCGATCCTTCGTTAGTGCCGCCGACCACGCCCCCGCCAGCCTCGCGCTGCTCGAGGCCATGGTCGCGCTCGGGCGGCGACTCTCGTTGACCGTGATCGCCGAGGGCGTCGAGACCCCCGCGCAACGCGAGCGTCTGGGGGCCATGGGCTGTCAGCTCGGTCAGGGATTTCTCTTCTCGCCGGCGGTCGAGGCCGCAGCGGCGCGCGCGATCATCGCCTCGGCGCGCTACGCGCCACCCGAGCCAGCGCCGCCAAGCCTCTCGACCGTAACGTGACGACGGTTCGACATGGTCCTCAGTCGATCCTCGCCACCGCGAGGCGCGACTCGAGCTCGTCGCGGATCGACGCGAGCACGCCTCGCGCGGCCTCACGCTGGACCTCCAGTGGTCGCGGGTCTCTCGGCGAGCCGACGACCTCGAGGTACGCCTTGAGTTTGGCCTCGGTCCCCGAGGGGCGCACGACCACGCGCGCGGGTGGCGCGAGGACGACAACGCCCGGGGTCGAGGCCAGTCCCCGCCACCCCGACGCCAGGTCCACGACCTTGGTCACCGCTAGGCCACCCAGACGCCGCGGGGGGTCCTCGCGCAGGCGCGCGAGCGACTCGGCGATGCGCGCGCGGCCGTCGGGCCCGTCGACGCGGATGGACAGCTGGTCGACCGCGTGGACCCCGTAGCGCCGCTCGATTGCGTCGAGGCGGTCGAGCAGGGTTTCGCCCCGACTCGCGAGCTCGTCGGCCAGCTGGGCGAGCGCCAGCGCCGCGGTCAGGCCGTCCTTGTCGGCCACGCGCGGGTCGACCGCGTAGCCGAGCGCCTCCTCGTAGCCAAAGGCGAGGGTCCGCTGGCCCGCGGCGCGGCCCAGCCACTTGAAGCCGGTCAGCGTGACCACGCAGTCGACCCCGGCGTCGCGGGCCATGTCCTCGAGCAGGCTCGAGGACACAATGGTCGTCGCGACCACGTCGTTGGGCCCGGCCACCGCCAGCAGCGTCGACGCGAGCAGCCAGCCGATCTCGTCGCCGCGCAGGACGCGCCACCCGTCGCGGCCGCGCACGGCCGCGCCCAGACGGTCGGCGTCGGGGTCGTTGGCGAGCACCAGGTCGGCGCCGACCTCCTCGGCGCGCGCGATCGCGCGGTCCAGTGCGCCGGGCTCTTCCGGATTGGGCAGGGCGAGCGTCGGAAAGCGCCCGTCGGGCTCGAACTGTTCGGCGACCGGGGTCACCGCGCGGTAGCCGGCCTCGCGAAAGAGCGACGCCATCGTCGCACCGCCGACCCCGTGCAGCGGGGTGTAGACGATCGCCAGTCGACTCTCGCCCGGCGCGGCGAATCGGGTCGTCGCGTGACGCGCGTACTCCTCGAGCACCGACGGCGCGACGCGGTGGTAGTGCACATCGGTGCGCTCGGCGAGATGCGGGCGCGTCGCCGCCGCACCGTAGCGCTCCACGACTTCGTCGTCCGGTGCGATGATCTGGGAGCCCGCAGCGTCGTAGAGCTTGTAGCCGTTGTCCTCGCGCGGGTTGTGACTGGCCGTGATCATCACCCCCGCCGCGGCGCCGAGCGCCTTGACGGCGTAGGCGACCAGTGGGGTCGGCAGCGGACCGGGCATCTCGTAGACGTCAATGCCCGCCCCGAGCAAGACGCGCACCACCTCGTCGTTGAAGGCCTCAGAGCCGCGTCGCGCGTCACGGCCGACGACCACCCCGCGCGAGGCGTCGACCGAGCCGGCCGCCAGCCAGGCGACCACGCCCTGGGTGGCCCGTCGCACCGTGAGTCGGTTCATCCCCGCCGGTCCGGCCATCACCGGTCCGCGCAAGCCGGCCGTGCCGAAGGTGAGCGGCGCCGCGAATCGGCGCGCCAACTCGTCGCGTAGCCCGTCGCGAAGCAACAGCTCGAGCGTTTCGCGATCATTCTGGTCGGGATCGTCGGCGATCCAGGCCGTCACCCGATCGACGAGGTCGTCGATCACAACACCGGCACCACCCGCGCGAGCAGGTTGCCGAGCGACCCGGCGGCGGCCTGACCGACGCCGAGCACCTCGAGGTGGTTGAGTGGCCCCGAGGTCACGCCCGCGGCGAAGTTCGAGACCAGGGCGAGGCCCACCACGTCGGCGCCGAGGTGGCGCGCGGCGATGGCCTCGAGGACCGTGGACATCCCGACGAGCGTCGCCCCCATGGCCCGGGCCATCGCGATCTCCGCCGGTGTTTCGTAGTGGGGCCCGCGAAAGCCCGCGTAGACGCCCTCGGTCAGCTCCGGCGCGACCGCCGCCACCGCGCGACGCCGGCGGGCACTGTAGAGGTCGCCCAGGTCCACGAAGCGCGAGCCGTAGCGCTCGGGCGGCGACGGTCCCTCGAGTGGCGAGGTCCCGGTCAGGTTGAGGTGGTCGCGAATCAGGACGACCGAGCCCGGGGGAATCGTCGGGTCGATGCCGCCGCACGCGTTGGTGAGTACGACGGTGCGCGCCCCGGCCGCGACCACGGTGCGCACGGCGTGGACGACCTCGTGCGCGCTGTGACCCTCGTAGAGGTGCACCCGGCCCGACACGAGCGCCACGCGCGCGCCACCGACCTCGAGGGACAGGACGCGACCGCTGTGACCGGCCACCGTCGGCTCCGCGAAACCCGCCAGTTCCGATGTCGCCACGTCGCTGGTCGGCGCACCGAGTGCGCCGGCGCCCTCGCGCCAACCCGAACCGAGCACGACGGCGACGTCGTAGGCGCTCACGCCGCTGCGGGTGCGCAGCTCGTCGGCCGCGCGCGTGGCCAGTTCGTAGGGGTTCGAGGGCATCACTGGCCCACCGTGTGCCACACCGTCGCGGTCTCCACGAAGGCGCGCAGCCGTCGCGCGGCCGTCGTGGACCCCGGCACTGCTCGCGGTCGCAGCACGCGCTTGATCGAGCGCGTCGCCAGCTTCGCCGCTCGGGCCTGGACGCCGACGGCGTCTACCCCCGACAGGCTCGCGAGCGCTCGTCGCGGCTGCGCTTCGGACTCTACGCGGGGCAGGGTGCGCGCCGCGCGAATCCGCACGGCGCCCTCGTCGACGAGCCCCAGCGGAGTGGTGGTCACCTCGTCCACGCTAGCAACGCGCCGCGCGGCGACGGCCTGCTCAGCCGTGGTAGCGCGGCAGCTGGCCGGCGGCGAGTCGGTCGGCCAGCGTGGGTGCCGCGGCGTCCTTGGCACTCAGCACCGGCTCGCCCTCGATCGCCCACGGCACACCGATCGCCGGGTCCATCGGGTTGATCTCCAGTTCGAGCGGCGCGTTGAAAGGTGACGAGAGCAGGTAGGTGAGCGCGGCTCGCTCGCTGCGCACGACGAAGCCGTGGGCGACACCCTCGGGCAGGTAGACCGAGCGGCCGTCCCCGGCCTCGAGGTGGACGAGGTCGACCTCGCCGAACGTGGGCGAGCCGACGCGAACGTCAACGATCACGTCGTCGAGGACGCCGAAGGCGCAGGTCACCACCTTGGCCTGTCCCTCGGGCGCGAGCGAGTAGTGCAGGCCGCGCACGACGTGGCGCACCGACATCGAGAGGTTCGCCTGGCGAACGGTGAAGGGCACGCCCGCCCCGTCCAAGTCGGAACCCTTGAACCACTCGCGAAAGAAGCCGCGGTCGTCGCCCCAACACGGGGACTCCAGCACCGCCAGGCCCGCGATGTCGCGCTCGACGAGGTTCACGCGACCGCCGTCTTGAGCGCACGCCACCACGCCTCGTGCTCGCGGTACCAGTCGACGGTGGCGGCCAGCCCCTCGTCGAAGTCGACCCGGGGCTCGTAGCCGAGCTCGAGGTGGATCTTGGTCCAGTCGACGCTGTAACGCCGGTCGTGGCCCAACCGATCCGCGACCGGTCGCACGCTCGACTCGTCGGCGTCGACGAGGGCGAGCAGGCGCGTCGTGAGCTCGCGATTGGTCAGCTCGGTGCCGCCGCCGATGTTGTAGATCTCGCCCGATCGGCCGCCCTCGAGCACGGCGAGGACGCCGCGGACGTGGTCGTCGACGTGGAGCCAGTCGCGTACGTTGAGTCCGTCACCGTAGAGCGGCACGGCCAGCCCGTCGAGCAGGTTCGTGACGAAGAGCGGAATGACCTTCTCGGGGAACTGGCGCGGACCGTAGTTATTCGAGCAACGCGTGACCATCACCGCGAGGTCGAAGGTCCGGTGGTACGCGAGCGCGGCCAAGTCCGAGGCCGCCTTGCTCGCCGAGTAGGGCGAGTTGGGTTCGAGCCGGTGATCCTCACGCCACGATCCCTCGGCGATGGACCCGTAGACTTCGTCGGTCGACACGTGCACGAAGCGCGCGACGCCCGCGCGACGAGCGCTCTCGAGCAGCTGCTGGGTACCGAGCACGTTGGTCTCGAAGAAGGTTCGTGCCCCGGCGATCGAGCGGTCCACGTGGCTTTCGGCGGCGAAGTGCACGACGGCGTGCGCGCCGGCCAGCGTCGCGTCCACCACCGCGGCGTCGTTGATCGAGCCGTGCACGAAGCGCGCGCCGGCCGCCAGCGCGTCGGCCATGTTCTCACGGCGCCCCGAGTAGGTCAGCGCGTCGAGCAGCACGACGTCGTCGTAGCCGAGCCGATCGCCGTCGGCGAGCAGCAACTCCGCGAAGCGCGACCCGATGAAGCCGGCCGCCCCGGTAATGACTACGCGCATGGTCTACCTCGGCCTCGAGCGGTGGTTAGTGGACTCTTATACTACTGGAGTGAAGGGAATCATCCTGGCCGGCGGCAGCGGCACCCGGCTCCACCCGATCACTCGGGCCGTCTCCAAGCAGTTGCTGCCGATCTACGACAAACCGATGATTTACTACCCCCTGAGCACGCTCATGCTGACCGGCCTGCGCGAGCTGCTCGTGATCACGACGCCCCACGACCAGGCGGCCTTTCGCCGCCTGCTCGACGATGGTCACCAGCTCGGACTCTCGCTCACCTACGCGGTCCAAGAACGGCCGAACGGGCTCGCCGAGGCGCTCATCTTGGGCGAGGACTTCCTCGACGGCGACAAGTGCGCGCTCATCTTGGGCGACAACCTCTTTCACGGCCCCGGCCTCGGCACGCACCTGCGCCAGAACACCGACGTCACCGGTGCGTTGATCTTCGCCTACCAGGTGAAGGACCCCGAGCGCTACGGCGTCGTCGAGTTCGACGAGGCCGGCCACGTCCTCTCGATCGAGGAGAAGCCGACCGCGCCCAAGAGCACGTACGCGGTGCCGGGGATCTACTTCTACGACGAGCGCGCGAGCGAGTTCGCGCGCCAACTGACCCCCAGCGCGCGCGGCGAGCTCGAGATCACCGCGCTCAACAGCGCCTACCTCGAACGAGGCGAACTGCGCGTCGAGGTCCTCGCGCGATCGACCACCTGGCTCGACACGGGAACCCACGAGTCGCTCTACGAGGCCGGCGGGCTGATTCGCACCCTGCAGCACCGCACCGGCCTGCGCATCGGCGACGTCGAGCAGATCGCCCGCGATCAGGGTTGGATCTAACCGGCACCGTCGGACGCGTAACATTGCCCAGAGTCCAAGGAGCAGCCATGTCCACGATCGCCGTACCGACCGCGCGCCGCGTACTCGCCGACGCCGTCTCGTCGTCGCGCACCGCCGACCTCGTTCTCGTCACTTCCGGTGCCGCCCTGGTCGGACTGCTCGCCCAGGTGACCATTCACCTCGGATTCACACCGGTCCCGATCACCGGCCAGACCCTGGGCGTCCTGCTCGTGGGCTCGGCCCTGGGCTGGCGCCGCGCCAGCCTGTCGATGGCGCTCTACGTCGTCGCCGGCGTCGCGGGCCTGCCGTGGTTCGCCGATCACACCAGCGGTGTGCCGATGGCCACGTTCGGGTACCTGGTGGGCTTCGTCGCCGCGAGCGCCGTGCTCGGCTGGCTCGCCGCGCGCGGTGCCGATCGCACCGTCGCGCGCGCCGCGGTCTCGATGGTGCTCGGCGAAGTCGTGATCTTCGCGATCGCGGTGCCGTGGCTCGCGGTGAGTCTCCACGTGGGTCTGGCGAGCGCGATCTCACTCGGCCTGACACCCTTCATCACCGGTGAGGTCATCAAGGCCGCCATCGCCGGCGTCGCGCTGCCCACCACCTGGCGACTGGTCGACCGCGCCGATCGCTAGACACCCCTAGTGCCTAAATGTCAAGCCGCGAGGTCGGCTCGATGCTTCCAGGCGATCGTCTCGTCGTAGTTGACACGCTGATCGAGGCACGCATGCAAGATCCCCACCCAGCGGTTGGCTAGTTGGCGAACAGCCTGCCGGTGCGTCTTTTCTCGTCCTCTCAGCTCGTCGTAGTAGGCGCGCGCCCCTGGCGAGTGGGTCAGCGAGCAAAAGGCCCATTGGTCGAGGGCGTCGGCCAGGCGGCGGTTGCGCGTGTGACGTACCAGCACGACGTGGCTCTTGCCCGAGGCTCTCGTGATGGGCGACGTGCCGGCGTAGTTCCTGCGAGACTTGGCGGTGCAGTAGCGCTTGGGGTCATCCCCGAACTCTGCGAGCACCCGGGCGCCGAGGACCGTCCCCATTCCTGGCAGGGAGTGGATGATCCCGGCGTCCGGGTGCTGCTCAAAATCCTTCGTCAGCGCCTCTTCGAGGCCCTCGATCTGCGTGTTGTAGGCGCGGATCATCGCGACGTGGGCGCTCGTCGTGACTCCGTAGGCGACCTCGAGGACCGGGGCCTGGGCGAGCTGTTCTTCGCGCAGCGCCGCCTGGATCTCGCTTGAACGTCGCTCGAGGTTGCGCGTGCGACCCGCTCGCCTCAGTGCCGCGGTGATCTTGGACCTCGAGAGCTGGCGCCCGAGGGCGGGCGTCGGGGCGACCGCAAGGATCGCGACCGCGTCGCGGTCGTCGAGGTCGGTGCCAAAGGCGACGAGCGCCCCCGGGTAGTAGTCCTTCAGAGCGTTGCGCAGCGCGTTGGCCTCGCGCTGGCGGGCCCAGATGGCGCTCTGGTGGGCTCGGGCGAGGACCTTGATCGCCTCGGCGCCCTCGGAGTCGCCAGCCACCTCGCGGTGGTTGTGCCGGTCGGTGCGCACGAGGTCGGCGAGCACCTTGGCGTCACCGGGGTCGGACTTCGACCCCGAGGTGACGTGGCGCTCGCGGTAACGCGCGGCCGACATGGGATTAACGGCGTAAACGCGATAGCGCGCGCTGAGCAGGGCGGCGACAATGAGGCCACGGTCCTTCTCGATGCCGACGATGACGTCCTCGGGTTCCTCGGCGTGATCGCCCAGCAGCTCATGCAGGGTCCTCACACCAGCCAGTGTGTCCGGGATCCTCTTGCGAGCGAGAACGTCTCCCGCCTCGCTGAGGATGCAGATGTCGTGGTGGGCCTCGGCCCAGTCCACTCCGACGAATATCACGTGATCACCTCCGTTGGACGATGGAATCGAGCCTCGAGGGCAACGGCGGCGACCTAATGGATCAGTGCTCCTGGCACGACACCCCTCCAGCCTTCTCCGTCAACCTCACCAACTGGCTGGGGCACGATCTAGCGATAGGGCTCTCAGCTCTGGCGAGTCAAGTGCTCACCAGTCAGTGGCTCGGTGGAAAGAATGCCCCAATCGAGGCGAACCTTCCAGTCCCATTAGGCGAGCGCGTGGCCGAGGGTGGTGACGATTTCTCGGTAGGCGACGCGCTTGTGATGCGCGAGCACCGCGCGATCCTTGCCCGCCATCGCGCCGGCGACTTCGACGGCGCGCTCGAGCAACTGGTCCTCGGGCGCGACGGCCTCGACGACGCCCGCCGCCAGCGCCGCCGGGCCGGGAAAGCGACGCGCCGTGAGCAACGCGTCGATCGCCGTGGCGCGCGGCAGCCGATTGAAGAGGATCGCCGCGTAGGGATCCTCCAGGGTGATGCCGATATCGGCCTCGTTGACGCACCAGTACCCGCGGTCTTCGCGCATGACCCGGTAGTCGAAGGCGCAGCTGAGTAGCGCCCCACCGGCGAAGGCGTGCCCGTTGAGCGCGGCGACGGTGTACGCGGGGTAGACCAGGAGTCGAGCGACCGTCGCGCGCAGTCCCTCGAGCATCCGAGCAAAGGCGGCCGGATCGTCGCCGTAGCGCTCGAGGTCGAGCCCGTTGCTAAAGAACTTGCCCTCCCCCGTCAGCACCACGGCGAGGGGGCCGTCGCGCGCCTCGAGCTCGTCGAGGCGCGCGCCCAATGCGCCCAGCGAATCGTCGTTAATTCGATTCTCCCCGTCGCGCCACGTCATGACCGCGACCGGGCCGTCGTACTCGAGTGACAGTTCCACGCCTCGACACTACGGCGAGTCGGCGGGGCGCCCCGACTACATTGATCCCTATGCGTGACGACTCGCCCATCGCTGAACCAGACGTCTCGGCCGACCGACGCACCTCGGAGAACTGGGTGTGGACCGGCCACCACCGACCCCCCGTGCCGCGCAGCCTGGTCGACGCCATGGCGTTGGGCTGGGGTCCGACGCCGATCGAGGGCGCGGTGCACCCAGCGGCGACCGAGTGCGCCGAGCGGCGCGCTCGAATCGCGCGGGCCCTACCCGGCTTGACGCTGGTGGTGCCAACCGGGCAACTCAAAGTGCGCGCCAACGACACTGACTACCGATTCCGTCCCGGCACCGACTTCTTCTACCTGAGCGGCTGCGTGGAGCCCGACTGCGTGCTACTCATCGCCCCCGGCGCCGCGGCGCCGCACGCGACGCTCTACGTCCCCGAGCGACGTGACTCGCGCGGCCACGCCTTCTTCACCGACGCGCGCTACGGCGAACTCTGGGTCGGTCCCCGGCGCGGGGTCGTCGAGGCCGCGCAGTACTACGCCGTTCGCACGGCGCCGCGCGAGGACCTGGCCAAGGACCTCGCCGCCCTCGCGGGCACCACGATGGCCACGGTGCGCGGCGTGGACGCCGACGTGGACGCCCTGGTCGAGCCGAGCGAGTACGACGAACACCTCGTGGTGGCCCTCAGCGAGCTGCGCCTGGTCAAGGACGCCTTCGAGCTGCGCCAACTCGAAGGCGCGATCGCCCACACCGTTCGCGGCTTCGAGGACGTCGTGCGCGCGCTGCCCGAGGCCGTCGGCCGCGGCGAGCGCGTTATCGAGGGCGTCTTCAATCTGCGCGCGCGCGTCGAGGGCAACGACGTTGGCTACGACACGATCGCGGCCAGCGGGGCGAACGCCACGGTGCTGCACTGGACCCGCAACAGCGGCCAGGTGCGCGAGGGCGACCTGCTCCTGCTGGACGCCGGGGTGGAGTGTCATCAGCTCTACACCGCCGACGTCACGCGCACGCTGCCGGTGAACGGCGTCTTCTCACCGGCCCAACGGCGCGTCTACGAACTGGTGCTCGCGGCCCAAGATGCCGGCATCGCCGCCGTTCAACCGGGGGCCAGTTTCTCGGCGCCCCACGACGCCGCGGTGTCGGTGCTCGCCCACGGACTGGTCGCCCTGGGCATTCTGGATGACGCCGAGGTGGCCCTGCGACGCGACCGCCAGCTCCACCGGCGCTACACCCTGCACGGCGTCTCGCACATGCTCGGTCTGGACGTGCACGACTGTGCCAACGCCCGCGACGACGTCTACCGCGGCGAACTACGCGAGGGCTACGTGCTCACCGTAGAGCCGGGGCTCTACTTCCAGCCCAACGACCTGACCGTGCCCGAGGAGTACCGCGGCATCGGCGTGCGCATCGAGGACGACATTCAGGTGACCGAGAACGGCCCGCGGAACCTCTCGTCGGGCCTGCCCCGTCGCGCCGACGAGATCGAATCCTGGATGGCCGACCTCTGGCGGCTCGGCGCGCCGCGGCTGGGCCTGTAGCCCGACGACACGTTACGTGTCGCGACGAATCATCAGGTAGCAACCCGAGCCGAGCAGCACCGCGGCGTACAGCGCCAACACGAGTAGCCCGGTCAGCGGACTGAAGATCGGCACGTTCTGGAATCGGCCGGGCGCGCTGATCGCAAAGACGGTCGCCCCGATGTTGGCCGGCAGGTAGCGGCTCACCGCGTCGATGACGACCGTCGGCATCGCCTGAACAATGAGGGTGAGGATCAAGACCACGCCCGCCAGCGTGGCGATCGAGCCCGCCGAGTTGTGCAGCAAGGTCCCGATGCCGAGGCCGATGAGCCCGAGCAACGCGATGTACACCCCGCTCTCGATCAGCACCCGCAACACCCCGGGCGTGGCGAAGGCCACGTGCGACTGGGACCCGGCGAGCATCGCGTCACCGACGACGAAGGTCGCGAAGGACAAGATCTCGCCGACCACCAGGCCGACAATCCCCATGACGATCGCCTTGGCCGCGACCACCACCGGCCGACGCGGCATGACCGAGAGGGTCGAGCGGATCTGACCGGTGCCGTACTCGGCGCTGATGAAGAGCACGCCGAGCACGCCGATGGCGAACTGGCCGAAGTTAAAGCCGACGAAGATACGCCGGATCGGGTCGAAGGCCGGGCCGGGTTGGCTGCGCAATGCGTGGGTCGACAACATGCCGAGGCCCACCGTCGCCACGATCAGCGCGAAGAGACTCCACGAGGTCGAGCGCACCGACCAGAACTTGGTCCACTCCGCCCGCACCGCCTGGCGCAGCCCGGCGCGACCACGGGGTTGCTCCACCGTCGCGGCCGTCGGCGCGATCGGGGTAGTCGTCGTCACGAGGCGCCTCGGTACTCAACCGACGCCGAGGTCAGCTCCATGAAGGCGTCCTCGAGGGACGCCTGCGCCGCCAGCTCGTAGACCGCAACCCGCTTGGCCAGGGCCGCGTCGCCGATCGCCACAAGGTCGACGCCGGTCACCACCATCGACCCGTCGCCGTTGTTGGACACCACGCCGTCGATCGCCTCGATGGCCGCCACGAAGGCGCTGGTGTCGCTGACGCGCACGCGGAAGGACTGAGACGAGCTGCGCGCCACGAAGTCGGCGACCGGAGTCTGCGCAATGAGGCGTCCCTTGCCAATCACCACCAACTGGTCGGCGGTCAGCGCCATCTCACTCATCAGGTGGCTCGAGATGAAGACGGTGCGGCCCTCGCCCGCCAGGCCCTTGCACAGCGTGCGTATCCAGCGGATGCCCTCGGGGTCGAGTCCGTTGACCGGCTCGTCGAGCAGGACCGTCGCCGGATCGCCGAGCAGCGCCGCGGCGATCCCGAGCCGCTGGCCCATGCCGAGGGAGAACTTGCCGACCCGCTTGGACGCGACGTCGCTCAGTCCCACTTGGTCGAGCACGACGTCCACGCGCTTCAGGTCGATGGCGTTGTAGCGCGCGAGCACCGCGAGGTGCGTGCGGGCCGAACGGCCCGGGTGGATCGCTCGCGCCTCGAGGAGGCCCCCCACCTCACGCAGGGGCCAGCGCAGGTCCTGGTAGCGCTGACCCGAGATCGTGACGGTCCCGGCGTTGGGGTGGTTGAGGCCCATGATCATCGACATCGTCGTTGTCTTGCCCGAGCCGTTGGGCCCGAGAAAGCCGGTCACGCGTCCGGGTGCGACGTCGAAGGTGAGATCGTCCACGGCGAGAACGCTGCCAAAGTGCTTGGTCAGTCCGCGAACTTCGATCACGGTGGCGACCTTACCGACTGACGGACGCGGCCGTCGCACGCCCGCCTAAGTTCTGAGTAAAGGTTGACCCCGTGCCGTGCGACGCAGGTTCGCTCAGGCCGACACGCGCAGGGGCAGGTGGCGCGGGCCACGGACCTGGCCCTGGGACCACGTGACCGCCCCGGGGTCTTCGAGGGTGAAGGTGGGGTAGCGCGCGATGAACTCCTCGATCGCCACGCGTAGCTCCATGCGGGCCAGGTTCGAGCCCGCGCAGCGGTGAATTCCCAGACCGAAGGCCAGGTGGCGGTTCTCGAGACGGTCGACAATGAACCGGTCCGCATCGGCAAAGACCGTCGGATCCCGGTTGGCCGCGGGAAAGCCGAGCAGGATCCAGTCGTCTTCTTTCATCGGACAGCCGAGCAGATCGGCGTCGCGCTTGACCAGTCGGGCCATCGTCACCGGCGCGTAGAACCGGAGGAACTCCTCGACCGCGATCGGCATCAGGTCCGGTTCCTCGACCAGTCGCGCCAGGTCCTCGGGGTGTCGCGCGAGGTGCCAGAGCGATGAGCCGATCGCCGACCAGGTGGTGTCGATCCCCGCCACCAGAATCAGCACCATCGTGCCGCGCACGTGCTCAACGGCCAACTTCTGTCCGGCGACCTCAACGTTCAAGAGATAGCTGGTGAGGTCCTCGCGCGGACGTAGCCGGTGATCTTCGATCTGCTCGTCGAAGTAGGCCTCGATGGGGGCGAACTCCTCGATGCGCTCGTCGACCGGGTGGTTCACCCCCTCGAGAACGACGTGCACGAACTCGCCAAAGCGCGCTTCGTCGGACTCGGGGAAGCCGAGCATGCGACAGATCACCGCCGAGGGAATGTGCTGGGCGTACTCGGTGCCGCCGTTGACGACCGCGCGACCCCCGAGGTCATCGAGCAGCCGTCGGCACAGGGCGCGCACCGTGGGTTCGAGCTGGCGCACGGGACCGGGCGCGAAGGCCGGCAGGATGAGCCGGCGAGCGATCTGGTGGAACGGCGGGTCCGAGCTGATCGGTGGCGCCACGCCGATGGGGGCCGGCGGCGCCTCCTCCATCGGTCGGCCGTTGCCGATGACGACGGTGCGGCTGGTGAAGTGTTCGGTGTCCGTGGCGATCGCCGTCACCCCGGCGTGGGTCACGGGAAACCAAGCGCCGCCGTAGCGGTCAGTGTGAGCGACGGGGCACCGCTCGCGCAGATCGGCCCAGATGGGGTAGGGATCCTGGACCCACCGGGGATCGGTGTGATCCCAGTCGGTGGCGAAGTCAACGACGGGCTCGTTGGTCATCTCAGTCATCCAGCGCGATCGCGTGCTCGGGACAGTTGACCTCGGCGATGGTGGCGAGTCGCCGGGTTCGTTCATCGGCCGGCTCGACGACGAGCACCACGCCGTTGCCCAGCTCGTCAAAACCAAAGACGTCCGGCGCCAGGTTGAAGCATCGTCCATGGCCCTGACAGCGCTCGGCGTCAATCGATACGCGCACGTTTCCCCCTCGACAGTGCTGAACCTACCATCTGGTAATCGCGCCGCGACGGCGTCAGAGCGCCGTCGTGCCGGCCGTTTCGATCTCCTCGCGGCTGATGCCGAGCAGGTAGAGCACGGCGTCGAGGTAGGGCACCGAGAGCGCCGCGTCCGCGTGGGCTCGCACCACCGCCTTGGCGTTGAAGGCAATACCGAGTCCGGCGACCGAGATCATGTCAATGTCGTTGGCCCCGTCGCCCACGGCCACGGTCTGCTCGAGGGGCACCCCGACGTCGTCGGCGAAGCGGCGAAGCGCGCGAGCCTTGCCGGCGCGATCCAGGATCTCACCGGTCAGTCGTCCGGTCAACGCCCCGTCGACGATCTCGAGGTGGTTCGCGTCGTAGTAGTGGACCCCGAGTTCATCGAGCAGGGGCGCCAGCACCTCCACGAAACCACCCGAGACCACGGCCGCGACGTAGCCCAGACGGTGCAGCGTGACGAGCAGCGTGCGCGCGCCCGGGGTCAGGCGCAGTCGCGAGCGGACCTCGTCGAGCACGCGCACCGGCAGCCCTTCGAGCAGGGCCACGCGACGGCGCAGCGACTGGGCGAAGTCGATCTCGCCCGCCATCGCCGACGCCGTGATCCGAGACACCTCGTCCGCGCAGCCCCCGGCCGCCGCGAGCAGGTCAATGACCTCGTCTTGGAGCAGCGTGGAGTCCGCGTCCATCACGACGAGGTGCTTGGCTCGCCGGTGCAGGCCCGCTCGCTGGATGGCGAGGTCGAGCGAGGCCCCGGCGGCGGCGTCGGTGACGCCCCGTCGCAGCTCCGCGTGATCGGCGCTCAACACGACCAGCTCGTAACAGTCGACCGGGTAGGTCGCGAGGTGCACGATCCGCTCACAGGTCGAGCCGCTGGCGGCGATCGCCGCGAAGACCGCGTGCAGCTGCGCGGCGCCGATGGACGGCGCGAGCAGCGTCACCAGCAGACGGTGTCCCGACGCGCGCGCCGCCACGCCGACCGACTCGACCGTCGCGGTGATGCCGCCTCCGTCGACCTCGCGCGTCGCTAACGCGGCGTGGACCTCGTCGACACCGAGGTCGTCGGCGGCGACCTCGGCGCACAGGACGAGCGCGCCGCGGATCGTGATCTGACCGACGTCGACCAGGGTGGCGCCGACGCGTTCGAGCGAGGCGAGGGCCGCGAAGAGCTCTGCGCCGACGCCGACGCGATCAGGTCCGCTCACGGTCACGAGGAAGGCGTTGGCCACGCGTCGAGCGTAGAACGTTGGCGGCTCAGTCGTGTTCAGCGGCCCGCAGGGCGCGTACGTGCGCGACGTGGGGATCGTTGCGCACGTCAAAGGCCCAGAGCTGGGGCAGGGCACCCGCGACCACGGCGACCGAGCCGGCACTCGCGAGTCCCCCCACGGTTAAGGAGAACCGCAGCGACGTCCACGCGGTCATCAGGCCGGCGCGAAACTGGCCGGCCGTCGGACCGAGCGAGTACGAGATCAGCTCGACCCCGGCCATGCGACCGCGCACGTCTGGGGGTATCGACTCGTTCCACATCGTCTGACGGAAGATCCCGCTGACCGCGTCGGCACCGCCCGCGACTACCAACCCGGCCATCACGACGACGAAGGACGTCGAGTAGCCAAAGACCGCGATGCCGAGTCCCCAGGTCACGGCGGCCACGATCACCGCTCGTCCGTAGCGGTGCACACGACGCGACCACGAGGCGGTCACCGTCGCGAGCAGGGCGCCGCTCGGCAGCGCGAGGTAGAGCAGCGAGAGGGCGTAGTGCTCGGGGAATCGCGCGGCGACGAAGGGCAGCATCACGACCGGGTAGGCCAGCGCCATCGCGAGCAGGTCGACCACGTAGGTGCCCACGATGTCGGGACGTGAGCGGGCGTAGCGCAGCCCCGCGACGAGTGAGGCGACGAGGTCGCCGTCGCCACCGCCGCGTCCGGTTGGCGCGAGCGTGAGCAGCAAGGCCAGTGAAATCGTAAAGGTGGCCACGTTGAAGCCGTAGACCCACCCCGGACCGACGGCGACTGCGACCAAGCCGCCCAGGGCGGGCCCGAGGATCGACGACGTGGTGTTGCGCACGTTGGCGAGCGTGGCGGCCGCTCGCTGGTCGTCGTGACGCACCAGCCGCTGGTTCAAAGCCGAAAGACTGGGCCCCTGCACGCTGCCCGCCATGATGATCACCGCGTCGACCGCGTAGAGCACCCACGACTGGGGGCGCTGAAGCGTCGCGTTGACGACGAGCGCCGCGGCGGTGAGCAACAGCACGAACTCGGTGCCGAGCACGAGTCGACGACGGTCGAAGTGGTCAGCGAGCACACCGCCGTAGAGACCGAAGACCAGCAGCGGCACGACCTCGACCAGACCGAGCGCGCCGACCGCGATCGGCGAGTGGGTCAGCTCCTTTAACTGGTAGGCCGTCGTGACGTAGGTCGCCTGACTGCCGAGGGCCGAGACGAAGCCCGCGATGTACAGTCGCCGGTACTGGGTCGAGACGCGCAGGGGCCCCAGGTCAACGCCGAGGTTCACGACGGCGGGCCCGCCACCCACCCGCGCGTCGCGTCGTAGTGACGCAGCACTCGGGCCGGTACGCCCCCGAGCACGACGTGGCTCGGAAACACGCCGCGCACGACGGCCCCGGCGGCCACGGTGGTGTGCTCACCCAACTGGGTGCCGGGCAGAATGACGACGTTGGCCCCGAGCCAGCTGCCCGAACCGATTCGCACCGCGGCTTCGGTCGGCGTCTGCCAGCCAATGGCGGTATCGGGATCGTCGTAGGCGTGGTTCTGATCGGTGATGTACACGTAGGGGCCGGTCTGAATCTCGTCGCCGAGCTCGATACGCCAGTGCCCGATCACGTGCGAGCCTCGCCCGATGACGCACCGTCGACCGATCGAGACGACCGGCGTGGCGAGCATGGTCTGCTCGGCGTTGATCCCGGCGGTCAGACAGACGTTGGGCCCGATGAGCGTGCCGTCGCCCACGGACAGGTAGCGCTCGTTGTAGATGACGCCCTGGGGGGCCATCAGGGCCGCGCCGGCACCGAAGTAGGCGAAGCGGCGCGCGTAGGGGTCCTCGGGGCCCACGATCGCCACCTCGTCGAGGTAGACGCGACCACGGCGAACGGCTTCGCCGAGCAGTCGACGGCCCAGACGGCGGATGTGCATGGCGTCACGCTATCGCCGGGCGCGGTGACCCCGGTATGGTCGGTCCGTGATGATCGACGTCGCCATCGTCGGCGCGGGGTTCGCCGGTCTCGGTGCGGCGGTGCGACTGCGCGAGGCCGGCGTGAGCAACCTGGTCATCTTCGAACGCGCCAACGATCTCGGGGGAACCTGGCGGGACAACGTCTACCCGGGCTGTCGCTGCGACGTCGCGAGCAACCTCTACTCGTTCTCCTTTGCGCCGAACCCTGACTGGTCCAACACCTACAGTTACCAGCCCGAGATTTGGCGCTACCTGCGCGACGTCGCCGCGGCGAACGATCTCGACGCCTTGATTCGCTACGGCCACGCGGTGACCGACGTCGCCTTTGACGAGTCGACCTCGTTGTGGCGACTGACGACGAGCCGGGGCCCGGTGTTGGCGCGCGCCGTCGTCCTCGCCGTAGGCGCCCTGGCCGAGCCCCGGCGGCCGGACATCGCCGGACTGGAGAGCTTTGCGGGCCCGGTTCTGCACACCGCGTCGTGGGACGCGGCCGTCGAGTTTGGTGGTCGCCGCGTCGGCGTCATCGGCACCGGCGCGAGCGCCATTCAGGTGGTGCCCCACCTCGCCGCGACCGCGAAGCGCCTCAGCATCTTTCAGCGAACCCCGCCCTGGATCCTGCCGCACGAGGGCCATCGGGTCCCCGCGCGCACCAGGTGGCTCTATCGGCACCTCCCCGGTCCCCAGCGACTGGCGCGCTTGAGGTACTACCTGCGCCGCGAGCTGCTGGTGCTCGGCTTCGTGAAGAACCCCCAACGTATGTCCGTCGGCGAGCGCCAGGCGCTCGAGTTTCTCGCCGACCAGATCCCCGACCCTCACCTGCGAGCCCGGCTTACGCCGACCTACCGCATGGGCTGCAAACGCGTGCTGCTCAGCAACGACTACTACCCCGCGCTGCGCCGCGACTCGGTGGCGGTCATCACCGAGCCGATCGAGCGCGTCGTGCCCGAAGGGATTCGCACTTCCGACGGTGCCGTGCACCCGCTCGACGTCCTCGTGCTCGCGACGGGCTTTCGCGTCACCGATCACCCGATGGGGGCGCTGGTGCGGGGTCGCGCCGGGGCGACCGTCGGCGAGGCGCTCTCGGGCGACCTGGCGCACTACCTCGGTACGTCGTTTCCGGGCTTTCCGAACCTGTACATGCTCGCCGGTCCCAACACCGGGCTCGGGCACTCGTCGATCATCTACATGATCGAGAGCCAACTCAACTACGTCGTCGACGCGATCTCGATCGCCCTCACGCGCCGGCTCCTGGTCGAGCCCACCGCGCTGGCGGCGCGACACTGGACGGCGCGGGTACGCGACCAGCTGTCCTCGACGATTTGGGCCACGGGCTGTTCGAGCTGGTACCTGACCGAGTCGGGGCTGAACACGACGATCTGGCCCGACTTCACCTTTCGCTTCCGACGCGCGACGCGCGGATTCCGTCTACGCGACCACCGCCTGACGCCGGCCGGTCAGGGCTCAGTCGAGCGTTAGCGGCGCGTCCACGTCGAGTGACTCACCGCCCACGACGTCGGGCGCCAGCGCGTTGGCGAGGTACTCGCGAACGCGTTCATCGATCTCGGCCATGAGTTGGGGACTCTCGCGCAAGAAGGTCTTCACGTTCTCGCGACCCTGACCGAGCTGCTCGCCCTCGTAGGTAAACCAGGCCCCCGCCTTTTTGACGAACCCGAGCTCGACGGCCACGTCGAGCACCGAACCCTCCCGACTGATGCCCTGGCCGTACATGATGTCGAACTCGGCCTGCTTGAAGGGGGCCGCGCACTTGTTCTTCACGACCTTGACGCGGGTGCGGTTACCCACCACCTCGGTGCCGTCCTTGATCGACTCGATCCGCCGAATGTCGAGGCGGATCGACGAGTAGAACTTGAGCGCCCGTCCGCCGGGCGTGACTTCGGGCGAACCGTACATCACACCGATCTTCTCGCGCAGCTGGTTGATGAACAGGGCGATGGTGTTCGACTTGGACAGGCCACCGGTCAACTTGCGTAGTGCCTGACTCATGAGCCTTGCTTGTAGGCCGACGTGGGAGTCACCCATGTCGCCCTCGATCTCGGCGCGTGGGGTGAGCGCGGCGACCGAGTCGATCACGACCACGTCGAGGGCCCCGGAGCGAATCAGCATGTCGACGATCTCGAGCGCCTGCTCGCCGGTGTCGGGCTGACTGATCAGCAGGTCGTCCACGTTGACGCCGATCGCTCGCGCGTAGACGGGATCCATGGCGTGTTCGGCGTCGATGTACGCGCACACGCCGCCGTTTCGCTGCGCCTCAGCGACCACGTGCATCGCCAGGGTCGACTTGCCCGATGACTCGGGCCCGTAGAGCTCGACGATTCGCCCTCGCGGCAGCCCCCCGATGCCCAGCGCGAGGTCGAGCGCCAGCGCACCGGTCGGAATCGACTCGATGCTCATGTGCAGGTTCTCCCCCATGCGCATGATCGAGCCCTTGCCAAACTGCTTTTCGATCTGGCCGAGTGCTGCGTCGAGGGCCTTGTTGCGGTCGTCGGTTGCCATGGGGTTCTCCTTGGTCATCTTCGTCGGAGCACCATAGGCACCCCCACTGACATCGGTCGGGCTACTCGCAAACCGTACTACGAACACGTGTTCGCTTCAAGGACCGTCGCCTCGGCGACCGCGCGACGTCAGTCGACCAGTGCCTGATAGACGAGACGCTGCAGTTCGCGACGAATCGGGTACGTGCCGCTCGGCAGCAGCTGGGTGTAGAAGCCAACGGTCAACTCCTCGAGCGGATCGATCCAAAAGGCGGTGGACGCCGCCCCACCCCAGCCCACGGTCCCCTCCGAGACCAGGCTCCGGTTGGCTCGCCGGTCCACCACGACCGAAAACCCGAGTCCAAAGCCAACGCCGGCGAAGTCGACCTCGGAGAAGGAGTCGGTCGCGAAACGCGCGAGGTCCAGGTCGTCGGGAAGGTGGTTCTCAGTCATCAGGGACACCGTGCGACTCGAGAGCAGGCGAACCCCATCGAGTTCGCCACCGCGCAGGATCATCGACATGAACCGCTGATAGTCCGACGCCGTCGAGACCAGGCCGCCCCCGCCGCTCACCAGTCGTGGTCGCCTGGTGGCCGCGGCGGCCAGATCGGCCATCGCGACCGCGCCGTCGGCGCTCGGCACGTAGAGCATCGCCAGCCGGTCGCGCTGGTCATCGGGACAGTGCCAGCCTGTGTCGCTCATTGCGAGGGGGTCCAGGATGCGTTCGCGAACGAACTCGTCGAGGGTGCGACCGCTCCAGATCTCGACGAGTCGGCCGAGGACGTCAGTGGCGACCGAGTAGTTCCAGTGCCGCCCGGGCTGGAAGAGCAGTGGACTGGTGCACCAGTCGTTGACCGCCACGGCCAAGTCAGCTGACGGGGGCCATCCAAAGTCGTAGCCCTTGGCGCGGTAGATCGCGTCGACGGGGTGGGTGTAGTTGAACCCGTACGTGAGACCGCTGGTGTGGGTCAGCAGATGGTGGACGCGTACGGGCTCGGTGGCCGGCTCGGTGATCGGCTCGCTCGGCGGGCCGCTCACGTAGACCCGCGGCGCCGATAGGGCCTCAATCCATTGGCCGACGTCGTCGTTCAGATCGAAGTGCCCCTCCTCGTAAAGCATCATCGCGGCGACCGTGGTGAGCGGCTTGGTCATCGAGTAGATCCGCCAAATCGTGTCGCCGGTGACGTCGAGTCCACGCTCGCGGTCTCGGTATCCCCCGGCGGCCGTCCACGCGAGGTCACCGCCGCGCGCCACCGTCACCAGCCAGCCAGCCAGCCGCCGGTCCTCGACGTATCGGTCGAAGTGCGTGCGCACGCGTTCCAGGCGACTCGCATCCAGTCCCACCGACGCCGGTTCGACGCGCGCATCCAGGGTAGCCATGACTTCCTCCTGCTAGGTGACTCGAGGTTACGTGGTGACCGTCGGCGCGCTCGCGACGCGGTCGAGTTCGCGACGCAGCACGTCGAGAGCACTGATCGCGCTGTAGGCGCGAATTCGCGGCCGGTCGCCGGGCAGGCGAAGCGCCACGTGTCCCACACGTTCATCCATCGCGAAACCCACGAAGACGGTGCCCGCGGGCTGTCCCTCCTGCTCGTTTGGCCCAGCGACCCCCGTGACGCTCAGGCCGATATCGGCCCCGAGTAACGTGCGCACGCCGCGGGCCATTGACTCGGCCGCGTCACCGCTCACGACCGGTCCTCGCGCCACGCCGAGCAGGGCGAACTTGACGTCGGAGGCGTAGCTCACCACGCCACCGCGAAACCACGCCGACGCACCCGGCACGTTGACGAGGCGACTCGCGATCAGGCCACCGGTGATCGACTCCGCCACCGCGAGCGTCGAGTCACGCGCGAGCAGCCGGTGCGCCACGGCGTCCTCCATGGACTGCGCGTCCACCCCGAAGATGATGTCGCCCAGCTGCTCGTTGATCAGCCGGCGAACCAGCTGCTCTTCAGACGCCACCAGCTCGGCCGCGTGCGTGGCGTCGTCGCCGCGTGCGGTAATACGTACCTTGATGCCCTCGATCCCCGACGCCAAGAACGCAATGGTCACGCGCCCGTTGTCGATCAGGGCGTCAAAGCGATCACCCACCGCCTCGGCCAGGGCCGACTCGCTCGCCCCCCAGGTCCGCAAGACCCGACTCGTGATTACCGCCCGCGCACCCGCGGCTCGCTCGCGCTCGAGCAGGTCGCCCAGCACGGCGCGCTCGAACATCTCGGTCATCTCGTAGGGCACGCCGGGCACCGCGTAGACCACCTTCTGGCCGAGGGGACAGATCAGTCCCGGCGCGGTGCCGCGCCGCTGATCGATGACTCGAGCCCCGTGGGGCACGTCGGCCTGGAGCAGATTGTTAGCCGGCATCGAGCGACCGCGCGCTTCGAAGAAGCCCCGGATCGTGTCGACGAGTTCGGCCCGTCGCTCGAGCGCCACGCCCATCACTTCGGCGATCGCGGCCCTCGTGATGTCGTCCTGGGTCGGCCCGAGACCGCCACAGACGATCACCGCGTCGCTTCGCGCGAGCGCCGTGCGCAGGGCGAGCACGATGCGCTCGTGGTTATCGCCCACGTGCTGATGAAAGTGCGACGCGATGCCGTTGGCCGCCAGTTGCTCGCCCAGCCACTGGCCGTTCGTGTCCGCGATCTGACCCAGCAACAACTCGGTGCCCACGGCGACGATCTCAACGCGCACGAGCACCCCTTCGCCGTCCCTCGGCGTAGTACTGCCATCCGGTGTACACCGTCATCACTGCGGCTACCCAGATCGTGACCTCGCCGAGCCACGCGTGGTGGGCGACGACGGGTACCACGCAGAGGGCGATCGCCAGATCCTGGACGAACGTCTTCCACTTGGCGAGTTTGCTCGCCGGTATCGAGATCCCGCGGCGCGCCGAACGCGACCGATACACGCTCATCCACGCCTCGCGCACGGTGATGATAATGGCCGGCGCGATGAACGACGAGAGACCGTGGGGGCGCGCGAGGATCAGTGCGTAGAGCGAGCCGAGCACGATCACCTTGTCGGCGAGGGGGTCGAGGAAGGCGCCCGACGTCGTCGTGCCGTGACGGCGCGCCACGATCCCGTCGAAGTAGTCCGACGCGGCGGCCAGCACGCCCACCGCCGACGTCCACCACGAGATCCGGTGCATCAGGATCAGGTAGATGAATACCGGAGCGACCGCCAGACGAAAGGCGGTCATCAGGTTGGCCGGCGTGAGCAACGCCGACTCCCCGTAGGTGCGCTGGCCCGAGGTCACACCGACACCGCCTCCAGGTCCGTCCCGCGACTGGCGACGATGCGTCCATTGAAGGTCGTGCCAACCGCGATCGACCGGTCGACCTTTACCACGCCGTCAATTTCGGGACACTCTCTGACACTACGGGCTACGCCGGGTGCGTCCACGAGAAGGCGCTGGTGTGTTCCCACGAGTGCGTCGCGTCGCCGTGCGGTGATGACGTCCTGCAGCTCGCTGACCTCGCGCAGGCGCTCCAGCGCGAGCTCGCGGGGTACGGGATTGGGTAGCGACGCCGCCGGCGTGCCCTCCTCGGAAGAAAAGGTGAAGAAGCCGGCCCAGTCGAGCTGGGCCGCCTCGAGGAAGGCGAGCAGGTCGCGCTGATCGTCTTCGGTCTCACCGGGGTACCCGAGGATGAAGGACGACCGGAAGGTCGCGTCGGGGGCGAGTGAGCGAATAGCGGCGATCCGCTCGAGGAACCTCGATCCGTCGCCCCATCGGCGCATGGCCCGCAGGAGTGAACGCGACGAGTGCTGCAACGAGAGATCAAAGTACGGCACACCGGTCGCGACGATCGCCTCGATGAGGCCTGGCGTCAGTCCCGACGGGTAGAGGTAGAGCAATCGAACCCGCTCGACCTCACTCGCGAGCGCGCGAGTCAGCGCGATCAGCGGTTGCGCGGTGCCGTCGTCGAGGGCTTCAGTCGGCTCACCGCGGCCGGCGCGACGCCGATCGTGTCCCCAGCTCGCGAGGTCCTGGGCGATGAGGATCAGCTCGCGCACCCCACCGGCCGCGAGAGCGCGGGCCTCGGCGAAGATCTCGTCGGACGAGCGTGAACGCTGGTCGCCGCGAAACGTTGGAATCGCGCAAAAGCCGCATCGCCGGTCGCAGCCCTCGGCGATCTTCAGGTAGGCCCACGGCGCGCTCGTGCGCGGGCGGGGCAGGTTCAACAGGTCGAAGTCAGACGTCGGGCGTCGGCGCACGTGAACCGGCGTCGGTGTCGCCGGCGCCGCCCACAGGTTCTGACCGAATCCCGCGACGAGGTCGACCTCGGGCAGCGCGGCGGCGAGCTCATCGCCGTAGCGCTCCGCCAGGCAACCCGTCACGACCAAGCGCGCCGAGGCGCGCTTGCGTTCGGCCAGTTCCAGCACCACCTCCACCGACTCTTCGCGCGCCGCCTCGATGAAGGCGCAGGTGTTGGCCACCACGAGATCGGCGTCGAGGACCGAGGACGTGGGCTCGTAGCCCTGCTCGTCCAACAGCCCCGCCAACTTCTCGGAATCCACGTGATTCTTTGGGCAACCGAGCGTCTCAATGAAGTACCGCATGGTCGTCTCCTAACGTGGCGACACCGAGCGCTACGCGCTCGGTGTCAGTGGCGGAGAGGGAGGGATTTGAACCCTCGGGCCCGCGTTAACAGGCCGCATTCTTAGCAGGAATGTGGTTTAAACCGAACTCACCCACCTCTCCCCGTCCAGTCATCTTAACGACTCACGGTGCCCCGAGACGCCGGGGGGACACCACGACGCGGCCCGAACACCCTTCGTGACGCGCGCACATTACACTGCCATCCACGATGCAACGTGTTCCGTGGACGTTGAGGCGCCGTCGGCACGCGTGGGTCATGGCACTTATCGTGGCGACCAGCGCCGTCGGGCCCGTCGCCGCGGCCACCGCCAGCGCCGCGTCGCCCGCCGCGATCGCCCTGACGAGGTGCCGGACCACCATGCCCACCATGGAGGTTGTGCGCGGACGATTGACCGTCGCGACCGACAACCCGGTCTCGGCACCGTGGTACATCGACAATCATCCCTCGAGCGGCCAGGGCTACGAGTCGGGCCTCGTCTACGCCATTGCTCGCGTGCTCGGCGTCCAGCGACACGACGTGAACTGGGTCGATCAGACGTTCGCCACGAGCTACGCACCGGGCAAGAAGCACTTCGACTTCGACGCCAACGAGGTCACCTACAGTGCGGCGCTCGCGCGCAACGTCACGTTCTCGAGTTCGTACTTCGCCGTCCATCAAGCCCTGGTCGCCTTGACGGGCGACCCCATCGTCACCGCCCACAGTCCACGAGAACTGCGCACGTACCGCTACGGCGATCTGGCCGGCACCGCCGGGCTCGCCTTCATCACGGGGCGTATTCGCCCGAGCGCCGCGGTGACGTCGTACCCGACGATGACCGCGCTCATCAAGGCGCTCAAGATCGGCGCGATCGACGCACTGGTTATCGACGTGCCAACGGGCGACTACATGACGACGTCCCAACTGGTGAACGCCACCGGTGCACCGATCGCCACCGTGGTCGGCCAGTTCCCCGCCACCGGCGACCACTACGGCTTGGTGTTCCAGCACGGCAGTCCACTCGCCGGCTGCGTTGACCTCGCGTTGGCCGCCCTGCGCACCGACGGCACCGTCGCGGCGTTGGCCCGGCGTTGGCTAAGCATCTACGCCAAGATCCCGACGATCGCGCCCTGACCCTAGGACGCGTTTTGTCGAAGTTCTGACATCGCGACGGCGAGGTCGAACAGCTCGTGGTCGCGGTCCCAGGTGAGGTGCGAGTGGACCTGCTCGAGGGGCAGCCAGACCAACTCGTCCACCTCATCGTTGGGCGCGAAGTCCCCGTCGTCGACACTCATCAAGTAGTACGCGACGATCTTGGGCCGTCCCTTGCGGTGGGTGTAGTTGGTCGTGCCAACGAAGCGCACAATACGACAGCGCATGCCCGTCTCTTCGAAGACTTCGCGCAGGGCCGCCTGCTCGAAGGTCTCACCTTCGTCCAACTTGCCCTTGGGGAACGTCCAGTCGCCCCGGGACTCGCGATAGATGCAGGCGACCTCGGTTCGTCCCGACGCGACGAATCGGAACACGATGCCGCCGGCCGCACGAATGAGGTCATTGGGTGCATCGTGGGGAACGATCAGCTCGCCGGTCATGAGGTACACGCCGCCAAGGGTAGAGCAGTCATGGTCGAAGGCGTGGTATCACCCACGGATCGTCGTCGTCGGACCGGGCACGTCCGTAGAGTAGTGAAAATGCTCTTGGTGTCGCTCTCACTGCCGTGGCGACTCGCCGTCTACCTCGCCGCCGGCATCGCCGGTGGCGTCGCCAACGGCATCGCCGGTGGCGGCACCTTTATCACCTTCCCGACGATGCTCGCCCTCGGGGTGCCCGCGTTGCAGGCCAACGTATCGTCGACTGTCGGCGTCGTGCCGAGCTTCTTCGGCGGCATCCGCGGTTTTCGCCGCGAAATCAGCCGACACGGGGCCCTGGCGCGGTCCCTCGTGCCAGCCTGCCTCGCCGGGACCATCGTCGGCGCAGCACTGCTCCTCATCGGCTCGCCACGGGCCTTCGAGCATGTCGTGCCCTGGCTCATCGGCGGTGCCACCCTGGTCTACGCGATGTCGGCGCGAATCACGGCCCGGCTCGCCCACTTCGACCACCACCACCCACTGCGACGACGGGTCATGCTCGTTGGCATCTTTTTCGCCTCGGTCTACGGGGGCTACTTCGGCGCCGGTCTGGGCATCGTGCTCCTGGCGGTGATGGCGGTGGCCCTCCCGTTGGAGATCGGTGAGTTGCAGGGCCTGCGCAATTTGCTCTCGCTCATCATCAACTTGGTCGCCGCGGCGATCTTCCTGGTTCGCGGTCACCTCGCCCAAGAAGCGGTCTACATGATCCTGCTCGGCACCCTCGTCGGCGGCTGGCTCGGCACCGTGCTCATGAAGCGGCTGCGACCACCGGTCGTGCGCTGGCTCATCGTCGCCATTGGTGCCGCCACCACCGTGCACCTCGCCCTGGGCTGACCGGACCCGCGTGCCGTATTGTTGATAATTCCACTAGGATTTATCGAATGAAGCGATTGTTTGCGTTTCCCAACCCCGTGAATGACGCCGCGGCGCGCACCGTCGCACTGGGCGTCGTGGCCATGTCCTTGATGGCCCTGGTCGGCGGGGTGCGTTGGATCATGGTGCCGCTGACCTACGGCTTCGTCGCGCGAGTGCTGAGCGGTCCCACGCTGTCGCCGCTCGGCCAGTTCGCCACGCGGGTCGCCGGCCCACGGCTACGCGCGTGGCGTCGCGAGGTGGCCGGCCCGCCGAAGCGCTTCGCCCAGGGGATCGGCGCGGTCCTGACGATCGCGACGTGCACGCTCTGGCTCACGGCCGGGTGGTCCGTGGCGCGCTGGCTCCTGGTACCCCTGATCGGCGCGGCCAGCCTGGAGGGCGCGCTCGGCTACTGCGTCGGCTGCGCCATCTTCGGCCAACTCGTGCGCGTCGGCCTCGTGCCCGAGTCCGTCTGCGCCGAGTGCGGCGACCTGCGCCAGCGATTCGCCGCCGCCGGATTTCCCGCGCGCCACGAGGATTGAGCCACCGACGACCGGTGGGTCACGGCGATTTTCTAGGCTGGGGCGATGACCCCTCGATCAACTCGCCGTCTCGCCGTCACCGCCGCCGTGACGGCGCTCGCCCTGGGCTTGGTCCCACTGGCCAGTGCCGACGGCGCCCAGCCGCGCGTCGTCGTGGCGCACCCCGCACCGTTGCCGGGTCACACGTCGGTGGTCGACGCGCCGATCACGACGTCCTTTGACCTCGCGCTCGCCCAACCGCGTCAAGGGGCGCTTCGCACCTACCTCGCCGAACTGACGGACCCGGCGTCGGCCAACTACCGCCACTTCCTCACCACGGCGCAGTTCGCCCGCCGCTTCGGCGCGCCGAGCGGCGCGGTGGCGGCCGTGCGCCACTACTTCGGGTCATTCGGACTGCGCGTCGGCGCGCTGAGCCGGGGCCACATCATCCTCCCGGTGTCGGGTTCGACCACCAACATCGCGCGAGCGTTCGCGGCACCGCTGATCACCGTGCGGGTTCGTGGGCACCTGGCCGCCCAGTTCAGTCGGGCCGCGACGTTGCCCGAGCCCATCGCGCGCGACGTCGCCGCCGTCGCAGGTCTCTCGACCGTGGTGACGCCCCACGCGTTGGCGCTACGCGCGCACGCGATGTCCGCGACCGTCACCTCGTGCGCGGCCGCGACCGACGGCGCACCGGCGTCGGCCACCACGCCCAACGCACTGGGTGGCTACACGATCCAACAGCAGGCGCAGCTCTACGGACTCTCGACCGCGTGGGCCAACGGCTTTACCGGCACGGGCCAGACGATCGCCGTCTATGAACTCGGTCCCTACAGTCCGACGGACCTGACCACGTACTTCTCGTGCTACGGCATCAACCCGAGCGTCACCAACGTGCCCGTCGACGGTGGGAACTCGGGTGCCTACAGTGACGAGGCGACCATCGACGTCGAAGAGGCGGCGGCGCTCGCGCCCGGTGCGGCGATCGACGTCTACACCGCGCCCAACAATTCGACCGGGCCGATCGACGCCTATCAGCAGATCGCCGACGCGAACACCGCCACCGTCGTGACCACCTCGTGGGGCACCTGCGAACAGGACCCCTCGGGCGCCCCCAACGCCGAACAGGCGATCTTCGAGCAGATGACCGCCCAGGGCCAGACCATACTGGCGGCCTCGGGCGACAACGGCTCCTCGGACTGCACGGGCATCACGACCAACGCACCCGCGGTTGATGATCCCTCCTCCCAGCCCTTCGTGACGGGCGTGGGGGGACTCACCGTTTCGTCCATCGCGCCGCTCACCGAGACCGTCTGGAACGATGGCACGAACAGCGGTGGCGGTGCCGGCGGCGGCGGCATCTCAACGCTCTGGTCGCGACCCTCGTGGCAGGTCGCCCCCGGTATCGCGTCGACCGAGACGATGCGCCTCGTCCCGGATCTCTCCGTGATGGCTGACCCGAGTACGGGCTTCATCCAGTACTTCACCGGCAGCGGCACCGTCAACTGCGGCAGCAACTGCGGGTCCGGCTGGTCAAGCATCGGCGGAACCTCCATTGGAGCCCCCCTCATGAGCGCCGTCGTGGCGACGGCCGCCCAGCAGTGCGGCGTGGCCCGACTCGGCTTCATCAATCCGGCGCTCTACGCGATGGCGACGACGGGCTTCATCGACGTCACCACGGGTAACAACGACCTCTTCGGCGTCGGCGTCTACAGCGCCGGTCCCGGCTACGACATGGCCTCGGGCCTCGGCAGCCCCAATCCGGCTACGTTCATGAACGGACTGTGCCCCAGCGTCTTTGACCCGACGACCAGTTCGGCGTCGGTGTCGACGTCCCACGTCGACACCTCGTCGTCGGCGACGGTCTCGTTCACCCTGCACAACCAGCGCGGCGGACCGCTGGCCGACGCGCTCGTGGCGGTCACGGCGTCGGCGAGCGCCGGTCGCGTCCTCTTCGATGGCGACCACTCGAGCATCGTGGGCAGCGGGCGAGCCGCCTACTCGGTGACCTCCGACGCCAACGGGCAGGGTTCGGTCACCGTTTCGAACACGCAACCGGGACCCCTGACCCTGACGGTCAGCTACCAGTCGACCACCTTGCTCAACACGGTCGTGTCGGTGACCGGCGCCGCCGTCACGTCCGCGTTGACGCAGCCAACGATTGTCCGGGTCCTCACCTTCGCCGGTGCGGCGCGCGTCGTCGTGCGCGCGCCGACGTTGGCGCCGGGTCTGCGCGTGCGCTTCTACCAATACTCGCTCAACCGTGGGCGCACGTGGCACGCGGCGGGGCGCAACGCCAACTCGATCGTCATCGGGGGCCTGACACCGGGCGCCACGTACGCCGTCGTCGTGCGCTACCTCGTGGCGGGGCGCGCGAGCCCGACTTCCGCGACGGCAACGTTCACCACGCGCGCGAAGTAGCGATCGTCGTGGCGTGACCGAAGCCGGGCGACGCCACCGAAAAAAAGACCCCCGCTCGTAGACTGTGCCCATCACTGGACGACGACGGGCCCAACCCGCTACCTCGAGGCGCGCGCCGTTGGCGAGCGCCATCGCCGCGGCGCTGCTCGCCTCGGCGCTGTTCGCCAGCGGCGTCGGCTCGAGCGGGGCGACGACCTCGCCGCCGTCGGGTCTGGCGCTCTATCAGTTCCTCAACAACGGCACTGGCCCTTTGCCGTGGAACGCGGTCGCGCTGACCAGCGCGGTCAACAATTCGACCATGCTGGGTGGTCCTCACGCGACGAGCAACGGCTCCCTCGGCGTCCTCGCCTACCGAACGGCGAGTGACGAGGTAGCCATCTACACCGAGACCGCCGCCGGGGTGTCCCAATGGAGTGATCTCTCCTCGAACATTGACGCCACCGCACCGGCGGCCGACCCGGTGCCGATCATCGATCCCGCGGGCAACGTCGACGCGATCTACGTTGACGCGAGTGGCAACCTGATCCTGCTAACGCCCAATGACCCGGTCAGCGCGGTGTGGCTCCATACGCACCACGACCAGGCGTGGCGACCGGTCGTGGCAACGAACCTGAGCGCTCTTACCGGCGTCACCTTCGCGGCGGGACTGGCCAGCGCCGAAGTGACCGGCCAGCAGGCGATGATCGTGGCGCGCACTACCGCGAACACGATTGAGGCCATCGCGCTCGCGTGGGCGCCCAACCAGCCGATCCCGTATCTCAGTTCGCCGGCTCTTAACATCTCCCAACTCACCCACGCCAGCGCGTCCAAGAGCGATCCGGTCGTCGTGCCCGGGCCGATCCCCGCTGTGGCCGCGACCGCGACGAATGGCGACCTTCAAGTCTTCTCGACGAGCCCCACCAATCCCACCGCGTGGATCGACCAGGACGTCACCCGCATGACGGGGGGCCCGCGACTCGTCGGAGCTCTCGCGGCCGCGGCCTCAACGACCAGCGTCTTCGTGGCGGGTCTCAACGGACTCGGCGCCGTTGAGCTCTTCAGCGCGCCCCTGACCTCCTTCAATCAGACGACGTCCACGCCCCCGACCACGACGATCCCGGGAACCACGACGATCCCGGGAACCTCGACGATCCCGGGAACCTCGACTCCCCCCAACCCGACGCCGACCTTTCCGTGGACGGTCCTGAACGTGACCGCCGTCGCGACGGGATCGCCGCCGCTCAGCGGCACGCTCTTTCTCGGCGTGACCCCGTCGCAGGTCACGATCGCCGGTGCGGCGGCCAACTGGGGTGACCTGTTCGCGTTGACCAGTTCGAGCGGCTTCGTGCCGTGGACCTCGACCGACGTGTCGGTGACCGCCGGCAGCTCGGCGCGAACCGTGGGCGGCATCGTCACGGGACTCGATCTCAACGGCGTACTGAGCCTCTACGCCGCGGGAATCAATACGCCACCTCCCCAGGGGGTCGGCGTCTACGCGATCCCCAACAGCACGTGGACCAAGGCCGTCACCGACGGCTGGCCGATTATCAGCGAGACCGGCGGACTCGGCACCACGTCCTCACCCTGGGTCGGGTTCACGTCGGCCAAGACCGTGGCGACGTCGCCGGACTTCCTCATGGGCCAGAGCATCTACAACGCCCACAAGCGCGTGACCTGGCTGTCGTTTTGGACGGTGAGTGGACCACTGAAGGGTGAGACCATCGCGCCGGCGACGTACTTCGCGCACGGATTCGCCGCGGGCGCGTGGGTCGCCACCCAGATCGACCAGTACCGCAGCCTCGGCGTGGGACTGAAGCCCGACTGGGTGATCCTTGATCCCGAGGGCTACCCCGACTCGCACTCCGGGCTCGACGCCCCCGGCGGGGCCACCAGCGCCTCGCTCGCCCACTACGCCGCGTACTGGGCGGCCATGCTGCGCGGCTGGGCGAGCGGGATCGCGTCCGTGGACCCCACGCTCAACGCCGCCGTCTACGCCTCACAGTCCGAGTACCGCAACTATCACCTCGCCGCGGCACCGATGCCGGTCTTCGTGGCCCTCGCCTTCGGCGGCGGCGGACCGATTCCCGTCCAGGGCGCCTCGGGGAGTAACGTTCGCGGCTTCATCGCCTTCAGCGCCGTCTGCACCCCGACCTCGGCGCTGCAGAGCGAGGAGACGACGCTGCTCAATCCCCCGTGGGCCGGGCAGTTCAATACGCTCCAGTTCAACGCCGGGGTGTACTGCCCGCCGGCGCCGACCTAATCTGTGCGGGTGGACGCCCCCGACGAGAAGTCGCACGACCTGCGCGACCGACTCAAGCAGCTGGCCCAGCCGCTCGTCGACTCACTCGACTCGCGCCTACGCGACCAGGTCGATCGCCGGGTGGACGAACGGGTTGACTCGGCGATCGCGGCCCGCCTCTCGGTAATCGAACGAGCGATCGCCGATCTCGATCGGTCGCTCAAGGAGATCGAGCGCCGCCTCGAGTCCTAGCGACCCGAGGCCGCTCGCCGTTCTCGATCGCGCCGGATGGCCCAGCGCAGGGTCAGCACCACGAGGAGGACAACGGCGAGGACGAAGACGGAGAAGACGGCGGCGAACACGTCGACACGCTACGCACGTGTCACAGGGTGGCGCAAGAGTGTCCTATGCCCTCGGCAGTCCTCGCCCCCAGCGTTTGCATACTCGAAGCACTTCGCGGTGACCCCTCGCAACGCCCGCGGCGCGACACCACCACCGCGACCGGGCTGCGCGCGGTGCTCGAAGACGGCCTCTTCGCCATTAGTCACGGCAACCGACGTACGACGCCGCTCGTCGTCGGTCCCGATCACGTCACCACCGGTGTCGACGTGATCGACATCACCCACGCGACGTACGGCCGACTGCGCGGCGCCCTCGTCGCACAACTCGTACGCCACTACGCCATCGGCTACCACCCCGAGGACCCCTTCGACGCAGCGGTGCGCGCCTGGACGATCGAGACGCCCGCGGGCGAACTGACCACCGCCTTGGCCGACCTCGACGACAACGCGCGGTCCCGACTCGCCACGGACGTGAGCGCCCACGCCGTCTGCCTGCGTCGAGCGCTCGCCGAGACGCCCGTCGGCTGGACGGTCCGCACGGCGGTGCGCACGCGTCTGCGCCTCGGCGGCGGCGACGTGGTCTTGCGCGACACGCTCGATCTCGTCGTCGGCACCGCAGACCGCGCGACGACCTCCGTCGTGCTGGTTGACGTCACCACCGCACCCATCGGGGAGCGCACCGACGCGGCGTTGCGCTACCACGCCCTCACCCACACGTTGCGCACGTCGGTCACGCCGCTGCGCGCGGCGACCTTCTCCACCGCGACTGGCACGCTCACGAGTCACGAGGTTGACTACCCCCTGCTCGGTCGAGCGGTCGACGAACTGCTCGACACGATGGGGCGCCGGTGGGCGACGTGAGCACCCTGGCGGTGCGGCGGCTGACGCCGACGTCGCTCGCCGACGTGATCGACGACGGGCCCGACGTCGGGTCGACGATCACCGACGCCCACCGCCACGCCCTCGCCGCACGGTTCCGCGCCGTGGCCATCGATCGGCACCGGCGACTGGACGCCTGGTCGGTGGAACGCGCCGGTCGTGAGTCACCCCCCTTTCGCTGGTCGCCCGCCACCGCTCGACGACTCATCGGCAACGCCGCACTGGGCCGCGTTGCCGATGGCGTGCGCACGCCGCGCCTCGGCGTTGAGCTCGAGATTGCCGATCTGCGCGCGCGCGCCGAGACGGGGCGAACGCGACCGGGCTCACTTGGCTCGTGGCTCGCCGATCGACACCCAGCTGAGCTCGCGGTCGTGCACGCGGCGGCCGCGGACTGGGCGACGACCATTGCCGAAATCGGAGCCGGGCTCGGGACCAGTTGGCGAGTGGCCCGCGCCGACGCCTACTACGACGTTGAACGAGCGCGCACGACGCTACGGGCGCGTCGTGACCTCATCGTGGCCACCGACGCCGCGGTGGTGCGCGTACGGGGCGGCCATCCGAGTTCGAGCGCCGGCGCCGGGCTGCGGGCCGACCTCGTTGCCGCGACCTTCGCGAGCGCCGACGGCCGTGCGCCGCGTCGCTACGTCGGCGTCTGGCCCGACGCCGGACTCGTCGTGGCGGTCGACGGCTCCATGGAAAATCTGCGGGCCGGCGCCCGCGACCTGGTTCGCACCGCGGTCGTCCAGCGACGTCAGTGGTTGCGCGCTGCGTAGACTCGCGGCTTGGGCGAGGGGCTTGGGCTAGTAGCGTGGTTCAGTCATGTCACTACGTACGTCCCTTCGCAACATCGCCATCATCGCCCACGTCGACCACGGCAAGACCACGCTGGTCGACGCCATGCTGCGCCAAACCGGCTCCTTCACGGACCACGAGGAGCTGACCGACCGGGTCATGGACTCGGGTGACCTCGAGCGCGAAAAGGGCATCACGATCCTCGCCAAGAACACGGCGGTCCAGTGGCGCGACCTGACGATCAACATCATCGACACCCCCGGCCACGCCGACTTCGGTGGCGAGGTCGAGCGGGGACTGGCGATGGTCGACGCGGTTTTGCTGCTGGTGGACGCCGCGGAAGGACCACTGCCCCAGACCCGCTTCGTGCTGCGCAAGACCCTCGAGCGGCGCCTACCCGTCGTACTCGTCATCAACAAGGTTGACCGGCCCGACGCCCGGGTGGCCGAGGTGGTCACCGAGGTGGAGAACCTCTTTCTCGACCTCGACGCCGACGAGCATCAAATTGCCTTCCCGATCCTCTTCGCGAGTGCCCGTCAGGGCTGGGCGTCGGCGGACCCGACGGCCACTGGCGGCGACCTGACGCCGCTCTTCGAGGCGATCGCCGAGCACGTCCCCGCCCCCGAATACGACCCCGATCACGGTCTGCAGGCCCTGGTGTGCAACCTCGACGCCTCGCCCTACCTCGGCCGACTGGCGCTGTGCCGGGTCATCAACGGAACGCTCCAACGGGGTCAGCGCGTCGCGTGGTGCCGCATCGACGGCACCGTCGAGCACGCCAAGATCACCGAGCTCTTCATCACCGAGGCCCTCGACCGAGTGCCCGCCCAGAGCGCGGGACCCGGTGATATCGTCGCCGTCGCCGGCTTCGACGACATCACCATCGGCGAAACCCTGGCCGACCCCGACAACCCCGAGGCGCTCGAGCCCCTGCACGTCGATGAGCCCAGCCTATCGATGACGATCGGCATCAACACCTCCCCGCTGGCCGGCACCGAGGGCAAACTGCTGACCGCTCGCATGGTGAAGGATCGACTCGACCGCGAACTCGTAGGCAACGTGTCGCTGCGCGTACTGCCCACCGAGCGGCCCGACGCGTGGGAGGTTCAGGGTCGCGGCGAACTGCAACTCGCCGTCTTGATCGAGACGATGCGTCGCGAAGGCTTCGAGTTGACCGTTGGCAAGCCCCAAGTCGTGACCAAGGTGGTTGACGGCCACGTCCTCGAACCCATGGAGCGTGTCACCATCGACGTCCCCGAGGAGTTCGTTGGCTCGGTTACGACCCTGCTCGCCACGCGCAAGGGATCGGTCATCGACATGGTGAACCACGGCACCGGCTGGGTCCGACTCGAGTGGCGCATCCCGGCTCGCGGCCTCGTCGGCATCCGCACCGAGTTCATGACCGAGACGCGCGGGGCTGGCATGATGCACTCCAATTTCGACGGCTACGCCCCGTGGTTTGGTGACATCCGCACGCGGCGCAGCGGCGTGCTCGTCGCGGACCGTCGCGGCGATACCACCGGCAACGCCCTGATCGACCTGGAGCTGCGAGGCGTACTCTTCGTCGGTCCCGGCGTCGAGGTCTACGAAGGCATGATCGTCGGCGAAAACGCCCGATCCGACGAGATGAACGTCAACCCCACCAAGGAGAAGAAACTCACCAACATGCGCGCCTCGGGCAGCGACAACTTTGAGAAGATTGCCCCGCCGACGATCTTCTCGCTCGAGCAGGCCCTGGAGTTCATCGCCGACGACGAAGCGGTCGAGGTGACCCCGAAGTCGGTACGGCTGCGCAAGGTGGTTCTCGATCACTCCCAACGGGCGCGACTGCGCAAGAAGGCCGAGACCGCTTCCCGGTAGAGTCGTTCCCGGAGGGATGACAGAGCGGACGAATGTACCGGTCTTGAAAACCGGCGTGGGCTTGCCCACCGTGGGTTCGAATCCCACTCCCTCCGCCGCACCTCGACCACGGGGGATGGCGCCTCGACGGGCGCCCACCGGCGCCCGTCTACTCGGACCGGCGCACCCGTGCGCGCAGCGAGGCGATCCAGTCCGCGGCCGCTCGCCGCGCGACGTCAACCTCCGCGCGCCTGGTCGACGCCGCCTCACCCGTCACCGGGTAGGAGCCGAGAAACTTGACTCGCCCCAGGTGCGCTTGCAGGTCGGCCAGGCAGTCGGCCACGACGTCGTCGTCGACGTGCCCCTCGAACTCGATGACGAAGCAGTAGTCACCGAGCCCCCGCTTGGTGGGGCGGCTCTCGAGCTTGGTGAGGTTGACGTCGCGTGCCGCGAAGCGGCCGAGGATGCCGTAGAGCGAACCGGGGCGATCGGCGTCTTGGAAGCACACGATGGTCGTGCGATCGTGGCCCGTCGGCGCGGCAATGGCGTCGCGCCCAATCAACACGAACCGTGTCGCGTTGTCCGGGTGGTCCTCGACGTCCTGGGCGAGCGAGGTCAGGCCGAACAGCTCGCCGGCCATCGCCGACCCGATGGCCGCCCACGGCTCGGCCGACTCGGCCACCAGCTGTGCCGCCTGTGACGTCGAGGTCGTCTGGACGACCTCAATGCCCGACATCGTGGCGAGCAGCCCGCGACACTGCGCGAGGGCGTGCACGTAACTATGCACGCGGCGGACCTGGGCCATCGCGACGCCCGGGCGGGCGAGCAGGTGCAGGTGAATCGGTCGCACGACTTCTCGCTCGATGTAGAGGTCGTGGTCAAAGACGAGGCCATCGATCGTCGCCGACACCGTTCCTTCGATCGCGTTCTCGAGCGGGACGAGCGCCTGGTCGAGGCGACCGTTGGCCACGTCGGCCAGCAGGTCACCGAGGGTTACGCCGGCCACGGCGGTGACGTCGCCGAGTGTCGTGACCGCCTCGTGCGAGAAAGAACCCTCGGGACCGAGGTAGCCCACCGTCGCCAACGTCATGCCCCATGCTAGCGACCGGTGCGAGCCCCGATCACCGGCGGCACGAGCGCCGGGTGTCTACGATGGCGAGGGCCCGAGAAAGGTAGCGAGCATGGGACACCCGATGTTTGAGTACGACGCTGCGGCGACGCAGGCGATCTTCGATTACTGCCGCGAGCGACTCCAGATGGACCCCGTGCCGCTCGACTACGGCGGTCTCGCGCCGCTGCCCTACGACGAGCTGGCGACGCTCATCACCGCCGAGGGCCGGCCGGCCGGCGAGGTCCTCGATTTCTTCAAGCACTCCCTCGCGCCGGCGGTCGTCTCCATCGACGCGCCAAACTTTCTCGCCTTCATCCCGAACTCGCCCACCAAGAACTCGCTGCTCTTCGACATGGTCGTCGCCTGCTCGGGGCTCAACGGAACCAGCTGGCTCGAGTCGGCCGGCGTGGTCGTCGCCGAGAACCAGGCGCTCGAGTTCCTCGCCCAACGCGCGGGGCTACCCGAGGGCTCCGGCGGCGCCTTCGTGTCGGGTGGCTCGATGGGCAACCTCGCCGGCTTGACCGTCGCTCGAGACGTCGGGCGAACCCTGCGTCGCGAACTCGACCCGCGCACCGTTCGCTTCGCGATCTCGGCCGACGCCCACTCGAGCGTCGGCAAGGCCCTCCACGTGATCGGCGTTGACGCGCTGCTCGTGGAGACGGTCGATCACCGCTTTACTGTCGACGCGCTGCGCGCCGCGCTGGCCGCTGACCCTCACCCCGAGACGGTGATCGGCGTCGTGGCGACCGCGGGCACCACCAACGCCGGCATCGTCGATGACCTGGAGGGACTCGGCGCCTACGCCCGCGAGCACGATCTCTGGTTCCACGTGGACGGCGCCTACGGGGGGGCGGCGATGCTGTCGAGCAGCGAGCGAGCGCACTTCACGGGGCTGCGCCACGCCGACAGCTTCGTCGTGGACCCGCACAAGTGGCTCTTCGCGCCGCTCGATTGCGCGGCCCTGATCTACCGCAACCCGACGATCGCGCGCCGCGTGCTGGCCCAGCAGGCGAGCTACCTCGACATCTTGCACAGCGCCGACGACGAGCACTACGAGTGGAACCCCTCGGACTTCGCGATTCACCTCTCGCGTCGCGCGCGGGGCCTGCCGTTCTGGTATTCGCTGGTGACCTACGGGACCGAGGCTTACGAGTCGGCGATCCAGGCGTCAGTCGACCTGGCGCGTCGAGCGCAAGAGATGATCGAGGCGCTCGACTACGTCGAGATGGTGCGTCCGAGCAGCCTGTCGATCGTGCTCTTTCGCCGACGGGGCTGGCGCGATGAGCAGTACAACGAGTGGAGTCACCAGTTGTTGCGCGACCAGATCGCCTTCGTGACTCCGACCAAGTGGGAGGGCGAGACCGTGGCTCGCTTGGCCTTCTTGCACCCGGGCACCGATGAGGACCTCGTGCGCCGGATCCTCGAGACGATGCGGGACTGACTAGCGACCTTCCAGCAACGGACGCTGCGGGTCGCGCCGTGGCGTACCGCGCTCGCGAGCCGCGGCCCACGCCACGCCGCCCAGGGCCTCGAGCACGACCCGGTTTCCGAGGTAGGCCGTGATCTCGGCGTGGTCGTAGGGGGGCGATACCTCGACGACGTCGAGCCCACCCAGGGTTCCCTCCATCGCGATGCGCCGCACGGCGTCGAGGAGCTGGCGGCTGGTCAGTCCGCCGGGCTCGGGGGTGCCCGTGCCGGGTGCCGACCCGGGATCGACCACGTCCACGTCGACCGACAAGAAGATAGCGTCGCAGTCGGTTTGCGCGAGCTCGAGCGCGTCGTCGAGCACGGCGTCCAGGCCGCGCGCGACGATCTCGCTCATCTCGAAGGACCGCATCGCCTGACTGGCCATCCAGTCGAGGGTCTCGGGCTCGGGCCAGTAGCCCCGCAGACCAATCTGGATGAACCGGTCGCCGCGGCAGGCGCCCGACTCGATCAGGCGACGCATCGGCGTGCCGTGTCCGTAGAGCGAACCCATCTGGGTGTTGCCGGTGTCGGCGTGGGCGTCGAAGTGGATCACCGATACCCGCCCCCAGCCCACGTGGCGCGCGACCGCGGTGACGTCGGGCAGCGCGATCGTGTGGTCGCCACCGAGCACGACCGGCAACACGCCCGCCGCGGCCACCGCCGCGACGCGCTCCTCGAGGCGACCCAGCGACGTCTCGGTCTCGCCCGAGGGCATCTCGACGTCGCCGAGGTCCACCACGCCCAACTCAACGAGTGGATCGACGCCCAGGGCGAGGCTCGGCCGCGATCCGTCGTGGGGTAAGTAGTCGGTCACGCGAATCGCCTGGGGCCCGAAGCGGCAGCCCGACCGGTGCGAGGTTCCCCCGTCGAAGGGCGCGCCGATGATCGCCGCTCGGGCGTCGCGCCACGTCGCGCGGTCGTCGGGATCGCCGGCCGGCACCCCCAGGAAGGTCGCGTCGGGCCCGTAGAGGTTGCCGATTCGCATCGCCCGTCAGTCCCCCGCGTTGGCGATCGCCGACGCGAGCTCGCGCGCGTGCGCGGTGACGAGCGAGACGTGCCCGTCGGCGGCGAAGTACGTGGGCGTCGCCGTCGCGACGTGCTCGGCCAGCCACCGACCGTGGCTCGCCGGCACCATCAGGTCCTCGCCGCCGTACCAGACGGCGACCGGCACGCTGATCGCGCCGAGATCGAAGCCCCACGGCTCGAACATGGCGCGATCGTCGTCAAAGAAGCCACGCCAACCCGTTCTAAAGGCCCCGCGCATCGACGCGGCCATCATCGCGCGCGTTGACTCGGGCTCGAGGGCGCGCTGATCCACTTCGGAGAGCAGGCCACCGAACAGCGACACGACGGTCGCCGGGGTCGCGTCGCCGAAGGCCGCCCCCGCCTGCGCCATGGCCGCCTCGTACGCCGGACCACCCACTCGCGCCAGGGCGAACTCCTCGAGGTTCTCGGGTCCCATGCCTTGGGTCCAGTCGAAGTCGACGTCCATGGGCGCGACCCCGGCCAGCGACCACGCGGCCGTGCACCGCGGCGCACCGAGCGCGGCGCAGGCGATCGCGTGCGGTCCGCCGCCCGACCAACCGACCGCGACGTAGCGATCACGGCCGAGTCCGTCCAGGACGGCGTGGACGTCGGCGACGGCCGAGGCGACGACGCGTCCTTCGACGCGCGTCGAGTCCCCGTAGCCCGGCCGCGAGACGCTGAGCACGTACAGCCCGAACTCGTCGACGAGATCCCCCAACATCTGGATCAGCGAGGCCGTGCCGGGCGAGCCGTGGTGGAAGACCACGGTGCGCCCATCGCTCGGTCCGATGGTCCCGATCTCCAGTTGACGACCCCCTGGTCCGCTCACCACTCGTTCGTCGTACATCGAGCCTCCGTTCGCCGCTTTCAACCCTACGCTAGGTACATGCAACCACACCGCTGCGTGAGCGTCACCCGTGTGATCGACGCGGCCCCCTCGACGATCTTCGACCTGCTCGCCGACCCTCGCCAACACGCCCGCTTCGACGGCTCAAACTCCGTGGTCGCGGTCAAGCGGGCCCCCGAGCGGCTCTCGCTCGGGGCCCGCTTCACGATGTCGATGCGGATGGGTCTGGGCTACCTGACGACGAACCGCGTCACCGTCTTTGACCAGAACGCGGCGATCGCCTGGCACCACGCCGCGCAATTCGTGTGGCGCTACGACCTGGCGCCGGTGGACGGCGGCACGCGGGTTACCGAATCCTTCACGTACGACCAGCCGTGGGGTGTGGTCATCGACTGGCTCGGGTGGGCCGAGCGCAACCGGCGCTCGATGGCGGAGTCCCTGCGCCGTCTCGAGGCGCTGGTGACTACGGCTGAACGCTGAGCACGGCGCCGGCGTTGAGCAGTTCCACCCACGTCTGACCCGGCCCCAGCGCGAGCACGCGCCCCGCGGCGTCGTGGTAGGTGATCGGATCGGCCGGTGAGGGTCCGCGCGACCACGTGCCGCGCACCTCGCGCCCGGCGCTGAACAACGCGACCGGCCCCGAGCCCTGCAGGTTGGCGTAGGACGTGAACGTCCCCACGCCGTTCACGTAGTCGACCCACATCACGAGCACGTTCACGGGCGAGACCCGTACGCCGGTGCCCGTGATGACCGGCTGTCCGAAGAGCGTGCGGTCCCACGACCCCGATGCGGGGTTCCAGGTCCACGTGACGGGGTAGATGCTCGGGAAGGGCACGGTAAAGGACGACACCGCCGCGCCGGTGACGCTCGTCGAGGCTCCACGGTACGTAAAGAGCGGTCGTGGCGGAACCGGGGCGGCTCGGAACGCGAAGAGCGACGGGCCAACGGCGTAGAGGTTGTGGGGGGCCAAACGATTGGGGTCGCGAAACATAGCCGCGCCGGCGTTGGACTCCTGGACGAGGGTCACCGGCGCCTTCTCGATGACCGCCATGGCGTAGGGTGCGCCGCCGGAGAAGGCGAAGATGCCACCGAGGGGATAGACGATCTGCTCGTCGGTCGGGCGCACCGATCGCACCGGGCCGATCTTGGCCGGCGCGTGCGAGTTGAACACGGCCGCGAGCCGGGTGATGCCGCCGTTGACGATCTCCTCGTAGACCACGTCGGCCCGGTCGAGTCCCCACTGGGGCATCGCCTGGGGCGTGTTCTCGATCTTCACCGTGAGGGCTGGGCGCCTCAGCGCGAGTCCCGACGGGTCGGCCAGACCGGTGAGCGGCGCGATTCTCGGGGCCAGCGTCGTGGTGGTGGTGGTCGGCGTGGCCGCCAGCGTGGACCTCGAGTTCGTCGCGTGCCGATAGGCGACCACGACCACCGCTACCACCGCTACCACCGCGAGGACAACGGCGGCGCGGCGCACGCCTAGGACTCCGTCGATGGGTCGCGCAGGTCCTTGTAAATCACCGTATGCGGCAGCCGCGTCTCGGGGCTGAGGTGCTCGGACCCCGGCACCGAGCGCCAGCCGGTCGCTCGGTAGAAGCCCAGGGCGCTGTCGCGGCCGTTGGCCCACAACTCCTCGACGCCGCGTTCGCGCAGGGTGGTTTCGGCGAAGGCGGCGACCCGGGCGCCGTACCCGCGGCCCTGGACGTCAAAATCGGTCGCCATGTAGCGAAGCTGGTAGCTCGACCGATCGGGGTGCACCGGCGACGTCGAGGGATAGTACGACGACGTCACGACGAGCCGATCGCCGACGAAGCCCGCCACGTGCATCGCGACCTCGTCGTCGTCACGCGGGTCCACCACCGAGATCGTTGGATCGCCGCCGCGCAGCACGCGTCGGCGAACGTCGTGTAGTTGGCGCGAATCGACGCGCGCAACTCGAAACGTCTCGGGCTCAGGGGGCAAGATGCTTCACCATCGTGATCAATTGGAGGGATGGGTCGCGGTCCATCGTAATCTGCTCGCCCGTCGGTGCGAAGCCCACCCGGGTGTAGAAGTGTTGCGCCCGGGTCACCGACGACGTGACGTGCAAGTAGAGCGCGTCGGCGCCCAGGCCACGAGCCCAGGCCACGACGGCCTCGACAAGTAGGTCGGCGAGGCCGCTGCCGCGCGCCGCGCGCGTCACGAACATGCCGAAGAGCCAGTGGGTGTCCGCGTAGCGCTCGTTCCAGCCCCCCGACGCGATGCCGGCGGGCGTACCGTCGATCTCGCCGAGGTAGTAGTTGAAGTCGGTCGCCATAGCGACCCAGCGCCGCATCGGCCACTTGCTCGCCTCGCCGTAGGTGCTGCCGAAGGCGTCGGGGGTGTCGCGCAACGCCTCCAGGCGTAGCGCGCGTAGCGTCGTCGCGTCGCCCACCGAGCACGGTCGAACGCTGAGTCGCTCAGGCATTGCCCATTCGGCGAGCCACCTGCTGGTCGGCGAGCGAACCCGTGGCCAACGCGTCGTGCACGGCGTCGTGATCGACGTCGGGTCGATTCTGGGACAACTTGGCCTTGCCCTCGATCGAGCGCACCTCGACCGAGACGCCAACGATCGCACGAACCTGGCGAGCGATGTAGTCGGCTGGCGCGTCAGTGACGCGCCAGGGGTTGGGCGCTGACAACTCGAACCGCGTGGTCTGGCGTTCCACCTGGGCCCGTGCCCACGCCGGGTCGTCGTGGATCCTTACGACGCCGCGCACCTCGGCCGCAACGTAGTTCCACGTCGGCACCACCGCGGGATCCTCGAGCCGGCTCGGGTAGTACAGGGGCGACACGTAGGCGCTCGCGGCGAGCGCGAGGACCAGCACGTCGGTGCCGTCGGCGTCGCGCCACCAGTCGTTGGCCCGCGCGACGTGGGACGACAGGGTGCGGCCGTCGTCTTCGACCACGATGGGCACGAAGACGCTCACGGGTCCCGACGGGGTGTTTCGAACAAAGAAGCCGGCGCCGGCGTCGGTAACGACCCGCCAGGCGTCATCGTCGCCGAGCCTGAACTTGGGCGGTATGTACACGCCACCATCTTGGCACCGCGTCGCGCTACGCGCCCTCAGCGTGGCTGGGCAGTCGCGCCGAGTACATCGAGTACCCGTCGATCTGGCGTACGAGCAACGTCGCGAGGACGGTCGCGGTGATCATCGGCACCGCGATGTCGAAGCCGCCGTGGGTCAGTTCGAGCACCAGCACCAGACCGGCCAGTGGAGCCTGCATCGAAGCGCCGAGCAGCGCCGCCGCACCAACCAGCGCGTAAGCGCCCACCGGTGTTCCGGGCCACAGATAGGACCAGACCACCCCGAGGAATCCGCCGAGCACCGCCCCGGTGCTGAGAAATGGTGTGAAGACCCCGCCGCCCGCACCACTGCCGAGCGTGAAGGCGGTCACGACTGGCTTGAGGGCGAAGAGGGCGAGCAACAGCCACACGCTGCCCACGCCGAGGAACGCCTCGTGCGCCATGTCCTTGCCGTTGCCGAAGAGCTGTGGGTACCAGATGCCGATAACGCCGACGCCAACGAAAACGAGCGGCATCATCCAGAAGATGGTGGCGCCCGAGGCTCGGTGGTGCGAGGCGAACCCGATGATCCGCACGTAGAGCACGGCGAGCAGACCCATCACGAGGCCGGCCAACACCGACCACACCATCAATGACGCGCTGAAGTGGTAGCGCGGCACGTCGGTGTAGGTCGCGCCGCCGGGCAGGTAAATCCACCCCGTGAAGGTGGCAATCAGGGTGCACGCGAGGGCCGGCAGCACAACGGGCAGCGACAGGCTGCCGTAGAGGACCTCAGCGGTGAACAGCGCACCGCCGATCGGTACGTTGTAGACGGCCGCAAGCCCCGCGCCGCCACCGCAGGCGACCAGGAGTCGCCGTTGGGCCGGTGTGAGGTTGAACCAGCGCGCGACCGTGCTGCCCGAGGCGCCGCCCATCAGCTTTGGCGCGGCCTCGCGGCCGATCGACGCCCCCATGCCGATGACCACTTCGGAAAGCACCGAGGTCAAGATGCTCCGACGAAATGAGAGGTGGCCGTCGCCGCGCCAGAGGGCGTCATCGATTTCGGCCCGGTCGTGGCGCAGGAGGCGACGGATGAGGTACCAGCCAACGGCGCCCACGACCCCGGCGATCGATAGCGAGACGACGCGGCGCAGCCCCGAAACCGCCGCGACGGCATTCTGGTAGCTGCCGGTCTGGTAATGGAAGGCGGCGCGCTCGAATACCGCGAGCACCCACATCAAAAAGTCGCCGAGTAGACCGGTCGCGACGCCGGTGAGCGCCAGGGCGATCCAGAAACGCACGGTGAGCGAGGCGTCGCCGTCTTGGGACGCGTTGGGCTGCTCCATCGCGCCACGGCCCGACGCGATTCGTCGGCGAATCACCGGCGGTGGAATACGCTCGCGCTCGCCCTCGTCACGTTGCCTACTCATTACGTCTCACGCAAGTCTCCCGGCGGCCGAGTCGCCACCAGTGTACGGGGCCCCGCGAGAGCGGCCGGACTACCGGGGCCGACAGGTCAGGTCGTGGTCCACGCCTTCGACGATCGACCCGCAGCGCGGACAGACGTACTGCACCCAGCAAACCGGGTCGCCACCCAATTCGTCGAACTCGTCGTCGTAGCGAAGACGACGCGACACGTCACCGACGCGCTCCTCACCGACGCGCTCGGGCTCGGATTCCATCGACGGCTCGGGTGCCACGGCGCCACCCTAGACGACCTCAGTAGCCCTCAGTCCATGGTACTCAGCGCGCGCAGCCGACGGCCGACCTGATCGGCCGGGGCCGACGCGTCGAGCTCGACGCGGCCGTAGAGCCACAACAGGAGTTCAAAGGCCGGCGCCGTCAGCGTCGCGGCCGCGTGGACGCCGTCGACGACCAGCACGGTTCCGGGTTGGGAGTCGCGCACCGTCCACGCTCGGTCGACGTCGGCCGCGATCAGCGACAGCGCACCGTCGAGTGGCGGGCGCGGCGGATCGGCGGGGTCGAGGTCCGAGGAGAGCGAAAACGTGAGGAACTCATCAACCGAGTCGGCCGCCAACGTCGGATCGAGGCCGGCCCGCTGTCCAAGGGCGTTGGCGACGTCCCAGTGGTGCACTGCCACTTCTTGGACCTGGTGGCGCGTGACGAAGGCGACGTCGTGGCGACTCGGCGCCCAGGTGTAGACCGCCGCCGACTGATCAGCCCGTGCGAGCACGTCAGCGAGACGTTGGGCGCCGACGAGGAACCGGTCAATCAAGTGGTCACGGTCGGGACGCGCGGGACGCGCTGACGTTGGCGCAGCAGCGAGTTGCTGATCGACGACGGTCGCCCAAAACCAGTGAACCTCGACGAGGTGTGCCACGAGATCCGCGACCGTCCACCCGGGACAGTGCGCCACGGCCTTGTCCAAGGCGCCGCGCGCCTGGCGCGCGAGTTCGGTTGACTGCTCGACAATGGTCCGCACGTAGCGCTCGGTCGTCGGCACCACTCGATGCTAGTAACCGACCCCGTCGCTCGCCACGGAGGCACCCACCGGAGATCGATAGGCTCGAGGCGTGACCAGCGCCGTGACGGTCGAGTTCGGTTGAACTTTCACCGCACTCTTCGCGCTGGCCAAACTGAGCGCCTCGGAAGGAGTCATCGTGCGTAACAAGATTCCGTTGCTGTTGCTCGCCATGCTGAGCGTGCTGGCACTGGGTGCGCTGGGCCTGTCGTTGGCCGAGGTCCAGGCGAACCATCAGGTCAAGGCGTCCTTCTGTGGTCAAGCGCCACAGTTCGCCCCGACGTCGATCGTTGTCTCCTGCGCGGACGCCAACTACGGCTTCATCAACCTCGCCTGGACGCAGTGGGGCAATCCGACGGCCTACGCCCGGGGAACCGTGGTGGTCAACGACTGTACCCCGACGTGCGCCGCGGGCACCTTCAAAAGATCCCCGGTGACCATTGAGCTCTATAACTTGCGCGACCACCGCTACCACACGTTAAACGGCGTCGGCTTCAACGCGGGGCTCGACAACCGACCGGTGTCGCTGCCCTAGCCGGGTCGCGCCATACTGGGTGCGTGCGCCGTTTGGCCGCCGTTCTCATCGCGCTCACCGCAGTCATCGCACCCGTCGGTCCCCCCGCGTTCGCCGGTGCACCGGCCACCTGGAATCGGCCGTGCGCCTTGGCCGGGCGCGCGCACTACACCCACGTCGCGTGGATCGTGCTCGAAAATGTCGGCACCGCCGTCGTCGGTTCGCGACAGGCCCCAACCTTCAACGCGCTCGCCGAGCGCTGCGGCCTAGCGATCAACGACCACGGCGTCACCCACCCGAGTCTGCCTAACTACCTGGCGCTCACTGCCGGCACGACGGCCGGCGTCGCCGATGACGGCGAGCCGAGTGCCCATCCGCTCACGGTGGCGAGCATCTTCTCCCAGCTCCACGGCCGCTGGCGATCGCTCGAAGAGTCGATGCCTCGTCCGTGTGATCGGGTGACCAGTGGGCTCTACGCCGCACGCCACAATCCCGCCGTCTACTTCACCTCGCTCGGTGCCGCCTGCGCTCGCGACGATGTCGCCCTCACGTGGCCGCTCCAACTCGGCGAACCCTTCACCTTCATCACGCCGAACGTCTGTCACGACATGCACAGCTGCCCCGTCGCCACCGGCGACGCCTGGCTCGCGCGCGCGGTGTCATCGGTGATCGCCAGTGCGCAGTACCAGTCCCGCACGCTCGTCTTGTTCATCACCTTCGACGAGAACGACGGCGACGCGAGCAACCAGGTTCCCACCTTGGTTATTGCTCCCTCCGTTGCGCGGGGCCTGCGCGTGACCACATCCTTCTCGCACTACTCGCTGCTGGCCACGACCGAGACACTGCTGGGCCTGGTCCGCCTCGGCGCGGCGCGTAGTGCGCGGACCTTCCTGCGCCCGTTTCACCTCTGACCACGGCGCCGCGCCAGCCTTGCGCGGTGACCGCGGCACGTGACTTCATGGGTGCTGGCGCGGTACGGCTAGATCAGTGACCTATGGCCCACAACGTACGCGGGTGGTCGTGCACTACGGTCGAAGTGAGTGTCTCGACGGCGTCGTCGCGTGCGACGTTGGCGCGACGATGAGCGAACGGATTGCTAGTTGATGTTCCAGGTCCGCATTCACGGGCGCGGTGGCCAAGGCGTGGTGACCGCCGCCGAGCTACTGGCGGTGGCCGCCTTCAACGAGGGCCGCCACGCGCAGGCCTTCCCGAGTTTCGGCTCGGAACGCACCGGTGCGCCGGTCGTTTCCTACTGTCGCATCGACGATCGCGAGATCCGCACGCGAGAGCCGGTGATGGCCCCCGACGCCGTCATCGTCCAAGACGTGACGCTGATTCACCAAGTCGACCTCTTTGGTGGCCTGGGGCCAGATGGCTACGTGTTGATCAACACCTCGCGGCGAATCGCCGAACTGGGCCTGGACGATCTCGACGAGCGCTTCCGACCCGAACGACTCGCGACCTGTCCGGCGACCGAACTCGCCATCGAACACGTCGGGCGCGCGGTACCCAACGCCGCGCTGCTGGGCGCCTTCGCCGCCCTCGCGGACCAGGTGCCCCTCGAGGCGATCGGGGTGGCGCTGCGCGATCGATTCGGCGGCGTCGTGGGCGAGCAGAACTTCGCCGCAGCAACGGCGGCCTTTGAGCACGTCACTCGAGGCAGGGAGGCGATCACTCGTGCTGCGACAACTTGAGGGATCGCGCGCTATCGCCGAGACGGTGGCCCTCTGTCGACCCGAGGTCGTCTGCGCCTACCCGATCTCGCCCCAAACGCACATCATCGAAGCCATCGGACGAATGGTCAAGGACGGCTCACTCGCCCCGTGCGAGTTCATCAACGTCGAGTCGGAGTTCGCGGCGATGTCCGTGTCCATCGGCGCCTCGGCCGCCGGGGCGCGCGCCTACACCGCGACCGCGAGCCAAGGTCTGCTCTTCATGATCGAAGCCGTCTACAACGCGGCCGGCCTCGGCCTGCCGATCGTGATGACGCTGGCCAACCGCGCCATCGGCGCCCCGATCAACATCTGGAACGACCACAGTGACGCGATGGCGGTGCGCGACACCGGCTGGATCCAACTGTTCGCCGAGACGAATCAGGAGGCGGCCGACCTGCACGTTCAGGCCTTTCGTCTCGCCGAGGAGCTCTCGGTGCCCGTGATGGTGTGCATGGACGGCTTCATCCTGACCCACGCTGTTGAGGGCGTAGACCTGCTCGACCAGGCGACGGTCGACCGCTTCTTGCCACCCTACGAGCCACGTCAGGTGCTCGACCCCGACGATCCGGTGTCGATTGGCGCCATGGTCGGGCCCGAGGCCTTCGAGGAGGTCCGCTACCTCGCCCACCTTCGACAGCTCGACGCTCTCGATCAGATCCCGGTCATTGCCGACGCCTTTGCCGAATTGACCGGTCGAGCCAGTGGCGGGCTCGTGCATCCCTACCGCACGGCGGACGCTGACACCATCGTGGTCGCGATGGGGTCGGTGCTCGGAACGATCAAGGACGCCGTTGACCGTCGACGCGAGGCGGGCGACCGGGTCGGCGTGCTCGGGATCACCTCGTTTCGCCCGTTTCCGATCGCCGCGGTGCGACGCGCCCTGTCGGGGGCTCGTCGCGTCGTCGTGATCGAGAAGGCCTTCAGCCTCGGCATGGGGGGCGTGCTCGCGACCGACGTCTCGATGGCGACCCTCGGGTCAACGGCCGTCCTGTCCACCGTCGTCGCCGGTCTGGGGGGCCGACCGATACCGCGGCGTTCGGTCGAAGAGACCATCGAACGCGCCGGCCGTGACCAGTTGACGCCGCTGTCGTTCCTCGACCTCGACGACGGCATCATCGAGCGAGAACGGGGTCGCATGGCGCGCACCCGTCGTTCCGGTCCGTTCGCCGAGAACGTGCTGCGCGATCTACGCCAGGCAAAAGAGGGCCGACCGTGAGCCACGACCCCACTGACGCACCAGCGCTCGACCAGCGCGTTCACTTCTACCAGGTCGGCAGCTTCGCCGTCGGCAACCGGCTGCTCAACGCCGACGACCGTACGGTCCAGTCGAGTGCCCAGCGCACGAACTCCATTGACTCGGGTCACCGGGCCTGTCAGGGCTGCGGCGAGGCGCTCGGCGCGCGCTACGCACTCGACGCCGCCATGCGCGCGACCAATGGTCGACTCCTCGCGGTGAACGCCACGGGCTGTCTCGAGGTCTTCTCGACGCCGTACCCCGAGACGTCGTGGCGCATTCCGTGGCTCCACTCGCTGTTCGGCAACGCGCCGGCCGTCGCCACCGGTGTGTCGGCGGCCATGCGCGTGAAGGGCCGCGAGGACGTGCGCGTTGTCGCCCAGGCCGGCGACGGCGGCACCGTCGACATCGGATTCGGGACGCTGTCGGGAATGTTCGAGCGCAACGACGACGTGCTCTTCATCTGCTACGACAACGAGGGGTACATGAACACCGGCGTGCAGCGCTCGGCCGCGACGCCCCCGGCCGCGCGCACGGCGACGACCGACGTCGTCGGTGACGAACCGGGTAACCCCTTTGGTCAGGGCAAGGACCTGCCGCGAATCGCGATGGCCCACGACATCCCCTACGTCGCCACCGCAACGGTCGCTGACCTGCACGACCTCGAGCGCAAGGTCGAACGGGCGATGAGCCTGCGCGGCGCGCGCTATCTCCACGTCTTCGTGCCGTGTCCACTCGGCTGGGGCGCCGCGTCCAACGAGACGATCCACTTGGCCCGACTAGCCCAATCAACCGGCCTCTTTCCGGTCTTCGAGGCCGAACGCGGCGTCGTGACCAACGTCTTGCCGATCCGGCGCTGGTCCCCCGTCGAGGAGTACCTCACCCTGCAACGGCGCTACGCGCACCTCGTTGGCCCCCGCGGGCGTCCCGACATCGTCGCGCGGCTCCAAGCGATCGCCGACGCGAACGTCGTGCGCTACGGGCTACTTCCCGACGAGCGTAATGACGGCGAGGACGACTGATGGAACGACCCTTCGCGATCACCCTCGACGTCGGCAGCAGCCGCGCCAACCACACCGGCTCGTGGCGGGTCGAGCGACCGGTGTACGTCGACCGGCTGCCGCCATGCAACGACGCCTGTCCCGCCGGCGAGAACATTCAGGGCTGGCTGTACGAAGCCGAGTCGGGGGGCTACGAGGCCGCCTGGCGCGTGCTCGTCGAGGACAACCCGCTGCCGGCGATCATGGGACGGGTCTGTTTTCACCCCTGTGAGACCTCGTGCAATCGAGCGCAGGTCGACGAGGCCGTCGGCATCAACGCGGTCGAGCGCTTCCTCGGCGACGCGGCGATCGAGCACGGCTGGTCGCTGCCCGCACCGGCACCGGACACTGGCCGTCGGGTCCTGGTCATCGGGGCCGGACCCGCGGGGCTGAGCGCCACCTACCATCTGCGCCGACTCGGTCACGCCGTGCGCCTCGTCGACGGGGCGCCCCGCCTGGGCGGCATGCTGCGTTACGGCATCCCCGCCTACCGGTTGCCCCGCGCGGTACTAGACGCCGAGATCGCTCGAATCGTGGACCTCGGTGTCGAGGTCGTTGTCGACCACAGTGTGCGCGACGTCGAAGCGGAGCGTCGAGACGGCGCCTTCGACGCCGTTTTTCTCGCCGTCGGCGCCCAGATCGGTCGACGCGTCAACATTCCGGCCGGCGACTCCGCCAAGGTGATCGACGCCGTCTCCTTCCTCCACCGGGTCGCCGACGATGACCCGCCCATGCTCGGCCGTCGCGTCGTCGTTTACGGCGGCGGCGACACGGCGTTGGACGCCGCGCGCACCGCCCGTCGCCTCGGCGCGACCGAAGCAGTGATTGTCTATCGACGAAATCGCGATCGGATGCCGGCTCACGCCGAAGAGGTCGAGCAGGCCCTCGGCGAAGGGGTGAGCGTCCGCTGGCTCGCCACGGTTGATCGGTTCGATGGCGAGAGGCTGGTCATCGAGAAGATGCGCCTGAACGCCGAGGGCTTCCCGGAGTCAACGGGCGAGTTCGAAGAGCTCGACACCGACGCGCTCGTCCTCGCGTTAGGTCAAGACACCGACCTGTCTCTGCTCGAGGGCAACGCCAACGTCGAGGTCCGCGACGGCGTCGTCCAAGTGACCCCCACGATGATGACCCACGAACGCGGCGTCTTCGCCGGCGGCGACGCGGCCCCCTCGGACCGCACCGCGACCGTCGCCGTGGGGCACGGTAAGCGGGCGGCGCGCGGCATCGACGCGTACCTGCGCGGCGCGACCGACGCGCCGCGCGAACGTCACGGGGTCGCGACCGTGGACCGCCTGAATACCTGGTACTACGCCGACGCGCCGCGTACGCGACGACCCGAACTCGAGCGCGTCCGGCGACAGACGAACTTCGAAGAGGTGGTGGGCGGACTGACCGAGCAGAACGCCCTGTTCGAGGCGCGCCGGTGTCTCTCGTGCGGCAACTGCTTCGAGTGCGACAACTGCTTTGGCGTGTGCCCGGACAACGCGGTGGTGAAGTTGGGGGCGGGCCAGCGCTACGAGTTCAACTACGACTTTTGTAAGGGGTGCGGCATCTGCGTGCGCGAGTGCCCGTGCGGCGCCATCGAGATGGTGCCCGAGCGCATCTAGGCGTCGGGTCGCACTAACTCCACGACCGGCGCCGACGGGATCTCACCAATACCACAGAAATACCACAGAAATATGGTGCCCACGCTGCCAAAAATTGTAGTAACCATAACGAATATGGTGCCACGTTCGGTTCCGAGTGGCCACGGTCGGCTCTGGCGCGACCGTGACTGACGAAGCGGCTGACGAGTCGCCCGAACTGCCCCGGGCGCAGCCCGACATCGAGTTCGATCCTCGGGTCGTCGCCGCAATCGTCTACGACGACGCCGGTGCGGTCAGTGACTTCGAATTCACCTTGGTCAACGAGGCGGCCGCCGAGTACTTCGACGCGACCCCCAACGAGCTCATCGGACGGCGCTACCGATCCGTCGTATCCGGTGTCGAGGACACCGCGTTGTGGCCCCACTTGGTCCACCTGGCCCAGACTGGCGAGCCGTTGCGTCTCCACGGGCTGCGACAAGTCAATCTCCGGCGGGCCACCGAGGTGATCGTCGACGTGCGCGCGAGTCGAGTTCGTGGGCTGCTCAGTGTCACGTGGCGAGACGTCACCGAGCAGTCGCTCATGCTCACGCACTATCGACTGCTCGCGGAGAACGCCTCGGACGCGGTGTTTCAGCTCGACCTCGACTTGCGCATCACGTGGGCGTCACCGTCGAGTGAGACGGTGCTCGGGTGGACCCCGGGCGAACTCATCGGCGTCGACGCGCTCGACCTGCTGCACGTCGACGACCGAGCGAACGTCGACGAGTGGACCGCCGAGGTCGAACGGGCGAACTCATCGGGCTTCGAGGCGCGACTGCGCACGAAGTCTGGTCGCTACTCGTGCTTCGCGATCACCATCCGACCAATCGAGACCAACGACGGCCGCATCGAACTCATCGGCAGCATTCGCAACATCGACGAGGACGTCGAGAATCGCGAGTCGCTGCGCCAACTCAGCGAGCGCTATCGACTGATCGCGGAGAACTCCCTGGACGTGGTCGTCGTCGGTGATCGCGACGGGCGAATCCTGTGGGCCTTCGACACGGTGTACCAGCTCTTGGGGTGGCGTCCCGAGGACCTCGCGGGACAACGTTTCGACGAACTGGTTCACCCCGACGATCTGACCGAGGCGCGTTCCCAGCGCGCCTCGATGCTCGACGGCGCGCGCATCACGACCGAGCTGCGCGTGCGACGACCCGACGGCAACTACCACTGGATCGCCATCACGGGTCGCGACGTCCTGGACGAGTCGGGTGCCTTCGCGAATCGGATCGTGTCCTGGCGCGACGCCGAGGTGACGGTGGCGCACCGCACCGCCGTCGCCGAATCCGAGGCGCAGTACCGACTACTCGCCGAGAACGCTTCGGACATTGTCTGGCGAACCGACCGCGACGGTCTCATCGAATGGGTGTCGCCCTCGGTGCAGGACGTCCTCGGCTGGCGTCCCGACGAACTCATCGGACGCCCCATCACCGATCTCAACGTCGAAGAGGACGTGGCGACCCGTCTGGCGCTACGCGCCCAACTGCTGCGAGGCCACGCGGTCGCGCCCTTCGAATGCCAGTACCGCACCGCCGACGGCGGTCTGCGCTGGATGCGAATCCACTTCCGGGCGCTGCTGGACGATACGGGCCACGTGACGGCCATCGTCTCGGCGAGCCACGACATCACGGCCCTGGTGCGCGGACGCCGGGCGCTCAACGCCCTGGCCGCCGGCAACGCCATCCTGGTGCGCGCCGTGAACGACGTCGATCTCTTGACCCAGCTCTGTCAGAACCTCGTGGCCGAAGGTGGGTACCTGTTCGCCTGGTACGGGCGTCCGGTCAACGACGTCAACCAGTCGGTACGCGTCGTCGCCTCGTCCAAAGAGCACCGCGACTACGTCAACCCCATCACCGTGTCGTGGGGCGACAACGAGTTCGGACAGGGCCCCACGGGCCGATCCTTGCGCACCGGCGAGACGTTCTTCGTCGGCGACCTGAGCGCGTCGGTGAACTTTCGTCCCTGGTCGGCGTCGGCGTCGAGCCACGGCTTTCAATCGGCCATCGGCCTGCCCGTCTTCGTCGACGGCTTCCTCGACGGCGCCTTCAGCGTCTACGCGGCCGACGCCAACGCCTTCGAACCGGCCACGATCGCCACCCTCGAGGACCTGGCCATGCAGGTCGGCATCGGCCTGCAGCGACTGCGCGAACAGTCGCGACTGGCCCAGGCGCTGCGCGAAAGCAACCTGCTCAACGCCGCGATCGATCAGGCGGCGGAGGCCGTGCTCATCACCGACGCCTCGACCAGAATCCTCTACGCCAATCCGGCGACCACGACGACCACCGGCTATTCAATCGACGAGATGATCGGTGAGACACCCGCGATGTTCGCGAGCGGCCTGCACGGGCGCGAGTTGTTCGACGAACTGTGGCACGAGCTCAGGCGGGGCCGGTCCTGGCACGGCGTGATTACCAATCGGCGCAAGAACTCCGAGCTCTACGACGAGGACACGACCATCTCGCCCGTCTTGGGCAACGACGACGAGGTAGTGGCCTACGTGGCTGTAAAACGGGACCTCAGCGTTGAGCGACGCCTCGAGGCGCACGTCGAACGCGGTGATCGCGACGCCCAGGCCATGGCCAACCTCATGCGCGAGGTCCGCCCGTCGCCCACCGTCGGCGCCACCGCCACGACGCTCTGCGATGCACTGCTGCGACTCGACTTCATCGACGCGTCGGCCATCTTCGTGCGCAGCGCCGACGACGAGTTCGTCGTGTCGGGGTCGGCCGGGGTCACCCTCGCCGAGCTCGAGCCCGGGCGGACCGTCGATGTCCTCAACCCGGCCGCCTTCCTCGCTCGCAGTGCCGACGGCGCGTGGTGGATCGATATCGCCGAGCCCGCGGGCTTCGCCGACGAACCACTGGTGCACGCGATTCGGGCGGCGGGGATCGAGGCCGTGACGTTCGCGCCGGTGCGTTGGAAGGGTCAGGTCGTCGGCATCCTCGCGACGGGGTCGCGCGACCGCACGAACGTCGCGTTCGCCCCGTCGCGGCTACCGCTGCACGAGGAGTTGGGTTCCTTCGCCGGCGGACTCTTCGGTGACCAGGCCCAGATGGCCATCTACCTCGATTCGACGCGCGCCTCGATCCGATCCATCATCGACGATCAGGCGTTCTACCCCGTCTTCCAGCCGGTCGTTGATCTTCACTCGGGCGCCGTTGTCGGCTTCGAGGCACTGACGCGCTTCGCCGACGGCCGGCCGCCGGACGAGCACTTTGCACTCGCCGCCACCGTCGGGCTCAGCGTCGAGCTCGAGGTGGCGTGCGCCACGAGCGCCGTGGCCGCGGCGAGTGCGCTGCCACCACGGACGTGGATCAGCCTCAACTTCTCACCGACGGTTGTCGTCAGTGAGGCGATGGGCCCGTTGATCGCCGCCGCGGCGCGCGAGGTGGCCGTCGAGATCACCGAGCACGCGCGCGTCGACGACTTCGGCGCGGTACGACGGGCGATCGCCTCGGTCGAGCGATGCCGACTCTTCGTCGATGACGCCGGCGCCGGCTACGCCGGCCTCCACCACATCCTCGAGCTGCACCCCGACGTCGTCAAGCTCGACATCTCGCTGGTGCGCGACATCGACCACGACCCCGCCCGCCAGGCCCTCGTCTCGGGCATGCGCCACTTCGCCGGTCTGACCGGGACCTTGCTCATCGGCGAGGGCGTCGAGACGACGGCCGAGGCCGAGACGCTGCGCTCGCTCGGCGTCCACTACGGGCAGGGGTACCTCTTCGGCCGCCCGGCGTCGGCGTCGACCTTCGCCTAGTCAGCGACGGGCGAGCACCTCGCCGTTGGGGACAACGAACAGCCCGTCGAGATCTGCGGCCCAGCGCCGAAAGGCGTCGGCGAACGCCCCAAGGTCGTGGGTGGTCGCGGCGCCGTAGTCGACGAGTTGGCGCGCGAGATCGCTCTCGGCTAGCCGGTCGGCCCACAGGCCACCCCACCACGCCCGCTCCTCGGGCGTCGCGTAGGTCCAGTTGGACGAGGACACCGTCAGGTCGGCGAAGCCGGCGCGGCGCACCCAGGCGTGCACCCGGCGACCGGCGTCCGCGCACGCGCCGTTCACGTCAGTCACGCGGTGGTAGGCCTCGAGCCAGCGATCGAGCACCGGATCGGCCGGGTACCACGTGAAGGCGCCATAGTCGGCGTCGCGAACGGCCAGGACCCCGTCCGCTCGCAAGACCCGGCGCATCTCGCCGAGCGCGGCCACCGGATCGGTGAGGTGCTGGAGCACCTGGTGGGCGTAGACCACGTCGAAGGACTGGTCGGCGAAGTCCAACCGATAGACGTCACCGGTGGCGAACCGCAGGTTGGGGTGGGCACCGGCGAACTCGCGGGCCGCGGCGGCGACGACCTGCTCGGCGAGGTCGATCCCGACGACCTCGCCGTCGCCGACGCGGCCCGCGAGGTCGGCCGTGATCGTGCCCGGTCCGCACCCGACGTCGAGGAGCGACTGGCCCGCACGGAGGTGGGCGAGCAAGAAGCCGGCCGAGTTCTCGGCCGTTCGCCACCGGTGGCTGCGCAGCACCGATTCGTGGTGACCATGGGTGTAGCGGTCGGGACTC
>JAJZBX010000043.1 GCA_021846325.1 Actinomycetes bacterium | reverse complement strand
AGCCGGGTTCGTGGAAACTGTCGTAGACCGCGACGCCGGTGTTCGGGTCAGCGACCGCGGCGGTGTCCGCCACCGTTCGACCATTGCACAGCGACGTTGTCGGCGGCTGCCACGCGGGAATCGGCTCGTAGGCCGAGCAACCCGAACCCGTTCCCGACCAGACGGTCTGAGTCCAAGTTGAACTCTGAGACCCCGTGAGTGTCGTTCCACCGACCGCCGTCACGTTGGGCGACGCGGCCGGGTACTCAACGCCGTACCCGCTGTCCCCCGCGCTCGCGGTGAACACCACACCCTGGTTGCTGTAGAACTGATCGTAGTAGGTCTCACCCGAGAACTCATTGGCGCCGTAACTGTTCGAGACCACGTTCGCGTTCTTGGCCGCGTAGGCAGCGGCCGTGGCGAGGTCAGTGATACTCGCGGAGTTCGCCTCGACCAGCAAGATATTGCAATTCGGGCAAATGGCCGAGACCATGTCGAGGTCGAGCGATATCTCTTCGGACCATGAAGAACTGTTCTTCGGCAAAGTGTTCGAACCAGTCTGGGAGACCTGAGTGAAACAGCCAGTCGAGCACGGCAGAATGTTGAATTGCTTTCGATACGCATTGAGGTCGTTCGCGGCATACGGGTCGTTGTACGCATCGACGATCGCGACGGTCTCACCGCCACCGTAATTTGCGGAATCCGAGGTCAATGCGTAGGCCGATTGAAGGTCGGCGGGCCCGTAGCCCGACGGCGTTCCACCACCACCGCCGCCTCCGCCACCGGGTCGCTTGCCGGGTCCCTTCCCGTTGTTTCCAACGGGTACGTGTGTCCCGTGCCAGTTGACTCCCGGATTGAGCAGTTGGATGGCGTCGCAGTTGGCGACACCGCTCACCGCAGCGGGCAGGCAGACCGGCGCGTACGCACCAGCACTCCCGGCGCCGGAGGCCGACGAGGCGATGCTCGGCACGATCGTGAATGACACGACCGCGAGCGTGGCCGCAACCCCCAAGAGTCTGTACATTCGCATCACTCCTCCTCGCCCCAGCCACGACTTCTCACCGTGACTGTCGACGTCGCCACCACATCGACGCACTCGCGGGTAATCGTACGCCCCCGTCCGGTCTCGATTCCACGATTTTCCCGTGGCTCGCACAGCACGTGACCACTCGCTGAGAAACCTATACCGATCAGCGGGTCTGCGCCTCACCCAACCACGGCGACGACTCGGTGAGCTCAAACCCTCGTCGACTCGCTCACCGCGCCGGCCAGGACCACGAATCCGGCGTCGTCCGACGAACCACCTCGCGCATCCTCGGCGTACGGTACGGGTGACGGCGGCTGGAACAGGGTGGAGCGGCGCGCAACGACGGTTACGCCACTGCGCTCGAGTAGCTGGGTGATCTCGTCCACGGTGGAAAAGACGGCGTCGCGGTAAAAGGGGTTGCCGTCACGGCCCATCGCCTGATAGCCCACCCCCCAGGGGCTGTCGCGCGGCACAAAGGCAACGATCAATCGACCACCAGCGTGAAGCACCCGACGGGCTTCGCTCACGACCACGTCGGGGCGTTGCACGAAGCAGAGCGTGGCGACAAGGACGACCGCGTCGAAGGTGCCGTCGGGAAACGGCAGCTGTTCGCCCGTGCCTTGGGCGACGCGCACCCCCCGACCGCGAGCGAAGGCGAGCGGCGCGAATGCGACGTCGACGCCGACCTCGACCTGGAGCGCGGTCGCGAATCGGCCCGTCCCGACCCCGACTTCGAGCCGCAGCTGACCGGTCCCGTCGAGCAGCGGTCGAAGGGCCGCCAACTCACAGGCGAAGAGCACGCGACCGGCCGGGGAGTCGTACCACGCGTCGTATCGGTCGCTCAGCGTCTCAAAGGCCGAAGCCTCCTCGGGCGTTCGCCGGGTCACGCGAGCCCCTTTGAGCGCGAACTCGTCTCGCACGAGTATCGACCGGCGTCGCGTGGCGGTCGCACACCGTCCCTCGGTGGCGACGGGCGCACCGATCCGGTCTCCGCGGGTCGTGAGACGCGGCCGACCCGACGCTGATCCAGTCGCCACATCAGCGACGCACGCAGGACCCGCGCGACGGCAACGAACCGGTCACGCGACACGGTGCAGTTGCAGCGCCACGCCCTTGATCACGAATGACGCGAGGAAGACCGGCAACACGCTCTTGCCGGTGCACCGGTAGGTGATGACCTGCCCTTCGGCGGCGTCAAAGGTGCGCGGCCGGCTCGACTTGCGACGGTGGCGAACCTGCAGGGTGTGGTGCCCCGCCTCGATCGCTACGGCGGTCGTATGGTTCATCGCCACGGTGCCCATGGCCCGACCATCAACGATGATGTCGTAGGTACCGCGCCTCACCTCGACGCCGATGGATTTGTGCGTCACTTTGAGCGTTGCGGTCATGATCCAATCCCACCTGCTCCTGGCCACCCGGCCCGGACATTTCCCCTGTCTGGACCGTACCGCATCGTCGTACCGGTCACGAATGCGCGGTCGTTCACAATCGTCCCGTGTCGTGTCGACCGACATCCCCCGCGATCCAGTCGCCTCACTCCCACGTTGTGACGCGACACGCGTGAGGTCAGTCGCTCGCGTCGCCCTGCGCGCGAGCGCCTACCACTCGAACGTCGGCGGCGGCGTCTCGTGCGCGTCGTGCCAGGCAACGACGCGGTTACGAAGGACGCCGAGCTTCTCGATCTGCGCCTCGACGACGTCGCCGGGCTTGAGGTAGTTGGCGAAGGGGTCGTCGCTGCTCGCGGCGACGCCGGCGATCGTCCCCGTCGTCAGAAGGTCGCCGGCGCTGTAGGTCTGGGGCGAGTGATAGGCCACCAACTGCGGGATCGACACCGACATGTGGCTGGTGTTGGACTTCTGGCGGACCTGGCCGTTGACGCGGAGTTCCATGTCCAGATTGTGGGGATCGCCGACCTCGTCGGCCGTGACGATGTACGGGCCGATCGGACAGAACGTGTCGATCGCCTTGGAGAAGGAGAAGACCCCGGACTCCATCTCTCGGCGCTGGATGTCGCGCGCGGTGATGTCGTTGAAGATGAGATACCCAGCGATGTGCTCGGCCGCCTGCTCGGCGTGGAAGAACTTGCCGGGCTTGCCGATGACGATCGCCATCTCCAGTTCGTAGTCCAGCTCGTTGGTCAGTTCCCCGGGGTACACGACCGAATCCTCGGGACCGACGATCGCGTCGACGTTCTGGAAGAAGACGATTCCCTTGTTCACGGGGTGGGACCAGTTCACCCGAACGAGGTCGTTGTGGTGCTCTACGAAGTTCCCCGCCGTGTGGAAGAACTTCTTAGGCACGATCGGCGCGCGCAAGCGAGCGTCGCTCAGACTCACGACCTCGCCGGTCTCTTGGACGCGGCCCTCTCGTTCGAAGTACCCGCGCATCGAGTCACAGTCGAATTCAACGATGACGTCGTCTTCGAGGCGTCCGACCCGTCCGGGCCTCCCCGCATCAAACGTGACCAGTTTCATACTTTCCCCTCTCTGTCCGATTGAGACCAATCAGTAAATGACCCCCGGACCGCTTCGGGCACCGGGATTCGAAACGTGCGCAGCAACAACGCGAGGGCCTGGTAGTAGCCGACGAGGACGACGAGCTCGACCGCGGCCACCTGGCCCAGGGCATCCTCGAGCCGGGCGTACTGCTCGTCGTCGAGGTCTCCGTGGGCCAGAATCGCGTTCACCGCACCCCATATCGCCGCCGCGCTGGCCGAAAGTTCCGTCGGGCGCTCACCGGCGCGAAGCGCCCCGAGGGTCGCCTCGTCGAGTCCCGCGCCGCGCGCGACGCGCTCGTGCGCGAACCACTCGAACTGGCTTCGGTGGTGCGCGGCGATCTGGAGAATCGCCAGTTCGCGATCTCGATCCGCGAAGGTCGTGGCGTAGCGGATCGCGGAGCCGAGCGACTGCAGGGCCCCGCCGACGGAAGGACTCACCAGCATCGCGTTGAAGGGGCCCTCGAGCCGGCCGTCGTCCGTGGTGATCGGCGACGTCGTCGCGTCAGAGGCTCGCGGGCCGCCGACGATCGCGTCGTAGACCACGCGCCGCTCGTCGTCGAGCTCGTCGCGCGTGGGCCAGGGCAGACGGCCGTGGGCGTGCTCGGTCACGACGGCTCCGTGGCGAACGTCGTCGTGAGTTCCCCGAGTCCCTCGATCTCGCTGACGAGCACGTCGTCAACGCCCAGGTAGCGTGGCGGTTCGCGCCGATTTCCAACGCCGGCCGGGGTGCCCGTGAAGATGAGGTCACCCGGCAGCAACGTCACCACCGAAGACAGACGAGCCACGAGCTCCGCGACGTTCCAGATCAGCAGCGAGGTCCGCGAGTCCTGCATCACCTCGCCGTTCACGCGACACGAGATGTGAAGGTCATCGCGGTTGGCGACCGACTCGGTGGGCACGAGAAACGGTCCGGTCGGACCGAAGTTCGTGAAGGACTTGCCGAGGCTCCACTGCGGCGAGCGTCCCTCGAGCTGCACGTCGCGCGCGGAGATGTCTTGGCCGACCATGAGACCGGCCACCTTGTCCCACGCCGCTGACTCAGAGACGCGCTGGCACCGTTCGCCGATGACCGCGACGAGCTCGACCTCCCAGTCGAGGCGCGGGCTCACGATCGGCACGGTCGCGACCGGACCGGCGAGACAACTCGGAAACTTCGTGAAGACCTGCGGCAGTCCGCTCGTGTCGTAGCCGGCCTCTTCGGCGTGCTCTCGGTAGTTCAAGCCGATGCCGAAAACCTGGCGCGGCGAGGGGACCGGTGGACCGAGGCGAGCGACCTCGAGTGGCGCCCCGTCCGGATCCACCGACGCCGACCACGCGAGGAAGGCGGCCCAGTCATCGAGCACCGCGGCGCACGACGGACCGAAACGCCCCGCGCTCGCCCGGGCGACGTCGGCACTGCCGCTCGCGCCGAAGTTCAGCACGGCGCGTCCGTCGAGGTTCGCGAGCGAGGGAGTCATGCGCCGATCATCGAGTAGCCGCCGTCGCACATGATGAAGTTGCCCGTCATGTGCGATGCGTCATCCGTCGCCAGCCACAGCGCCGCCCCCGCCAACTCCTGGGGCTCGGGGACCCGTCCCATGGGGGTCTGTGAGATCACCCGCTCGCGACGTCCGTTCAACCAGTCCGAGCGGGTCAGGGTCGACTCGGTCGACATGAAGCCCGGACCGAAGGCGTTCACCCGCACCACGGGGGCGAACGCCGCCGCGTAGGACTTGGTGAGGCCGATGATCCCGTACTTGCCCGCGGCGTACTGCGGGGCCCGGGGACTGCCGCGAACGACGACGGTCGAGGCGATGTTCACGATGTTGCCGCCCCCGACCTCGAGCATGCGCGTTCCGTGCTCGTGGATCATGAACATCGTGCCCTTGATGTCAACGGCGAGCACCCGGTCGACGACCGCCTCGTCGATGTCGCGCCACGACATCTGATCCGTCGCGATGTCGCCCACGTTGTTGACGAGCACGTCGAGGGTCCCCGCGGCGCTCCAGGCCTCGTCGGCCATTCGGCGGATGTCGGCGGTGCTGCGCAGGTCGCCCTGGATGACGACCGCCTCGCGACCGAACGAGCGAACCGCCTGGGCGGTCTCCTCGGCCCCGGCGGCCGAGCGGTTGTAGTGGACGACCACGTTGGCGCCCTCGGCCGCGGCCCGTTTGGCGAGCGTTGAGCCGAACCCCGTCCCGGCCCCCGTGACCATCACCCACCGACCGGCGAACCGCGGAAATATCGCCGCGACGCGTTCGCCAGTTGCGTTCATCTCTTCGTTTGCCATTACACCAACGTCCTTCCACCATCGACATACACGATCTGCCCGGTCACGAAGCCCGCGAGGGATGAAGCCAGGAACAACACCGGGCCCGCCACTTCCGCGGGGGTACCCAGCCGCCCGAAGGGCACGAGCGCCTCGAGCGCGGCGCGGTGCCCGTCGGCATCGAGGTACTCGCGCGTCAGATTCGACTCGACGTAGCCCGGCGCGACGGCGTTCACGGTCACGCCAGCCGGCGCCCACTCGCGCGCCATGACGCGAACCAGCTGGTTCAGCCCACCCTTGGACGCGGCGTAGGGGCCGTGGTTGGCGTGTCCGAGCAGTCCGGCGACCGAGGAGATGAAGATCACGCGACCGCCCCCGCTCGGTACCAAGGACGCGCCCGCCGCCTGACCGAGAAAGAACGCGCTACCGAGGTTGATCGAGAGGATGCGCTCCCAGTCGTCCTCGTCGAAGTCGAGAACGGGACGGCGATCGTTGACGCCGACGGCGTGCAGACAGACGTCGAGTCCGCCGAGCGCGTCACGGGCGCGCTCGACCGCGCTGCGACAGTCGTCGCGCCGGCGCAGGTCGAGGGCGCAACCCCCGACCGTGACGTCCGCGCTCGACGCCAACTCGTCACAGAACGCCTCGACGCGCTGCGCGTCCTGATCGACGACGAAGACGTGCGCACCCGCGGCGGCGAAGGCGCTGGCGCAAGCTCCCCCGAGCCCGCCCGCTCCGGCCACGAGCACCCGTCGGCCGCGCAGTCCAAGTTGATCTACCGAGTCAACCACGAGTTACCGATCCCCTATTTCGTATCGTGAAAGTCACTTTTAGTTTAGTCGTTGACGCGCCCACCGCGTAGCCGCGCGTCATGCGCTCGCACTCTCACCCGCGACCGACCGACCGGCTTGCAGGACTAGCTCGAGCACCTGCGCCTCGAGTTCGACGAACCGCTTGAGCTGACGGGTCGAACCCTGACTGCGCGGCCGGGGCAAGTCAATCTCGACTTCGGCGAGGATGCGCGAGGGGCGCGCCGAGAGCACCAGCACGCGGTCGGAGAGGTAGACGGCCTCGCCCACGTCGTGGGTGACGAGTAGTGACGCGAACGATGACCGTTCCCACAGGTCCCCGACGACGTCCTCGAGCAGACCGCGCGTCAGGGCGTCCACGGAGGCGAACGGTTCGTCGAGCATCAGCACCCTCGGATCGGACACGAGCGCGCGCGCGAGGGCCGCGCGCTGTTGCATGCCGCCCGACAACTCCCAGGGGTAGCGCGATTCGAACCCCGACAGGGCCACCGATTCCAGCGCGGCTCGCACGTGGGTCGCGCGTTCAGCCGGCGCCAACCGTCGCGCGCCCATCGCCACGTTCTTGAATATCGAAAGCCACGGAAAGAGGCTCTTGTTGTACTCCTGAAAGACCACGGAGATACCGTTCTGCACGTCGGTGAG
>JAJZBX010000042.1 GCA_021846325.1 Actinomycetes bacterium | reverse complement strand
GGTGCAGCCCGAGGTCGACGATCTGTCAACGCTGTAGGTGACGGGCAGCTTCGACGTGGCGGTAGCGGCCACGGTGTAGGTCGAACCCACGAGGGCTGACGGCGCTGTCGTGTTCGAGAACGTGATGGTCTGAGCGACGAGCAGCGAGGTCACCGACTGCTGGACCTGGGCCGCGGGCGCGTAGATAGTGTTTCCAGATTGGTTGGCGTCGATGACGCAGGTGCCGGCGGGTGGCGACAAGGTCACGAAACCGGTACTCGCGTTGACGGTGCAGCCCGAGGTCGACGATCTGTCAACGCTGTAGGTGACGGGCAGCGTCGACGTGGCGGTAGCGGCCGCGGTGTAGGTCGAACCCACGAGGGGTGACGTCGAGGGCCCAGGTGAGAACGTTATGGTTTGGGCCATCGGAAGGATCGTCAGGGTCAACGTCGCCGTGGCGCCCGTAGCGTTGCCGTCTCCGCTGCCCTGGCCCTGATCCTTATCGATGCTGGTGGTTGTCGCCGTGATGACGCACGTGCCGGACTGACCGTAGGTGAGCGCTCCAGAACTCGAAGACTGCATCGAACAATCCGCTGTGCCGCGGGTGGCTGCGTACGTGAACGTCGCCGCCGGGTTGGCGGAGTCGCTCGCTGTGGCGACGTACGTGCTGGGCGATCCGTAGGTGATCGTGGTGGTGTAATTGCCACTGCCCCCCGTCGCGCCATCGAACGTAATCGAACTCGTGGCCGCCGAGGTTGGTGAACTGACAGCGAGTACGACGGTCAGCGGAAGCAGCAACATCGCGGTGACCACCACGCCGCGGCGACGCGACGCCACGTTCCATCGACGTCCGGTCTGAACGACCTTGTCACTCATCTCAACTCAGTTCCGCTCGTCATCGAAGAAACAACGGACACACAACGTGATGACAACAACGAAAGGGACCATACCGAAGCGAAGGAACGTCGATCCTCGTCACGACCGCTCAAACTATGGGAAATCTCAGGGTTCTAGGTACCGGGCTCTCTCTCACCTAGTGCCGGGTCGCGTCGCACTATCCGTCGTGCTGATCGTCTGCGGACGACGAGCGTTCGCGCCGGTCTCTGGGCCAGCGGTGTAACGGTTTTTCTCGAATCTGCCGTGTTCGCCGGTGACGCGACCGCGCGAGCGCGAGGTCGCGACGTCGACGAACTCATCCAAGAAGGTTCTCAGGAACTGCACGGCCGAGGATGGACTTCACCGCCCGTGGTCACTTTCTCATACGTGCGGCGGGCGCGGCGTGCGCCGTCTCGACGTGGGACTGGCACATTGCCACGGAAGTACGAGTCGAGACGGTGTCTTTGGTGGGACCGCGACTCGTCGCGACAGTCACGCGCTCACCATGATGTGTTAGATAGATGCGGTGGCTGATTCAATCGTTGTCGCCGATACGCCTCGTGGATACGTGCGAAGTGACCGGTTGCAAACCGAGTTCCTCGCGGCCGCCGAGACGTTGCGTCAGCTTGACGGTTGGCCAAACCCCGACAACGGCGGCGAGCGCGAGTTACGTGCCGACCTCGCCCTCGAGGGTGGCGGGGTGAAGGGGATCGGACTGGTCGGCGCGGTCCTCGCGCTCGACGAGGCTGGATACCGCTTTCATCGGATCGCTGGAACGAGCGCGGGTGCCATTACCGCCAGCATTGTCGCGGGCATTATCCAGTCGGGACGCGACATGGTGACGCTTCGTGAGATCCTCAAGTCACTCGACTTTCGCCGGTTCATGCCCGAGGGCAAGTTGCACGACATGATGGACCACTCCGTGGGCCACTTCGCCAAGATCGTCACCGACGCGGCGTTGTTGACTCGTCGCGAGGGGCTCTATTCCGGCGACTACCTCGACGAATGGTTGAGCCCGATCTTGCACGAGTTCGGTGTCAAGACGTTTGGCGACCTCGTACTCACCCAGACCGACGATCCCGAACTGAGCGAGACAACCGATTCGCGGTATCGACTGGTGGTCTACACATCCGATCTCACCCGCGCTCGGCTGACGTGCCTGCCATTGGACTACCTCACTTACGGCGTCAACCCCGATGAACAAGACCCCGTCCTCGCGGTGCGGGCATCAATGTCGGTGCCGTTCTTCTTCGAGCCGGTGCACTTCGAAGCCCGCGAAGCCACCGTCGCGGTCGAGGTGCCCGGCGGGACTTCCACGCTGGTACGGTTCCCGGCTGGCGAGCATACGTGGGTCGACGGTGGGCTGTTGGCGAAGTTCCCAATCCATACGTTCGACCGCACCGATGGGCAGTCACCCCGATGGCCGACCATCGGTGTCAAGCTCTCGCAGTTCACCGCCGACTACCCGACCACCAACTTCCGCGAATCGGCGGTCGCGCTAGCGGTGCGCTGTCTCAAGACGGTGATGAACGAGTGGGAGACGATCGCCTCGCACCAATCGACGGTCGGGCGAACGATCTTCGTCGATAACGACGGCCTGAGCGCGATGGACTTCGACCTCACGGCGGAACAACAGGACGAACTCTTCCTCAATGGTGCGAGCGCCGCGACCAGGTTCGTCATTGAGGCCGCGAAGCGCGGTGGCGTGCCCCGTCGGTGAGGTAACGAGGGACTCGAACGTGGTGCGGGTCGCCGACTGAACGATGCGCCGCTGCACGAATACGGGGTGACGAGGTTTCGACCGTGCGGTCTATAGGTGGACCACGGCGCGTCATGATGTGACGATGCGGCGATGGATGTGGCCGGTGGTCCTGGTGGCGGCGATCTCGATGGTTCCGATGATCGCGTACCAGGGTGTCGATGCGGCAACTCCGCTCGCCGCCGATCACGCGTGTGGGGTGGCCAAGTCCGCCCACTACGACCACGTCGTGTGGATCGTTCTTGAGAATCAGGGCTATTCAGTCGTTGGCTCGCCCGAAGCACCCTTTCTCAACAGTCTCGCGTCGACGTGTGGACTCGCGACGCGAAGCTTCGCGGTGACCCACCCGAGCCTGCCCAACTACATCGCGTTGACCTCGGGCTCGACCTTGGGTGTCAGTGATGACGGCGAGCCCGGTGCGCACCCGCTCAGCGCGCCCTCCATCTTCTCCCAGCTCGGCAGCGCGTGGCGCTCGTTGGAGGAGTCGATGCCGAGCGCGTGTGACCGGGTCACCAGTGGCGTGTACGCGGCGCGCCATAACCCGGCCGTGTATTACGTGCCGCTGCGACCGGCCTGCCTACGTCAAGACGTTCCCCTCACCCTGCCACTCCAACTCGACGCTCGGTTCACGTTCATCACGCCCAACGTGTGCGATGACATGCACAGCTGTCCCGTCGGGGTGGGCGATGCGTGGTTGCGTCGGATTGTTGGCGACGTGGTCTCGAGTGCTCAGTATCGCGCGCACTCACTGGCGCTCTTCATCACGTTCGACGAGAACGATCTCGACGCTTCGAATCAGGTGGCCACGATCGTCGTCGCGCCAACGGTGCCCCGAGGGATTCGCGTGGGTCTGACCTTCACCCACTACTCGCTACTTCGAACGACCGAGACGTTGTTGCACCTCGGCCTGCTCGGCGCGGCACGCTCGGCTCGTTCGATGGTTCGGCCATTCCATCTCTAACGTCGATTCTTCGTCGCGCGTGGCGTGGGGTCACGGGGTGGATGCACGCAATCCGAAGTCCGCGTTCGCGCGCCACCACCTACGTCACCACCGGCCAGTTGAGTCTCCTCGGGCTGATGGTGTTCGCCGTCGCGCTGAAACCAGCGTTCGTTCTGCGCTGGAACGAGGTGGGGCTGAGCAACTACGGCGTTCATCTCGAGACCGCCGTCCCCTACACGCTGGCACTCGGTCTCGGCGGAGGCTTTGCCGTTGCGTCGGCGCGCTCGCTGCCGGCGTTGGATCGGACTCGACGGCGCTTGCGCTTCGTGCTCGTGACCTACGGCGCGCTCCTCTTCATGATCCTCGCGAGCACGTACGGCTACCGGTTGAACCCGACGCTCAAGGCGGTCCACGTCACCGTCAACGTTGTAAGCGTCGTCTTCCTCTTGGGGACCTCGACGTGGCTCGTCGCTCGGTTCCCCTCGCGCTCGAGCACCGGCTGGCTCGTCGTGCAAGTCATTGGTCTCGTGCTGGCGGTGGTCGACTTCGCGAATCTGTTGCACGTGCTCTTCGCGGCCCAACTCCTGATCGGGACTAGCTTCGGGGTTCTCATGGTTGGCGCGGTGCGCCGGAGCGACGCGTGATGGACCGCGCCGGATCCGTCGCGGACGAGCGACGATCGGAAGGACGCGGCTAGGTCGTGGTTCCTGGTCCGAGGTGTGGACTCGGACGCGAAGAGTTTTCGAGTTCGTCGTCATCGCACGTGAAACGAATCGATTCGTGCCCGGTGATCGGCGCATCAAGTGTGGTCAACACCCACTCCGCTCCGAGAAGTTGGCGAATCGTCGTAGCGCTCCGGTGGGCTTCAAGGAGGAGAACCCGATCGTTGACGATGCGTATGGCCGTGAGGTACTCGGCGGCACTCGTGCGCGAGTGCTCCCGCCACACGTCGCTGAGCCCTCCGCGAATTGGCGCCGCCACTTCGGCGGGCAGCAAGTCGAGTGGATCGTCGGTGACGACCGGCGGTGACGCAGCTCCTGTTGACCCTTGGACGTCGAATCGCCACGTGGTGGTAAAGGGCCGGTCGGTGGCGCCAAGCCGGTACAGCGTTCCGGTCGCGTTCCACATCCCATTCGGCGAGTACTGGCGACTGCCACGCTTGGACATCTCTCGTTGGACGGTCACCATCAGCGCTCGGGTCTCGTCGCCCCACCACGCCTTCGCCGACTGGTAGTGGGTGGCGTTGGAACGTCGTCGCACGCGCAGTGCCTCACAGCTCGCGCACAGCGCCTTCGATCCGATCATCGCGGTCGCGAAGAGTCGGGCACGAACGACGCTGGGTACGATCTCGAATCCCACCTCCGCCGCGGGGGCGTAGTCAACCGAGGCCGGCCCGCGCGCCGAGAGTGCGCCACCACGGGGCACCTCGAGATTGCGGCCGGTGACCACCCCTAGCGCCGGCCCCGACGACGCGACTTCGATGAAGCGGCCCTCGCCGCCAGCAACGCCACGAGCACGGTGAAACCGCCCCGCAGGGCTCGGGGCGCCCCGGCCCTCAACTCGTCACCGAGCAAGGCGGCACCGGTTCGTTGCGGCCCCAACTCCTGGGCCACGAGAAACCCGATCAGGCGTTCGCGGTCCCACAACTCGACTGCGTGCGACCTGGCTACGTCGATGGCCGCGTCCGTGAAAAGGATCGACGTCACGACGATGGCGTACTGGGCGTTGTAGTGCGACCGACTCGCGATGACCTCCTGGACCGCTTCGGGGCCAACCGTGTGGTTCCACCCCTTGGCGTGCACAACCGTTCGAGAACCGGGCAAGTCGAGCACGAGGTCGGCACCGTAGTCCCCGCGATCGCTAACGCGATAGACGGTGTATCCGACGTGTTGGAATGCGGCGAGCAGGCGCTGCTCGAACTCGGACTCCGTCATCGCATCGATCTGCACCGAGTCAAGGCGCTCGGCGGCCGCGCGTTTCGCCGCCTTGTTTCGACCCAACACGCCCACGAAGCCCACGACAGCAACCACGAAGCCGAGTACGAGAACGTTGGCCGTCATCCCACCGATGCGCGTTGCGAACACGAGCACCACCAACCCGGTTATCAGTAGCGCGACCGACGGGTTAGCGGCGGCGTGCACGCGCAGGACGTTGTGCGCCACCGAGAACGTCGGTGAGGTTGCCGACGCACTGGCACTCGTTGGTGGTGGCGGAGGAGGGTTCCGCGGCGGCTCGCGCGGACCGCCCGGCGGTGGCTCGTGACCACTTGAACCCGATTTGGCGCCGTCTCCATCGGTACTCGACTGATCGTCCGTCCGTCGCCACCCCGGCGCCGCGTCCGAGCTCGCGGCGGGTTCGTCAATGAAGTTGTTGCGGTCGTAGGCCGCCCGGCGCGTGGGATCACGCAGGGTCTCGTAAGCGGTGTTCACCGATCGAAAGAGAGCCTTGTTACCACCGCTGTCCGGGTGGACTCGTTTGGCGAGTTCGTGGAAGGCTGCACGGATCTCCTCCTGCGTCGCTTCGGGCGTAACGCCCAAGAGCTCGTAGTAGTTGGCGTCCGCCATTGAGAACAGCCTTGCATCGAGCCCATCGCAAGTAAAGGGAAAACACCCAGACCCGTCGCACAGTCGAGCGGCGAACGGTGGCTACGACAGCGACGCTGACCAGCGAGTGTGTGAAGACTCCGACCGGGTTCGATCCCGTGCCGCCACAATTTACGGAGCGGCGAAGTTCCGTTCGGCGCCGAGACCGCGGGCCGCGCTGAGAAACGGATACGTCAATTCCTGGGTCCCGTACGTGAACGATGTCGGTGGCACCGAGTACGAAGCCGCCGCAGCGCCAGTCGGAATTCGTCGCGCCGGTGCACACCTAGGCTGGCGACCCAGGAGGGCACCGAGCATGAGCGAGTACGTCGATTGGCCGGTTGAGACGCAAGACCCGGTTGGTCTGGCGGTGCTTCTGCCCGGAAAGAATTACCCGGCGACGATGCCCCTGCTCGCGTTCGCGGGTCACGCGGCGCATCAACACGGGTGGCGAGTTCGTGCCGTGTCGTGGAATGTGCCAGACATGGATACCACGTCCACGATCGACTGGGTAGGGGCCCAGCTACGCGACGCCATCGGGGAGTTCGATGGCCGCGTGCTGGTGGTCGCCAAGTCCCTCGGGACGTGCAGCGCGGACTACGCAGCCCGTCACGGCTTCGACGCAATCTGGCTGACGCCGCTGCTGCACGTACCCGACGTCGTCGACGCGATGAGCCGCAGTTCTGCTCGACAGCTGTTAGTGGGCGGTACCCAGGACTCCGCGTGGGATCTAGCGACCGCGCGCATGGTCGGGGGGGACGTCGTCCAAATCGAAGGCGCCGACCACGGGATGAACGTCCACGACGCCGTTCGCACTGCCGAGTTGCACGTTGAGGTAACTCGCGCAATCGTCGAGTGGCTCCAAGCCCTGCCGTGAGGACGGAGTCGAAGTCGAGGTGATGCCTCGGTGATCCGCCCGAAACGTTTCTGGAACGAGACGATCGTCACGGTGAGCCACGAGCGCCGCTTCATCGTGACGCTCGAGCCGACTCGCGCGGTGCCCGTGCCCGACGAGTTCCTCGATCGTTGACGCGACAACTCGATACCTCATCGTGCGTCGCTGAAGGTTAGTGATGCGTCGTTTAGTCCGCGAATGGATCGCGAACTCACGCGTCGGGATCGGGGGGCGTCTCACCGGCGTCGCCGTTGGTCTCGCGCAGGGATTCGTGGTGCGCGATCTCTCCGAGCTCGCGCGCGATGAGTTCTGCCTCGTCGGCGAATTC
>JAJZBX010000041.1 GCA_021846325.1 Actinomycetes bacterium | reverse complement strand
TGGGCACCCGACAGGCTTGCGACGACCAGTCAGTTCGTACAACCAACTTTCACAGGGCGAATATACACGTGATGTGTCCGTACGTCTCGCCCGTTTAGATACCGAACGCACCACGCGCACGTTTCTTCGCTACTCAACGGAGAAGTGCGAGGCGCTTCGGGGCGTGGAACTCGAGCGCGTCTGGCTGCGCAATGCCGAAGAGCCGATAGTTGCCTCGACCCACACGTCCCTTGATGAACTACGCACGGCGGGGCCGTCTCGGTAGGGATCGACACCCAACACCAACGAGACGCCTCGACGCACCGGATCCCTCGCCAGACAAATCCGGCTCAATCGTTCGCAGTCCGAGAACTCAACCGCGACCCTCGTTCATCAACTCGCCACTTGAACGCCGATGTCACGGCTATCCACGTGTCGACTCGGCACAGGGATCCCAGGGACGTCTGCGAACGACGGCTCCCGGAGTGATCGGTCGTTCCGGCACGGCTGGAGCGCGGTGGACGTCTGGTGATGGAAATGCGCGTCACAACGACGGCAACGGAGACTCTCGACTCGTTGCGGGCGCCGTGCCGCCGGTCTTACCGGACCGGGCCGTGGGCCCGGTCCGGTAAGTACCCGTGCACCGGCGCGAAAGGCGCCGCGTCCGGTCCTATGACGCCGTGACGACGAACGCGTCGGTTGACGTATTCACGTCGAGCGCGTCCGAACACGTCGGATAGGTGCCAGTGATGCTTGCAATGCTCGTGGTGCCGAAGGTGGATCCGCTTCCGCACGACGGCATCTGCACCACGCCAGAGGCCGATGTGAAACCGGTCCATGACACGGCGCTCCAACCATTCGTTCCGGGGGCGGCATTGATCAAGCCGGCTGGTACCTGGACCGTCACGGTGCAGTTCGGGTACCCCGTTACGGCCTGTGTCTCGGTACCACCCGGCCAGCTCTGCAGACCCGCCAGAGCTCCAGCAGGACTACCGGTGGTCTGGAAGGTCAGCTGGCTGTTCGACGGGCACGTCGGCGTCGGCGTGGTCGGCGTGGCGCAGATGATGTCGCCAGTCGAATTGAAACCAGTGACGACCTCGCCAGATGAACACGTCTGTCCGGCGGCCACGTTGGTTCCCGCCGGTCCGGTTGCCCCTTGCAATCCCGTGGCCCCCGCTGGCCCCGCTGGTCCCTGTGGCCCTGTGGCCCCTTGCGACCCTGTGGCTCCTTGCGGCCCCGCTGGTCCTTGCGGTCCCGTGGCCCCTTGCGGCCCCGTGGCGTTCCAACTAATGGGCGTCATCCCATTTGGACAGGTGGAGTGGGTCGTTGTCAGCACCTTCAATTGACCGCCGGGTGAGTAGCAGCCGTTGATGGTGTTCCCGTCTCCCGAGAACGGAAGGCTCACGACCCCTGAGGCGGCCGCGATTCCGGTGCCGGCAACGATCGTGAGCAGAACAACGGTCGCGGTGAGCATGCGTCTTCCACGCGCTGTGTATGTGCTGATGCGTAGCATTTTTTGTCTCTTTTCTCAGCTAAGTGTAAATGACTTGACTCCGTATAACCGAGCGTCATAATCGCGTTTATTACTCTTTTTAGGCGATGTAGTGCTGGGCCAATGTTGAGGGTATGTGTCATAACACTTGGGAACAAGAAGATTCTTTTCAGTTAAATTCCACTTCCACGATGTCATCAGTATGACCCTCTAGTCAGCACTAAGTTATATTTTAAGTTGATTATTGTGATTGGTCCTGTAATCCTACGTTTACTAAATTACGTAACAATTTTTGATCATATTTTTATGAATATTCACGTTATTCACACTTTTACATCAACATATTATGAAAGTATTGGGTGCTTCTCAGAAGTCGCAGGTTCGGAGGTTTCCACTGGTATTTCTCAGGAAGCACCAGTGGGCGGGCTGTCAGCGAGAAGTCTTGCGCGATAATCAGTAACAATCGGAACCGGGCGGACACGAAGTGTGCGATGGGGAGACGAGATCCCACGAAGGGCTCGAAGACGAGGTTCGCTATCGTCGTGACCGCGGTGCTGGTCGGGGTGTTACTGGCGGCCGAGGGCCTATCGTTGAACGGACCAATCTCCGCCACGACCCAGGATCGACGGTTGCATCTCTGTCAGGCCATCCCCCGAGTGAACCGACTACATGTCTCCAGGAGCGCCCCGGGTACTGAGTTCGCGTTCACGTTCCCAGCCGTAGTCACGGTTACCCCCGCCTCGGCCGCACGGGCTGTCGCTCGCGCCGCCTGCGCGTTGCCCGATGCGCCGACGGGTGCCCAAGCGTGTCCCGCTGAATTCGCCGTCACGTACCAACTGGTCTTTGGGGTACGTGGAGACAAGGGCATGAGCGGTGACGCCATTATCATGAATCCCACTGGGTGCCAGGTGGTCTCGGGTATCGGGCGAGTGCGCGAGGCGATCTCTTCAAGCAACTTCTATCGCGTGCTCGGCAGCGCGATGGGGTTGACAAACGCGAGCGCCCTGACTTTCAGGGGATCGTTCCGATCCTGAGGGACTAATCCGGCACCAGGAATCACGTCGACGACGACGCCGGTACAGCGAAGATACGGTTGCGATCCACGTTCGCGAACCCGTTCGTGTGGAACCTGGACCGAATCACGACGACACTTGGACGCCGCCCAGTACGGGCAACGCCACCGACTGGCCATACATCTCACGGGTCACCATCGCGAAACCCGGCATGGCGCCCTTTCGGTGAACCCCACCTACTGGGCGACGTCGCGCTGACACCAGGCGTAGAGCGCGTCATAGACGAAACTGCCCCGGTCCAGCAGGCGATAGTCGTCGTCTTCCACGTCCAGACCACCGATACCGATGGCGAGGAGTCCGGCGCCGGCTGCGTCGGTGTCGAGATCCGCGCCGATGTCAGCCGCGTGGACGATCCGCGCCAGGCGTACGAGCGCGGGGTCGTCACCGAGGTTAAATTCCTCGATCATCACCTCGAAGGTGCACTTGCCGTCACGGTGCGTGTACTGCGCTCCCTCGGCGTCGAAACTGACTGCGCCCTCACTCGTCGCTCGTAGTAATAGTTCATCGGCGGGTACATAGGTAATCGTCGCTTCCGGGTCGATGAATCGCCGAATCAACCAGGGACAGGCGATCCGATCGGTCTTCGGGCGAGCCCGTGTCATCCATTCCATAACGACTCCTTTGCAATGCGTAGTGCGACGACGTTGCACTCGTCAAGTGCGATTCCACTTCGATACGGGACGTTCGCTGTACCGTACCGCTCATTGCGTCGAGCACTGAGAACCGGGACCAGTGTCGCACGGTGAGCGCCGCACGTGCAGTCATCCACACCGTTCGCCGAAGGGGTTGCGCTTAAACGCCCGCAGCAACGCCATTGACCGAGACGGTGGACGCATTCGCGCAGAGAGCGCGGGCACGTAGCGCTACCTGGAACGTCGAGGGAGGTGAGAACCGAACGACGAAACCGCGCACCGTGCGAACAGCGCAGTGCTGGGTCAGGTCGCTCGCACGCTCAATCACCACCGAAACGCTCGCGACACTGCGGGGACCCCGGTTAGCGAGCCAGTTGACCTGCACCCAAAATACTGAGCCACATCTGTGAGAGTCTGGCCACGACGCACGGAGGTCGTGGCATTGAGATACTCAACCGTCTGATTCGGCCCAGAATTGAAGACCCTTTCGTCGAACCCGAGAGTCCTCGCCAGTCACATTTTTCGCGGGCGACGTGATGCTTTCGACACCACTGCCCCGGGTGCGCGCCGAACGCGGTGCGAGGTCGTTTCGCCACCACGTAGCACCTGCCCCGTCGCGATGGACGGTGAGCGTGGTTCACCGGTCGGTTACCTGATTGATGGTGACGATGACGATTGGTGCCGACGACTCGAGGGGCGAAACGTCGCGCGAGACCCTCACGAGCCGGGCATTTCACCTCGGTCGAATTGCGGGCCAACGCCCGCCCACGCCGGGAAACAGCGCGGTCGCACTACCCGCCAACTCTGACGAGCCAAACGGGTCCCTGTCGCGGCCCGAAACTGACCGTCAACCGATTATGGCGGTGGCGGGCGGTGCCGCATCACCTTCAGAGTGGCGGGTTCGGAAGCGAGGCTCGTACCTGTCGCATTCGCAGCGACCACGACGACGACGTAGTTGCCAGACACGGAGAGTGGCAGATCCGCCGTGGTCACGTTGCCCCCGACGGTGACGCTTCCCGCGGTCGGACCAGTCCAACTGATGCGGTAGGACGAGATGGCTAAGCCACCCAACTGCGTAGGCGGCGACCAGGAGACCGATGGACTTTGCAGAAAACCGCCGCCAGACACGGCGGTGATGGTCGGCGGACAAGGAGCCGCGTTGCCCGAGCTGGCGCACACCGCGGCGCTCGTCGCCCCGTCGCCCACGCCATTGCGAGCGAGCACGGTGAAGAAATAGGTCCCCGATGAGCCGAGCGTCACCGTGACCGAGGTGGTCGTGACGACGGTGCTCGCCCACGTTCCCGCCGAGCCCCACTGGACCAAGTACCCGGAGATGGCCGACCCGTAGTCCTCGGGAGCGAGCCAACTCAGCGAGATGGTGCTGCCGGTCGCGGCGTTGAGTTGGAGTCCAGTCGGCGCACTCGGGGGCGCTACGGCCGTTGCCGAGACGCACGGCGAGGTGGGGCCGTTGCCGAGCGCGTTGAACGCGATGACACAGAAGCCGTACGTGAGGCCCCACGTCGGCAGGTGAATGGTCGCTGCGGTTCCCGCCGCGATGGACTGGGTGAACTGACCATCGGTCCACGAGACCTCGTAACTGGTCAGCGGCAGTCCCCCGTCAGAGTCCGGCGCCGACCACGTCAACGTCGCGGCGGGCCCGGTGTACGCCGTCGACGCGAGGAGGCCGACACTCACTGACACATTGACTGGCGCACTGGGATTTCCCGCCGGGGTCAGGGTGAGCACGTTGGAGGCGGGTCCGGTCCCCTCGGTGCTCGTGGCGGCTACGGTGATGCGGTAAGCAACACCCCACGCCGGAAGCGCGAACGCGTCAGGAGATCCGGGAACGTCAACGGTCCCTGAAGTGCCATCACCCGACCAGGAGATCTGATAACCAGAAACCGGGGCGCACCCCGAACACGAGGGTGGGGCGACGAATGTTACCCAACCAGCCGGCTGTCCACTGCCCAACGCGGTGGTCGCCGTGTCCAGAGTGGGCGCTGCCGGGGGTGAGAGTGGCGTCGTGATGGTGGTGGTCGCTTGGCTCGTACCGCAGGAACTGGTCGTCGCCGTGACGGTCACGGTGTAGGCCGTACCACCGGTGAGTCCGGTGACAGTGGCGACCGACGCGTTGGAACCAACGGACGTGGTAGCGGAGCCGACGCTCACGGTGTAGCCGCTGATGCCGCAGGTGCTGGGCCACGACGGCGCCACCCAGGCGACGTTGACGGAGGTCGCCGGCGCGGTCGGGTCCGGTGAGGCCGTCACGTTGCCCGGGGGACTGGGCTGAAGCGGCCAATTGCCACTGGCCAACGTGACGGAAGATATCGGCACGTCGATGGAGTTCGAGTACGAGAAGCCGAGTGCCGACAGGTCGAATCCCACGGCGGCCTGGACACCGCCTTGGAGGCTCCAGCCGGTCCCGGTCCCCTGCAGGGTGGCGGTGTCCTGGACGCCAATTTGTGGTCCGACACCACCCACGTCGGGGATGCCGTAGAGAACCTGGAGCGCCGGGCCAATCCCTACGCCGATCGATCCCTGCCACACGGCGCTGTCATTCGACGAACCGGTGAGCTGCAGTGTATTGGACGACTGAAATCCATTGGCGTTGTAGCCGAAGGAGAACGATGCGCCAATCGCGCCGACGAGGTTTTCACTGAGACTCTGGGTGAAGGCTTCATCGGTGACGCCGCTCACCGACGCGGTCACCACCAGATTGAACGTGAAGCAGCCGACTTCGGTGCACACGGTACCAATGGTGACCGGCGGCAGGCTCTCGCCCACGTGGCACGAGACTCCGGTGGCGTCGGACACGGTGAGTTGACCACTCACCCCCGGTGTCAAGGAGAAACTGCCGGTGATCTCAACCTGCCATGGTGAGTACCACGGGCCCCACGACCACCCGAGATTCAACGATACGGCTGGCTGGAAAGACGCCGAGCCAGCGACGTTGAACATCGAGCCGCAACCGACGGCGAGGTCGTGGGGCGCGCGAACGCGGGCGGCGGCGCTGAGTCCCCCCAGCGACGCCAACGCGGCAGTCGTCCGCACCGCGCGCATGCGAATCTCGCCGCGCGAGAACGCGCGAAAGGGCGTCGTCGCCTGCGTGAAGAGCGACACATTGCCATTGGCGGTACTGATCGAGACGATGGTGCCCAACAGTCCGTGTGGCAGTCCGACCGCTGCGGGCGCAACGACAATGTCGCCCGCGCGCAACGACGCCACGGCCGTCGACTGGTGCAGTGCGACCGCGCCGAAGGCGGGCAGGAAGCGTCCCGTGGGGACGATGACCTGTGACGGCGCGAGCACCAACGTGCTCACGGGCGCCTGATCGAAATAGTTGATGGTCTCAACGAGGGGCTGCTCCCGCGGCGTCAGTGGAATAAGCAAGCGGCGCGCCTGAACTGCGACGGCACCCCGGGGCCCGGATGGGTACGCCTTCCACTGACGTCCTTGTGCAGTCATGAAATTCACCGACCGCGCCACGAGCCAGTAGGTACCGGGCGTCGCGAGGCACGTGGTACCCGAGGTCGGAAACGCTTCGGCGGTGCCACCGGGCTCACGAAGGACGACCGCCGCTTTCGCCCCAGCGGGTACGTTCAACACGTTGACGCGCAAGGGTGTGCACGCGTTGTTGGTGTGCGACGCCCTGCGCGCGTGCCCTCTCGCCGCGCCGGCCAGCGTCGGCGCGCCCACGACGAGTAATACGGTTGCGACGACGAGACGTCCGAACCGGTTGCTAGCAAGAGAGAGATTCAGTCCCACGTCGACCCCCCCTGCGCGTCGCGGCGGGTCCAGCGGGCTCTACCACGACACCGCTCTCGCGGTGACCACCTCGCGGGGGGATACGACGTGATAACCCATCGCAATTCTAGAGCGCCTGGGCCGCGCCAGCAAGCTCGACGGCGTCGCTGCGACGTTGCGTCTGACCTCCGCGAACTCTTGCTCTGAGAGAGCGCTGACGCGAGAGGCGTACCCGGTGTCGGGTGGTAGAGGGCGCGGTACCTGCCCTACGCCAAACGATCAGGGGACGCGGTATTCGACACCCGTACTCGTAGTCAGCCTGGCGCGGGCTTCGACCCTCACCTCCCCATGCGCGAAGACTCCGCTCCACCTTGACAACTTCCTCCGGCGGTCGCGGTGCGCGAACACCAGGCTCATCGCCCAACGCGCGACCGGCTGAGTCACCACGCCGAGTTCGCCTACCCGACTCGCATCCCAAGACTCGAGAACGATGACACGTACCAGCGGCGCGCGACGCGCACGACCGACACCGTCGCGCTCGACGTGGTCGTCGACCCGGCGAGGTGCTCGATGATCGCGACGCGCACGGTCTCGCTCGAGGGACCGCGCGCGATAACGGTGATCTCGCCCAGTGACTGCGCGAGCGAGCTCGGTTCGCCGTAGAAGAGGTGCTGTTCGAAGTTCGCGCGCTGGGCGGTGGACATGGTCGCCCACTGCGTGCGCAGATGTGCGAGCGCCCGGTCCGCCGAAGAGGGAGACGAGCGCGAGCGAGCGAGCGCGACGTAGGCGACGGTGAGGACGTTGCACGCGGGTACCAGATCCCGCCTTTCGGCGACGGTGCCGACGGCGCGTGGCGCCGTGGTTGCGCCTCCTCCCGGCGCGAGAGGTT
>JAJZBX010000040.1 GCA_021846325.1 Actinomycetes bacterium | reverse complement strand
CGAGTGAAGCGCGTGGCGTTCGGCTTCCGGTCATTTCGCAACTACCGGATCCGCGCTCTGCTCTACGCCGGCAAGCCCAACTGGGATCTACTCGCGACAATCACACCCCGCTAGATTCCGATGCTCCGGTTTGGCGACCCACGGGTTCGACGCGTCAACCGAGTGGCACGACTTCAGCCGCCGGTGTTCGTCGGCGGTGTCGTCGTCGACGCGCGACCCACCAGCGTTGGCCACGACACTGGCGAACACGGCGCGACCAAGCCGGAGCGGTTCATCGCGCGGACTAACCAGCACTCCCTACACGCCGAGCAACATCTCCATTGCCTGCACCATCACACTGCCGGCAAAAGTCAACGGACCATTCGCAAACCCTGACGCGTTCGCCCGCGCGGACCGATTCCTTGAGCACAGCGCTTTGGTACTGCCTCCCATTCATCCTGGTAAACGTTCGCACGTGGCTCGTGGATGACCAAGCAACGGCGATGGTTGACATCTCGTGCAATGACTCGACATCTCGCGGGACAACTACCAACCCGCAAGACTGGAGCCCTGAGCCCAGCAGCTGTGCGTGCCGCTGGACAAACGCTCTGGCAGGCGAACCGTGGCCACCGGACCCGCAGCGATGTCGGCGCCGTCGTAGACCACGCAATCAGATCGATCTCGATTCATGTCGACCGTGTAGGTCACGAGATAGACGTCGTCTTCGCTTCGTTTGCCAACCTTCGGAGCAACGCCGATCTCACTGCAGTAAACGCCCTCGTTGAGCTCGACGCGCACCTCGCTGCCGGTCTGCGTGTCGTGCTTGACGAAGCCATCGAAGAGAAACCACCCGGGTCGGTTCGTCGCCGCGTACACGTAGCGCGACGGTCGTCCGGCGAACATGGCGTTGATGACGCCAAACTCACTGCAGGTCGCTGTCAGGTCCTCTTCCTTGACTGAACCCGTTGCAAGGTTCATGCGCCACCGGTGCAGCCGAGTCTGCAATACGTCTTGAGCCAAGAAACGGAACATTCGCGACGACGGACCGTGCGCACTGGAATCCTTGGGTTCCGGACAGCCCTGGAAGAAGCCTTCCACGACAATGTCGTCGCCATCTTCCCAGGCGTTCGTCCAGTGCAGCACGTACGTTGGGTCAAAGTCGAACCAGGTGATCGACGCTGAGTCACCGCGCCGCGGGATGACGCCTAATCGCGACGGCAGTTCCCGGTGGAGCCGTGACACGTAGTGCCCCTGCTTGATCAGGTCCGGATCCCAGAACAGGGGCAAATCATTCAAAATCGCGAAGTTCTCAGTGAAGGTCATATCGTGGGGGAGCCGCGCACCGGGAATGTCGATTGGCACGTAGTGCACTAAGCGGCGCGCGGCGTCGACCACCCCGTAGTGCAAGAACGGCGCCTTGGTCGAGTAATTGAAGAAGAGAAGCTCACCGGTGTGTTCGTCCACCTTGGTGTGAGCAGACACTCCCACGTCCGATGGGTACGCACCACCCCACGACTCTTTGCCAAGTTCGTCAAGCGTCATCGGATCGAGCCGATAGAGATCACCGCACTGCCAAAAACTTGTCACGGCGACGCCCGCGTGCACCACCACATCAGTCGACGAGGCATCTTTCATCAGACCTCGGGCGCCCCATCCGTCCCTGCGAATCGAGCGAGCGGGACTCTCAGCGATGCCGGCCCACAGCGGACCGCCCGCAGCTTGTTCAGCACGGAATCCGTCGGTCTTGACAAATCGATTCCGATAGGTCGCTTGACCATCGCGAAACATCGTCATGTGGACCATGCCATCGCCGTCAAAGGGGTGGTAATTCACCAGAGCCGGGTGCACCGGGTTCTCGGTATTCCTCAGGTAGACGCCGGACAAGTCACGGGGCAACTCCCCCTCAACATCAAGGTTTTCGGCGTCGAATTCGCGGGTTTGGGGTCGCCACGGTCCCGTTCGATACGGGTGGTCATCGTCCTGGGGCAGGGTCGACAAGGTGGTAGCAAATACTGAGATATCCATTCCTCTGATATTCCCTTCTGACGAGAATCGGCCCCGCCCTAGCACACGTTCAGTCTTCGTCGCCACCAACGACAAAACTCACGGCGGTCGTCAAGCTGCCCCCGATGTTTAGTGTCGCAAACCGCGAGGCACCTTCGACCTGGCAGTCTTGTGCGCGGCCGGTTACCTGACGAGCGGCGTCGTGCAGCATCCGCACACCGGTGGCACCAACGGGGTGGCCAATGCCGATCAGGCCACCGCTCGGATTAATCGGAATTGAACCACCCTTCTCGAGATCTCCGTTCTCGATCACTTTCCAACTTTCGCCCGGCTCGGTGATCCCGAAATGATCGATCGCCACGTACTCCGACATTGAGAAGCAGTCGTGAACTTCGATGCCGTCGAGTTGGTACACGTCGCTAATCCCAGCCCGTTCGAGCGACTGGCTCGCCACTCGCTGCACGTGTGAGAACACGTGGGTCTCATTACGACTACGGACCACCTTCTGCTCCAGCGAGAGCCCCGCCGTGGCGTGGGCCCAGCCCAACACGCGCGCCGCGCGCCGCCTTGACTTCGTCGAACTCTTGAACCGGTTGGAGACGAGCAGCACACCCGCGCCGCCATCAGTCACCTGGCTGCAGTCGGTTCGTCGCAGCCGACCCTCCACGATGGGGTTCGCCCCATCACTATCACTGAAACTGGCATCGGTGAACTTCCAATCGCGAGTCTGCGCGAGCGGATTAGACCGAGCGTTACGAGTGTTCAACTCGGCGATGGCGTGGAGGTGTTGGTCATTGAGGCCGTAACGACGCTCGTACTCGTCACCGATCTGACTAAACATGTATGGCCACATGAACTTGGCGTTGTCGCCCTCGTGTCCGACCCACGCCGCCGCGCCGAGGTGACGGGGCGCATCGACGCCGGGAACGTTACGCTCCTGTTCAATCCCGAGCACGAGCACGCAGTCGTAGCGGCCGGCCTCGATCTCGGCCATCGCCGCCAAGACCGCCACGGAACCCGACGCGCACGCGGCTTCGTGCCGCGACGCCGGAAGCCCCCAGAATCGGCTATCGACCGTGGCCGGCATGGCCCCCAACTGTCCTTGGCCATTGAAGAGCTCTCCGAAGGCGTTACCTACGTGGATCGATTCGACCGCGCTTGCGTCCACGCCGGCGTCATCGAGGGTCCCGTCGACGACCTCGACGACCAGATCAGACACCTCGAGACCCTCACGCAGCAGATTCCTGGAGAAGTCTGATTGGTAGCTTCCGGCTATCCACACGCCGACCGTTCCCATGGCCCACCCCCACAATAGTCACGTATTCTACAATAACAAGAGTAACTAAAACGCTGCCCGAAATGACACCGTGAGATACTCAGCGACGAAAAACCGGATCGTCAGGAAACTTCAAGCCGTGTCGCATCCGAGTCGCATCGGGAGTCAGGTACCCCTGAACCCAGGTCTCGTTGGTGGGCACGTCCAAGTTCCATTCCCACAGCAATTGACGGTGAGTGATCCCCCACCGGCCCTCGCGGCGCTCCATGCGGTCGACAATCCTCGCTCCGACGAAGCAGTCGAATCGCTGGCCATCGCTCTTGACGCGCGCAAAGGTGGTGGCGTATGACTCGACGTCGGCCACGTCGCCGTGGAGTTCGATGAGGACATTACTCAACACGTGACTGGTGAGGCTCTTGGGATGCGTCACGCCGGCGGCGATGCTGTCCACGTACTGCTCGGCCGGACCTTCCCAAAGGCCGCCGTGATCTTCGGTGGCCCCGGGTAGGTAGCACGATCGCAACGTCTCGACGTCACCCCGGTCCACCGAACGGAAGTACCGCGTCAGTACCTCGGTGATGGCCTGCTTGTCCAAGAGTTCCAGAATCTGAGCGTCTCGATCTGCCACATCAACCCACTTTCTCAGTACACCACGACGTGCGCGACTTTACTCTCGCCGCTGCGTCATTAACTACAGTTAAAAGAGTGATCACTCGAGTCTATCGTTGCCTGACGTCGAAATGAGAGGAAGTTGTTCCACGGCGCCACAAGGGAGCCACGCGAGAATGCCACGCAATCGATCACTGCTGCATCGCCTGATTCGCCGCTGACGGTAGCAATTGCTGACGACCACGCCGTGATGAACGCGAAGCCTGCGCTAGTCGAGGCACCCCAGTAGAAGTTCGACCTCAAGAGATTCGCCGAGGGTACCAGGACTAGGACTGAACCACCTCACTTAGCGATGGCGAACTACACGATCGCTCCAGTGGCTAGGTTCGTTGTCAATGACCGACGATTCGAGCCCACTCGCCTCGTTGAGCCTCAGCGACCTTCGCCGACGCACCAGCGAGAAGTGGCGCCACTACCCCAACGACGTGCTGCCACTGTGGGTTGCCGAGATGGACGCGCCGTTAGCCGAACCTATTCGGCGCGCTCTCGTCGCAGCCGCGAACGACGGCGACCTCGGCTACGCGATCGCCAGCCGCTATCTCGATTCGCTCGGGGAGTTCGCGCAACGCCGCTGGCGCTGGGATGGCGTCACGCCCGATCACGGACGAGCGGTCGCCAACGTGATGACCGGGGTCGCGGCGGCGATCGGCGCCCTGACCGAGCCCGGCGACCACGTCGTCATCAACTGCCCCGTCTATCCGCCGTTCTATTCCTATACCGAGAACAGCGGACGCGTGGTCGAGGAGGCGCCACTTGGCCAAGACGGGCGGCTCGACTTCGACGTCCTCGAACCCGCCTTTGCACGAGCCCAGCGAGCCTCGCGGCACCCGACCTACCTGCTCTGTAGCCCGCATAACCCCACGGGGACGTTGCACCGACCCGACGAACTGACCCGCGTGTTGGAACTCGCCCGGGCGTACGGGTTGCGCGTGATCGCCGACGAGATTCACGCGCCCCTCGTACTACGCGGCACCTTCACGCCGCTATTGAGTCTGCCCGGCGCGCAGCGTTCGGTGGCGGTGCTCTCGGCTTCGAAGGCCTTCAACCTGGCCGGAGCGCCGGCCGCGGCCCTCGTGGTCGGTGACGACGCCCGCGACGTGCTCGCGACGCTCGAGCACCGCGTCGTTCCAGGGCCGAGTCACCTCGGCGTGATCGCCCAGGGTGTCGCCTTGCGCGAGGGTGATTCGTGGCTCGACGAACTGCTCGTCGAACTCGTCGCCCGACAAGAACTGCTCGTCGCGCTGCTCGCAACGCACCTCCCACAGGTGCGCTACCGGCCCGGCGACGCGACCTACCTCGCCTGGCTCGACGTTCGAACGCTGGGTCTACATGACGCATCGGACACGAGACGCGGTGGCGCGGACGCCCTCTCGGGGCCGGCGGCCCACTTCCTCGAGCACGCGCGCGTGGCACTCAGTGACGGCGCCGCGTTCGGCGCCGGCGGCGCTGGCCACGTGCGTCTCAACTTCGCTACCACCGAGGACATCCTCACCGACGCCGTCGCGCGACTGGGGCGAGCCGTTGCCTAGCGAGCGATGGCCATGGCCGCGCCGTTCAGCAGCCCGTCGCCGGTTGTTGGAAACCAGGGAAGGGATTGAGCGTTCCCATCAGGGTATAGCGCCCCACCGACAACGTCGGCGTCTGGGTAGGCGCCGCCAAACTGGGGTTCAAGCGCATGAACCAGGGCAGAAACACCTCGTCTTCGGGATGGTAGTAGCCGTCGGCCTCGCTCGGTGAACCGTTGGGATTGGGCCCTTGCTCATAGGTGTTGGTGCCCATCGCGAAGCCGATCCCCACCACCGGGTCCCCCGTCTCAAGGTACCCCGAGCACCCGTACTGCGGGGCAGTCGGCGTCAGCCACGGCTCGACGGCGTTATTGACGAAGGGGTCGTCGGACCACTCCGAAATCTCGTGGCTCAGCGCGTGGATGTCTTGCAGCGCCCAGTACGAACCCGCAGAGCTGAAGATGCCGGGCTGCACCCACGAGGCCCACGCGTAAGTCTGCACGTTCTGATTACCGTTGCCGTGCGCACTCGACGTTGCGCCGTGAAATCCAATCACACAGCAGTTGCTGATGCTGTGGCCGGTGTAGAGCATCAGGTTGTTCGTGAGGTAGAGCGGCAAGTGGGTCGGCTGGGCCGTGGTGATCAGGTGGCTGATCTGGCTCACCCACCAGTCGTAGCTGACGTCGGGGAAAATCACGCCGACCTTCGTCTCGAGCAGCGTTCCCTCGTTGCCCGGCACGGTGATGGTTATCGAACTTTGCACGTTCGGCGCGAGGTACACGTGGTACGGGTCACTCGCTCCCTGGCGATTGAATTGGGCGCGCATCGTCGCGTCCTCGAGCTGCAGCGACTGGCCCTTCATCGCGGGCAAAAGTTTGCCGCCTCGGCCCTTGACCAGCTGCGGGTCTTTGGGGAAACTACCGGCGGCCGTAGCGGCTGGCGTCGAGGCGTAGTCGTTCCCAGTAAAGATTGGCGAATCCAGCGTCGCTTGGAGAACGCCCGACTTGGTCGTGCCAGCCGAGAAGGTCATCCCACCGACCACGAGGTTGATCGGCGTGATGTCCACGGGGATCGTCGTCGTGCACGCCGAACCGGTACACGAGTTCGGGTCTGCTCCCACCATGTTGTAGCCGTAGGTCACGCCGTTCGTCGGATTGAGGCTCGAGTCCCAGAAGTGGGTGACGGTATCGCTGCTCGGCTGCGGCGACGCCCCGCCGAGCGTCGTGAAGGTCGGCACCATGCTCGATGCGCTAATGATCGGTATGGCGGAGCCACTCGCGACACCGAGTGGCGCGACGACGCCCATCGCCAAGAAACCACTGCCGACCAACGCAAACAGCCGTAACTTTCTCATCGCGCCCCCATGTCCACGGCGTCTCCACCGCCCGACGAGAAGTTAATACGTGACCACGCGCAACGTGTGGATCCTAGGAGACCACTCAGTTCGACGTCGCCCCGGACGCCCCAGTGAAGGATTGTTGTCAATCATCGCCGCCGGCGCCGCGCTGGTCGACGCCGCCCGACCAGTCGCCGGCGAGGCGATCGCGCCCGCGCTGACCCGACGACCACGTACTAGCTACGTACCGCCACTTGGTCACACGTACGACGCCAAGGGCGAGGCTCCCGTGCGTCCGGCTGAGCAACGACGTCGCGACCTCGCCCCCGCGACGCAGCGCCGCGCGTCGCTTGAAGAGTCACGCACTCGGGTGCAGTCTCCCACACGACATCGCCCGTCGTACGCTCGCGTTTCGTACCACACGAGCGCAGGCGCGGGCGCCGATGCCTCGCAGACGGCTACGTGGTTGCGAGACGTGCGCTACCCGCAACGGCGCACTCGTCGTCGCGCGAACCAGTCAACGCTAAGACTCGCCAACGTCGAAGCGATGTCCGTAGGACTCCTCACAGACCGAGATGTCGTACCACGAGTAGAACTCGGCTCGGCCCCGGCGCTGCGCTCGGCGATGCTCGGGGTGCTCCGCCCACGCCCGGTGCGAGGACCAGTCGGCGAAGCGCACCACGGTGACCCGTTCACCATCGGCCGACTGGAAGAACCGCTCGTCAACGAAGCCGTCCAACTGGCGAACGAGTTGGGACATCTGGGCCGCCACGTGCGCGTACTCGTCCTCAACGCCCCGACGCAGCCGACTACGAAACACCGTGACTATCCTCACGAGCGAATTGTGCCAGGTACCGCGGCGCACGGCCACCCGTCACGTCGGTATGGCCGCGACCAGCGACGGACCCCGTGAACGTCGCGACCGGAAACGGCGCCCTGGCGAACGCCGCCACAGGTGCCGTCACGACATCATTCGTGGGTGCTGCGCGTATCGTGGCGATCGACGGCCACCTCGGTCGAGCCGCGTCGTCGAGCCACCGGTTCGCCACGAGTGACGAGGGGCCGCGAACTCCACCGCGCACAGCCCGTTCGACCCGCACCACGACGCGTTTCTCCGAGCGGTCGCCCCGATCGTGTCGCACCGAGCCAATCAGGGCCGATTTAGGCGCCCATGCCCTTGCGCGTCCGGTCCTTATCCTTCTTCACCTGTCGCTTCTCCTTGAGGGTCTTACCGGCCTTCTTGGGCGACGCCTTGCGGGGAGACTTGTCTGCCACGTCAACCCCCTTCCCGAACTGAAGGCTACTCATCGACGCTCCGTACGCGCCGCGGTGCGCCACGTCCGTCGACCAGCGTACCGCCGAGCTCGGCGACGAGCCGAGCACCCCGCACGGGTACGGACTCGCGGGGTCTCGACCGATCCGCTGCATCGATGGACCACGTGACCCGTTGGGTCCTCGTCATCGCTCGCGTTCTCGTCGCGGCCAACCTCAACCGAGGGCCCACCCGCGAGCGAGAATCACCCGTTCGCGACGTTTTAGGTAACTAGGATCGAGGGCTACCAAACGCGGAGGGCATGATGCAATACCGACGACTCCAACGACCCGTGATGCAGTTGGCGATGACCGGTGTCGTCGCACTCTCGCTCGCCACCCTGTCG
>JAJZBX010000039.1 GCA_021846325.1 Actinomycetes bacterium | reverse complement strand
AGGCGACAAATGCCCTGGTCTAGCGTCCTCTAACTACGAACAAGTCACAGCACCATTGGGATTCGTTATCGAAACGGCCTTGAACATGTTGTCGCTGCCGTTGTCATTGCTGTGAACCATGGCGATGGTCCACATGGGAGTCCACGCGTGAGGGTTGATCATGTTCGCGGCACCGACCTCATTGTTCGGTGTGCAGCCGGGAGCAGCTCCCGCGACACCGGCACCGTGCAACATGGTTCCGGCGAGTGCCAGTGCGGGGATGAAGGCCAGTAGGGACTTCGTTGTTTTCATGGAAAGATACCTCCTTGTGTCGGGGCGGCCGAAACCACCAACTGTGCGATGGGTTGCAGCGTTCGGATTTCGTCTGGTGAACCGCCGAGTGCTTCGATGGCGGCACAGGAGCAAGCGGGGTCGAACGCCCAGCCTTCCAGGATGATGGCTGTGGCGTGGTTGTCAGCCGCGAGCGAGACGGTCGTTACCCCAAGTCGGGCGAGCGCCTCAATGGCTGACGAACTGATCGGTACGTCAGCCATATCTGTCGATACCAGCAACACCACCTGTCCCATCGACAGTGAACGCTACGGACCGAGGGACGGCCCATCATCCGGCAGGTCCCTCAATTTCGTGCGCCAACATCGCCGTGAGTTCAACGCGGTTACGTGCGCCGAGTTTGGCCAGGATGTGCGAAACGTGACGCTCGACGGTTTTGCGCGACAGGAACAGCGACGCCGCGATCTCGGGATTGGTCGCCCCGCGAGCGACCGCGTCGGCGATATCACGTTCTCGCTCGCTGAGCGTGACCGGTGAGGAGGTCGGACCCCTACGCCAGGTGTGCACGCCCAGTCCGCGCAAGCGGGCCTCAGCCAACTGGTACTCGCTGCGTGCGCCCACCACGGCAGCTTCGCCGGCGAGGCACTCGTATGCGGCGATGGCGGCTGTCCGGTCACCCGCCGCGAGTGCGGCCGCGGCGTCGAGATCGATCCACAGGCGCAGCAGCCGGTAGCCGATCGACTCGGCGGCCTGAGAGGCTCCGGTAAAGAGCTCGACGCTCGCACCCGGATCACGACGGGCGGTGAGAAGGGCTTCGACGTACGCGCGCCGAACGGCCGGTCCACCCGGGTGAGGATCGGGGTGCGCGGCGTCCCACCGGCCCACTGCCTCGGCCGCGGCCGCCGGCGAACCCGAGCGCGCGCACGCTTCGGCCGCCTGAAGGGTCGACTCCCAGAGGCATCGCCCACAGCCGGCGACCGCGGCGTCACGCGCGATGGCGCCGCGCAGCGCGGCGAGTTGACTGGCGTCGGGCACCGAGAAACGACCCACGATCCCGAGGTGGAGTGTTCGGATCACCAAGCGGAAGTGAGGGTCCGTCTCCGCCGCGATCAACGTCTCGATCGCGTGGACGTTGGACGCGACGTCGGTGCGACTCGCTTCTGTCGCGTGCAAGACCGCCCGCAACTGCGCGATGGTCACGCGCCGGGGCGGGCCCACCCGCTCGGCGAGCGCGACCGCCTCGCGCAGATGTTCCGACGACTCGTCGAGGCGCCCGAGATGCTGCTCGATCCAACCCGTCCAGGTGAGGACCTCCACCTCGAAGCTCGGCAGGGCCAATCGGCGAGACTCTTCCAGCGCGCGCCTCGCCCGGGGTTCGGCGAATCGCGGTAGTCCCTCAAGCTGCAGCATCGAGAAGATCCCGTCACAGGCCGCGGCGAGCACCTCCGCGGGGTCGCGCGCCGCCTGTTCGATCAGTTCCGCGCACTGGTGGACTACGCCGGCATCAGCTCGACGAATCGCCGCGTCGAGACGAACGCGCACCGCCCGCACGTAGACGGCACACTCGCGGTCCCCCAACGCCGCCGTGCCCCCGACAGCGTCGACCAGCCTCGTCGCGCCGGCGAGGGCGCGCTCCACGAGCGGTTGAGCCTCACCCACCTGGTTCTCGAGCCACAACAGGGACTGCGCGTCGAGGCAGTCGGCCTCGATCGAAAGCACCGGGTCCTTGACGGCGACGTCTCGAACAATCGCCGCGTACGCGTGCACGTCAAAGGACCGCCCGAGTTTCAGGGCAGCCCAGCCTGCCGCGAGCGCCGCATTCGCACGCTCGTCGCCCACCGCGCGGTCGCTGAGCGCGGACCACCGCTCCAGTGCGGTCGCCGAGTCGCCGAGCTCGAAGGCCAGCGTCGCGACCTCCTCAGACAGCGCGTGTCCCGCCGTCCCGTCAGTCACGTCCGCGATCTGGCCGAGCAACGCGAGCCCCTGGTTGCCGATAAGGCGTCGTTGGGGCGAACGGGCGATTCGAAGCGCGAGGTCGCCGCTCTCGAGTCCGGCGGCCACGCGATGTTCGAGGGCGCGCATTAGTCGGCGGACACCGGCACCCGCCGAGGCCTCGAACCACTCAGCGAGGCGGCGGTGCACACGCACCCGGGCGTCCTCGGCGAGCTCGCGCTCCGCCGTCTCACGTATCAAGTCGTGGGCGATCGAGATGGTTGCGCCGTCTCGCAACACCAGGGCCCGGTTGACGAGCTCGCCGACGGCGCTTCGCACCCGGCTTTCGGGCCACGTCAACAGTTCGCCGATCCCCGTCAAACTGAGAGGATGGGCCGCCACCAAGATGAGCGAGAACAGCGCGGCCGGATCCGCACCGAGGTTGGCGCTGCGTGCGCGGATAATGGACTGCAGCGAACGCCGGCGCCGGTCACTACCGGTTGCGTAGTCGGCGGCGAGCGCAGTCAGCCAGAACGGTGAGCCTGACGCGCGACGCCACAGTTCGGTCGCGCCGTGAGAATCCAGGCCCGGAGCCAGGGTGTTGAGTAACTCGAGGGCGTCAGGCTCGTCGAGTGGTCCCAGTTCGAACTGCCCGAAGTGGTCGGCCGTGAGAGCACCCGCGCACTGCGCGGCGAACGCGACCGATCGCGACGCCGGCCGGCTGGCGCAGAGGACGAAGAACGGCGCGCCGGCACTGGTGGCCGCGGCGACGAGGTAGTGCAGCAGCGAGAGGGACTCTCGGTCCGCCCACTGCACGTCGTCGGCGACGATGGCGAGCGGACCGAGGCGCAGCGCGCAGCGAAACGCCAATTCGAAGAGGCGCAGGAACTCGGGCGCCATCGGACGACCCGCTTCACCGACGATCAGCGCGTCGAGGCGCTCGCCCACCTTGGGCACCTGAGCCAGTTCGCGCAGCAGTCCGGCTGAGGCGCCAAGTGCGATACCGCGTGCGTTCTGATAGCCCTGGATTCGCAGGCAACGCCACTGAAGCGTGTTCACCATCTCAGCGAGCAGGCGCGTCTTGCCGACGCCCGGCGCGCCGAAGATCATGGCTCCGGCGGGTCCCCCGCGCGTGATCGTTTCGGCGAGCACGTTCAATTCGTCCAGTTGTGTCCTTCGACCAACGAACAGCGCGCTCGGCTGGCCCGTGCCCGGTGGCCGGGCCTTGTCAGATGGCGTCACCGCGGTCATGACCGCTCCGAGACGACGAGCGTGGAATCGTGCCCAACCGGAGGTTCCGGAGTGACGAAGGACACTCATCGATCGCGTAGAACGACGAGTCCCGAGCTCTGAGCACGTGGCGTCGCGCGTGAGCCCCGCGCGACTCGCCCGCGTCTGGGAAAGCACCGTGCCGCTGGATCAGGCCATGAACCATTCGAACGACCTCGACTTGCCCCGAGCATAGTCACCATCTCACCGCGTACCGAGGAGATTTCCCTCGGACCGTCGGACGTCTGGCCCTTGATACCCGGTCTCGGAGGGATCTCCGGTAGAACGCTTAAACGCCACGAGTGACATGTCGATGACCGCGCAGTTTCCGACGTTGAGACGTCGCGCTCCGTCCACGCGACGGTCCTCGAGCGGCACAACAATACGGCTTGACACGCGTGGGCCGTGACGATTGACAAGCCTGGGTGGACACGCGCTCCGCACGACAACGGGTCGTTCTAATCGTGACGATCATCGGCCGCAGGGAAGAGTGCCGTCAGGCCGGCGCCGAGGCCTTCGACCAGCCTGTGCGGACAGTCGTCACGGTCGGCGTTGCGACGACCGACCGCGGAACGAGCGTCACCTCACGGCTCGAGACGATAGCCCATACCCGGTTCGGTGATGAGGTGGCGCGGATGGGATGGATCATCTTCCAGCTTGCGTCGCAGTCGCGCAAAGACGGTGCGTAGGTATTCGGTCTCCGTGCCGTAACCCTCTCCCCATACCTGCTCGAGCAGATTCTGATGCGTGACCAGTTGGCCCGGGTGTCGCACGAGCACGGCGAAGGCCGCCCACTCCTTGGGCGTGAGGTGGACCAGCACTCCGGCGCGTTCGACGCGACGCGCCGAGAGGTCGACGGTGATGTGGCCCACGCGCACCACGGGCTCGCCCGTGGGCGTCCGTCGCCGCGACACCGCACGAACCCGGGCCAGTAGTTCGTCGATGCCGAAGGGCTTGGTGAGATAGTCGTCGGCCCCCGCGTCTAGCGCGGTGACCTTCACGGCCTCCTGGGGACGCGCCGAGAGCACGATGATGGCCGCCTCGCTCCAGCCGCGCAGCGCCTCGATCACCTCGATGCCGTCGAGCCCCGGCAGCCCGAGGTCGACGAGGACCACGTCGGGGTGCACCTTGCCGGCCGTGCGCAACGCCTCGGATCCGCTGGTCGCGGCGTAAACGTCAAAGCCGTGCACGCGCAGACCGATGCTCAGCGCGCGTACCAGCGCACGGTCGTCATCAACGACGAGGACCGTGCTCATCGTTCCTCCGGCAGACTGAGTACCATCGTGCATCCGCCGCCCGGCGTGTCCTCGACGTCGAGGTTGGCGCCCACCGTACTGGCGAAGCCACGCGCAATCGCGAGGCCCAATCCAACACCCCGACCCGTCGCGACGTCGCCGCGTTGCTGGAACGGTTCGAAGACCCGCGAGCGCTGGTCGCGGTCGATTCCCGGACCGTGATCGATGACACGCAGGACTATCCCGTCCGCGACACGGTCCAGGTCAACACTCACGGGAGCGCCTCCGTGTTCGAGTGCGTTGCGAACCAGGTTCGCGATAATCCGCTCGACCAGCACCGGGTCGGTGCTGACCGGCAGACTGAGCGCGCCCTGGAGCGACACGTCGACTGATACGCCCACGGTGCGTCTGGCCTCCGCGATGGCACGTTCGGCCACGACGGCCAGATCGATGGTGTGCGAGGCGATCTCAACTGTGCCCTCGTGGATCCGGTTCATATCGAGCAGGTCGCCCACGAGTGCGTTCAATCGGTCGGCCTCAGCGTCAATGCCCTCGAGGAGTTCACCCACTTCGGCCTCCTCTAGACGGGCCCGAGCACTGATCAGGGTGGTGGCGGCGGTCTTGATGGAAGCTAACGGCGTGCGAAGGTCGTGAGAGACGGCGGCCAGGAGTGATGCTCGCAGCTCATCGACCTCCTCGAGTGCCTGTCGCTCGCGCGCCTCGGCCATCAAGCGCTGGCGTTCGAGCGCCAGCACCAGCTGGGCGGCCACGCCGACGAGGAGCTCGCGATCGTCCGGGTCCATATTCCCACCCACGCGAAGCTCGTAGCCCTCACCGAGGGGCAGGACGGGATCACCGGCCTCGAGCACGCCGACCGTGACGTCCCCGTTTGGCGACGTCGTCGCGCGCAGTGAGGCACCTCGCAACTCAAAGACCCGCACCACCTGGGTCACCAGGTCGCGCATGCTCTCGTGACCCCCGGCCACACTGCGCGCCAGTCTGCCCAGGGCGCGCGCGTTGCGCTCGGCCCGACGCGCCGCTCTGGTTCGCCGCGTCGCTAGGTCCACGAGCCCGCTGACCGACAGGGCCGCCGCCAGATAGGCGATCAGCGCGGCGACGTCACGCGCGTCGGCGATGGAAAAGGTGTGCACCGGTGGCGTGTACTCCCAGTTGATCAGCGCGAAACCGACAATTGCTGCGCCTACGCCTTCGAGCACGCTGCCCACCCCGGCTACCGCGAGGACCACGAGGAGGTGCGCGCTGATGGCGAGAGCCAGATTTCGCGAGCCGCCGCCGCCCAGCACCAGTGTCAACGCGATGAATCCCACCGCACCGATGGCGCCCGCAGCTGCCTCACGACGCCGACCGACCCGATTTGACCATCGGTGCCGATGCTGCGGCGGTGACTCGTGGGTCTCGCCTTCTGTCGCGCCGATGACGTGGAGGTCGATTTCCCCACGCAATAATCCGACGCAACGCGCCACGACCGATCCGTGCAAGAAGGTCGCCACGCGTGACTTGGACGCGGCCGCCAGGAGTAGCTGCGTGGCGTTTTCCGAGCGCGCCACCGCTACGAGACTCGACGCGACGTCGCTGCCCACCACCTCCACGTAGCGGCCCCCGAGCTCTTCGAGCAGGCCCACCGCACTCTCCAGTCCGGCGTTGGTGGTACTCAGGCCGTCGCCCCTGGTGACGTGGACCCCCACGAGTTCGGCGTGCGATCGTGCGGCCATCCGTGCACCGCGCCGGATGATCCGCTCGGCCGAGGTGTCCCCGGCGATGGCCACGACAATTCGCTCACGCGTCTCCCAGGCGCGCACGATTCCGTGGCGTTCGCGATAACTCTGAATCTCATCGTCAACGCGGTCGGCGAGCCACAGCAGGGCCAGCTCGCGAAGGGCGGCCAGGTTGCCGGGGCGAAAGAAGTTGCTGAGCGCCGCGTCCACCCGTTCGGCCGGGTAGATGTTGCCGTGCGCGAGCCGTCGGCGCAGCGCTTCGGGCGTCTGGTCGACGAGCTGGACCTGTTCGGCCGCCCGCACGACGCGGTCGGGGACGGTCTCGCGCTGGGTGATACCCGTGATGGCCTCGACGACGTCGTTGACGCTTTCGAGGTGCTGCAGGTTCACCGTCGAGATCACATCAATTCCAGCCTCGAGCAGGTCCTCGACGTCCTCCCAGCGTTTGGCGTGCTCCACGCCGGGCACGTTGGTGTGCGCCAACTCGTCCACGAGCACGACGCTCGGGCGACGCGCCAGGATCGCCGGTAGGTCCATCTCTTCGAAGCTCTGACCCCGGTAGTCCACGCGCCGGCGTGCGAGAACGGTCAAACCCTCTAGTCGCGCGGCGGTCTGGATCCGACCGTGGGTCTCGACGTAGCCGACAACCACGTCCGAGCCGCGGCTCAGGCGGCGGGCGCCTTCGTCGAGCATCGCGTAGGTCTTGCCGACACCCGGGGCAGCCCCGAGGTAGATGCGGAGCCTGCCGCGCACCCACGCCTCCTAATGCCGACGGAGCCGGTCGAGCGCCAAGTTCAGCTCGAGCACGTTGACCGCCGGCTCACCCAGGATACCCAGGATGCGACGTTGGGTGTAGCGCGTGACCAGGGATCGGACGAGGGTGCGACTGAGGTGTCGCGCCGCTGCGACACGCGGCACCTGCAGCAGCGCATTGGCGATCGAGATGTCCGGGTCGAGACCCGAGCCCGACGTGGTGACCGCGTCGACGGGCACCGGTGTTCCCGGGGGCAACCCATTGAAGACGCGGTAGGCGCGGGCCAGTCGGGCGACGCTTCGAAGCAACACGGGATTGGACGGACCGAGGTTCGTGCCCCCCGAGGCGAGGGCGTTGTAGTTCGCCGCGCTCGGACGGGATTGGAAGTACTGCGCCAGCGGCTGACCGGCCGCAGTGGTGAAGGCTTGACCGATCAGCGCCGAACCAACCGCGTGCCCGCGAAGGTAGAGGAGCGATCCGTTGGCCCGGCCGGACATTGTCGCCTGCGCGAGCCCGGTCAGCGCGAGGGGATAAGCGATCCCCGTCAGCACACTGAGGCTGAACAGCATCGCGAGCGCAGCGCGAATGACCCGCCGCATCACCGCACCCCCAGCGCGGTGACGATGAGGTCGATGAGTTTGATGCCGACGAAGGGCATCACTGCTCCCCCGACACCGTAGATCAGGAGGTTTCGCCGCAGGATCGTCGACGCGCCCGCGGCGCGAAATCGCACGCCGCGCAGGGCCAACGGGATCAAGGCGACGATGACGAGGGCGTTGAAGATGACCGCCGAGAGTATGGCTGAGTGGGGACTGGAGAGATGCATCACGTTCAGGGTGCGCAGCGCGGGAAACTGCGTCACGAACATCGCCGGCACGATGGCGAAGAACTTCGCGATGTCGTTCGTGATCGAAAACGTCGTCAGTGAGCCCCGCGTGATGAGCAGTTGCTTTCCGATCTCGACGATGTCGATGAGTTTCGTCGGATCCGAATCGAGGTCGACCATGTTGCCCGCCTCCTTCGCGGCCTGGGTGCCCGAGTTCATCGCCACGCCCACGTCGGCTTGGGCGAGGGCCGGGGCGTCGTTGGTCCCGTCGCCGGTCATCGCGACCAAGTGTCCACCGGCCTGCTCGCGGCGAATCAGGTTCATCTTGTCCTCGGGCGTCGCCTCCGCGAGGAAGTCGTCCACGCCCGCCTCACCCGCGATGGCTCGCGCGGTAAGCGGGTTATCCCCGGTGATCATCACCGTTCGAATCCCCATCGCGCGCAACTGCGCGAAGCGCTCGGCCATTCCCGGTTTCACCACGTCCTTCAGATGCACTACCCCGAGAAGCCGGTTCGCGTCGGCGACCACCAATGGTGTTCCACCCTCGGCGCTAATCGACTCGATGACACCCGCGAGATCGGCGGGGGTGGCGATGCCAAGAGACTCGGTCCAGGCCAGTACCGCGCTACCGGCACCCTTACGGATACTGCGGCCCGCGACGTCGACCCCGCTCATGCGCGTGTGAGCGCTAAAGGCGATGAGCGTCGCCTCGCCGGGCAGTTCGTCGGAGACCTCGTGCGTTGCGCGAACTAATTCCACGATCGAGCGGCCCTCGGGTGTCTCGTCGGACAGGCTCGACCACAG
>JAJZBX010000038.1 GCA_021846325.1 Actinomycetes bacterium | reverse complement strand
AGGGTGCGGCTGGCTCGACGGTGAGGTTGCGAGGTGGCGCCTGGGTGCTACGACAAGCGGTGCCGGATCCCGGCCTCGGCCCTTGACGCGAGGGAGCGAAACATCACCGCGAGAACCGGGTTGAAGACGCGCCAGATACCAAGCAGCGTGAGTCGGGCGTCGTAGGTGAAGACCGTGCCGTGGCCCTGGGACTCCACGCTGAGGGTGTCGATGGACTCGAGGGTCGCTGTGCGAGCCGTCAAGATCGCGTGTTGCTCATCGAGTTCGGTCACCTCGTAGCGCAGGGGCGTAACGCGTCGCGCGGATCGAACCACGAGGTCGAAGCGACTCGCCACGCGCAGGGGACCCGTGTCGAGTCGCGTGGCGGAGACGACGCTCGGGTCCCATTCGGGAGCGTGGCTGAAGTCCGCCATGTCGGCGAGGACTTCGGCGGGTGGACGCGGGCTGGTGATGCGAACGACGACGTGGGGCACGGAGACTCCTCAATAGTTAGCACTAAATTAATGGTCGAGGGCTCGCGGTGATTCGCCGGCCGACTCGCGACGATCGGAGGCACGAGGTGACGGATGCGGCGCGTGCCACCGGGACGGTAGGTCTCCAGGAGGCCGCCGCGATCCTCGGCGTGCACTACATGACCGTCTATCGATACGTGCGAACCGGGCGACTCGCGGCCGAGCACGACGGGGCCACGTGGCGGGTGAGGACCGGGGACCTCGACACCGTGCGCGTCGGGCGGGGCGTCGACCAACCCCGCGGCGCGGCGCGCACGGCCTCCGCCGAGCATCTCCTCGACCGGCTCGTGGCGGGCGACGAGGCCGGCGCGTGGCGCGTCGTGGAGGACGCCCTGGCCTCGGGGGCGGAACCCGCGGAGGTTCACCTCACCCTGCTGGCGCCCGCGATGCGAGAAGTCGGGCGTCGCTGGTCGCGCGGGGAGTTGGACGTGGCCGACGAGCACCTGGCGAGTGCGACGACGCGGCGCCTCATCGCCCGCCTCGGTCCTCGCTTCGCGCGACCGGGTCGCAAGCGCGGCACCGTGCTCGTAGGCGCGGTCGCCGGAGAGCGCCACGAGATTCCGGTGGCCATCGTGGCCGACCAGTTGCGCGGCGCCGGATTCCACGTCATCGAGCTGGGGGGCGACACGCCCGCCGACTCCTTCGCGGACGCGGCCGAACGCGAACGACCCCTGTGCGTCTTGATCGCCGTCACCACCGCGGGCCACGAGGCAGCCGTGACCGACACCGTGGCGCGTCTGCGCGAGCGCACTGACACGATCGTGCTCGTCGGGGGGGCGGCGGTGAACGATGAACTCGCCGCGCACCGACTAGGCAGCGAACACTGGACGGGCCGCGACGCGCGTGACGTGGTCGCACTGGTCGAGCGTCTTCGCGCCCAGCACCGCCGATGAGAATTACGCGCGCGCGGCGAGTACCGGTCGCCACCCGTCTCGAGCGAGGATGATCTGGACGTCACTGACGTGGCGCTCCAGAAAGGCCGCTTCGCAGTAGGTGAGATAGAGCGACCAAAGCCGTTCGAACCTCTCGTCGTAGCCGAGCAGACGCACCGCGTCACGGTGCGCGTCGACGTTCTGACGCCATCGCCGCAAGGTCTCGGCGTAGTGACGGCCGATGTCCTCGACGTCGACCACGCTCAGGTGCGCGCGGGCACTCGCCGTGGTCAGTGACGTCATCGACGGCAGGCAGCCGCCCGGGAACACGAAGGCCTTGATGAAGTCGGTGGTCGTCTTGGCCCGCTCGTAGCTCGCGTCCTCGATGGTGATCGCCTGCAGCGCCATCAGACCGTCGGGCGCGAGCAGGCGCGAGCAGGCGCGAAAGAACCCCGGTACGTGGCGCCAGTCGACGGCCTCGATCATCTCGATCGAGACAAGCTTGTCGAACGTGCCGCGAAGTTCGCGGTAGTCCTGATTCAACACGGTGACGCGCTCGGCGAGTCCGCGCTCTGCCACCACGCGCGTTGCGTAGTCGTACTGCTCGGCCGAGATGGTGGTCGTGGTCACTCGACAGCCGTAGCGCGACGCCGCGAAGACCGCGAAGCCGCCCCAACCAGTACCGATCTCGAGCACGTGATCGTTCGCGCCGAGGGAGAGTTTGCGACAGATGCGATCGAACTTGGCCAGCGACGCACTCTCGAGCGTGTCGTCCACATGGTCGAACACGGCGCACGAGTAGCTCATCGTTGGATCGAGCATCAGTGAGAAGAACTCGTTGCCGATGTCGTAGTGTGCCTGAACGAATCGACGGTCCTGGGTCGGTGGGCGTCGCCGGCGGCGACGAATGGGATCAACGAGGCGGCTAACCGCTCGACCCGCATCATCCTGGACGCGACCAAGCCGTCCGCGGTCACGCACGAGGATTCGCACCAGGGCGACCAGGTCGTCGCAGTCCCACCAGCCTTCGAGGTAGCCGAGGCCCAGGCCGAGCGAGCCGCGCCGAAGGAGAGCCTGGTAGGCGCGTGGGTCGTGGACGTCGACGTGGGCGACCAGTGTTCCGCGGCCCAGTTCGACCGTACCGTGCGCGTCTCGCACGATGAGCCGTCCACCGCGCGAACGTCGCGCGAGGGCGAAGAGGAGCCGTCGCGCCCGGTGGTTCTTCGTTGGTGAGGCGTCCACGAGGCTTGTCAGCGAGTCCGACCGGTCGATCGAAAGCGACGGGGCGTCGTCAGGCACGAGGGGCGCCCTTTGACGACGCCGAACTCTCCGGGAACCCTTGGGCGCGCCCGCGGGCGGGGTGGGCCACGAAGGGCACGCCCGAGCGCCGTAGTCTCGCCGCCTGGTGGTAGATGCCCAGGGAGACTCGTGCGGTCATGAGTGGGTAGTCCCACAGCACGCGGCCCAGGTCTCCTCGGGTGATCTCACGACGAGTGAGATCCAGTGAGGTCTCGAGAACGAGCTCGCCCTGCTCGATCGCGTTCACGGCGAGGTGCAGGTCGCTCGTCGGGGCGTCGTAAGAAAAGTCGTAGTGGGCGTTCATGCCCATGAACGGCGAGACGTGCAACGCCTTATCCACCCGGTGGGTTCCCGGCGCACCCAGCACGTAGGCGTGGCTCTCGTGCCAGGGCGTGTTGGTCACCTGAGCGAGCAGTGATTCGACTCTCGCACCCGACTCGTCGTAGCAGTAGTACAGGGAGATCGGGTTGAACTGCCAGCCCCAGATCCTCGGGTGAGCGAGCATCGCGATGGGCCCCGCTGGTCGCTGACCGAACTCGCGAGCGACCTTCTCACGCACTGCCTCCTCAAGAGCGAGTTCCGCCGGCCCAAAGAAGTCGCGACGCCGGTAGGTGACGGGACGCATGCGCTCGCGCGCCCACCAGGGGTGCAGCGCGCAGACGGCGTCCAACTCGTCGAGGTCGATCAGCGGCAGCACGATCCGATACGTGAACTCGTGGCGAACCGGAGCGAGCCGGCGGTGACGAACCACTCCTTCGTAGAGGGCGCTTCTCATCTGCGTCACAGTTCTACTCCGAAGTGGCGACACACGCGCAGGGCGCTCTGGAGTCCGTCTTCGTGAAAACCGTATCCCCAGTACGCACCGGCAAACCATGTGCCGCGCCGACCGTCGATCTCGGCGACCCTGCGCTGGGCGGCGATCGCGCCCGCGTCCAGCACGGGGTGCGAGTAGTCGAACTCGCCCACGATTCGCTCCGCGTCGATGCGATCAGTCTGGTTCAGACTGACCAGGATCTGGTGGCGCGAGGGAATCGATTGAAGCTGATTCATGTGATAGGTGACCGTTGCGGCCGAGTCGTCGAATCCGAGGCGGTAGTTCCAGCTCGCCCAGGCGCGACGCGAGCGCGGCAGGAGCGTCTCGTCGGTGTGCAGAACGACGGCGCTGGGCTGATAGCGAATCGCCCCGAGAATCTCGCGCTCGGCTTCGCTCGGGTCGCTCAGCAACGCCAGGCTCTGGTCGCTGTGGGTGGCGAGGACCACATGGTCGAACGTCTCGGGTCCAAAGACGTCGCTCGTGACTTCGACGCCGTCGCGGGGACGCGTCACCTTCGAGACCGACGTGTTCACTCGCAGGCGTCGTCCGAGTGGCGCGGCGATCTTCTCGACGTAGGCGCGAGATCCGCCCGTGACCGTGCGCCAGTGGGGCCTGTCGCCCAGCGAGAGCAGCCCGTGGTTGTCGAAGAATCGCGCGAAGGTCGCAGCGGGGATCTCGAGGGCGTCGACCATCGGCGCCGACCAGATCGCCGAGACCATTGGTGCCAAGTACCACTCCCGCAGCCGCTCGGACCACGGCCCCGCCTCGAGCATCTCGCGCAGGCTCAGGCTGTGCGAAATGCGCCCATCGGTGAGCAGTTTGCGGGCCTGACGGTTGAATGAGCCGATGTCGGCAAGCATCGTGACAAAGTCACGACGCAAGAGATTTCGTCGCTGGGCGAACACCGTGTTGAGCGTGCTCGATCGCCACTCGAGACCGTGTCGGGGATCGCTCACCGAGAAACTCATGTCGCTGGGTGAAGTCGCGACCCCGAGGTGGGCGAAGAGGCGGGTCAAGCCCGGATAGTTGCGTTCGTTGTAGACGATGAAGCCGGTATCGACGGCGTGCGTCTCGTCCGCGATCGTCACGTCAACGGTGTGCGCGTGCCCGCCGGGGCGCGAGTCGATCTCGAAGACCGTGACGTCGTGGTGCCGCGAGAGAAGGTGGGCACTGGTCAGTCCGGCAATGCCGGAGCCAATGATGGCGATGCGCATGGCGAAGTACGTCCCGTCGTCAGAGCCAGCGCGGTCAATGACGCCGGCGGCGAACGTGTAATTTAGCACTAAACTGAAGGACGTGATCCTGAAAACGCCTCGTCCCTGGTCAAAGGGCCGCCACATCGGGGCCGAACTCCTCGACGCCGCACTCGAGGCCACCATCGTGGCGAGTTTTAGCCGCGTAGGTGTGACCCTTCGGCGCGCCACACAGGACTGGCGTCCCGTGGGATCGATGGAGGGGCGCACAATTCTCGTGACGGGCGCGTCCTCGGGGATCGGACGGGCGAGTGCGCTCGCCCTGTCACGTGCGGGCGCTGACCTCTGGATCACCGGTCGCGACGAGGGTCGCCTCGAGGAGCTGGCGGAGCGAATCCGCGCGGGCGGCACCGCGGTGCGTACGGCGGCGCTCGATCTGACCGACTTCGCCCGTGTCGACGAACTCGCCGAGCGCATTGGAGAGGATCGAGCCGGCCTACACGGGATCATCCACAGCGCCGGAGCGCTCGGGCATGACTACGTCACCACCAGAGACGGCGTCGAGATGACGGTGGCCACCCACGTGTTGGCCCCGTTCCGACTGACCTGGCGGCTCGCGCCCCTGCTGTGCGGGGTCGTTGAGTCGATGATCGTGACCGTGGCGTCGGGCGGCATGTACACGGAACGATTCGAACTCGCGCGTCTCGAGATGGGGCCCGACGGCTATGACGGGGTGAAGGCGTACGCTCGGGCCAAGCGGGCACAGGTTCTTCTCGCACACGAATGGTCGCGACGATGGGCCCACGAGGGTGTGCGCAGTTACGTGATGCACCCCGGTTGGACGGACACGCCGGGTCTCGCCGTCTCGCTGCCCACGTTTCATCGGCTGGGGCCACTGCTTCGCCGCGTCGACGACGGCGCCGACACCGCCGTCTGGTTGGCCAGCGGCGCGGCGGGCGAGGTGGGGACCACCTCGGGCATTTGGCTGGACCGACGTCCCCGCGGTGAGTACTACCTTCCCTGGACACGCCCTCGCCGTTCGAGCGAGGTCGACGGCGACGAGCTCTGGCGATGGTGTATTCGGCGAAATGGAATTGACGTTTCGGCCTGATCACCATTGGGCGTCGTCGACGTGGGGCCCGAACCCAGCCGCTCGCGCGCTCGGATGGCGGGACTAGCCCCTTCGCGCTCGACACTCGCGCAACGAACTGGTACTCAACAGGTGGCGGTCCCCTCGCAAGTGTGCGCGTGGTCACGTTCGCCGGCCCGGTTTCGGTCGCGCCCGCCAGCGAACGCATCCGTTGTCATCACCCCCGTCTTCACCTCGCTGCCTTCGTCGATCATGGCTCTCGTAAACTCAGCGTGCATTCGGGCGACACGCGAGGAGGACATCGGTGGACAACAGCCAGTGGATCATGACCAAGTCCTCGGAGTCGCGTGCGCTCTTCGAGCGCGTTAAAGTCGCAACCCGACTCTCGTCAATACTGAGTTCCTTCACGTTGGACGAGCCAGCGTCAATTCAGCAGGCCTTCGAGGAACTCATCGGTACGGCGGTCGGCGACCATTTCATCCTTATTCCCCCCTTCTACTCGGACTACGGCCTGAACATCACCGTCGGTCGAGGAGTCTTCATTGGATCCCAGTGCGCGTTCACGGGTCACGCCCCTATCGACATCGCCGACGACGTGATGATCGCCCACAAAGTCAATCTGGTCACCGCCGGACATCTTGTTGAGCCGAGTCAACGACGCGACTACATCACCGCCGAGCCAATCACGATCGGCTCAAATGTCTGGATCGGTGCCGGCGCAACGATCTTGCCCGGGGTCAACATCGGCGCGGGCGCCGTCGTCGCCGCCGGTGCCGTCGTGACACATGATGTCCCAGCGGCCACGCTCGTAGCCGGAGTTCCGGCGACGGTAATTCGCCGCATGTCGCAGTAGCAAACAGCAAATCAGGCCGTGCGGGACGGCACCGGTGATCCCCGCCATTCTCGCCTGATCAACCCGAAGACCCACGAGTCCGAGACCTCGCCGTTCACGACACAGTCTTCGCGAAGCGTCCCTTCGCGCACGAAGCCGAGCTTCTCCAGTACGCGCGCCGAGGCGACGTTGCGCGTATCGGTCTCAGCCTGGACCCGATTGAGTTCCAGGGAGTCAAATCCCCACTGCAGCAACGCCCCTCCAGCCTCGGTCGCGTAACCCTGACCCCACGTAGCGTCGTCGAAGCAGTAACCCATCGACGCACTGCGATACTGCGGGTTCCACCGCGTCAGACTGCACCACCCGATGAACATCCCGTCGCTGCGGCGGTCCACCGCGAGCCGCGTCCCGGTACCCGCCGCGACCATCTCCCCGCACGCCGCGATGAACCGCTCGGCGCGCGGCGGCTCGGTCCAGGCCGGCGCGTCCCAGTACCGCATCACGCGCAGGTTGCTGTGCAGTGAAAAGAGGGCGTCGGCGTCCGAGTCGCCGAAGGGACGCAGTTGCAGGCGAGCGGTGTTCAGCGTGGGAGATATCTGCGTCACGTGATCGACGGTATCGTGAGGCGCCCGAGCGCCGCCAGCGCACTGGGGATACCGTTACCGTTAGACCGTGAATCTCAACGAATTCGACGCACTCAGTTTCGACTGCTACGGAACACTCATCGACTGGGAGGCGGGCATCACGGTCATCCTTCGTCGTTGGGCTGACAATCGCGGCGTGCGTGCGTCCGATGAGGAGCTGCTCCAGGCGTACGGTGGCCTCGAAGCCAACGCCGAGGCCGCTCACCCCACCGACCTCTACCCCGACATCCTCGCTCGCGCCATGCGTGATCTCGGTCAGCGATTCGACGCTCCGGTGAGCGGCGCCGAAGCCCAGGCACTCGCGACCTCGGTGCCCGACTGGCCGGCCTTCGACGACTCCGCCGAGGCACTCGCGCGACTCGCGTCCCGATACCGCCTCATCGTCCTCTCCAACGTCGACCGCCAGTCCTTCGCGGGATCGATCCGGCGTCTCGGGGACGTCTTCACCAGTGTCATCACGGCCCAGGACGTCGGTGCTTACAAGCCGTCGCCGCGAAACTTTGCGGCGCTTGACGAGGAGCGCCGTCGACTCGGGATCGGCACCGGCAAACTGTTGCACGTGGCCCAGAGCCTCTTCCATGATCACGTTCCGGCGCAGGCGGCGGGTCTTTGCACGGTATGGATTAATCGGCGCCACGCCACACCCGGCTGGGGAGCGACGCCCGCGCCGCCGGTCGAGGCCACACCGACCTGGACCTTCACCTCGATGGCGGCCTTCGCCGACGCCTGCGACGCCGCCGCGTCCTGACAAAAACCATCGGGCTGCGACCTTGGGGTGAGCGGATCGGACGACCAGGTTCCAACTCCACCAGCACCGGCAGCGACGGCGTTCGGCCCACGGGTCGCGATAGTGACCGTCTCGGTTGACCCGTCATCGGGTTCGACCGCGGACCAAACGGATCGATCGCGACGAGCGAGGCCAGTAATCTCCGCCAGAATGCCCTCTCGAGTAATCCCGGTAACCCAGGCGTCGCCGATGGGCTCACATCGACACCGGTTGGGCCCGCGAGCAGGCGTCGCTCCTCGGTTCGGCGCGTAGTGCGTCGCCGAACTCGCGTCCGTAGTATTCGATCGTGGTTGCCCCATGGCTCACTCGTATCACGACGATCGCCGTCGCCTCCGTCGTGCTGAGTTCGTGTGGCACCGCGACCACGGCGGGCGGCGTCGTCCCGTGGTCGCCACTCAGAGCCGTTGCGACGACTACCTCGACCACGACTACGACCACCCTCGCGAGCGCACCGCCGTGTCGCGCGAGCCAGTTGCGAGCGCGCCTCGGCCGCGGTGGTGTGGGTCTCGGAAACGACGAGACGAGGATCGTTTTTACAAACTTCGGACCGCTCTGTCGACTGAGTGGCTACCCCAACCTCGAAGGGCAGGGGGCGACTCCCCAGTGGCGACCGCTTCGGGTTCGAAAGAACGGTACGTACTTCGGTGACCTCAACGCGGCCGACATCGCTCCGGGGCGCAACGGGTTCATCCTCTTGGGTACATCGATGAGCTGCAACGCGCTGAACACTCCTTCGCAATCGCAAATCGTCGCCACCGAACGCGCTTTCACCTATCGCGCGATTCGTATCCTGCTCCCGATGCACCACGGCATAGTCGGCGTGAATCACGTCAACCTTGACGTCGCGTGCGGACTCGACGAGAGCCACCTCGGTGTTCTACCGCCGACGCCCC
>JAJZBX010000037.1 GCA_021846325.1 Actinomycetes bacterium | reverse complement strand
TCCGGCTCTTCCACCGCGGTTTCGGATCGGTGCGCCTCGACGCACGGACCTTCGCCAAGGGTCATCTCGAGGCCCATCAGCGCAGATCCAATGACGCCACTCGTGCAGTAGCTGGTCATGGAGGGATTGTCCGATGCGAGGGCGATGCCGGCCCCGCTGAGGTGCGTGACGTCGGCGGCCACCGAGCAGAGAAGTCCGTGGACGTCAGCGTCGCGCTCGCGCAGCGCGATCATGTTGAATATCCGCAACAATCGGTTCGTGGTCACCGCGTGGGCCGCGTCACGACGTCGACTCGGGTACCAAGAGCTGGACGACCTCACCAATGGGTTGGGCCCGGGACGCGAAGTCCGGCACGGGCCGATCTACGTTGATCTCATAGCGATTTCGTCGGCCGACCTTGACTTTGATGAGATAGCCCGAATCGATCAGGTCACCCAAGATCGCGTGAACCCGCCGTTCGGTTAGGTCCACCGTGGTGGCGATGTCGCGCAGGCGCATCTGAGGATCCTGGGCGACGCTCAGTAGCACTTGGCCGTGTTTAGTGAGCAGACTCCACGCGGCCACCGCGCCCGCCGAGGAAAATACCTGAACTTTATTTCTTGTCACTAACTTCACATGATACACTGGCTCAGCAGCTCCAGACACCGGCCGCTGAACTCGCGGCGACGACGCCGTCCTAGGAGCATCATGCACTCACCATCCACCGCCAGGGGCGATCAATTCTCGGTCGCCACCGACCCTCTCCAATTCGGACGCCACGGGTCACTCGCCACGTTTCACCAGCCGTGCTGTGAGCATTTCGTCGCTGACGTCGAGTGGTCCACTTGGACTCCCCCGGCCCACACCGACGACGCGTCGCTGGCGGCACCATCGCTATAGAAAACGGACGTGATGAGGTGGCCATGGTTACTCGTGCTTACGGGAGCTAGAAGCGAGCCATGGAACGTTCCTCACTACAGCGCCGGATTAGTCGAGTCCTCCAGTGGCTCGGTGACATCACGTCGCGCTCTGGCGCGGCCGCACTCGTCGCACTCGTCACGCTGATATTTCTCGTCGCGCTGTCGGTCGCCGGATTCCCCGGCCGCTGGCAGATCGCCTTCGCCACGTTGGTGGCCGCCATCACGCTGGTGATGCTCTTCGTTATCCAGCACACCCAGTACCGCCACCAGATCGCCCTGCAGCTGAAACTCGACGAGTTGATACGCAGCTCACCACACGCCGACGATCACCTCGTTCACATCGAATTCGCCGACGAGGCAGAACTCATCGCGCGCGAGCTCGGAGAGATCGCACACCACGAATCCCTGCGCGAGACCGACGGCGACGCCGGTGAGACGCCCCCCGATCCCGACGCGTGAGTTCGCGGTCCATTGGCCGACTAAATGACGCGTCACCACCCCGTATCGACGCACGATGGGGTATGGAGTTGTCGCGCCAACGATCGAAGAACTCGTCGGGCGCGAGCACCGCGTGGGTTGGCTCGAGCGTCACGACGAAGCGGCGCTCGTGACTCACTGTGACGATCGTCTCGTTCCAGGAACGTTTCGGGCGGATCACCGAGACATCAGCTTGGCTTCGACTCTGTCCTCACGGCAGGGCTCGGAGCCACTCGACGACTGCGCGAGTGACCTCGACGTGCAACTCGGCAGTGCGAACGGCGTCGTGGACGCTCATCGCATGATCGGCCCCTTCGATTTGGACAACGTCCCCACCGACCATGTGCGCGATCGCCAGATCCCACGCGGGATCCTGGGCACCGCCCACTAACAGCTGTCGAGTGGAACTGCGGGTCATCGCGTCGACGACCTCTGGTACGTGCAGCAGCGGCGTCAGCCAGATTGCGTCGAAGCCGTGACGGGCTGCGTAGTCCGCGCTGCACGTCCCGAGGGACTTGGCGACCACCAGCACGCGGCCATCGAACTCCCCGATGGTGTCGCGTAGCTGGGCCCCTACCCAGTCGATCGTGGACGTGGTATCCATGTCTGGCACATTCCACGACACGGCACGAACTCGCCACCCGTGTTGATGCGCCGCGTGACCCGCGAACGCGAGCAGGGGCATCGTCGCCGGGTAATTCTTTCCGGGCAGAAGCACCGCCAGACCGACCGGGTCTTGCGTCTCAACCGGCCAATCGACGTACTCGCTCATCCTCGGTGCCCCCATCTGCGTCGCCAGCCTAGGTGTGCGCCCGCGAGACGAATACCGACTGGCGCTGCGGCGGCTTCGTACTCGGTGCCACCGACATCGTTCACGTACGGGACCGGGGATTCGACGTACCCGTTTGCTCAGCGCGGCCGCGGCCTCGGCCTCGGCGTCGGCGTCGGCGTCGGCGTCGAACGGAGCCTCGTCGCTCCTTTAATTGTGGCGTCACGGGATCGAACCCGGTGGGGATCTCAACACAAATTGGTCAGCGTCGCTGTCGTAGCCACCGTTCGCCGCTCGACTGTGCGACGGATCTCGGTGTTTCCCCTTTACTTGCGATGCGCTCGATGCGAGGCTGTTCTCAATGGCGGACGCCAATTACTACGAGCTCTTGGGTGTTACACCCGAAGCGACGCAGGAGGAGATCCGTGCAGCCTTCCACGAACTCGCCAAACGAGTCCACCCGGACAGTGGTGGCAACAAGGCCCTCTTTCGATCGGTGAACACCGCCTACGAGACCCTGCGTGATCCCACGCGCCGGGCGGCCTACGACCGCAACAACTTCATTGACGAACCCGCCGCGAGCTGGGACGCGGCGCCCGGGTGGCGACGCACGGATGACCAGTCGAGTACCGATGGAGACGGCGCCTCTGATTCGAACGGTCACGAGCCACCGCCGGGCGGACCGCGCGAGCCGCCGTGGAATCCTCCTCCGCCACCACCACCAACGAGTAACCCACGTGCGTCGGCCACGTCACCGACGTTCTCGGTGGCGCACAACGTCCTGCGCGTGCACGCCGCGGCTAACCCGTCGGTCGCGCTACTGATAACCGGGTTGGTGGTGCTCGTGTTCGCAACGCGCGTCGGTGGGGCGACGGCCAACGTTCTCATTCTCGGCTTCGTGGTTGCTGTCGTGGGCTTCGTGGGCGTGTTGGGTCGAAACAAGGCGGCGAAACGCGCGGCCGCCGAGCGCCTTGACTCGGTGCGGATCGATGCGATGACGGAGTCCGAGTTCGAGCGGCGCCTGCTCGCCGCGTTCCAACACGTCGGATATACCGTCTATCGCGTTAGCGATCGTGAGGACTACGGTGCCGACCTCGTGCTCGACCTGCCCGGTTCTCGAACGGTTGTGCACGCCAAGGGGTGGAAGCACACGGTTGGCCCCGAAGCGGTCCAGGAGGTCATCGCGAGTCGGTCCCACTACAACGCCCACTACGCCATCGTCGTGACGTCGATCCTCTTCACGGATGCGGCCATCGACGTAGCCACGTCGCACGCTGTCGAGCTGTGGGGCCGCGAACGTCTGATCGGGTTTCTCGTGGCCCAGGAGTTGGGGCCGACGCGAACCGGTGCCGCCTTGCTCGGTGACGAGTTGAGGGCCGGGGCGCCCCGAGCCCTGCGGGGTGGTTTCACCGTACTCGTGGCGATGCTGGCGGCGAGGGCCGCTTCATCGAAGTCGCGCCGTCGGGGCCGGCGCTAGGGGTGGTCATCGGCCGCAATCTCGAGGTGCCCCGTGGTGGCGCACTCTCGGCGCGCGGGCCGGCCTCGGTTGACTACGCCCCCGCGGCGGAGGTGGGATTTGAGAATGTACCCAGCGTCGTTCGTGCCCGACTCTTCGCGACCGCGATGATCGGATCGAAGGCGCTGTGCGCGAGTTGTGAGGCGCTGCGGGTGCGACGACGTTCCAACGCCACCCACTACCAGTCGGCGAACGCCTGGTGGGGCGATGAGTCCCGGGCGCTGGTGGTGACCGTCCAACGAGAGATGACCAAGCTGGGTAGCCGCCAGTACTCGCCGAGCGGTGCGTGGAACGTGACCGGGACACTGTACCGGATTGGCGCCGCCGACCGACCCTTTACCACCACGTGGCGATTTGACGCTCAAGGGTCAACAAGGGCTGCGTCGCCACCAGTCGTTACCGATGATCCACTCGACTTGCTGCCCGCCGAAGTGGCGGCGCCAATTCGCGGAGGGCTCAGCGACGTGTGGCGGGAGCACTCGCGCGCGAGTGCCGCCGAGTACCTCACGGCCATACGCATCGTCAACGATCGAGTTCTGCTCCTTGAGGCCCACCGGAGCGCCACGACGATTCGCCAACTTCTCGTGGCGCAGTGGGTGTTGACCACACTTGATGCGCCGATCACTGGACGCGAATCGATTCGTTTCACGTGCGATGACGACGAGCTCGAAGACTCTGCACGTCCGAGTCCACGCCTCGGACCAGGGGCCCCGACCTAGCCGTCGTTCCCATCGGGCTGCCGCCGGGTTACCGTTTAGGGCCCTTCGCCACGTTCCTCGTGATATCCGAACTCGACGACAAGGACCGGGGCCGTCGGCACGCGCTCGGCTCGGTCTGCGTGCTCGTCGTGAGCGCCACTGCGTTCCTACTCGTAACCGTCGTGTTCCCCGCGGCGACGCCGTCCTCGCTGTCGCCGGGGCTCCTCATCGCCGTCCCCGCTCAACGTGACGTTCCTCGCGGGTTTCGCGAGTCTCGCCTTCGAGATGTTCCCGCTCTCGTTCCTGCCCGGACGACACGTGGCGAAGTGGGATGCGACGATCTGGCTCGCACCGAGGGCGTCGGGCTGATCGGCTTCGTCGCGGTCCTCTTGCCCCCGGCAGCGCCGGCAGCGGCGAACAGCACCACGTCGGACTGGTGCCGATCCTCGTGACCTTCGGGGTCTTCGCCTTGCTCTCGCTTAGCGCGATCGTCTACTTCCACAAGCTTCCGATCGAGAAGGCCGAGACCGAGACCGAGACCGACGAGGAGTCAACGGAGGGTCCGGTCGGACTTGCGACGGCCTAGTCCCAGCGCGACGGCCTCGCGGGACGAGAAGCGACCAGCGGACCCGAGATGAGGCATCTCGACGGCCGCGAGCCGGCGCCACGGACGCCGAGACCGCGAAGTGTTTCTGCACCGCGTCAGGGTTACACTCCCGATGAGGGAGGATTCCACTATGAGACGTATTTTTGCGAGTGTTATGGGCTTGGCGTTAGCCGCGGGGAGTCTCGGTCTGGTCGGCACGCCGACCGCGAGCGCGTCGACGGCACCGACCATGACCGTCACCCCGAACACGGGACTTACCGCCAACCAGAAGGTGGCGATCACCGGTTCGGGGTTCGCCCCGAATGCGACGCTCGCGGCCGTCGAATGCATCGGGTCCGCCACCACGACCGCGGGGTGCAACCTTGGCGCGCTCGCGCCTATCAACGTGAGCTCCACCGGCACGGTCTCGGCCAACTTCTACGTCCAGACCGGCCCCATCGGCAGCGGATCCTGTGGCACGTCGGCGGCTGATGCGAAGTGTCTCATCGCCATCGGGACCCTCGCCGGGGTCCTGGTCGCCGACGCGCCCATCACCTTCTCGACCGCCACCACGAGTACGGGACCATCGATCACCGTGACGCCGGCAACCGGGCTGAAGAACGGTCAGACCGTGACGATCACCGGTTCGGGGTTCGTCGCGGGCGACTCGCTCTTCGCCGTCGAGTGCCTGACGACCGCGACCTCGTCGGCGGGCTGTAGCACCGCCGGCGCGACACCCATCACGGCCAAGAGTGATGGGACCCTCCCGTCGACCACGTTCACGGTCGCGACGGGAACCATCGGTACCGGCACATGCGGCACGTCGGCGAATGACCTCGCCGGATGCGTGATCTCGGTCTCGACGCCCTCCAATACCGACGCCGCGTTCGCTCCGATCACCTTCGCCGCGCTCGCGAGTCCCACGGTCACCGTCTCGCCCGCAACCGGGTTGAAGAACGGTCAGACCGTGACGATCACGGGATCGGGGTTCGTCGCGGGCGACTCGCTCTTCGCCGTCGAGTGCCTGACGACCGCGACCTCGTCGGCGGACTGCAACACCGCCGGGGCGACGCCGATCACGGCCAACAGTGATGGGACGCTCCCCTCGACGACCTTCACGGTGAAGACGGGAACCATCGGCTCGGGCGCCTGCGGCACCAAGGCCGCTAACGCACACGGCTGCGCGATCACCGTCGCCACGATCGCGGGCGCCGACGCCGGGACCGCGCCGATCGGCTTCGCGGTGGCCGCGGCCAGGGTCGCGCGCACGCTTTTCGTGCGCCCCACGCTCAACCTCCACAACGGACAGGTGGTCACCGTCTTCGGTCGCGGGTTCGTTCCCCGTGACCACGTCTACATCGTCGAGTGCCTCGCCGGCGCGAGGGGCGCGGCGGGATGCGACCTCAAGACCCTGAGGGCCGTCACCGTCCGTCCCAACGGCGTGCTGCCCGCGACGAAGTTCCGCGTCGTCACCGGCAAGATCGGTGCCGGATTCTGCGGAACGTCGCGCGTGAACCTGCGGCGTTGCACCATCAGCGTCGCCAACGTTTCCAAGGGTGACTCCAAGGTCGTGCGCATCGCCTTCCGGCTGCCCTAACTCGGTCGTGACCCTCGTCCGTGGTGCGCCGCGGACGAGGGTCACGAGGGTCCAGCGACGACCGGGACCATAGCGTCGTGTGGAGTCGTCGACGTTCGCGCCCGGCGTCGGCGCGTGCTACGGTTGACGACTCTTATCACGACTCGGTGATTACACTCGAGTCCTCACGAATCTCGAGCTGCACGAGTACATCGAAGGCTCCCCGACCCAGAGGAATCAGACATGGACTTGTTCGAAACGCTCGAATCCAACGTTCGGTACTACTGTCGCCGCTGGCCGGCCGTCTTCGCCAGCGCGCGCGGTGCGATCATCACCACCGAGGACGGCACGCAGTACCTCGACTTCTTCGCCGGGGCCGGGGCCCTCTCGTACGGACACAACAACCCGGTGCTCGTTGACGTCGCCATCGAACATCTGCGCGCGGGTCGGCTCACGCACAGTCTGGACATCTTCACCGTCGAGAAGCGGCAGTTTCTCGAGGCGATGCAGCGCTACGTACTGACCCCGCGCCAGCTGGACATGGTCGTCCAGACCGTCGGTCCGACCGGGGCCACCGCCGTCGAGGCCGCGCTCCAACTGGCCCAGAAGATCTCCGGGCGCCGCGCCGTACTCGGCTTCGAAGGCAGCTACCACGGCATGACCTACCGGGCGTCGTCGATCTCGGCGTCGATGGCCGGCCGCGAGGTGAGCGCGCACCTGAAGGACTTCGTCGCGCTCCCCTTCGTCGAGCACGCCACCGACCACGACCTCGAGCTCCTCGAGCGGACCCTTCGAACGCCGGTGGACGGCGAGCCGATCGGTGCGGTGATCATCGAGCCGACCCAGGGTGAAGGCGGTGCGCGCGCCTTCGACCCGCGCTACCTGCGCGCCATTCGCACGTTCTGTGACGAGGCGGGGGTCGTCGTGATCGCCGACGAGGTCCAGGCCGGCGTCGGTCGCACCGGCCCGTTCTTCTCCTTCGAGGGGTCGGGGCTCGACCCCGACATCGTGTGCGTCTCCAAGTCGATCAGCGGACTGGGACTGCCCATGGCGCTGAACCTCATCCGCCGCAACCTCGACACGTGGGGCGCCGGCGAGTTCTCGGGCACGTTCCGCGGCAACAACCTGGCCTTCGCGACGTCGACGCGGATGCTCGAGACCTACTGGGCCGACTCCACCCTCGAGAAGCAGACCGAATTGAACGGCCGGACCGTTCGCACCGCCCTCGAGGCCATGGCCCTCGACGCCGGCGAACGCCGCTTCGCCGTTCGCGGCAACGGGCTGCTGTGCGGGCTCGACGTCGGCGACACGCGCCTCGCCGCGGACATCGCCGCGGCGGCCTTCGAACGCCGGTTGATCGTCGAGACGTGCGGGGCTGGGGACACGACCGTGAAACTCCTCGTCCCGCTCACCATCGAAGAGGACCAGCTGCTCGACGGTCTCGCGCGGCTCGCTGACGCCGTCACCGCGACGTGCTCGAATCGGTGAACCGATCGAAGGACTGGCGAGACCTCGTCGTCGCGTTGGACGACCATCACCTCGACACCCTGGCCCGTGCCGCGGCCGCGACCGTCGCGAGCCTGCGCTCGTCTCCTGACGCCCCCCGATCGGCGATCTCGCCGAGCGCGCTGCGCGAGCTGATCCGCTCCCGGGCGCTCTGCCCCGAAGACGGCGACGACCTCGAGACGGTCATCGACGACTTCGCCGCGACCGTCTGGCGCCACGGCGTCGTCGTGAGCGACGTCGCCTGCGTCGCGCACCTGCACCCGCCGACCCTCGTCCCGGCCGTGGCGGCCGAGCTCGCGATCGCGGCCACCAACCAGTCCATGGACTCCTGGGACCAGGCGCCGGCCGCGACCGAGGTGGAGCTCTACCTCATGGACTGGCTGGCCGAGCTCATCGGCTTCGACCGCTCGGCTTCGGGCGTGATGACCTCGGGCGGCACCGCCTCGAACCTGCTCGGCGTCACCCTCGCCCGGTCCGCGGCCGCGGCTCGGTTAGGGGTGGACGTCTTGAAGTCGGGGCTGCCCGACGAGGCCTCCGACTGGCGAATCCTCTGCTCGGATCAAGCGCACTTCTCGATCCAGCGCGCGGCCGCCCAGCTCGGACTCGGCCGCGACGCGGTGGTCGCCGTTGCGACGACGGCGTCGGGCGCGCTCGACGTCGCCGCGCTCGACGAAGAGATCGCGCGCCAGTCGCGCGCCGGCGCGCGGGTGATCGCCATCGTCGCCACCGCCGGCACGACCGACCTCGGCGCCATCGACCCCCTCGAGGCCGTGGCGGCCCGCGCCCGACACCTCGGCTGCTGGCTCCACGTCGACGCAGCGGTCGCCGGCGCCTTTCTCCTCTCGGAACGGCTCAAGACCGGGCTCGCGGGCATCGACCTCGCGGACTCGGTGACGATCGACTTCCACAAGCTCTGGTGGCAGCCGTTTAACGCCAGCGCCCTCGTGGTGCGCGACGAGTCGAACTTCGACCTGTTGCGCGTGCGCTCGGACTACCTCGACCGCGGTGACGAACTCGAGGGGATGGTGAACCTCGTCGGGCGCTCCCTCGACACGTCTCGGCGCTTCGACGCCGCCAAGGTCGTCGTGTCGCTGCGGACCCTCGGCCGACGCGCGCTCGCCGAGATGCTCGAGCACCTCGTCGACCTCGCGGTCTTCGCCGGCGAGACGATCGACGCCGAGCCGGACCTGTCGCTGCTCGCGCGTCCGGCGGCGACGACGTGCGTCTTTGACGCCCCCGGCGCCAGCGAGGACGACCTGCGTCAGGTTCAGCAGCGATTGCTCGCGCGCGGCGAGATGGTGCTCGGCCGTACCCAGATCAAGGGCCGCGCGGCGCTCAAGTTCACGTTCATGAACCCCCTCGCCACCACCGAGGACGTCGAGCGTGTGGTACGCGTGGTCGCAGCCGAGCTGCGCGCGCTGCGCGCGGCGAGTTAGCGAACCGCGCGCTGCGCCGACTCACTCCCGGGCGCCTCCCGGGGGGCGGAAGGTGGCGAAGGGGTCGGTCACCCGCAGGCGCTGCTCTTTGAATCGGTAGAGCGTGGCCGGCCGGCCGCCGGCTGAGGATGACG
>JAJZBX010000036.1 GCA_021846325.1 Actinomycetes bacterium | reverse complement strand
GAAGTTTCCCTTGGCGACCTCTTTCAGCATCGCGTTGTCGAGGGTGAGATCAGCGACGATCCTCTTGAGTCGTCCGTTCTCGACCTCGAGCTCCTTCAGGCGTTTCGCGTCGTTGACCTTCATGTCGCCGAACTGGTTCCTCCAGCGGTGCCAGGTCGACTCGGCGATCTCGAGCTGCCGGCAGACCTCGGCGAGATCCTCGCCCTGGTTGAGCAGTCTGTCGCCCTCGGCGAGCTTTCGGATCACCTGTTCGGGTGTGTGACGCCTCTTTTTCATGCTGTCCTCCTAGCTCCATTCTGGAGCACCAGGACTCTCGTCAGAGGTGGATCAGTTCAAGGGGATCCGCGCAGATGCGTAAAGACATTGTCGCACTCGCTTCAGGCGACGTCGGCGCCACCTCGTGTTTGAGGCATAAGTTCACGACGTACCCACATGCGAATGTAGGAGTTCACGAGCAGTTCGCGACGCCCTCGGGGTGTTGGGCGACCCACTCATCGTCGAGGAGAGCCACGCCGATTTCGTCACTCCACTCACCCTTGAACCACTCGTTTTGGCGTAAGTATGCCTCGCGGCGCATTCCGAGTCGTTCGGCGAGGCGAACCGAAGGATCGTTGCGAGAATCGATTCGAGCACTGATGCGGTGCAGACCGAGTTGGTCAAAGCCAAGATGAAGAATCGCGTGTGCCGCCTCGGTGGCGTAGCCGTGACCCGAGTAGTCCGGGTGAAAGATCCAGCCAATTTCGCCACTGCGGTGTTCAGCACTGGCGAATTGCAACGTGACGTCGCCGATCACGTGACTCGTTTCGCGCAGTTCAACGCCGAGAATGAGTCCTTCACCCGGTGCCGTAATCGTGGAGCGAATCCACTCGCTCGACAACTTTCTCTCGATGCTCGCACGGTCCATTGGCTCGAAGGGCACGTAACGTACCGCTTCGCGAAGGGACCGGTAGGCGAGCAGATCGTCGCTATCGGAGGCCCTAAGTGGACGAAGAGTCGTTCGCGCGGTGCACACTGGATAGTCGGGGCTGAGTTGCACCCGTTCACGATACCAAGGTCCACTAAAGGGGACCGGGGTGTGCGGACGCGTCGCCAGATGGTGCGACGTGACTCGACCGGTCTAGGCACGTATCGGTCGCGCCGCCAGTCGATGGCCCGTTGCGCCGTCGCCGCGGGAGGCCGGTACCGCGTCTCGTACGTCTAGAGGTAGTGCGGCGGCACCTCGTGGGAATCGCGGCGAAGCTGGCGCAACTCGTCTTTCAGCCGATCCACCTCGGCGCGCAACTGCTCAACCAGGGCTTCGAGATCTTCCCGAGTCGGCGCGTCGTCCACGGTCTCAGCCTGACACAACCGACGCCTGGCTCACCGCGCCCTTGGCGAGAACTGCTTGGTTCCCTCGAGGTCGAGGCGAGCGGCGTGCCAAGACTTCAGTCATGACGCGGGCCAGTCGCCACAACGTGACTGGCCCGCGTCATGAATCAGGGGAAGAGTCCTCGAACCTCGGTGGCGTCAGCGATGCGCTCAACGCCCACCGCGATCGCGGTCTCGCGCAGCGTGGCGTTCAGTTCCTTGTGACGGGCCCAAATGTGGTTGAAGGCGTCGCTCATCGTCTTTTCCAGGCGCTGCTGGAAGAGTTCGGGTTCCCACATGAAGCCCTGAAGGTCCTGGGCCCACTCGAAATACGACGCAACGACCCCGCCGGCGTTGGCGAGCACGTCAGGGATAACCGGAATGTTGCGGGCCGCGAGAATCGCCGCCCCCTCGCCGGTCGTGGGTCCGTTCGCGGCCTCGACCATGATCGACGCCGACATCGACTCGGCCACCCGATCGGTGATCACGCCACCGAGGGCGGCGGGGATCGCGATGTCGCTGGGCAGCGTGAAGAGGTCGTCCTCCGCGACGACCTCGCTGCCGGGGTACCCGACGACGGTTCCCGCCTCGCCGAAGTGTTTGGTCATCAGCGCGGGATTTATGCCCTCGGGTACGTGGATCGCGCCTCGTACGTCAGCGATCCCGACAACCTTCATGCCGCGATCACTGAGCAGTTTCACGAGCGGCGCGCCCACTTTGCCGTACCCCTGGATCACCACGCGCTGTTCGTTGGCCATTCGTCCCATTCGTTGCAGTTGCGCCGTCGTCACGATCGTGATACCGAGTGAAGTCGCGCCGGCGTGGCCGAGGCTGCCGCCGATGGAAATTGGCTTGCCGGTGACCACGCCGGGGGTGTTGTGGCCCCGCAGCATCGAGACCGTGTCCATGATCCAGCTCATCACTTGGAAGTCGGTGTTGATGTCGGGCGCCGGAATGTCTCGGTCCGGTCCAATCATGGGAGCGATGGAGAAGGCGTAGCGCCGGGTTAGTCGCTCGAGCTCGCCGCGCGACAACGCGGACGGGTCAACTTTCACGCCCCCCTTGGCGCCGCCGTAGGGGATGTTGACGACGGCGCACTTGATGGACATGTCGGCGCTGAGCGCCGCAATCTCATCGGCGTTGACGCTCGGGTGGAAGCGAATGCCGCCCTTGCCCGGGCCCCGTGAGGTGTCGTGCTGGATACGCCAACCGGTGAAGATCTTCACGTCACCCGAGTCCAGGCGCACCGGAATGGCGACTTCGAGGATTCGCTCGGGTGCGACGATCCGCTGAATCATGTCTTCGTGCAGACCGAGGAGGTGGCCCGCCTCTTCAATGAGCGAAACTACTCGCAACCACGGATTGAACTCGTGAGGCGGAGCCTCGTTGGGACGCGTGACCACGTTGTCACCAGCCTTTGCTGTCGATGAGAGCGCCGTTGCTCTCACCCCCAGCGTAGGACACGCGCCATCGCTTCGCGCGGCACGGTCGGTCCGGTACGCTGATCGCGGAGAGGCGGTCACGGTGAAGATCTCGACGATGCTCAGTTACGCTGGCGGCTTCAAGCAGGCGGCCCGTGACGTGGCCGATATGGAGAAAGCGGGCCTCGACCTCGTCTGGGTCGCCGAGGCGTACGGCTTTGACAGCCCCTCCCTCATGGGCTACCTAGCGGCCCTTACCGACCGCGTCGAAATCGGCGCCGCGATACTGCCGATCTACACCCGTACCCCGACCTTGATCGCGATGACCGCGGCCGGTATTGACGCGTTGTCCGACGGACGCTTCCACCTGGGACTGGGCGCCTCGGGTCCTCAGGTCATCGAGGGGTTCCACGGCGTTCCCTACACGAGTCCCCTCGGTCGCACCCGTGAGATCGTGTCGATCTGTCGCGACGTCTGGCGTCGCGACAAGCCACTCGAGCACCACGGCCGGGTCTTCACGCTGCCGCTGCCCCCCGAACAAGGTACGGGGCTCGGCAAGCCGCTCAAGATCATCGCCCACCCCGTACGCCCGGCGATCCCCGTGTGGATCGCGTCGCTCGGCGAGAAGAACGTCGCACTCACGGCCGAGATCGCCGATGGCTGGATCCCGATCCTCTTCATTCCCGAGCGCGCCAGAGACGTATGGGGTGCCGCGCTCGCCGCGGGTGGCACTCGTCGAGATCCCGCGCTCGGTGAACTCCTGATCACCGCCGGTGGACTGCTCGCCATCGGCGAGGGACCCGAGGTCACGGCGTTACGCGATCTACAACGTTCCATGGTCGCGCTGTACGTCGGCGGGATGGGCGCCAAGGGGAAGAATTTCTACAACGAACTCGCCGTCCGCTACGGCTACGAGCGCGAGGCCGCCCAGATTCAAGATCTCTACCTCGCGGGCAAGAAGCGAGAAGCCGAAGCCGCGGTGCCCGCGGAGTTTCTCGAGTTGACCACGCTGTGTGGTCCGGCGAGTTACGTCGCCGAACGCATCGCGGCCTTCGCCGACGCCGGCGTCACCCATCTGCAGGTGCATCCACTGCCCCAACCGGGTCAGTCCGCGGCCTCACTCATCGAGGCCGTGCGGTCGATGGTCGATTAGGGCGTCGCTTCGCGCGTCGCGTCGCGTCCGCCCGAGGCGAGCCACGCCGCGTACATCGTGGCGTACGCACCACCGGTGGCCAGGAGTTGCGCGGGCGTTCCCGTCTCGACGATGCCCCCGCGATCCACGACGACGATTCGGTCGGCTCGCTGCGCGGTGGTGAGGCGGTGGGCGATCAGGATCGCCGAACGACCCTCGAGGATGCGGTCGAGGGCGCGCTCCACGATGGTCTCGCTCTGCAGGTCGAGTGACGACGTGGCCTCGTCGAGGATGAGGACCCGTGGCCGCGCGAGAAAGGCGCGCGCGAGGGCTAGGAGTTGGCGCTCCCCGGCCGAGAGGGTCTGCCCACGTTCGTGGACTTCGGTATCGATGCCGGCGGGTAGACGGTCGACGAGATCGCGGAGCCCGACAACGTCGATCGCCTCCTCGATCTCCGCGTCGGTCGCCTCCGGACGACCGAAACTGAGGTTGGTGCGAATCGAGCCGGCGAAGAGGAACGGCTCCTGGGGTACCACGCCGACCTGATTGCGCAAGGAGCGCAGCGTCACCGTGCGCACGTCAACACCGTCGACGAGTACGCGACCCGCGGTCGGGTCGTAGAAGCGGTTGGCGAGTTTGGCGATCGTTGACTTGCCCGCGCCGGTGGGGCCGACGAAGGCGACTGATTCACCCGCGGCAATTTCGAGGTTGACGTCGGTGAGCACGGGGTGATCGGGGTCGTAGCCGAAGGTGACGTGTTCGAACGTGATTCGTCCGTCGATGGTCGCCAGTTCGTTGGCGTCGTCGCGTTCATCAACGCTGGGGGGCGTCTCGAGCAGTTCGCGCAGGCGGGTGATGGAGGAGCGTCCCTGCTGGAGCGAGTTGTACTGCTGGACGAGGAGCTGAATCGGGGAGAAAAATCGGTTGAGATACAAGAAGAACGCGATGAGGGCGCCCAGGCTCAATCGGTGCTCGAGGTAGAGGTGACCGCCGATGCCCAGTAGTAGACCCTGTCCGAGGATGCCGATCATGACGGTCGTCGGCCCGTAGACGGCGCTTACGCGTCCGGTGTAGAAGTTGGCGTCACGGTAGGCGCCAACGACGTGTCGGTGGTTTCGAATGTTGCGACGTTGTCGGTTATGAGCCGTGACGACCCTGACGCCGTAGAGCGACTCGGACAGGTCGGCGAGCACGGTGGCGATCCGATCTCGCGTCAGCAGGTAGCCCCGTTCGCTCGCCCGATGGAACCAGATCGACAGCACGAAGAGCAGCGGCACGACGAGCAGGACCGTCCACGTGGCGAGTGTGACGTTCGTCGTAAACAAGATCACCGAGATGACGATCATCGTGAGACCCTGGGTCGCGAACTGGGAGATGCCGTCTTGGACCAGTTGCTGGAGGTTCTCGATGTCGCTGGTCATGCGGCTCATGAGTACGCCGGCCTTCTCTTCGGAGAAGAAGTCGAGACTCAGCCGCTGCAGATGGGTGAAGACTCGAATTCGCAGGTCCTGCATAACGCGCGCGGCCAATCGACCCGTGACGTCGACCTGCACTCGCTGGAGCAGCGCGCTGAACAGCGCGAGTACGAGGTACGTGGTGGCGCAGACCGTGATCACCTCGAGCGAGTGGTGGCCGGGAATCATGCCGTGGTCAATGGCGTACTCGGTGAGCTTCGGCCCGGCCTGCAGGATCAGGCTGAGTGCGAGGACGAGCAGCGAACCACCGTAGAGATAGCCGGGATACTTCGCGACTAGTCGAGCCAGGGTCAGGCGTTGGCGCTCTGACGGCGATGGTCGCTGGCTGAATGCGAAGGCTGCCTTCGGGTGTGGCGGCTCGGTCGCGAGCAGTTTGGTCGCCTCGGCCATGAGCTCGCCGGGGATGCCACCGAAGGGAAGGCCGCTGTCGGTGCTGGCGCGATGGCCCCCGCCGCCGAAGAACGGTCCGCCGAAACCTCCGCCCCACGCCATCAGAGGTTCCCGGCAGTGGCCTGCGCGAGTATCTGTGCGTAGAGCGGTGTCGTGGCGAGCAGTTCGGCGTGGGTTCCCGTCGCGACGACGCGTCCCTGGTCGAGCAGCACGACTCGACTAGCGAGCGAGATGGTCGATATCCGGTGCGCGATGACAATCGTGGTACGACGTTCCAAGAGCGCGCGCAGGGCTCGATGGATCTCGTTCTCAACGTGGACGTCGATGGCGCTGGTCGCGTCGTCGAGGATGAGGATGGGTGGGTTCACCAGCAGGGTCCGCGCGATGGCGATGCGCTGGCGCTGGCCCCCCGAGAGGGTGTAGCCGCGTTCACCGACAACGGTGTCGTAGCCATCGGGCAACTGCTCTATGAATTCGGCGGCGTTAGCGGCCCGGGCCGCGGCGACGACTTCGGCGTCCGTCGCGTCGGGGCGGCCGTACGCGATGTTGTCGCGGATGGACACCGAGAACAAGAACGCCTCGTCGAGCACGACCCCGACTGCCGAGCGCAGTGTGTGCAGCGTCAGGTCGCGGACGTCGTGCCCGTCGATGCGAACCGCACCGCCGCTGACGTCATAGAAGCGCGCGAGCAGTCGCGCAACGGTTGACTTGCCCGATCCGGTGCGTCCGACGATAGCGATGGTCTCTCCGGGTTCGACGTGCGCGCAAAAGTCGACCAGCACGTCGGGTGCGTCGCCGTAGCCAAAGTCGACGTGGTCGAACTCGATGGCGCCCACCACGTCGACCAGGTCGTAGGCGCCGGGCCGCTCGACCACGTCGGGGTTCTCGTCGAGTATCTCGAAGATCCGCTCCGCGCTCGCCTTGGCCCGCTGACCCATCATGACTAATTGACCGAGCATCATGAATGGCGCCTGGAGCATCAGGAGGTACGCATTGAACGCGAGGATGGCGCCCAGGCCGAGGTGGCCCCCGATGACCATCCAACCGCCGAAGAACAGGACGAGCGCCAGTCCCAGTTGAGGGAGATTCTGGACCCACGGCGACCAGACAGCGCGCAGTTGCGCGTCCTTGATATACGCCCACGCCACGCGCTCGGCGGCGTCGGCCAGGCGGTTCACCTCGGCCTCTTCCTGGGCGAACGACTTCACGACGCGGACCCCGTTGACGTTCTCGTCAACGATGGTGGCGACGTCGGCCAGACGGGCCTGGGTGATCCACGAGATGGGGAACATCACTCGGCGCATCTTGATCCCGACGACGTAGAGGATCGGCATCACGACCATGGCGATGAGGGCGAGGGGAACGTTGATCGACAACATGAAGGCGAAGGCGATGACGCCAATAAAGCTCTGCACGACGATGAGTGGGGCGAAGGTGGAGTACATCTGGACGCTGCGAATGTCGCTGTTGGCCCGGCTGATCAGCTGTCCCGACTGGACCCGATCGTAGAAGCTGAACGACAGCCACGTCAGATGCTCGTAGATCAACGTGCGCAAGTCGGCCTCAACGTTGTACGCCGTTAAGAACACGTACCGGCGTGAGAGAATGCCCGTGATCCCCGCGATCACGCCAACGATCAGAATGCGCACCACGACGGTGTGCAGCGAGGTCGAATGTCGCACGAGGGTGTGATCGATGGCCCCGTTCAACAGATTGGGTACCAGGGTCTGAAAGACCAGGCTGACGAATGACAGGGTGATGGCGGCGACGAAGGTGGCTCGGTGCGAGGCAACGACCGGCAGAATTCGTCGCCACCACGGAAGTCCCTGTTCACGAGAGATTTTGGCGCGAGAGCCGCGGTACGACGAGTACACGCCGCCCAGTGGGTTGCTGTCGGCTCGGGCGTCGTCGGTCGGGCCGCTGGTCGCCAGAGTCACGCGCCAAGCGTACCGGCAGTACGGGTTTGGGCGACCTGGCGCCACGGCGAGACCGCCCTATCGAGGCGTAGAGTGACCTCGTGTCTACGCCACAGATTGTCAACCACCCAATCGTCGCCGACAAGGTTCGCCAACTGCGCGACCGCACGACCTCTAACGCCGACTTCCTGCGCCTGGCGGGGGAGATTTCGCGTTTCGTAGCCTACGAGGCGTTTCGCGCAACGCCCACCACGCCAACGACGGTAGATACACCAGTGGTGAGCGGCGCGGCGGCCGTCAAGGTTGATACCGAGTACGTCATCGTGCCGATTTTGCGCGCTGGGCTAGGAATGAGCCCGGCCGTCCAAGAGGTGCTACCTCACAATCGAGTTTGTCTGGTAGGACTTCGCCGTAACGAGACCACTCTGCTACCTGACGTGTACCTTGACGGTCTACCCGAATCGCTGGTCGGCGCTCACGTCGTGATTTGTGATCCCATGCTGGCCACCGGCGGTTCGTTGGACCGCGTGCTGTCGATGCTGGAGACTCGGGGGGCCACGGACACGACGATTCTCTGTTTGATCGCCGCCCGGCCCGGTGTCGACTTCGTGCAGTCGCGTCATCCCGGGGTCGTCATCGTCGCCGCGGCGCTCGATGAGGAGCTCACCGATTACGGCTACATCACGCCGGGTCTCGGTGACGCGGGCGACCGATTGTTTGGACCGCCAGTTCGCTAGTTACTCGCCGATATCCTCATTCCAGAGCGCCGGATGTTCGCTGATGAAGGATCCGAGCAGTTCAGTGCACGCGGGATCATCGAGTACCAGGACTTCGACGCCGAGCTCGGCCAGCCAGTCGTGGCCACCAACGAAGTTCGAGGCTTCACCGATCACCACGGCGCCAATGTTGAACTGACGGACTAATCCCGAGCAGTACCAGCACGGCGAGAGCGTGGTGACCATGACGCAGTCACGGTAGTGACGACGACGCCCCGCACGACGAAACGCATCAGTTTCTGCGTGTACCGACGCGTCGTCGTCCTGGACTCGCCGGTTGCGTCCGGAGCCGAGCAGTTCACCCGAGCGATGAAAGAGTGCCGCGCCGATTGGGATACCGCCTTCCTTGGCGCCGGCCACCGCTTCGTTAAAGGCGGTGAGCAACATGCGCTGGGCGACCTCGGCAGTGAGTGGTGTTGGGAACGCAGTCATGTGCTCAGTATGCTCGACCACGGTGGAGCGGCGCGGCTACGAAGTGAAGATCGGTTCGCAACTGGTGAACCTGCCCGTGGTACCCCTCGGTGACGATCTGGCCCTCGCACTGCTGATCACGGTCGATATGGGCGTTGACTTCATGTCTCGTGCCGGTGCTGAACTAGCGGCGATCCTGCGCCCCCACGACGTCGAAATTGTCGCGACGGTCGCTACCATGGGCATCCCCCTCGCGGTCGAGGTAACCCGCCACCTGGGGCTCGATCAGTACGTGATTCTGCACAAGACGCCCAAGATTCACTTGGCCGACGCGGTCACCGAAACGGTCCGCTCGATTACCACCGACGGCGAGCAGCGCCTGTTGTTCGATCGGGCGCGCATCAAAGACGTCGAGGGCCATCGCGTCGCAATCGTCGATGACGTCATATCTACCGGTGCGTCGACGGGTGCCGCGTTGCGGCTCTTGCGCCGGATCGGCGCCAACGTCGTGGCCATTGGCACCCTCGTTACTGAGGCGTCGGTGTGGCGGTCTTCGCTTGGTGACGATGCCGACATGGTTCAGTCGCTGGGCGCGATACCAGTGTTTCGACCAGACGGTTCGGGCAATGTTGTTGAGGACTGGGCCGGTTGAACCGCAGCGAACCGTAATCCTCAATCGGTTGTCAGCTGAAAAACACGCAGTCCAGAGGCGATACACAGGGACCTCTAAAGTTCGCGCGCCATGCTGGCTCTAGCGCGTACGTCGCCGTAAACGACAGGAGAAGAACCAATGAACCGAGTAACGAATACGAAAGCGCTTCGCCGCGGTGTGCTCACCGCTGCCGCTGCCGCAGCGCTGCTCATCGCTGGTGCAGGTGTCGCCGGTGCGTCGGGGCGTGGTCCCGCGAACGCTAATCACGGGACCGACGTATCGAGTCACGATCACGGACACGGGCACGGACAAGTTCATCATGGTCGTGACCACCAACGCCACATCGAGGGCCAGATCACGGGGCTGGTTGTTCCCCCGAACTCGGCCCCGACGAGCTTCACCGTGACCACCAAGTCCGGTCAAGTCGACATCTTTGCGGTGACCGCCTTGACGACGGTCACAATGGGACACGCGGCCGGGACCCTGAGTGACCTCGCGC
>JAJZBX010000035.1 GCA_021846325.1 Actinomycetes bacterium | reverse complement strand
TTGACGGCCCCGGCGGGGACGTGCACGATCGACGCTAACCAGGTCGGCTCGGCGGCCTACGCCGCCGCCGCCCAGGTGCAGCAGACCGTGACCTCGGCGCTGGCCACCCAGACGATTACTGTTACGAACCCAAATCCCGACACCGTTGTATTGGGATCGGTATCGACGTATCAGATTCACGCCACGTCGAGTGGCGGCGGCACACTGACGTACGCGGCGTCGTCGACCTCGTGCACAGTGAACGCTGCGGGCACGATATCGAGCCTCTCGATTGGCAATTGCGTCATCATGATTGACGCGACCGCTAACGCTGCCTTCGACACGGCGCCGGTCGTTCAATTTACGCTGGATGTTCTGTCGCCGCCCGTCCCCGTGATCGTGTCCAGTTCACCACCGCCGGTCGTTGTGCCGCCGGTGGTGCCACCAGTGGTGACGCCGGTCTCGCCGCCGCCACCTATCGTTATTCCGGTTTCGCCGCCCAAGGCCCCGCACCAACCCAAGCCAAAGCCAAAGCCAATCCACAAGCCAAAACCCACGCACGAAAAGCACGTGCCCAAGGCACCGCACCCCGAGCATCGCACCCGAACGGTGGTGATTCGACCATTCTCGCCCGGTTCTTGGACCCTATCCAAGTCGCTCAAAGCGCAGGTGTGGGGGCTGGCTGAGTTGGTCAAGCATCAGCACTACCGATCGGTAACGCTCGAGGGCTTTACCGACAACGTCTTCACGCCCGCGCTTGATGCTGTGTTGGTCCAAAGCCGTGCCGAAGCGGTGGACGTTCAGTTAGCCGCGGACTTCGCTGCACTAAAAATCCATGGCGTCAAGGTCATCGTTGTTCAGGGTGTGGCTATCCAGTTAGTTAGCCTCAACACGACCGCTAAGAGTAGAGCGCTTAACCGACGCGTCATCGCCACCCTGCGAGCTCATTAGGTTCCGGGGTACGCCGGTGGTGCGCTGAAAATGAACCTGCGAGTCCGAAGGCTACGAGTAGCAATCGTGGCGGTCTTCACACTGATGGGTGCTGTGCCGTTTTGGGTGCTGCTCACTGGCCGTGTGGCGAGCGCCTCGACGGCTGCAGTGCCGGCCGGGACAGTCTTTGTCACCAATCTCAACGCTGACACCATCAGCGCGATTAACCCCACCACGCGTCGGGTGACCACAATCCGAGATTCGACGTACCCCTTTGACGGCCCGCTCGGCATCGCAGTTACCCCGGATGGTCAGTGGGCGTACGTGACGAACTCACTCAGTGACACGGTCTCACCCGTCAACTTGCGCACGACGCCACCAACGGTCGGTGCCCCGATTCGAGTCGGCGGTGCACCAGTCGCGATTGCGATAACGCCCAATGGCGCGGTTGCCTACGTCACCAATTTCAATTCGAACACGGTGACGCCGATCGATCTTCTCACGACTCCGCCAACTGCGGAACCGCCAATTAGCGTGGGTGCCGGTCCCTGGAGCATCGCCGCCAGTCCGAGTGGCAACGTGGTCTTGGTATCAAATTCAGAAGGCGGTTCCGTCAGTCTCATCGAGACCAAGACCCGGACGGTCACCACGCTGCCGGTTGGTGGGCGACCCCAAGCGATCGCGATCAGTCCCGATTCGTACACCGCGTACGTCGCCAACGGTACGCAGGTGACGCCGATCAACTTGCGCGTACAACCGGCACGGGTGGAAACGTCCGTGGCGCTTGCGGCCCAGCCAATGGGGATCGCCGTGACGCCCGACGGCCGCACGGCGTACACGGCTAACGCCGACAACTCGATTACGCCATTGAACCTGAGCACCACGCCGCCAACGGTCGGCGCGTCGGTCTCCACCGGCTCGATCAGCCAAGCCGACGGCATTGCGATCAGCACCAACGGATTGACCGCGTACATTGCCGATGCGGGGACGACGGTGACGCCGATCAACCTGGCTACCTCGCCCGTCTCTGCTGAGACGCCGATTAACGTGGGGGCGCCTTCATTCGGTATCGCTATCCAGTCGGACCAGGCACCCACCGCCAGGCTCAGCGTGGTCACGGCCGCCGCGGGTCGAAAGACCGTGCTCAACGCTTCGAAATCGACGTCACCGGACGGCAAGATCATTCGATACAGCTGGAGCTTCGGTGACGGAACGTCAGCCGTCACCCGCACGCCTATCGTGACCCACGTTTACGCCAGGGCGGGCTCGTACCGAGCAACCGTTACCGTTACCAGTGCCGGTGGCACGTCGCTCGCGACGACCTTTACCGGTCAGACGGTCAGTAACAATGGCAGTGGCCGAGCGCGCACCGCACGCACATTGCGCGTCGCGGCGCTTTTGCAGCTGAACCCGAATTCGGGATCACCGGGCATGTCGGTCGTGCTGCGAGACACGGCATTTGGGGGTACGTGTCGACCCGTCTACGTGAGGTTTGATCACAACCTGATCGCGCAGTTGACCCCGTCCGGACAGCTTCTCGAAGACACGCACTTGGTCATCCCGGGTAACGCGACGCTCGGCCATCACGAAATATCGGTGAGTTGCGCCGTGGATGGCGTCGCACTGCTCAGCGTTGGTCTAACGGTAGTGCGAACGTTGAACCACCTCTCGGAATTCAGCGTGGCGATGCCGACCCTCGGACAACTTGGTCGAAGCCTTCCCGGCGCGGGCGTCATCGGCATCCTGATGCTCCTGCTCAGTCGCATTATTGGCGCCGGTTTTCCGAGCGAGTGGTTGGACCGAACGTACGAAGAGAATCGCGAACGTTTTAGCGGTCCGCTTCGACGCAAGTTCCCACGTCTCTTCGCCGCGCGCGGCGCCTCGCATTCACTTGGTCGACGACTCCTCGGCGGCGCGGGCATCTTCGTGGCGTTTGCGGCCTTTGGCGGGTTAATCAACTCGTTCCTGGACCCGGGCTTCGGTTGGGACCGTACAGGTTTGTGGCTCTTTCTCGGCCAGTGCATTGGCATCGGTGTCGTCAGCGTTGTCGGACAAGTACCGACCGTGCTCTCTGCGTTGCGGGGCCATCGCGAGGTGCACCTGCAGGTTCTGCTGGGCGGTTTGGTGATTGCGGTTGCGTGCGTCGCGGCTTCGAGGGCCGTTGGACTGTCGCCCGGTTACTGCTACGGCCTGATTGCCACCTTTTTGGTCATTCCCGAACACGACGACAAAGATCGGGGTCGACTTCACGCGCTCGGCTCGCTCTGTGTCCTGGTCGTGAGTACCGCCGCGTTCTTTCTCACCATCCCCGTCTTTCATGCGGCGACGTCGACTTCGCCGTCAGCGCTGATGCTGGTTCTCGACCCAGCGCTCAACGTCGTGTTCTTGGCTGGATTCGCAAGCTTGGCCTTCGGCATGTTCCCCTTGCCGTTCTTGCCTGGTCGCCACGTCGCCAAGTGGAACCGGACAGTGTGGCTCGCCATCAGTGGCGCGGGACTCATCGGTTTTGTCGCCGTCCTGCTCACCCCCGGTAGTGGTAGCAGTGGCGAACTTCACCACGTCGGGCTCGTACCGATCATCGTCGCGTTCGTCGTATTCGCGGTTCTGTCGGCGAGCGCTCTCACCTATTTCCACTTCCATCCCCTCGAGAAGGAGGGCGAGGAACGCGAAGATGAGACGTCAGATGGGCCTGAACCGTCCACGGCCGAGGCGTAAAGCGAACCGTGGTTGACCGCTCGGCCCGCCCAACGCGCCGCCGAGTTCGACCAGCTCAGCGAAGCTAGATCTTCATCGTCGCGTCGCGTCGCGTCGCATCGCGTCGCGTCGCGTCGCCGTGCTGGTTCGACCGATGGCGCCCGATGGATACGTTCTCATCTCGTGAGAAACGCTGCGTGGGACTCAGGGTGATGCCGGTTCAGCATTCGGCGTTCGGGTACCTTGCGGGTTGACAGGGTTCCAGAGGTCTTCGTCGAATGAGGCAGGTTGCCGCGGGCAGTCCTCGAAGTGGTCAGTCGGCATCGTCGCTCGGTGGGCGTGGCGGAGTACCGGTCGCGAGCGTGGGTCCGACGCCGAACGTCCGCCGGACTCGTCGCTAGCGGGTTGATGGCGTCACGTCATGCGGCTCTTCGTCCTGGTCTAGGACGAGATACCAAGTCGAGACCAGATGAACAGGTAGACCAGGCCCGCCATAGCCAAGCCGATGACGATCGCCCGATCCCTTCGACGCATCGCCGGCGGTCGATCGCCTCGCGTGAGGACGACGCTGAGAACGATGACGAGGACCAGGACGAAAGGGGGCATCACGAGGCTGAGTGGTACCCCAAGCACCAGCGCTCCCACTACCCACGGCCAGCGCGCTTCGCCGTCCGGCTGACGTGCGCGCTGCATACCTTAGGGCGCCCCCGTGTTTGAGTCCAAGGAACAAGTGGTCATCAGCGCAACCTATCATCGTGGCTTCAGCAGTTCGCGACCTTGGTGGCGCGTGGTTTCAATCGAAGGGCGTGCCTTGGGTGACTGCGTGGCGGTGATCAACGGCGCGGCTCGACGCCGCAACGCGCCGGTTCTATCGAGGCGGGACGGATGGTTGGATGTCCACCTCAGTCGGCGCGTGACCATCCATGCGTCCCGATTGCCGAGATCGCCGAGTTCACCGCCACGAACCAAGCCAGCGTCTCGTTCCCAGCTCCGATGCAGCCGCCGCGAGCGCGTTCATCGGCGATGGCGCTCGACGCACGTCAGTGCTGCGGCCACGTCATCGACATGTGGCGACGGGTGAGTCTGACGCCTTCGGCTTCGAAAAAACAGTGCGCCTCACGATTGAATTCCCAGTTCGTAAGGGTCACGAGGCTCGCCGACTCGCGCGTCGCGAGGCCGCGTACCGCGCCGAACAGCGCGTGGCCCACGCCACTGCGTTGCGCCGATGCGCTAACCCCGAGTTCACGCACCTCGACGATAACCTGGGCCCACGTCACCGGTGTTTCCGAGCGTTGCACAATGCGCGTCAGCACGTAGCCGATCAAAGTATCGTGATCGGTGGCGACGTAGCCGACGACGTCACGTCGCCCCAGCCACGCCGCGTAGTGAGCCACGCAGTCGTCGACACTCGGTGGTTTGAACCAGTCGGGCCGTCGAGCGAAATTCCGCTCGTGAATGGAGTAGCCGAGTTGGGCAATGGCGCGCGCATCAGCACTGGTCGCGTCACCAATCTCCACGAGGCAACCCTAGCCAGGACGAGAAAGCACGAAGTAACGCTGGTGGTTCGCCGCGAATCTCGCGGCCCCACGAGGGCGCCACGTTGGCGTTCGTGAGTGGCATCGGGCCGACGTGGTGCGATAACGCCGGTGGCCTTAGAAGGCTACGCGTATCGCCGAGGCATCAAGGACTGAGCCGTCTTTGGCGGACAGGGAGCAGACAACCAACGTGCCGAAGTGGTGTGTCGGTGTGGCGAAGCGCAACGTCGCCAGGTACTTTCCCACGACCCCGTTCGAACCACCCATCGTGGTTCCAGCGACCAACGGGGCGCGCGCGTCGTCTTGATACAGCGAGAAGTTGAGGACCCCCTCGAACGCAGTGGACTGGCCGGAGAGCGTGAGGGGTGACGAGACCTTTTCCAGAGCGCTCGGTTGGGTAATGCTCACCGTTGAGCAGGTCGATCCCAAGACCCACCATGTATCGTCGGGTGCGAGTCGGCGAACGAGGACCGTGGTCAGGGGCCCGTTGGTCGTGGTGACGATTGGCACTTCGCTCGATCGTGAATCACCCCTCTGAAACGCGCGCGCCTCCGGCGTCGTCATGCGCAATACCGACGTCGCAAAACTCAGTGCGGCGGCGGTGGGATTAGTGAATCGCAGCGAGCTCGACGGGAGCGGCCAGGTTGCGACCCACGTCTGATCGGCCGTCACCGTCGTCGTCGCGGCCGGTGCTTTCGTCGTGCTGGTCACGGTCGTTGGTGTATGTAAGTGATAGCCGAAGGTGAAAGCGGCGACGGCTACCGCGACGACGACGACACCGGTCGGCCACGGCCGCAGGACCATAGCTTCACGGTACGTCGTGCGACCCCGTTCGTCCAATGGGTCACCGATGGGGGGGCAGTAGCGTCGCAAATGTGACGGGGATTATCGTGACCAATGCCCTTACGGCGGCGTAGTTGGTGGGCCATCTCGCGCCTTATCTGTATGCGCTCTCGATCGGCTTGCTGATCGGGTTCGAGCGCGAACGCAGTCATAGCAACGGACCCGGTCAAGCGTTCGGAGTGCGCACCTTTGCTCTCATCGCTCTGGTGGGTTCACTCGCCGCTAGCGCCGGTGGATCCATTGTGGCGGTGGCGATGGCCGGTGTCGTTGCCCTGCTCGTCGTGGGGTACCGGCGAACGAGCAAAGCCGATCCCGGCACGACGACCGAGGTGGCGGCGATTGCGACGTTCTTGCTGGGCGTGCTGTGCTACCACGACTCGTCGCTCGCCGCAGCGCTGGGAATCGGGATCGTTGCCCTGCTCATGAATAAGGGCCGTCTTCACCGCTTCGTCAGCGATGGGCTGAGCGACGCGGAGATGGACGACGCGATCAAGTTTCTCATTGGCGCCTTCGTCATCTTGCCGCTGTTACCTCGTCATGGCGTAGGACCGTTCGACATCCTCAATCCGTCGAAGATCTGGTTGCTCGTCGTCGTGCTGACCGGCATCTCCTGGGTGGGCTATATCGCGGTGCGCACCCTTGGGCCACAACGAGGTCTCCTAGCGACCGGGCTCGCCGGTGGCTTCGTGTCGGCCACCGCGGCCACCGCGTCGATGGCCCGCGCCGCCAAGACTCCGTCCAGTTTTTCGGCCGCGGTCGCCGGGGCGCGGATCGCGAGTGCCGCCACGTACGTCGAACTCGCCTTGATCATGACCGTCGCGAGCCCAACCCTCGCCGTGCGACTCGCGCTGCCATCGCTGGCGGGCACCGTTTCGCTCGGTCTCATCTCCTACTTGGGAGTGCGTTCGAAGTTCCCTGACGAAATGGTCGCCACCGACGTGACGGGACAACGCGTTGTCACGCTGACGCCGGCGATTGTCCTCGCCGTCATTCTCACGGGAGCGCTCTTTCTCGCCCGCTGGGGCGCTTCGGTCTTCGGCTCTCGTGGGGTAGTTGGCGCGGTGGCCCTGGCGGGTCTCGCCGACGCGCACGGCGGCTCACTAACGGCGGCGACGTTATTCGCGAAGGGAACGCTCGACGTGCGCGGCGCGCTGGTCGCCGTCGGTGCGGCGATGACCGCCAACACACTCGTCAAGTGTGGCGTCGCCTTCACCGCGGGGGGGCGGCGATTTGGGCGTGATTTCAGCATCGGCGTGCTGGGATCACACGCGATCTTCCTGATTGGACTGGTAGTGGTGTTCGTATTGTCGTAATCGGTCCCGTGCGGCTTCGTTGTTCGCTGATGGAGAGTAGCTCCAAAGGGATCGGGTGGCGACTGTCCATGCGATGACCTCGCGGGTAGTGGTCTCGTGATCCCCAGTGCGTGACGGCGTCAACCTGCGCCACGAGGGCTTACTTCGCTGACGCATACCAGCGCACCGGTAACCGCGAGGAGTCATTGGATCCGAGCGACCACATCACGGTTTCGCACGTCGCCGGGGAATACTCAACGCCCTCGAAAGGTAACTCGCCAGTCGCCACGTGCGACCTCGACGGGCGCAATCGGTGCAACCGGTGCGCAGGGCACGTTGCGCACGCTGGTGATGACCGAAACGCGATGAACTGCGAATCGGCTGACGACGTTGTTCATCAGGTAGAACCGGTGCCGGCGTCACTCCACAGCATTGAGCGCGAGGGTGAGTGGCGTTGCGAGCATGCATGGCTCGAACCCGGTGGTGACCGACGAATGCAGCTTTACCTACCCGCCATGTATCCGCGGCTGTTGGGAAGTGCTACGGGATTCCGTGAGGAGAGACGAAATCTATGAGCAATGGCCAACGTGGCAGGCAACGAGACAGTCTCCGTACGTTCGTCACCGATACCGCGGTGGGCAACGGCGGCGACTGAGCGCACCGCGTCGAGCCGATAAGCCGACCTCACCCCGCTTGGCGATGAATCAGGCAACGTCGCGAATGCGGTACAAACCAGGTTTCGCCCGCGCGATCGTGTTACGTTTGCACTCAAAGACGCCTCGCAGAATGAGGTAGACATGAACGTCAACGTGGGCAAGTCCGCTTTCGCTCGTGGGGCGATCCTGTCAATAGCGCTCTTGCTCGGGCTCATCTTCTCGGGAATTGGGGTCGTCGGGGCAAGCGGAACTGCGCCAATGGCCTCGACGGTCGCTGTCACCGCGATCTTCTCGACGACGGCAATACTGCATGGTGAGCCCAATCCAGAGGGCCAGCCCACGCTCGCGTGGTTCGAGTACGGGACGACGAGCGCCTACGGCTCGCGCACGCCCGGACAGAACCTCGGCGGTGGTTTGGCCCCCGTGCCAATCTCCGCTTCCCTCAGCGGCCTCGAGCCAGCTACGACGTACCACGTGCGACTCGACGTGCAAAGTGCCAGCGCGACGGTCCTCGGGCCCGACGCCTCCTTCACCACTGGCGTTGGTCCAACGCCGACAACGTTGCCCCCGACGCCGGCTGCGGGTCGACTCCTGAGGATGAAGGTAGACGACCAACGCGTCGGCGGGGCGAGCGCCGTCGCTTGTACGGGACCCACGTCGTGCTGGGCGGTCGGGGACACTAACGCGGGGCTGCTCGTCGACAGAGTCCGGGCCGGGGTGTGGTCGCCCTTCTCAGTCCCATCACCGGGGCCGTACGCGGACCTGCAGGCAATCAACTGCCTGACCGCCACGTCGTGCTGGGCGGTTGGCGGCTACGGGAGCGGGATCACGCTGCCACTGGCGATGCACTACAACGGTCGGACCTGGGCGCAGGTCCCCATCGGCGTTCCGCCCGGATCAATCGCCGCGAACCAGCTCAGTGGTGTGGCGTGTCCGACCGCGGTGGACTGCTGGGCGGTCGGCATCATGGACGGTGCGACCCCCAAGGCGCGACTTCTCATAGAGCATTGGAACGGGCGCACGTGGTCCGTCGAGCCATCGCCAGACCCCGTTCCCGGCGGCCCGAATTTGCTGGAGGCTGTCAGCTGCAGTTCGGTTAACTCGTGTTGGGCGGTTGGTTCCAGAGCCGCCAGCATCAAAACCGACCGAACGAACGCGGGGCTGATGATGCGCTGGAACGGTGCGTCGTGGACGATTACGTCGACGACGGCAATGGGGCCGCTTTCGGGCGTTACCTGCACGTGGTCGTCGGCCTGCTTCGCTGTTTCCTTCCTAGGTGAGATTTTTCGGTTCGTCGATGGTAACTGGATCAAGGTCGTGGCCGCTGCCCCTTCGGCGACGACCCCGGTAGGGCTCGCGGCAATTGCGTGCTCGGGTCCGACATCCTGCTGGAGTGTTGGGTCTGGGTTTTCGAACATCGGTCAGATTGGTCGCCCGCACACGGAGGCGGCCATGGCGGAGTCCTGGAATGGGACCAGTTGGGCCTCCGCCTCTGTGCAGGCACCGACTGGCGTGTTCGCGTATTTCAACGGCGTTACGTGTAGCGTCAATGCAAGCTGCGACGCCGTTGGCGTCTACATAGCCAGCCGTGGCGCTAATTCAGGACAGTCCATCACACACTTCTTCGCTGATCAGACCCCCGCGCAAGGGTTGCCGTCGTAGCGCGCCACTGAGCGTGGCCCGCTCCAGTCGAGAACGGTCAGCGTGGTGTCGTCACGATGGTCCGTGTGGATGAGAGTCGTGAGCGAGTACCCGTCCCAGTTTCGCGTGGCGTCTTCGCCATCCGACTAGGGCACATGTTCGTTCGAGGACCGCAGTTTGAAGAACGCACCCTCGGTGGAGGTAAGGGGATTCGAACCCCTGACCTCTTGACTGCCAGGCGCGCTTGATCAGCTTTCAGACTGCTCTTGGAAATCTCTATGCCGGATGATCAGGTGGTATGGGATACATAGTTTGCACTCGGTGCACGAGATCTCACGAGAACTGCTAACAAACTGGCTCTTCGCAGATCACCGGGGAGTGACGGTGTCGAGCAGTGACCAGTTGGGGCGACCTGCGTAGAGCAGTGAGCGGATGCGGTAGTTCCGAAACGACGTGAAGCCGAAGGCGACTCTCTTGACGC
>JAJZBX010000034.1 GCA_021846325.1 Actinomycetes bacterium | reverse complement strand
GCAGCCTCGGGTGCATGACGCCAGTGGAATTTGAAGCCGTGTTTCAGGCCCTTGACGAAGTGGATGTCGCGGCGTGAGACTATGGAAAGAAACTGTCAACTAAATCGACAGCAGCGCCAAGCGATGGTGTCGACATTCGCGAACGTGGCTGGTGTCGGGGCCCTCGTCTAGTTGAACAGCGTGGTCTCGGTGATCGGCGTCCCGGGATCGCGGAGGTCCTCCGCTCGAAGCACTGCCTGAACGTTCGGCCACTCGATGCAGGGGATTTACGGAATCGCCCAATTCGGGATGGTCGAGAGCAGTGCCGTCGTGGTGGCAGTTGGCAATCTGGTTGGTCTCGACGTCGACGTCGAAGTCATGATCTCGATGTTCTTGTCCGCGGCACTTGGGTTCCTCGCGCTGCGGGAACGGCGCCTACATGATGAGCGACCGAAGCTTGGTCCACAGCGGGTCGAGACGTACGTGCTGATCGTCGTGTAGTTCACCACCATCGACTCGGCTCACCAATGGGTACTCTGGAGTCATCTCAACTCGACGCGACGTCGCGCCATAGGTCAATGTGCCCCTCGACAGCGTGCGCGTCGATCGCCGCGAGCTCGTCGGGGGCGAATGCCGTCTGATTGAGTGCGTCGAGGCTCTCGTCGAGCTGTGCAACGCTGCTCGCACCGATGAGCGCGGAGGTGACGCGTCGGTCCCGCAGTGTCCACGCGATAGCCATCTGAGCGAGCGACTGGCCGCGGTGCTGGGCGATGTCGGCGAGGGCGGCGACGTGGGCCAGGTTCACCTCACTCAGCATCGAGTTAGTGAACGACGTGCCCTTGGCGGCCCGAGAACCCTCGGGCACCCCGCGAAGGTAGCGGTTGGTCAAGAGACCTTGGGCGAGCGGGGAGAACGCGACGCAGCCCACGCCCTCGGCATCGAGGACGTCGAGGAGACCTTCCTCGATCCACCGGTTGAGCATCGAGTACGACGGCTGGTGAACCAGCAGCGGCGTGCCGAGGCGTCGCAGGATGGTGATGGCCTCGATGGTGCGCTCGGCGGAGTACGAGGAGATCCCGACGTAGAGAGCCTTGCCGCTGCGCACCGCGTGGTCGAGGGCACCCATGGTCTCCTCGAGCGGGGTCGTCGCGTCGTAGTGGTGGTGGTAGAAGATGTCGACGTAGTCCAGCCCCAGGCGACGCAGGCTCTGATCGAGGCTCGCCAGGAGATACTTGCGAGAGCCGAGGTCACCGTAGGGACCGGGCCACATGTCCCAGCCGGCCTTGGTGGAGATCACGAGCTCGTCGCGATGTGACGAGAAGTCCTCGCGCAGGATTCGCCCGAAGTTGGTTTCGGCGCTGCCGTAGGGAGTGCCGTAGTTGTTCGCCAAGTCGAAGTGGGTGACGCCTCGGTCAAAGGCTCGTCGCAGTATGGCGTGCCGGCTATCCATCGGGTGGTCGTCACCAAAATTGTGCCAAAGCCCGAGGGCGATCGCCGGCAGCGCGAGGCCGCTGCGACCGCAGCGGCGGTAGGCCATCGTGTCGTAGCGGGTGGCGGCGGGTTGGTAGGTGGACATGGTCGAAGCGTAGCGACGCGACGCGAGGTCCCTTGGCGGCTGGCGAGCACCACCGCACCACCGGGGCGTTTCTCGTCGAGGTTCAGCGCGAGGTCGCCGTACGAGCGGTCGGGGCCGACGTTGGATGCTCGAGCCGACGTCGCGCGCAGCTGGAACCGCATCGGTGTTTTGCCGGTTGCCAACCTGCGCCAATGCAAGACGAGCACGACGTCGTCGATGCCGCGCGCGTTGCCGTCGTGCTACTTAACCTTTGAGCTGAAGAGGCAGAAGCGGGCGCCGCTGGGATCAGCGACGTGGGCGATTCGCCCGAGTCCGCCGTCGGTGGGCTCGGCGATGACGGTACCGCCGAGGGCACGAAGCTTGGCGACCGAGGTTCCGACGTCATCGCATTGCCAGAAGATCGTCCACTGCGGCGACTCCTCGGGGGCCAGGGACTCATCCTCGTCGCCCACGCCCGCTATCGGCCGGTCGCTCACCAGATCCATGTAGCCGGCGTAGTGGTGGCCGTCGTTCTCCTCTTCGAGCGGATCCCAGGCGAAAACTCGGCGGTAGAACGCGATCTCGGTGTGGTAGTCGCGGACGTTGATGGCTACGAAACTCGGGGTGGCGTGTTCGTGGATCACGGTGAATCCGGGAAAGCTGTCCGGCTGCCAGATGCCCGTGACCGCTCCGGCCGGATCGGTGATGACGGCCTGCTGGCCAAGATCGCCGATCGCGACGGCCGGCTGGCGCAGCGTCGCGCCATGCTCGGCGGCGAGCTGGAGGGTGCGCTCAATGTCGTCGCTGGCGAAGTACGGCTTCCAGGTGTTATCGGCGGGTGTCTCGCCCATCTCGCCCATCGCCCCAGCGATGGGTATCTCGGCACGGGTGAACATGAAATACCCACCGAACTCGGGGCTGGGCTCTTCGGCCCGCCAACCGAAAAGCTCGGTGTAGAAGTGGCGACTTCCCTCGACGTCTGAGGTCCACAGGTCGACCCAACACGGAGCCCCGGGCGGCGCTACGGGACGAATCGTCATCGCTACTCCTCGTGCGTGTCGTCGATCAGTTTAGCCCGCTAGACGGGCGTCACCTCAAGAAATCATGGCCCTCGCGCGACCTTGGTAACCGAACGGGGCCCCACACTGAGTTCAGAACCGACCCTCGGCGTCGCCAATGCGCTGGCGACGGCGCACGTCACGAGCTTGCGTCTAGAGTCCCGAAAGCCTGCGGATGGCGCGCGCCAGCGCGGCGTTGTCGTCGCCACCGTGACCCTGGGCGATGATGCCGTCTTCGAAGGCGGCCGCTAGCGCCGTGACCGGCAAGGTCGCGCCGACGTCGCGGGCCAGTTCGAGTCCGATGCCCAGGTCCTTGCGGTGCAGCTCGATTTTGAAGCCGAGCGGATAGTCGTCGTCGATCATGCGGCCGCTGCGATTGGCCAACACCCACGAGCCGGCGGCCCCGCCGCCGAGGGCGCCGACAATCTTCTCGGCGTCCAGGCCGGCCTTCAGCGCGAGCACGACACCCTCGGCCACGCCCAGGTACGTCCCGGCGAGGATCACCTGGTTGATGGCCTTGGCCCACTGGCCAGCGCCGAGCGGGCCCAGGTGGGCGACGTTGCTGCCCATGGCCGCGAGCACGTCGTGCGCGCGATCGAATTCAACGTCGCTGCCCCCGACCAGGATCGTCAGCGTCGCGAGGCGGGCTCCCTCGGAGCCACCGGTGACCGGCGCGTCGAGCATCATGACCCCGTGGGTCGCCAGGCGCTGGGCGAACTCAATCGCGCGCCGGGGGCTGATGGTCGAGGTGTCGATGACCAACGAACCCGCGGCGAGACCGCCGGCGAGCCCGTCGGGTCCAAACAGGACCAACTCCACCTGGGGCGAGTCGGTGAGACAGGTGATGACGACGTCGCTCGTCGAGGCGAGGTCGGCCGGACTCGTCGCCTCACGGGCCCCGAGCTCGACCAGCGCGTTGCCTTGCCGGGCGTCCGGTTCCACACGGTGAGCGAGAAGCCCGCCCGCGCGAGGTTCGCCGCCATCGGGGTGCCCATCGTGCCGAGTCCGGCGAAGCCGATTCGTTCCTTGGTTCCGGCGGTTGGCGCGGTCATGTCGGTGCCCTCGTTTCGCTCGGTGGTTGCGCCGCGTTGGTAGCGGCGAGTCGCAAGAGGGCCGAATCCGACGCGACGGCGACGAAGGCGAAGCCGTGATCGTGGTACCACGCGGTCATCGCGGGATCACCGGTCAAGATTCCCGCGGCCTTGCCCGTTGCGGCGGCGGCGCTGGCGACGCGCGCGAGCGCCGCCTGGAACAGCGGTGACTCGAGCTGTCCGGGAATTCCGAGCGAGGCGGAGAGGTCACTCGGGCCGACGAAGAGCACGTCGACGCCGTCCAGCGCGGCGATCGCCTCGACACCGTCGAGGGCGAGGGCTGACTCGATCTGCACGATGGCGAGCGGTGACTCGTTCACCTCGAGCGATGTGCGCACGTCGTCGCCGAACTGTCGGGCCCGGTTGTAGCCGGCGACGCCGCGATCGCCCTGGGGTGGATACCACAGGTGCTGGACCGCCGCGGCGACCTGCGCGGGGTCGTCGAGGCGAGGGAACATCACGCCGAGCGCACCGAGGTCGAGTGCGTGGCCAACGCGAATGCGCTCGGCCGTCTCGACGCGCACGACAACGGGCACGCCGCGGGCCGCCCCCGCGAGAATCTGTCCGACGAGCGCGTCCTCGTCACCGACGTCGTGCTCGAGGTCCACGAGCAGCCAGTCGAAGCTGCTCAGTGCGCAGACCTCGGCGACGAGGGCAGATCCGAGATTAAGGAACGTCCCCCGGGTCGCCTCGCCCGCGCGGACTCGTTGGACGAAGGTGGCCACTGTTCCTCCCGTCGCGCCGCGGCGGCGCCGATCGTCCGACCTGGCAAGGTTAATCTGCTCCTAGCCCCGCTCCGCGAGGAACGGGCGAGAGGGGGCCGGTGAGCGCAAGTCGAATCGTCGCCGTTCGCGTCACGCCGGTCGCCTTTGCCGACCCGCCGCTGCTTAACGACGTCGGTGTCCATGAGCCCTTCGCGGTTCGCGCCGTGCTGGAGGTCGAGACCGAAGACGGGGCCGTCGGTCTCGGTGAGACCTACGGCGACGAGCGCCACGTCGAACGGCTGGTTCGAGCGGCCGTCGACCTCGTTGGGGTGGACGTCTTTCGCACCGGCGAGATTGCCCGACGCTGCGCCGCGTCACTATCGGGCGCCGTGGGCACCGATCGACGCGGCCTCACCCGCCAGATCACCTCGGCGGGCACGGTACTGCGCGTCTTTTCCAGTTTCGAAGTCGCGTGCCTCGACGCGCAGGGACACCTCCTTGGTCGTCCCGTCCCTGACCTCCTGGGCGGCGCCGTGCGCTCGAGCGTGCCGTCGCCGTGATCCTGTCCGACCACCACTATTGGGGGGGCCTGCGCGAGTCGCAGTCACTCGCGCGGATCTGCTCCACGTTTGACCTCGGACTCTCGATGCACTCCAATTCGCACCCCGGGATTAGCCTCGCCGCGATGACCCACCTCGCCAGCACCGTCGAGAACCTTACGTACGCCCTTGACACGCACCGGGCCTGGAAGCACGAGGACGTCGTCGCCCGCGGCGCACTGAACTTCGTGGAGGGTGCGGTCGCGGTCCCCACCGGTCCGGGACTGGGCGTCGAACTGGACCGCGACGCGCTCGCGCGCCTGCACGAGCAGTACGTCGCGTGCGGGGTGCGCTTGCGCGACGACACCAGCTGCCGTCGGTCATTCGAGCCGAACTTCGACCCGAGCGTCGCGCGCTGGTGAGCGTCGTCGGCTACGCCTACCCGTGGGACTTCGACGGCGACCCGGCCGCCGCGTCGCGCGCCGCGAGCCTGGGCTGCGACGTGGTGGCCGTGGCCGCGACCTATCACGCGAGTCGCACGGTGAGCCCCCTGCACCCGTACCGGCGCGTTCGCGAGGTGACGACTTCGGCCAGTTACGTACCGGTGCGTCCCGAGGCGTGGCGCGGGCGTCGCCTGGTGCCGAGCGCGCCGCACACCGAGGGGAACTCGACCTTCGCCAGTGCCGCGTCGGCACTGGCGAAGGTCGGTCTGGACGTCGCGGCGTGGGTGGTCGTGGCCCACCACGACGAGCTCGGTTTGTCCCACCCCGACCTCGTCGTGCGCAACGCTTTCGGCGAGCGCTATTCCTACGCGCTCTGCCCGAGCTCGCCCGAGGTCGTCGAGTACGCGGCGACCCTCGTGCGCGAAGTGGTCGATCTGACCGACGTCGAGTCGATCGTGCTCGAGGCGTGCGGCCCGATGGGCGTTGACCACACTGGCGTGCACGAAAAGACCGAGTTCGCGCACTGGGACGAGGTCGCTCGCGACCTCCTCTCGATCTGTTTCTGTGACGCCTGTTCTCGAGCACTCGATCGTCGCGGCGTCGACCCGCGTGAACTCGCCACGCGGGTACGACGCGGCGTTGACGACGGCGCCCCCACGATTGGTGCCGCGCTCGGCGACGAGCTCGCGAGCGAGGTCTGGGCCGTTCGACGAGAGATCGGCGCCACGTTGCAGTCCGAGGTCATCGACGCCGCGTTGGCGCTACGCCGCGAACTCAACGTGACCCTGCACACGTCGGCGAGGCCCTTGGCGACCGGTTCGTTCCCCGAACTGGGCTCGGGGGTGGTCGAGCGGCTCGCCGGGGTTGTCGCGAACGCCTGGGATACCACGACGGCCGACGGCGAGATCGCGGCGCTCGAGGCCGCACCGGACCGTCGCTGCGAAGTCGGCGCGTACCTGCGCCTCGATCGCCGGTCCGAGCCAGCTGACGCCACCATCGACCGCTACCGCGCCGCCGGCGTTACGCAGTGGCACCTCTACCACCTCGGGTTGTTGGACCGGCGTAGCCTCGACACCGCCCGCCGCGTCGTCAACCTCGCGACGCGCACCGTCGCGGAGTCGGATCAGTAACCCAGACAGTACTGATCACCGGATCGGCCGGTGAGATCGGGCGCGACCTTCGCCGCTCGCTAGGTCGCGATGGCCGAATGCTTCGCCTGCTCGACGTCGCCGCCCAGGCGCCACTCGAACCCGGTGAGGCGGCCGAACTGATCAGCGCATCGTTTCTCGACGCGGGCGCCATGGGCGACGCGTGTCGCGGGGTAAGCGCCATCGTGTACCTCGGGGGACTCTCGACCGGTGACTACTCGTGGGACGAGTACCTCGAGGTCAACGTCGAAGGGCCCCGGCGCGTTCTCGAGGCCGCCCACAAAGCCGCCGAGACTCGGGTGATCGACGCGAGCAGCCACCACGCCGTCGGCTTTTACCCCAATACGCCCGGCACGAGCGTGCCCGATGACCTCTATCCTCGGCCCGCAGTTACTACGGCGTCACCAAGGTCGTCGGCGAGGCGCTGGGGAGTCTGTACCACGACCGCTACGGACTCGACGTCGTCTGTCTGCGCATTGGGTCCTATCGCGCGGTGCTGACCGACGAGCGCGCTGGGTGGAACTGGCTCTCACCGCGCGACTGCGCCCCGCTGATCGAGGCGGCCCTCACGACACCGTCACCCGGCTTTCGCGTGGTCTGGGGGGACTCGGCCAACACGCGGCGCATCGCCTCGCTTGGGGGGTCGCTCGCTCTTGGCTACGAACCGCTCGACGACGCCGAGGACTATCTCGTGCTGGGGTCGCACGACGTCGTCGACGACACCGGCCGCATTGGTGGCGTCTTCACCACTGTCGACTTTGACGATCCGCCCTACAAGACGGCGACGTAGAGGTCGCAAAGGTTCCACCCGGTACGGGCGCCGGGCAGCAGCTGGTCAACCGCGCTTAGGCCGTGGAAACTGTCGTGGCGCTCTTTCATGGCGGACCAGTTGACGCCGCGCGACGTCGCGCGCGCCACCGTCTCGTCGTCCGACCAGCCGCCGGCCACCCCAGCAACGAAGTCGCGACCGTCCGAGGCTCGCGCCGCGAACGCCGCCGGCCGCGCGAGCCGAGCGAGCTCGCCCGCCATCGACCAGGCGAACGCCTGACAGCGACCGCCGAGGCCGTCGCCCGTGACTCGCACGGTCACTTCACCAACGCCGAGCAGGCACTGGGGACCCGACCGCTGCCTCGCCTCGTCGAGAGCCACCGACCAGTCGGCGATGACGTCCTCGACATCGCCGATGACGCGTTGCCCCATAGAGATGACCGAGTAACCACGCCGGATCGCCTCGTCCGTCGCCTCGCGCAGGAGAATCTCGGGATCGGCGACGACCACGTTCTCGACGCTGGTGCGCACCGTCTTGGCCATGAGCGTCCGTCGACGCTTCCCGGCGCGAGCGAACCGGTCAGCGAGCGCGGTCGGCAGCTCGACGGCGACGATGAGCGAATCGAGCTCCTCGGGTGACGGGTCGTAGTCGAAGGTCATCCCCGAGGCGACCCAGGGTGCGCCCGACACGACGTTGTCGACCTCGATCAGTGTTCGCACGCGCGGTGTCTTCACTCGGCGCAGCACGGCGCCACCGGCGATCTGCGACGTCGCCGCGCGCAGTCGGTTGAGCGTCGTGATGTCGGCCCCCACGGCGAGCGCGGCCGTCCACAGCTCGCCCAGCGCGCTAAGGTCGACCGGGCTCACCGGCAGGGCGCAGAAGCTCGACGCACCACCCGAGACCAGCACGAGCGTGAGTTCCGCGTCGCTCGAACCGAGAAAGTCGAGCAGCTGGTGCGCGGCTCGCAGACTGGCCGGGCCGGGCACGGGGTGCTCACCGATCACGACGTCGCGCGAACTCGCAGCGGCGTCGGCGTCGCTGATGACGAGCCGACGTCGCAGGCGCTCACCGAGGTGAGCCGCGGCGGCCCCGGTCATCTCGGGAGCGGCCTTGCCGATCGCGACGACGTCGACGGACCCGACGTCGAGGTCATTCACGGCGGGCCCGATCAGGTCGTCGATGACGACGTGGTCGGTCCACGATGAGGCAATAGCGAGCAGATCAGTGACCAATCGCTCGCGCGCGTGGCTGGTCGCGGCCGAATTCATCGGGGTATCACGTGACAGATGCCCGACGGCGAACAGGCGGCGGGATCAAGGGTTCGGGCCCGCTCGACCAGCTCGGTGATCACGGTGCGCGCCCGGTGCAGATCGTCAATCTGGCGGTCGATCTGGTCGACGCGCTGGCCCAGCAGTTGGGTCACGTGCTCGCACGGCGACTCGCCGCGATCACGAAAGGCAACGATCTCACGGATCTCGCCGAGGGTGAGGCCCGAGGCCTGGCTCGCGCGCACGAAGCGCACGCGCTCGAGGGCGTCCACGCCGTAGTCGCGGTACCCCGACGGTGTGCGCGCCGGCCGGTCCAGCACGCCGATCTCCTCGTGGTAGCGCAGCGCCTTCACCGAGACGCCAGCGAGGCGGGCGAGCCGACCGATCTGCACAGTCCAGGGTACCCCTTGACTCTCCCGCCTAGGGGAGGGTCTAGCGTCGCCCTGGTAGCCGTCGAGTCGGCGAGGCGCCCGAGCGAAGGGAACCGTGATGCCCGCTCCAACCAAGTACGACCTCGCCATTGTCGGTTCGGGCAGCGCCGCCTTCGCCGCTGCCATCGAGGCCCGTCGCCGTGGCGCGTCGGTGGTGATGATCGAGTCGGGCATCGTGGGGGGCACGTGCGTGAACACCGGGTGCGTGCCCTCCAAGGCGATGCTGGCTGCGGCCGAGGCGCGCCACATCGCGCTCGGTCAACACTTTCCCGGCGTCACGACGTCGGCGGGCGTCGTTGATATGGCGAAGCTCGCCACCGGCAAGGACGCCATCGTCGATGCACTGCGCCAGGAGAAGTACGTCGAGGTCGCCGCGCACCACGGTTTTTCAGTCCTGCCCGGTCGAGCCCGGTTTGTCGGTGCGGCCCTGGAGGTCAACGGGCGGCGCATCGAGGCGACGCACTACGTCATCGCGACGGGTGCGACGACCTACGTCCCCCCGATCGACGGTCTGGCGGCTGCGGGCTACCGCACGCCCGCTTCGGCGATGGCGCTCGACCACGTGCCCGATTCGCTGGTCGTCCTCGGGGGCAGCGCCAGCGGACTCGAGATGGCGCAGCTCTTTGCACGCTTGGGCAGTCGAGTCACGATCCTCGAAGCGCGGGCGTCGATCGCCCCCGCGGAGGAACCCGAGCTGCGCGAAGCACTGACGGGGATCCTGGCCGACGACGACATCGACGTCCGCGCGGGGGTCACGGTCGCACGCGTGCAGCGCCGCGGCGACGGGGTCGCCGTCGCGGTGCACGACGCCGGTGGGCGCGACGAGATCACTGGCTCAACGGTGCTGGTCGCGACCGGTCGGCGCCCGCGTACCGACAGCCTCGGCCTCGAAACGATCGGTGTCGACCTCGGGCCGCGCGGCGAGGTGGTCGTCGACGACGAGTTGCGAACGTCCAATCCGCGCATCTTCGCCGCGGGTGACGTTACGGGACATCCGCAGTTCGTCTACGTGGCCGCTCGCCACGGTGCGGTCGTTGCGGCGAACGCGCTCGCGTCGGACCACCAGCGTGTCGACTACCGGGCCCTGCCCCGGGTCACCTTCACCGCGCCGGCGCTCGCGTCGGTCGGGCTGACCCAGGCGAGGGCCGAAGCGCTCGGGATCGACTGCGTCTCGAGAGTGCTCTCGCTCGTGCACGTTCCACGGGCCGTGGTTAGTCGCGACACCCGCGGCGTCGCCAAGATCGTCGCGAACGCCGTTACCGGCGAGGTGCTCGGGGTTCACCTGGTGGCCGACGGGGCCGGCGAGGCGATTCTTGCCGCGGTCTACGCGATCGAGGCGGGTTTCACGGTCGAGC